>JBHOQN010000066.1:0-46040 GCA_042408965.1 Ktedonobacteraceae bacterium
GCTTCCCCTGCGTGGTGACACGCAGCGAAGGTCCCAGGTAGATGACCTGGTAGATAGACCGGAGGTGGACACCTGGTAACAGGTGCAGCTGACCGGCCCTAATGACCGAGCGGCTTGTGCCTTCCCTGATTTCTTCGAGCATGCTATGCAGACTTTGCTCTCTGTCTGCGACATCTCTCAGCAAAATTGAGGTAAGAGTCTCTCCAGTGAATCTGTTTACAGATTGTTCTTGATCTTCAAGTGCGCAGAGGCAGCTTCCAGTCTGGAGGCTGCCTCTGTTTATCACTGATAGCTCGTTTCGCGTCAGGGGAGATGCGCGTTGAGGCTCTCAGGTGCGGCGCGATCGCCGAGCCAGGATAAAACCGATGAGCGCTCCCAGGCCAAGCGCGAGCAAGACAGTGGGCCACAGACCTCGCTGGTCTCGCTTCATAGCTGCTCGTGGTCTGATCTCATAGAGGCCACCCGCCCGATAGGCTTGATCCAGCAGCTCCACGGGATGAACGACCTCCATCTTCAGCCCCCGCTCACGTATACCCAGGGCAATTTGCATCATACAGCCAGGATTACCGGCAGCGATAGCCTCTGCTCCTGTCGCTGCGATATTATTCATCTTCCTCTCCAACAGCTTGCGGGCCAGCTCCTGGTTGGTGATGTTGTAGATGCCAGCACTGCCACAGCACCAGTCCGCCTCTTTCAGTTCAACCAGCCTCAACCCTGGAATACTCTTGAGCAGCTGGCGTGGCTGTTGTTTGATCTTCTGACCGTGAAGCAGATGACAGGCATCGTGATAGGCGACTGTCCGCGGAACGGCCCCCATCTTCTGATTGAGATCGATGCCCATCAGAAACTCACTGATATCTTTCACCCTGGCGCTGAAAGCCGCTGCTCTCTCTGCATAGAGAGGATCGTCAGCCAGAAGGTGGCCATATTCCTTGAGGTTCGAGCCGCATCCGGCTGAGTTGATAATAATGGCATCGCAGTGATAGGCGTCAAACACATCGATGTTATGCCGCGCCAGCTCACGTCCCCGCCGTGTCTCCCCAGCATGCACGTGCAGCGCTCCACAACATTGCTGCTGCGGAGGTGTGATGACTTCGCAGCCGTTGGCCGTCAGCACACGGATGGTAGCCTCATTGATATCGCGAAAGGTCTGGTCCATAATGCAGCCACTGATGAAGCCAACACGATAGCGCCGAGGCCCCAGGGCGGGTGTGATCTCTGGAAGGGCGGGCGGGAACAGTTCGCCACGCGCTGAAGCCATGAGCGCTTCGGGCGTTTTCAACTGCCCTCTGAAGGGAGTAGGGAGGCTGTTCAAGAGATCCAGCAGGCCAGTGCGGTGGACCACGGCCTGCTGGCCGCTGCGCTGATAGAGTTTCAAGGCCGCAAAAAAGAGGGTAGTGACCAGGCGGGAAGGGAGCATGAGATCGAAGAAGAGACGGCGTAAGAGCCTGGCGCTCAGGGGTTCCAGAGAGGCGCTCTCTCTGTGCACGCTAAGACCATTGCCGTAAGCCAGCCACTCAGGGCGGCGCTCGACCTCCAGCTGAATCTGCTCGCGCGCCGCCTCGATCAGCTTCCCGAACTGAACGCCCGATGGGCAGGCTGTCTCGCAGGCGCGGCAACCCAGGCAGCAGTACATGTGCTCTACAAAGTCCGGCGTAATGGCGATGCGCCCTTCGGCTACGGCCTGCATCTGGTAGATACGCCCACGCGGCGAGTCCATCTCTACTCCGAGCACGGCATAGGTGGGACAGGTGGGCAGACAGAAGCCACAGTGAATACACTGGCGCATCAGGTCATAGGTATGGGTATGACGGCGCAGCGGACCTTGAGCGGGGGGCATCACTGAATGGGCGGTGTTCTGCGAAATAGGTCTGGTGGGCATAGCTACCTCCCGTGTATCGTACTGGCGGGCCTATCTACCCTTCAGAGGCAGGGTCTCTTGTTGTACCGTTCTCTCCCTCGTCTGCCCACGCATCGGCAGCGGGCGCGCGGCGACGATGGTCACCTCCTGGCGGTTGTGAAAGAGCTGGCGTGCCCGGACGATCCCATAGGCCCCTCTCAGAATCTCCAGCGCCTCGCGCAGCGCGGGCAGTGGCTGTAGATACGACGTTACATGTGGCAGTTTCAGCACACTCAGCACAATGCCATCCCGCTCCAGGAGCCGACGCGCCTCGGCTAGCAAGCGTGCAGCATCTCGAGCATCCATGCGCATGTCATTGGTAATCACATCAAAACGCCTGGCCTGCTTCTGGGCACTGGCAAGGTAAGCCTCAGCATAGCTGCGCTGATACTCGAGACGCGGATGCCTCTGGAGAACGGGCGCGAGCTGCCCGGGATCGACAGCGACCACCTGCATGCCTGCCTCAAGCAAGATACGTGTCCAGCCACCGGGGGCTGCTCCCAGATCAAGCGCACTGCCACCTTCAGGTAGCGCGAGGTCGAAGACCTCCAGCGCTTCGAGCAGCTTGAACTCAGCACGGCTGATCTGCTCAGACGTATGCGCAAAGTGACGCTCGCCTCCTGGCCAGGCACTCAGGTTCTCCTCAACCAGCGAGATGCCCACATAGCCTTTCGCGGTACCTGCAAGTACGGAGACGACGACCCGCGGCTTCTTGATCGACTCCACCGCACCGGTCTCCTCGCTGATTACTGCAGCCAGCCGTTGATTGAGGATACCGCTGCTGTAAGCCCGAGCGCGCTGTGTACCCTCTCTCGGAAGGAGACGCGCCTGTACAGCGAAGCGTTGCCCTTGGTCAAGCAAGGAGAAGGCTGGCAGAACAGCCAGGGCGATGGCAAGCTCCCCGATGTCCTGTTCTGTGCCACTCAAGGGCACTGTGGCCTGTACCGGAGCAAGATGCCTCACAAACATAGGTGCCCCGGCAACTACCAGGCGCATGGCACTTCTGGCTGACGAAGCAGGACAGAGGACCATGCCGGGAGCCAGTTGCTCGACAGGCGCACACAGCTCGCTCAGCCCTTGCACTTCCTCCAGGGCTGCTTCAATAAACTCAGGATGGGCCGTCAGGATCAGGCCTTCATGCTGACTCACAGCTTTCTTACAACCCCCCCACAAAGCGTCCTCTGGCGAAGATGCCCTCAGGGTCGAACTGCTGCTTGAGACGCCGCATCAGCGGGAAATCAGAGCCTGCTGGCCCCCACACATCGATGAGACGCTTCAGATCGAGCGGACAGCGTTCAACCACCAGACTACCCTTGCCCTCCTGCGCCTGCTGGCGCAACTCTGTGATTGCCCTCACCTGCCGGGCTGTCGCATTGAGGGGGCGCAGCTCGAGATACACAATGCCATTTCCGGCATGAGCCACGGTTGCCGCCTCGAGATCATAGCGCCGACAGACCTGCTCCAGGGTTTGCATATAGGCCGCGATGCGCGTCACCAGCATTGTCGCCTTACAGGTAAGCTGCCCACTGGTCTGGGCTCGTACCGCCTCCCAGAAGAGATGCTGTGCCTCGTCCTCCAGATCATCGGCCATGAGCGCCCCATATTTGCGCGCCAGCAGGCGCGTCTCATCGAGCTGACGATGGACAGCACTGACGCTCCCTTCAAAATTGAACGCCAGCGTGTACCCGTTGGCCGGCAGAGAGAGGCCTGAAGCGGCGCTGATGGCATGCGCCGCGCCCGGGTTGAGCAGCTCAATAGCACTGGGAGTGAGGAGCGATCCCAGCGCAGTAACGACCATCTGCATGGCGTCAGTGACCGCAGGAAACATCAGCAAGAGCGTGCGCTCAGCAGCAGGAAGGGGATGGAGCTTAAAGTGCGCCTCGACAATGATGCCCAGCGTTCCCAGAGAGCCAATATACAGCTTGTTCAGATCGTAACCTGCCACGTTTTTCACCACCCGTCCGCCGCTGCGCGCGATCTCTCCACTGGCCTGAATCGTACGCAACCCGATGACCAGATCGCGAGCACTGCCATAGCGCAGACGCCTGGGGCCACTGGCATTCGTCGCCAGAATACCGCCGATGGTGGCCTGCTCCGCATGAGGAGGGTCAAGGGCCAGACGCTGTCCTCTGCTAGCGAGCTTGCTCTGCAGGGCTGCCAGCGTGATCCCTGCCTCCGTGTGACAGGTGAGATCCGCGGCCTCATGCTCCAGCAAGCGCGTGAGCTGTGTCAGTTCAATGACCAGATCGATGCGCTCTGCAATGCCTCCCAGGCCGCGATGTGTCCCCCCTCCACGAGGCAGAAGCGTGAGGCGGTAGTGCCTGGCCAGGGCTACCGCCCGTGCAGTTTCTTCAACGGTCGCCGGAATAATCACAGCTCGCGGCTGCACACCGTCCAGCGTATATTGCAGGAGGACATCGGCGTCGGTCAGCACCGCCGCCCCTGGTGCATGCTCCCGAAGTGTCGCGATATATTCCTCAAACTCACCCATCAGGCTCTGTTCCTCCACATGAAAAACCAGCCAGTAGGGCTGCCTGTACGCAAGGACTTTCGGGCCATGCAGCCTACTGTCGCGGATATTATAGCACATCCTGGCTTCTATCCTTCGGGATAGGATGAGCCTGTGTAGAATCGGGCGCCCTTTTCAAGGCTTGTCATTTCAGGTATGCTTGTTGGGGTACAATCGCCAGTGTCCACGCCAGCGGAACAGGTAGCACTTCCGGTCTATGGTTCGTCGGTGCAGAAGCAAAAGCAAGCGTTCTATGTATCTGCCACGTCTTTCCTGATCGTGTAGACTAGAGCAGAGCAGCGAGCCAGCACTTCAACCGGTCCCGGAATGCTGGCTATCATCATATGCTGATTCATGTGCGATCCTCCCCTGTAGCCGGTAAAACAGAAAACGTTTATAATGTATCCTATGATGAACGAAGCCAGGCAATTTTCCAGAGAATTTGAGCGTATTGTGCAGGAAGTACTCTATTTGCTCCAGCACGTGCCAGCAACGCTTCTGGACCATCCATTCCCAACCTCTGAGAGTTACTCTCTCTTCGTGCTGGCGACCTATCTGGTGGAGGTGGGAGAATTCTGGATTGTCGGCCAGGTGGGCAGAAAGCTGCTTCCCTATCGCAGCCTTGCTGAGTTCTGCGCAACGGGAACGCTACCGGCGCTGGTGGCGCGCTATCAGCGCTGGTTGAGAGAAGTCCATGAGATCCTCGATGAGCTACCGGATGGAGACCTCGATCAGATGGCCACCTTTTCTTTCGCCCTGGCAGCACCTGCAGCGAGAGCGCCCTTAACGATCCGTTCCTGCTTACAGCAGGCAGTCCATCATACCTCGTTGATTCTTGAGCATATGAAGATACTCTATCGCTCCCTCCTCACGTCTGGCGACGCCCAGCTGGAAGAAGGAGCGATCTCCTCTGAAGAGCCGGATAACTAGTTGCGAAGCTCGGCAGCTCAGCTAAGCGAGGTGCCACCGGTCAGGACCGTTCCTCAAGGCTGGTCCATGAGCGACCAGCGGCGCCGGCCGCACCAACCCACTGAAGGGCATCGGTATCGTCGGGCTATCAGAGCTGTTTTATTTCAGCACAGCGGCCAGGGCGCGGAAACAACTTGCCAGGGTTAAGCAACTGGCGAGGATTCCAGGCGTCACGCACCTGCTGCATCACCCGCAGATCCGTCTCGCTGAAGATCAGCGCCATCTCCTCCTGCTTCTCAATACCTACGCCGTGCTCTCCCGTGATTGAGCCGCCAACCTCAGCGCAGACAGCCAGAATCTCGTGGCCTGCCTGACGGACACGCTCGACCTCGCCGGGTATCTGCGAATCAAAGAGGATGAGAGGGTGCAGGTTACCGTCACCGGCGTGAAAGACATTGCCTACGCGCAGACCATAGTGACTGCAGATCTCACTGACACGGCGCAGTACGTACGGCAGGCGAGTACGAGGGACGACCCCATCCTGAACGTAGAATTCCGGGCTGATGCGTCCCACGGCCCCAAAAGCATTCTTCCGACCGGCCCAGAGCAACTGCCTTTCCGCCTCATCAGTCGCGATACGCACAGAACGTGCACGATGCTGCTTGCAGATGGTCAGAATACGCTCAACCTGCTCCTGGACCTCCTCGCGCAGGCCCTCGGCCTCCAGCAGCAGAACAGCAGCGGCATCCAGAGGGTAGCCTGCATGCATATCAGCCTCGACGGCCTGCAGGATCATCTGGTCCATCATCTCGATTGCTGCCGGAATGAGGCCACTGGCGATAATCTCCGAGACAGTATTCGAGGCATCGTCCAGGCTGTCGAAGACGGCGAGCAGGGTCTTCACCTCTTCTGGAAGATGAACGATGCGTGTGATGATGCTCGTCACGATACAGAGGGTGCCCTCTGAGCCAGTGATCAGCCCCGTCAGGTCATAGCCAGGCCGATCGGGGGTCCAGCCTCCCACCTCAATCACCTCGCCGTCGGCGGTGACAACCTCCAGACCTAGCACGTGGTTGGTCGTGACACCATAGATCAGCGTATGGGGGCCACCAGCGTTCTCTCCAACGTTGCCCCCGATCGTGCATGAGCGCTGACTGCTGGGATCGGGGACATAGTAGAAGCCCGCTGGATTCAGAGCGTTGCTCAGATGCAGATTGACCAGCCCTGGCTGCACCACGGCGCGCAGGTTTTCGTAGTCGACCTCCAGAATACGGTTCATGCGGCTGAAGGCGATGACGATCCCCCCATAGATCGGAATAGCTCCGCCGCTCAGCCCGGTGCCCGCGCCACGTGGCACCAGCGGTACATTGTGGCGAACTGCGATCTTCACAATACCGACGACTTCTTCGGTACTGGAGGGCAGAACCACAATATCCGGCTGACTGCGATCGATCGAGGCGTCGTATTCGTAGAGCATGAGGTCATAGGGATGGTGGAGAACATAGCGTGGACCCAGTAGCGCGCTCAACTCGCGCACGACCTGGGCTTTGCGCTCCTCGGTGAGACGCGCGAATGCAGTCGCGGGTGCGTTGGTCAGAGGCAGTTCTGTGATACTCATGGGAGCCCTTCCAGTGCTATTCAGTGCTTCACAGCCATAGCTGCCTGCTCGGCAGCGCCAACAATCGCTCGTCGATGATAGAACATGATACCATGCTCAGGGCTGCCTCCGAAAGATGACAGGAGCGCGTGATCTGAAGAGAGTTCCTGCTCAGTTAGTGATGAGGGGGCTTGAAGAGCCGCCAGCCCCAGAAGAGCAAGCCCAGGAGGGCCAGGACCAGCCCTCCTGAAAGGAGCAGGCGGAGCGTGTCAATACTGCTGGTCGCAGCGGGTGGGGGAGGCGGCACAGAGGCGGGCTGGGCCGTGCTGACGCTTGAGATCGGCGTGGGGGAGCTACCAGCCGGAAAATGCAGGCCCTGCCAGACCGGCTGCGTTCCCGAAGGTGGCGCTGGCTGTTTGTCTGGTGGCTGGCCTGTGGAGCGGTGGTGCTCTCCCTGTGCAGGAGGTGTGGTGGCTCCTGTGGCTGCAGGTGTGCTCTGCAGGAGAGCGCCATTACTGGCAGCGATCGTCGGGGCAGTAGTCGATTGCCACTGTGGTCCGCCATCGATAGTGCGGGCAAAAGATTGGTCAGCGCCAAGTTGAGGGATCGTGACCTGGTCGATGACGGCCGTTCCATTGAAGAGGAGGCGCACGGTACAGGCGCCCTGCGGGAAAAACGCCGTGCTGCTCACCTCCCCATCTTCAGGAAAGAGCACCAGGAACCCGTGTGCGGGGATAGCCGAGCCGAGAGGCAGGAAGAAGGGAGTTGTCTGCGGACCCGTATCCAGGCTGGCATGGACAGCGTAAAGATCGAACGGGCGATTCTGGGGGTTATAGAGTTCGACCCAGGCATCGCGTAAGCTGACGGGAGCGCCCTCACTGGCACAATTCCAGGCACTCTGAGGAAAGGTGAGTACCTCATTCAGCAAGACCTCGTGCGCCGAAGAGGGCGGGGGTAGGGCGCCAGCAACGGCGGGAGGATTCCGGGGAGCGCAGCCATGTGCTGCAGTCGCCTCACCGTGCCGACCCCCCGGGACCGAAAAAAAAAGCCCGACGAACAGTATCAGAGTAAGTAGCACCACCGTGTACCGCACACGTACCTCCCCTTAGTCTCAGTACAGGCCTGTCGCGAGCAGTTATTGATACAGGTACTCCAGAGGCACTCTGCGCCGCCGGTTGAGCACTTTGCGAATCGCTTCGATGCTGCTCTCACCGAGCGTGAAGGCAATAATCGAACCGACGATGAAGCCACAGATGCCCCCAAAAGCCACCCCTTCGAGAAACATGCGGTTACGGAGAAACGTCATCATTGACCACCTTTTTCTGTCGTAATAGACTCTGCTATTGCAGGTAGACGACCGTCTTGGCCTCACTCCAGAGACGCTCAAGCCGGTAGTATTCCCGCTCTCTCGGCCCGAAGATGTGAACGATAACAGCGCCGAAATCCAGCAAGATCCAGCCGGTGGCAGCGTCACCCTCGTGATGAAGCACGCTGGCTCCCTGTTGTTCTAGCACCTCTTCAAGAGCATCAGCAATGGCCTGGATCTGGCGTTCGTTACTGCCGCTGCAGATAACGAAGTAGTCGGCAATCGAACTCAGACCCTGAAGATCGAGCAAGATGACATCTGAAGCCTTCTTATCAGATGCCACATCAACCGCAGTCCTCGCTAGTTGACCAGAATTCAGAAGAACTCCCTCCACAGTGACTCCTGAGAAACTGCCACCTTGCTACCAGGGGCGAGGTGGGAAAAGACCACAAGGGACTGATCTGCTTCCATGTGCTCCATTGTAACGGCATTATAGCACGACTGACAAGAATTGTTAAGGGCTGTGTCCGGGGAGTGAAGAAAAATCAACCTGCAGGGGGATGGAGCCAGCCTGCAGGTTGCGAGTTCATTGCTGAGGACGGGGCTGCGAGTTATCCGAGCGCGTGCAGCCACTCCTCGCGGGTAGTGTGATGCTCGACCCTGGTGTTCTGGAGGATCTCGCTACGCAGTTCGGCCAGGGTTCCCCAGCCCTCGGCCTCTACATCGTACTTATGAATGGTCTCTTCATTGCGCTGGCTGGCCCAGACGAAGGTATCGTCAGGCAGCTCTGTGTAGCGCTCGACCACAGCACGCAGAATCTCTCTCACCACATCCTCGACAAAGCGAGGGTTAGCGTGTGCCTTATTCACCACATAGAGTTCATCCGGTCGCTTGAGCAGCGCATAGTTTTCGGAACTCATAGCGTTCTCGGCGATCTCTATCAGGTCATTGGCATCGATCTGTGTATCTGTGCCGATCAACAGGAGTGCGCGTCCACGCTGGTTATGCGTTGCCAGGGGCGTGACATCAAGCATCTTCTCGATCACATCTTCAGGGAAGCCCTCTTCACGCAGGCGAACACGTGCGAACGAGTGGACCATATCCTGGGCGCAGGGACAGGCCACCATGCCCTCGACCTCCACGCCGACGATCCTCCGTGTGCCGCGTGGGGTAGCCACCGCCTGTGCCAGCAGACCATAGACCTCCTGCGTCGGACGGCCCGAGACCGGAGTCCATTTCTGCAGGGGATAGGCAGTGCGCAGGTGAGCTTCCGCGCGCGCGACCTGCTGGCGGGCCAGAATGCCGCGCGCAATATGCTCGGCCAGCACCTCGACACGTGGCCAGATGGTGGTGCCCGTCTCCTCCATGACCTCTTCGAGCGCCTCACTGAAGCGCGACATATGTACACCAGCCTGCACGGCGTCCAGGTCGGCGTAGAGATCAAAGGAGACGTTGAACCACTGCTGTTGCTGCTCATCGCCGATCAGGATGGCCTTGTGCAGCCCGGTGACACCAACGCGGCCCAGACGAACGTGTACCGCTGGTTTGCCACTCTGAATATCGTGCTCGAGAGGGACACGCAGGCTTTCCGCCACTTTGCGGATACCCTGCTGGGGAACCAGGTCGCGCAGCTCTGCAACCCGGCGGCCGCTGATAGGATCGATGGCATCAGGAGCGATCTCGGCCAGGGGAACCAGCACGAAGGCACGCTCCGCCATGCGTGGATGTGGAATCGTCAGGTTCTCCTGACGAATGCGCAGGTCATCATAGAAGATGATATCGATATCTATAGGACGAGGGCCGTTGCGAAAGGATGGTCGGCGCCCCAGTGTCCATTCGATCGCTTTGGCGTGGTTCAGCAAGTGTTCTGCGGAGAGTGCTGTTGTGCCTGCGCAAACCATATTCAAGAAGCGTGGTTGATCAGCGTAGCCTTCTGGCTCGGTCTCATAGACAGAAGACAGACGAGTAATATCAACGATCTCGCGTAGTCGCTGCAGCGCAGCTGCCAGATTGGCGCGCCGATCGCCCAGATTGGAGCCGAGCGCCAGATAGACAAGGTGGGTAGTCGCTGGAGTTTTTCCATTGGACGAGTGCCCGGCTGATGCAGACAGATCCAGACTCATAAAAAAAATGTTCCTCCTGGAGGCCCCATCGGTTACTGAACGGGAAACATCCTCATCCTATTGTAACACCGGGTGGAAGGTTTTCCTTCCACCCGGCCAGGAGAACCATCTGTGAGGGATCGCAGGCGCTACCGCTCTCTACCCCTGATAGTCAAAGACCCAGATGTTACTGAAAACGGCGTCGCTGCCGTTGTTGCTATCTCCTCCGACCAGCAGCCCGATCAGGCCTGCGGAGTAGGCTGAATCCGAAAAATCGGTGACGACCAGTTGATTGTTGATATAGAAACGAAAGGTTGAGCCATGGGCCAGCGCAATCAGGGTATTGGGGCTGCCATAGCCGGTCTGGATGGCGTTGCTATGCGTCCAGTCGATCAGCGTCAGCCAGTTCTGGGGATTGGTGCCGGAGGCGCGGACGAAGCGGTACTGCCCCTGGCTGGTGATCTCAAAGACGTAGAAACTGGGCGTGGTTGGATCGAGACGGAAGACCAGGCCACAGAAGTCGCCTCGTAAGAGGCGGGCCTGCACCTTGACGATGGCATCTGAGATATGTTCCTGGCTGGAAAAGCACCAGGCCGCCTCGTGAGGTCCCAGCGTCTGGACGTGGTAGCCCTGTGCCGAGAAGTAACATTGGGAGCCTGAACTGGCCCAGCCGCCGCCAGGGTCTTTCAAGCTGTAGGCGTAGAGCAGGTTTCCAGCCCCCAGCGAGGAGGAAACACCGGCTGTCGCCTGGGCCCGCGAGCGTGCAAGCTGGGTGGCCTGCACATGTGCCTGAACTACGGCTGTCTGGGTGGCCTGCAGTTGCTGCGGGGTCAGCGTCCGCGTATCTGGCGCTGGACCGTGGCTGGTGAACAGCTGCAGACGCCAGACTCCCAGCAGAGACATGAGCAGCACGACCAGCAGCAGGCTGGCGACGACGGAGTAGCGTAGCCGCGGGCGGCCTCGCGGAACCCTTCTCAACGTGGCGCTGGCGGCCAGGAGCGTGCTCTCCTCCGCGACCTCCTGGCGGGGGGACTCCTCGATATCCAGGCTCTCCGGGAGATCGGTCAGGGGGAACAGTTGTGGGGTGGCGGGTGGGCGGATCATGGCACGCTCCTCGTCGGGAACGATGAACGTCTCCTGCTCGGCGAGTCGCGCGGGGTCCTCCTGAGCGACGATGGTGCTGGCATCCTCGTCGGCGCCGTTCGTAGCCTGCTCCGCCATCTGAGTGATCTGTAGCTGTCCCCGTCCGCGTTCCTGCTGCAGCGCCTTCCAGTAGGCGGCTGCCAGTTCCTGCGCTTCCTGGTAGCGCTCTGCGGGGTCTTTCGCCAGCGCCTTTAAAATGACCTCCTCGACGGCGGGAGAGATCTCGCTGTTCAATTCGCGTGGCGAAGGTGGAGGCGTCTGAATGTGGCGCAGGAAGATAGCGACGGGCGATTCGGCCGTGAAGGGCACGCGCCCGGTGAGCATCTGAAAGAGAACGACGCCCAGCGAGTAGATATCGCTGCGGTAGTCGTTGACACCGTTCGATTGCTCTGGGGCCATATATTCTGGAGTTCCGACGATGGTGCCGTCGCTGGTGAGCGACTCGGCCCCCATGATGGCCTTGGCGAGACCGAAATCGGCCAGATAGGCGTAGCCATCGGGGCGCAGAAGAATATTCGATGGCTTGACATCTCGATGGAGCACGCCGTGGTCGTGGGCATATTGCAGCGCGGAGGCAATCTGATCCAGAAAGCTGGCGGCCTCCTCCAGCGTCAGACGTTTCCGTTTCTGCAGGTAATCCCGCAGGGTGCCGCCCTCAACGTAGGGCATAACCAGATAATACCAGGGACTCTGCTCCCCGAAATCGTACAGCGGCAAAATATGGTCGTGAGAAAGCGCGCCCACCGCCAGCGCCTCACGCTCGAAGCGGCGGATAAACGATTCGTCGCGCCCGTAGAGCACCTTGATAGCGACCTGCCGTCTTACACGCCGATCGTAGGCCACATATACCTCGGCCATGCCTCCCTGGGCGACGCGGCGACGCAATTCATAGCGCCCGAGCGTTAATCCTTCGATCCCCTTCATCCTGTAACTCCTGGTATGTAGCCTCGCACTTTGGGAGTTATCTCTGTCACGAAGCAAATTGCCTGTCTCGCTTATGTGTCACGCCCGAAAGACTACTTTTGTCTCTAAGAACCTCTGAAATTGACAGCTTCTTATTATACACATTTTTACGGAACAAGACTGGATTATTGTATGACCATCATACCATACGGAAAGGCCCAGGCAGGTGGGAACGACCACCTGCCTGCAGGAAAGTACCGGTGTCTGGTCCTAACGGTAGCGCGGCGTCCAGTAGCGCTCCAGGCGGACAGTTTCGACTGGGCGGATGTTATGTGTATAGGTATCCATCAACCTGTACATCGATTCTTTATCGCCAAAGATCGCGCTGATCTGCGAGGCGTACATCAGAGCGGCCTCCTGGCGCAGGGGGAGCAGCTCTGACATTTCTACATAGGCGGGTTCGAGTGTTCCCCCCAGTTCTTCCAGGCGCCTGGCGAGGTCGTCGGGGTGGGTTGTATAGGGGAAGTCCTCATAGAACTTCACATTGGCTCCGCGCTGAACCAGCCGATCGGCCGCCGAGCTGACGATCTGGTGATCGACATGGTGGCCCACGCCAAGCGGCGCGTACCACACGGCGTCCGGGAGCCGTTCGCTGAGGGCTACCAGGTGCTCGGCGAGCTGGCGATCGATGGCCAGGTCGTCCGGGTGGATCTCGCCGAAGAGTGCCGCCCTCTGAGCATAGTATGGCGGGTCTCCGCGATAAATGGCATCCACGTAGTCGAGCCAGAGGTAGTCAGCGCCCAGGTAGTCCAGGGCCTTAGCATCCTCCTTGCGTCTGGCCTCGACGGCTTCGCCAGCGTCCTGCCCGAAGCCCATATCCTGATGAACCTCCAGGGCAAATGGACTCAGACGGTAGCCAGCCGGGGGCGTACCGCCAAAGACGGTGATCACCAGAGGGTGCAGGCCACAACTGGCTTGCAGGGCAATGGTTCCGCCGCATGAGAAAACGACGTCGTCGAAATGAGGAGAGAGAAATATATGTCGATGCTGTCTGGCAATATCTGCAAAGCTTTGTAGTCGCAAGAGCGTGCCCTCCCATGAGTAGTTCGATGAAAAAGCATATGACGCCAACGGCCCCGCGGGGCGACAGCGGGGCTGCAGTCCCCACGCAACATATCATACACCACGGTGCAATGCAAGGAGCACGTGAATCTCCCACATCCCTCGGGACAGTTCCACAGACTGCTCATAGTCATCCTCACTCACGGCAGGCGCAGCCCCGCCTCCTCTACATAGTCGACCAGACCATCTCTGGCCAGCCTTATCACGAGGCGCTCCAGCCAGGGCAGATCTTTCTGCGAGAAGGTGGGCTTGATACGCGGACCAAGCTCGCTCAGAGTCAGGCGCTGACCAGCCGGCAGTGATCGCAAGAGATCGACGATACGGCCGCGAAAGTAGCGGTCGCTCTCCATGAAGGGACGGGTCTGGTAAGGGGCCTTTTTCTCTGCAACCTTGCGCAGCTCGCGCAGGACAGCCCCGGAGGGGAAGAGGCTATGGGCGCTCAGCTCTTTGTAGGCCGCGCACACCTCCTGAAGGGGGCAGCGCTCACACTGAGGCTGGATGCTGGTACAGGTCGTTGCTCCCAGGTCCATCAGGGCCTGGTTCCAGTTGTAAGCCTCACCAGGGGGGAGGACCTGTTCAGCCAGTGTCAAGGTCTCCTGCTCGTTCAGCAGGGGCTCGGGTTGCTCCAGGCCGATGAAGATACGGTGCAGGACGCGGCGAATATTGGTGTCGACGGTTGCCACCTGTTGATGGTAGGCGAAGCAGGCGATGGCGCCGGCGGTGTAGCGGCCGATGCCCTTGAGCTTAAGCAGCTCCTCAATGCGCTCTGGGATACATCCCTGGTAGTCGGCAATGACCTGCCGCGCGATAGCTTGAAGACGCACGGCGCGCATGTTATAGCCCAGCGGTACCCAGGCTGAAATGACGGCGGCGGTCGGCGCGGTGGCCAGGGCCTCCAGCGTTGGAAATGCCTCCAGAAACTGCTGATATTTGGGTATGACGCGCTCCACCTGTGTTTGCTGCAGCATCATCTCGGAGACAAGAATCGCGTAGGGATCACGGGTGGCTCGCCAGGGAAGCGCGCGCTGCTCGCGGGCATACCAGTCCAGCAGGAGGTGATGAACCCGCACCAGGTGAGCGGGCGCGGGTTGTGATACAGACGATGATGGCGGTGAGCGTCTGGGCATAGGCTGCTGATCCCGAACTTCAGCGACGCGGCGTCGCTGCATCGCCTGCGCGACCCGACTGCGACTGGTCCGCAGCATTCGTTCGTCCGTTCGTGCTGGCAGCACCGTTGCCGATGGCCAGCGAGAAGAGCGTCTCTCCGCCTTCCTGCCAGCATCTGGCGTTGGGGGCCGGAAGGTGCTCGCAGAGAATCCAGTCATTGGCATCGCGGAGAACATGTCCCTTGATGCATTTGGCGTACTCGATATGTTCATTTAATTCGGGATCGTCAGGTCCGATGCCAGCAGTGGCGATCTTGGGCACAAAAAATTTACACCAGGGCACAGGTCTGTTCCCTTCCTTCATTGCAAGTGATTCGGCCGCTGAGCAGCAGAGGTGTGCTCAGACTGTTTGCATTATACCGTATCTGCTGGCCCTGAATCCAGTGGCATTCTTGAGCTTCAGGGAGAGGCAGCCGGTGGACACTGAGATTCTACCGGGAGGGAACGAAAGATGATATCATACTGCATGAGACCTGGTTGTATTTTCTCACGAGGTGCAGTGTGTGTTAGCTCAAGAATTAGAGGTTCTGGACGCTGATTCGCCCCTCTGGGAGCAGGGGCGCCCGTTGCTCAATGCAGCACTATTGCTGGAGCAGCAGAATGACCGCTTTGTCTGGCATGGCTGGACAAAGCAGCAAATCGTGCAATTCCTGGCAGGGCTGCCGTCGCCCTGCTGCCTGGTGGTAGGGGTCTGGGAGACAGAGACCCAGCAGGAGCGGGCCATTGGAGGCGAGCGCCTCGTTCTCGGTCTGATCTGTGAGGTGGTGGCTGGAGAGGTGCGTTCCCTGCGAACCTTCGAAGCGTTGCGCGCTGCGGGTCTGCGTGCAGTAGACGAGCTGGAACCGGGCTACGAGGACGGAATCGCTATCATGCGCGCTGCCCACGCCCTGGTCGCCCCGGTTGCCTGGGCGCTCTTTACTGATCGGCGTACCTGGTATGAGTGGGTTCTGAGTGAGGCTGAGCCCGGGATGGCCCTTGATAAGGGAGAGGCCCTGGCGGCGCTCGCCCGTCAGGGCCGCTGCGTGCTCATGGGCAATCGGACCACTCATCTCTATGGATAAGGAAACAGAGACAGGATCGTATGCAGGAGAAAACAGATTCGCTCATCTGGAATCCGCTGCTCCGCCAGTATCTGGTGAATGCGCCGCATCGCATGCATCGGCGGGAAGGAACGGACCAGTGTCCTTTCTGCGCTGACGTGGCTGAGGGGCGTGTCTCCCCTCAGACGAACGTGTGGCTGCATCCCAATGATTTTCCTCCCTTTCGTCCTCCGGTTGGCGAGGCCTATGTGGTGATCTATCACCGCGACCACGAGCGGACCTTTACCAGCCTCACTGTCGAGGAGGTCTCCGCGGTGACGCATCTCTGGCGCGACCTCTATGCTGATCTCAGCCAGCGTTATGCCGCGGTAATGATTTTTGAAAATAGTGGAGCGAGCATCGGTCAGACGCAGCATCACCCGCATGGCCAGGCGTATGGGGTCTCGGTGGTGCCCTTCGTGCTGGAGCGTGAGATGGAGACCGTGGTGCTGGAGATGGAGGCTGGCCGGGGCTGTCCCTTCTGCCGAGTGGGGACGGAGCTTGCGGACAGTGCCTATCTGGTCGCGGCCAACGAGAGCTGGCAGGTCTTTCTGCCGCCCTATGTGCGCTATCCCTACGAGACTCATTTCTATCCGCGTCGCCACATTGCCAACCTGGCGCTGGCGCGGGATGCCGAGCTGGACGATCTGGCGGCTCTATTGTTGCAGGTTGTGCGCGGCTACAACGCCCTCGATGCCGGTCGGATGGCCCCCATGCCCTATATGTTGGGGATTCACCAGTTGGCGGATGAGCGCTTCCATCTCCATGTAGAGATTCTGGCTGTAGGGAGAGCGCCGGGCAAGTTGAAGTACGCGGCCTCCTCTGAGATGCTCTGGCAGCTCTGGACCAACGATTCTGCGCCGCTCCAGAAGGCTGAGGAGTTGCGTAGAGCGATTGCGAGGGTCACCGATGACGCAGAATGAGGGTACCTGGCCGGCGCCTGCCCGCGCCGCACTGGCGGCGTTCCCGAAGGTTTTTGGCACCGGAGAGCAATATGAGGGGCCCCCGGCGACAGCCTGGGCTCCCGGCCGGGTCAATCTGATCGGCGAGCATACCGATTACAATGATGGCTTTGTCCTGCCACTGGCGGTGGATCGTGTGGTGGCTTTTGGCGGCCGTCCCCGCTGTGATCAGCACGTGCGTCTCTGGTCCGTTCAGTTCGGCGAGGGGGCACAGTTCAAGCTGGACGACCTGGCCAGCTCCTTTGAGGAGCAGGCGCGGCGCTTGCCGCCCTGGGCCCGCTATGTGCTTGCAGTGATGGATGAACTGCGCAAAGCCGGGGTGACGCTGCCTGGCTTTGACGCTGTGCTAACTGGAGATGTTCCCGTTGGAGGGGGAATGAGTTCCTCGGCAGCGCTGGAAGTTGCCACGGCCTACGCCTGCGCTCTCTTCTCGGCTGGCCGTTTCACAATCGGTCTGGAGCCGGGAGCGACTCTTTCCCCGCTCGTGGTGGCGCGTCTCTGCCAGCAAGCTGAGCATCGTGCGTCAGGCGTGCGCTGTGGCATCCTGGATCAGGCAGCCTCCTGTCTCGGACAGCCCCGCAAGGCTATACTTCTTGATTGCCGCTCGCTGGAGTTCCGCTATCTTCCCTTTGAGACGCAGCAGGTGGCGCTGGTCATCGTGGATACCAATGTGCGGCGCGAGCTGGCCGCTTCGGCCTATAATGAGCGCCGCGAGCAGTGCGAGGAGGCGGTGCGGCTCCTGCGTGAACTTGCTCATCAGCCTCAGGAGGAAGAAGCAGGCAGGTCCCGGGGAGAGATCCACTCGCTCCGTGATATCACCCCTGCGCAGTTCGCCCGTTATGCCGATCAGCTTCCCGCCATACTGCGGAAGCGTGCAGGCTATGTGATCGCCGAGAACGAGCGTGTGCTGGAGGTAGCGCGCCTGCTGGAGGCCGGGACCATCGAGGCCGTTGGCGCCTATCTCTGGCAGACCCATGCCGGTCTGCGCGACGACTACGAGGTCAGCTGTGCAGAGCTGGATACGCTCGTCGAAATCGCGGCGCAGGTTCCGGGGGTCCTGGGGGCGCGCATGATGGGAGGTGGCTTCGGCGGCTGTACGATCAACCTGGTGCGTCTGGAGGCGCTGCAGGCCCTGCAGGCAGCCATCGAGCGTGAGTATCCCCAGCGCACAGGCCGTCAGGCCAGCATCGAGATCTGCCGCGCTGCGGAGGGACCGGGAGCGATCTGGCCTGATCGCTCTTAACCTGCAGAGGGAGCGACTATGAAGATCTTTCTCTCGACTGATTTTGAAGGCACAAGCGGCATTGTCGCCTGGGAGCAGATCATAGAAGGCCGTGCTGAGTACGAGCAGGGACGTCTCTTGCTGACCCGTGAGGTGAATGCTGTCATCCAGGGAGCGCAGGAGGCCGGCGCCAGCGAGTTTGTGGTGAACGACGCGCACAATGTGATGCGCAATCTGCATCCTCAGGATCTACTGGGAAAGGCGACCCTGATCAGCGGCCGCTGGAAGCCGCTCTACATGATGGAAGGTCTTGATGCCAGCTGTGACGGAATCTGCTTTGTCAGCTACCATGGCTCGGTTGGGGCGGCGCAGGCTGTGCTCTCGCATACCTATAGCCCGGCAGCTATCTGGGAGGTCCGTCTCAATGGAGAGGTCGTAGGGGAATCGGGCATTAACGCCCTGGTGGCTGCCCATTATGGCGTGCCGATTATTCTGGTGAGCGGCGATGAGGTGACGGCGCGCGAGGCCGAGCTGGTGGCGCCTGACGCTGAAAAGGTGGTGGTGAAACGCTCGCTGGGACGCTTTGCCGCCGCGCATCTGCATCCAGATCGTGCCTGTGAGCTGCTGCGAGAGGGCGCCAGGCGTGCTGTGACGAATAGAGCGCGGATGCGTCCGCCCCTACTCAAGGAGCCGATTGAACTGGACGTGACCTTCCTGGTGGCCGATATGGCCGAATGGGCCTGCCGAGTGCGCGGGGTTGAGCTGATTGCCCCGCGCACCGTCAGGATTAGCGCAGCCGATCCACTCGACATCTATCGCCAGTTTACAGCGATGGTCATCCTGGCGCGCACCATTGCGGATGGCTGACCGGACCGTGGACGGCTCCCTGCTCCCTTCCTCACTCGGTCCCCTCTGGCTGCTCAGCGTGCGTCTGCTGAGGGAGGGAGCGCTCGATGCGCTCGACGACCTGGATGAGGATATCCAGGCGCTCTTCCAGCTCAGCGGACTGCTGGTGCAGGGTGCGCAGCTGGGTCGCCAGGGCGTGAAATTCAGGGTTCATCAGGGCGAGCGAGGTCATCTGGCCATCTGAGAGGACGGCGCCTGTGCCGTCGACCTCCGCTGCTGGTGCCACCTCGACGCGCGGAGTGGCCGCCCTCAGCTGGACGCCGCTGGCAGATTCCTGCTCCTGCTCCCCCGAAGCTCCTCGGATGAGCCAGATCAAGGCCAGGATGGCCAGCAGCCCGATGGCCAGCAGCCCTCCAGATATGAGCAAAACCACAGATCTGCTCCTTTATTGTGGCGGGCGTGACATTTCCGCGGAAGTGCCACACCCGTCTCTGATGCTATGCACTCGACACTAGTGCAGATGGATGGTGACCTCAGCGCTCATGCCGGGCATCAGCGTCTTGCCAGAGGTACCGTCCAGCGAGATGATCACCGGAATGCGCTGGCCGACCTTGGTGAAGTTACCACTGGCATTGTCCTGGACGGGCAGCAGCGAGAACTCCGAGGCAGCAGCCTGAACGATTTGCTGGACATGACCGGTGAACTTCGTGTCTTTGTATGCATCGATGGTGATGTCGACACTCTGCCCGGTCTGGATGTTATTGATCGCGCTCTCATCAACATAGGCCGTGATCGTCACATGACCGGGGTCATAGATCTCCAGCAGCGGCAGTCCAGCCGTCACCTCCTGGCCAGGGACCGCAGAGACCTCCACGACGGTGCCGCTGATCGGGCTGGTCACCGGCAGAACGCTCGTTTTCGCGGGTTTCGCTGTGGTGATCCCTGTGCTCGTGGGCGCGCTGACGGCGCTGGCAGTAGTCGCAGTGACCGGCGTGACCTGGGCCAGCGTCTGGCCAGAGGCCACGTGCGTGCCCAGCGCTGCGCTGAGCGTCGTCAGCGTGCCCGTTGTGGGTGCGCTGATGGTCACCATCGGGGCTGTCACCTGGGCATCATCGGTGCTGTAGAACGTGTAGTTATAGTAGATCCAGTAAGCAATGCCACCAGCGATCGCGAAGAGTGCAACCACGGTGAGGACAGGAATGAGTACCAGGCGTCTCATATATCCAGCTCTCCTTATGCGATGGTTAGAAGTATCTCTATGATCAGGCAGGTCTATACTCAGCCAATGATCAACGTTTCCATTGTGGCGGCCGATTGACTGCTGGTCTCCGCACCCTGCGAGCGGTTGCGTGCCCAGTGGGGTTGAACGCCGGAGCGCACGAAGAAAGTCGCCACCACTGACAGCAGAGTGATCAGAAACATGGTACGGAAGGCATCCTGCATGGCCAGCACGTAGCTCCGCTGCTGGAGCAACTCCGCGACCAGTTGCAGAGCCGCATGATAGGCAGCCTGAGCACTGGCGCCCTGCTCCATGAAGAGTGCCTGAAGACGTGGGATTAGCATCCCCAGAGGGGAACTGGCCGTCACCTGCTCAGCCAGGTGGCCAAAATGGATCTGGTTCTGCGTCTGGACCAACGTTGCCAGCACCGCGATGCCCAGCGAGCTCGAGACCGAGCGAGTGACCGTGCTGATCGATGAGGCCTGAGCCAGCTTATTGGGTCGGATCTCCGAGAGGCTGGCCACCGCCAGCGGCTGAACGGTGAAGCCGAGGGCGATCCCTCGCAGAATCAGGATCAGCTGGAACCAGCTGTAAGGAGAATTGACTGAGAGAAAGGTCAGTCCCCAGTTCGCCAGGGCCAGGGCCAGTAGTCCAGGAATCATCACGGGGCGGACGCCGAGGCGATCGACCAGAATACCGCCGATCACCACACTGGCCATGGAGGCCAGCGCCTGAGGCAACAGCACCACGCCAGCCTGGAAGGCGCTCAGCCCACGCAGGTCCTGCAGGTAGATGGGAAACAGGAACAGGCCTCCGAACATGCCAAAGATGATGAAAACCTGAGCGATGGTGCTCGACCGGAACGGCCCATTGCTGAAGAGCCGCAGGTCTAGCAGCGGCTCACCCTCGCGTGAGGCGATGACCAGCTCGACGACAGTAAAGATAGCCAGGGCCACCAGGCCACCGACCAGGAAGCCGATCACCAGCGTGGAACCCCAGCCATAGGTACTGGCCTCCGAGAGCGCGTAGAGCACCGAGGCCAGGCCCACAGCGGCGAAGATGAATCCGGCCACGTCGAAGCGCGGCCGCCGCTCCACAGGGTGATCACGCAGCAGAATGATCGAGAGAATGACCGCCATGATGCCGACGGGCACATTAATGTAGAAGATCAGTTGCCAGCCGGCATAGGTCACCAGGTAGCCGCCGAGTGTCGGGCCAATCGCCGGCGCCAGCAGCGCGGGAACGCCGAACAGCCCCATGCCCAGGCCGCGCTCCTCCGGTGGAAACTCCCTGAAGATCAGGGCCATCGAGAGCGGGAAGAGCGAGGCACCCCCGATCCCCTGCAAGATGCGGAAGAAGATCAACACTGGCAGGCTCCAGGCCAGCCCGCACAGGGCCGAGCCGGCGGTGAATGCCACCAGCGAGAGAATATAGAAGCGCTTCATTCCCAGCGTGTCGGCGAAGAAGGCTGCGGTTGGGGTGACGACGCCCTGAGTCAGGATGTAGGCGGTCAGTACCCATTGCACCGTATGGATGTCTGCGCCGAATGTGGTTTGCAGGCGGGGAATGGCGATATTGACGATGGTCTGATCCAGAATACTCATGAACACCCCGATGATGACCACCGCCGCCACAATCCACTTGTATGCCAGACCGCCACCTCTCCTTTCTGCCTGCTCGGTAGCTTGCATGCAGTAAAGCTCCTCTCCTCTAGTCAATCGGTGAGAACGGGTCTCTACGAAGATGCTCTCTCAGGGTGGTCGCAGTGGGTCATCCCATAGAAGAGCAACGTAACCAGTTGATCGACCAGTTCCTCGCGCGAGAGCTGTGTGAAAGGGATATGCCCGATCAAGTCGCGGGCCACCGCTCGCATGATCACGATGGAGGCAATGATCTGCACAACCAGCTCAGGCGCGAACGTCGTACGAAAGTATCCTTCCTTCTGGCGCTTACGCACATAGCTCACCAGGCACTTACGATCCTCACTGATCATTGCGGCCAGAATCTGGGCTGCATCGGGATGCGTATAGATCACCAGCATAGCCAGACGCATGAGATCGCTATGTGGGGTAGCTGTGAACGTGTCGTAAAAGGCCGCGACAATGCGGCGGAGCGCCGTGATATCGTCGATCTGGCCGCTCTCCGCCTCCTCCACAATGCGCGCGATAGCCGGGCCCAGCACCGGATGGGGGCTATAGTGCCTCACGAGTGCCGAGAGCAGATCCTCCTTGCTGTGGAAATGCCAGCAGAGCGTCCCTCGTGAGACGCCTGCTTCTGTGGCGATCTCCTCCATCGTGGTGGCGGAGATACCTGAGCGTGCGAAGGCGCGCAAAGCGGCTTCAAGGATGACCTCCCGTGTATCCTGCGCCGGCGTCTCGCGGATGACGCCGCGTTCGATCAGGGCTGCACGCAGTTGTTCTTTGCCGCCCGCAAAGTGATAGTAAAAAGCCGGGCGCGAGAGTCTGGCTTCCTTAATGATCTCTTCGACGGTGACTTCGTCGAAGGGCTGTCTGTGGAGCAGATGCTCGGTGGCCTGAATCAGGCGCTCTTTGCCACTGGCTTTGCCGACGCCAGGATCACGATCAGTCATTGCTTGACTCCTGAAGCATCCATGACTGTACTCTACAGTGGTAATGATTGTATTGTTTAGTGTAGGTACCTGTCTAATATAGATCAGCTGATCTGGGATGTCAAGGGGAGGTCTAGCAACTGGCCAGATGGTGGGAGCCAGAGGTTGGCGATCGCTCTCTGGATGGTCTGAGCGTGTCATATAATGCGTAGTGGGCGGGGAGGAGAGCTGCCCGCCTCTGGCTCAAGAGACTGTTTAGGGGGAGAGACAATGGCCTTGAGATTTGGTGTCCTGGTTCCCCAGGGCTGGCGCATGGACCTGGTTGGCATTGCTGATCCGGTTGAGGCCTACGAGACGATGACGCGCGTGGCCCAGGAGGCTGAGGCGCTGGGCTTTGATACGATCTGGCTCTTTGATCACTTCCACACGGTGCCGCAGCCGACGCAGGAGGTGACCTTCGAGTGCTGGGTGAGCACAGCGGCCCTTGCGCGTGATACGCAGCGTGTACGTCTGGGGCAGATGGTGACCTGTAGTGCCTATCGCAATCCAGCGCTGCTGGCGAAGATGGCCAGCACGGTGGATGTCCTCAGCCATGGCCGTCTGGATTTTGGTATCGGGGCTGGTTGGTATGAGCACGAGTGGCGCGCCTATGGCTATGGTTTTCCTGAGACGCCCGAACGCCTGCGTATGTTGCGTGAGGCGGTGCAGATCATCCTGAAGATGTGGAGCGAGGATGAGGCTTATTTTGAGGGCCGCTCTTATCAGGTTCGTGGTGCCATTAACCAGCCGCACGGGGTGCAGCAGCCGCACATTCCACTGTTGATTGGAGGCGGTGGCGAGCAGGTGACGCTCAAGCTGGTGGCTCAGTATGCGGATGCCTGCAACGTTGGCCATCTGGACCCGGCGGGTATTGCGCAGAAGTTCGCAGTGCTCAGGCGGCATTGCGAGGTCGTTGGCCGTGATTACAACGCGATCCGGCGGACGGTTCTCTTCAATTGCTCGATTGCTAAGACCGATGACGAGGCGCTGGAGAAGGCGCTGCGCTCCTATATGGGCCGCAATCAATCTGCCGAGCAGTTGCGCCAGTGCGAGCTGGTTGGCAGCCCCCAGACCATTCGCCAGCGCCTGGCGGCCTATGAGGAAGTAGGTGCTCAGGAGGTGATTGTCTATCTGCCGGATGCCAGAGAGCTGGAGTCGCTCAGGCTCTTTGCGCATGAGTGCATGAGCAGGTGATGAGTGTGCGGGTGGAGTGAGGACAGCGGCGGCTCTTTTCCTGTATACTGAGGAGCGGCGTCATAAAGATCGAGCTGAAGCAGGAAGAGTTCGGGCTGGAGCGCTCGGTCTCTCCCTGCCGATCTCTCTCATGGCTGGTCCCTCAGCCAGCCATGTGCTGCATCCTCAATATGAGCATGAGTGAGGAGGTGAGTCCCCATGGATATTGCCGACGTGGTGCGGCAGGCTCGCGCTGCGAATCTACGCCTGGTACGCTTTCTCTACTGCGATAACGGTGGCATCATTCGCGGCAAGGCCACGCACGTTGAGAAACTGGCTGCGCGCATGCGCGAAGGCATTGGTCAGACGCTGGCCATGCAGGCCTTTACGGGCGTTGAGACCCTGGCGTCAGTCGAAGGCATGGGACCGGTCGGCGAGTTTCGTTTGATCCCCGATCCTGATACGTTTGTCGTGCTTCCCTATGTACCCGCCAGCGGCAGTATGTGGTGCGATATGATCCGTGTCGATGGTCAGCCCTGGGAGGCCTGTCCGCGCACCTTTCTGAAGCGCATGATCGCCCGTCTGGCGGAGCATGGGATGCGTGCAGAGGCGGCGATCGAGCATGAGTTCTATCTGGCACGAGCGGAAGGCGAGCGCTTTGTACCTGCTGATCGCAGCCTCTGCTATAGTAGCATTGGCCTGGATGAGCAGGGCGAGGTCATTGATGCGATTCTGACCGCTCTGGAGGCTGTGGGTCTCTCAATTGAACTCTTTCATACGGAGCTGGGGCCGGCACAGCAGGAGCTGTCGATTCGCCATGCGGATGTCCTGCGAGCGGCTGACCATGTCTGTCTGGTGCGCGAGGTGGTACGCGGCACTGCTCGTTCCTTTGGCCTCTATGCCACCTTTGCCCCCAAGCCGTTTCTGGACCAGGCAGGCAGCGGCGCGCATATTCATCTCAGCCTCTGGGGTGCGCCGGGCAGTGAGCAGGCTGGCCGAAATCTCTTCTATGATCCGCAGCAGCGCGGGAGCCTGAGCCAGACTGGGCGCTATTTTATTGGCGGTGTGCTGCGCCATATCCATGCTCTAGTGGCCCTGACCTGTGGCAGTCCCAATTCTTATAGTCGACTCCTGCCGCACTTCTGGAGTTCGGCGTATGGGGCCTGGGGCTTTGACAATCGTGAGGGAGCCATTCGCGTCCCCTCGGCCTTCTGGGGACGCGAGGCCGAGTCGCTCAACCTGGAGCTGAAGCCGTCTGACCACAGCGGCAATCCCTACCTGGCGCTGGGAGCGTTGCTGGCCGCCGGTCTGGATGGCATTGAGCAGCAGATTGATCCTGGCGAACCGGTTGAGGTTGATCCTGGAAATTTGAGCGATGAGGAGCGGACGCGACGCGGCATTCGGCGCCTTCCCACCACGCTGGAGGAGGCCCTCGGTGAACTCGAACGCGATGCGGTCCTGACGGAGGCGCTTGGACCGCTGCTGACCCGTTCCTATCTGGCGGTCAAACGTGCCGAGGCTGAGTTCTTCCGCGAGAAGGCGCCCGAGGAGGTGGCGCTCCAGCACTTCTATAAGTACTAGGGCTGCTGACCGCATCGCCAAGGAAGTGGAGGAGAGGTTGGCGGAGTCTCTTATGCGATGGCCCGCGTGGGGATGATACAATACCTGCGGGCTATCGCATCTTTCTGCCCTTGCTATGCTGATACTGGATGTGACTGATCCTGCACTGCATGTGTGAGCAACTGAACAAGGAAGATCCATGTCTATGTCATCGTCATTGATGCATGCTGCCCAGAATAGCTCTGCCTATCGTATTGAAGGTGGGTATCCCGTTGTTGGTGAGATTACCTGCCTGGGTGCGAAAAACTTCGCGACCAAGGCGATGGTGGCGGCTCTGCTCGGCGATACGCCGACGGTGCTGACCAATGTGCCACCGATCGGTGATGTGGAGATCACAGCGGAGATGCTGATGGGGATCGGAGCGCGTGTTGAGCGTCTCGATGAGACCACCCTGCTGATTGATGCGACGACGATGAACTCCTCGACGGTGCCGCTGGCGCAGTCAGGTAGCAATCGCGCCCCGATTCTGCTCCTGGGAGCGTTGCTGCATCGCTTTGAGCGTGTCTCGGTGCCGGTGATCGGAGGCTGTCAGATCGGGGCACGCAAGGTTGATTTTCACCTGGAGGCCATTGAGCGCTTCGGGGGCCTCGTTGAGGAGACCCCTGAGGGCTATGTGGCGCAGCGTGTACAGCCGCTTCGGGGGGCGCATATCCAGCTCCCCTATCCCAGCGTGGGGGCGACTGAGACCTGCCTCTTCTTGAGCGTGCTGGCCGAGGGACGGACGTTGATCTCTAATGCGGCCATCGAGCCGGAGATTTTCGAGCTGATTACCATGCTGCGCTCGATGGGAGCCATCATTTTTACCTCACCTGGCCGTGACATTCGTGTGGAGGGGGTCAGGCGCCTGACGGGGACGCGCATGACTGTGCTGGGGGATCGCATTGAGGCGGCCTCCTGGGCTTCATTGGCCTGTGCCTCCGACGGCGATGTGACAGTGCATGGTATTCGGCCAGACAGCCTGGGAAACTTTCTCTCGTATTATCAACAGGTCGGCGGTGGGTTTGAATTTGTCGGGGCTGAGAGCATCCGCTTCTTCCGCCGGCGTAGCTTGAGTCCGGCGATCATTGAGACGGATGTCTACCCGGGCTTCTCGACGGACTGGCAGCAGCCCTTTGCCGTGCTGCTGACCCAGGCCGATGGAATCTCAATCCTCCATGAGACGGTCTATGAGAAGCGCTTCGGTTATCTGAAAGCCCTCAACAGGCTGGGAGCCAGAACGCAGTTAACGACCCACTGTCTGGGCAGTGTGGCCTGCCGCTATCGGGATATGAATTATGAGCACAGTGCGATCATTATCGGACCGACACCGTTTACGGCAGTGGATGAGGAGATTGTGATTCCTGATCTGCGGGCCGGGCTGGCCTATGTGATTGCGGCGGCGATCGCGCGCGGCACCTCGACAATTACAGGGATTCATTTCCTGGAGCGTGGCTATGGCAATATCGTGCCCCGGCTGGCGGCGATGAATCTCAAGATCGAGCGTCTGCCGCATGCACCGAGGGTGGCGGCGGCTGCGCAGTGACAGGTGAGGCTGGAGGGCGCAGACAATGCGGTGGAGATGTGCTGTGCTGGTATACGCGAAGGGGCCTGAGGTACAGTCAGGCGAAGGATGGATCTCTCCAGCCATATGGCTATCCCTCGCCTGACTGCGCGGCGACTGCTGTGCGCTCCTCTGCACGTCTGCCGCCGGCTGCTGCTAGGCCTGGCCTGGCTTCTCGATCGTGGACTGCACGGTCCCGCTGACCTCTGCCGCTGATTTCTGCGCCAGGCTGCTCAGCTCGCCCGCTGTCTCACGCACCCGTGTGGCGGCCTGCTGAGCGTATTCCCTGACGTTGCCGGCGGTCTGGGCAACGCGCGTCGAAACCTGTTGAACATACTCATTGAGCTGTTCGCCTTCTGGTAGATAGCCGCGCAACTGCTCCAGGCGTTCGCCGACCAGGCGGCGCATCTCCTCACCCCGCATCGGGGCGATGAGCAGGCCGATGCCGATGCCCACGAGCATCCCTTTCAGAAAGTTATTCATCCTACCCTCCTTCCTGCCTTACTGAGTAATGAGATCGTCAGATTCTCCAGCGCTCTCGCGTCTTCTCTATCTTATCGCCGGAGTGCTTCTATGACAACACGCCTGGGAACAGCAGCCAGTTTCAAGAGCGTGAGCGAGCTACAGCAAGCAACATTTCGGCGTAGCGAGCGAAGGCCGCGTAGGGGCCGACAAAAGGAATCTCTTGCACCAGCTCATGGAGTCTGGAGAGAGAGTAGCCACGCCGGGTGAGTCGCGAGAGCCAGGCACAGGCGCGCGCCACGCGCTGCCGATCTTCTTCCCGCAGGGGCTGCTCCTGGTGACCGCGGCCGTAGTTGTAGCGGCGCAGGAGATCGGGATCGCTCAGATAGGCGCGCAGGAGTGGAAGCAGCACGCTCTGCAAGGCCTCCTCGCTAACGGTAGTATAGAGGTAGTCTGCAAGTAGCTGTTCATCGATGGTTCGGGCAAATGTCATCGTGTGCAGCAGGCGCAGGCGTTGCTCGAGTGCGGTGCGCGCAGGATGCAGAATCTGCCCGTTGTGAGCGAGGCCGATCTCGTCAAGAGCGGCGGTCAGAGAGATGCCATAGCCGAGGCGTCCAACCCAGCCGCCCAGGGGCAGGGCCTGGGGGGTGTGGCGCTGCCATTCCTGCACCTCGCGCGTGGTGACTGGCCAGCGCAACCAGGCGCGCGCCGGACTCTGGAGGGGATCAACGAAGAGGATCACGTGAGCGCTTTCAAGGATGGCCTCGATGAATGCCTCCTGCTTCTCGCGGCGATTGCTGCCAATGATCCAGAGATCGCTGATGCCGGCCTGCCGATAGGCGGTGTGGCGTCGCTGCCACTCCTCCAGCTCAAGAGGGGCACACTGAAACTCGATGGCCTGGCGCAGACCGTCGGGGTGAACAACGAAGACATCAGCAATGCGGTTGGGCTCGGGCAGGCGCTCCTCCAGCGTCACCGTCGCTGTGGGAAACTGGCGCTGGACCCAGCCTGCCAGAGCCGCCTTCCCACGCATGTGACGCTCGGACTCCTCCTCTGTACTCCAGGCGCATTCGCCCCGCTGATGGGCAAAGTGGAGCTGAGTGCGCCTGGCTGGACCGCCGCGCACATGGAGAATACCGCGACAATTTGGACAGAAGAGCTGATGTTCACGCGACCATTCTTGTAGCTGGGCAAGGGCACCTTCCTCGGCGATCACGGGGTGGCCCTGCGGTCCGTAGGCAACAAGCATGATGCTCACCTTCCCTCGTATCGGATCGGCTGGTGAGAGCATCTCTCCAGCATCAGTCTACTCCGGTTGCTCGAGGATGGGAAGCCGGTCGGCCCCGGGAGTGCCAGTCAGTCCTCGGCTTCTTATTCCGCCGAAGGCCGGAGCAGGCGGAAAAGAGTAGTGGTGAGCATAGTGCATGGCGGCTGCTCGCCGTCAGAAAGATCCGGCTTGCATCTCTAGCCTGCCAGGTGGTAGCCTGTAAACACAGCAGTGGGGTGCTGCCGGTGTGGGCTGCGCCGGGCTGGGACTGAGTGCCATGGCCTGTTGGGTGTTCTCTACTGAGGGAGGCTGATGGGCAACACTGAACAGGCTGAGCAGGCTGATATTTGTGAGGAGGGAGGTACTCCCGTGGCTTTCGACTGGAGCAAGAAACACTTTCTGAAGCTGGAAGACTGCCCTGCCGAGGCGCTGCATGCGCTCCTGCGGCTGGCTGCTCAGCTCAAGGCGGCGAAGTATGCTGGTCATGAGCAGCAATGGCTCAAGGGGAAAAATATCGCCCTGCTGTTTGAGCAGGACTCGACACGCACACGTACCAGCTTCGAGGTGGCCGCGTTTGATCAGGGTGCTCATGTGACCTATATCGGTCCCGCTGGCTCGCACGTCGGTTATAAGGAGAGCATCAAGGATACGGCCCGTGTGCTGGGACGCCTCTACGACGGTATCGCCTATCGCGGACCGGAGCAGGAGACCGTCGAGGAACTGGCGCACTATGCTGGGGTACCGGTCTGGAACGCGATGACGGGGCGCTCGCATCCGACCCAGGTTCTGGCCGACCTGCTGACCATGCAGGAACACGTTGCGCGGCCGCTGCAAGAGCAGGCCTTCTGCTTCGTGGGAAACGTGGGCTACAACATGGCCGAGTCACTCCTGATCGGGGGGGCGATCATGGGAATGGACGTGCGCCTAGCCGGGCCGCGCCAGCTCTGGCCGGATCAACAGCGGCTGGATCTGGCTCGCGCGCTGGCACGGGAGAGCGGAGCCAGGCTTCTGATCACCGAGGATGTGGAGGAGGCGGTCCGAGGCTGTGATGTCGTCTACACAGACGTCTGGGTGTCGATGGGAGAGGCGCCAGCGCTGTGGGCCGAGCGCATTGCCCTGCTGCTGCCCTATCAAGTCAACAGCCACCTGATGAGCCTGACTGGCCGCCGCGAGACGCTGTTTATGCATTGCCTACCTGCCCTGCACAATACCGAGACTCGTCTGGGCCAGGAGATCTACGAGCGCTACGGCGTGGAGGCGCTGGAGGTCACAGACGAGGTCTTTGAGTCTCCGGCCTCGATTGTCTTTGCACAGTCGGAGAATCGCATGCATACGATCAAGGCGTTGATGGTGGCGACGCTGAGTAATCCGGAGACGCCCTGACTGAGGGCCTGGCGTGCCGCCATGAGCTGCCCGGTGCTCCCTCGATGATCTGCGTTGCTGACTTGACTTCCTGGCTTTTCTGGGTATACTCAATTATTGAGTACTCATTCGATGAGCATGATCTGCTGCAGACTTTGCGCTTCGTCGTCACGGCAGTCGAGGAGACCGAACGCATACGGTTGAACCGCTCATCGAATTGAGGCTCTCTTTTCCTTTTCAACTGGAAAAGGCTCCGATTACAGGCAGTCTGAGTGTGTCAGCAGGCAATGAAGAAGGGAGTTGCTACGATGACCATCTCCGAAAGCGGTGTCGCTGTATTGCCAGAAGTCAAAGCCTTCGTAAGTGGGCCGAGAAAGCTCCTGATTGGGGGAGAGTGGGTTGAGGCGGTGTCGGGCAAGACCTTTGAGGTGTATGATCCTGCCTCTGGCGAGGTGCTGGCCCGCGTGGCTGAGGGAGACAAGGAGGACATTGATCGCGCGGTGCGGGCCGCTCGCCAGAGCTTCGAGTCTGGTCCGTGGTCCAGGATGAAGCCCTCCGAGCGTGGGCGTCTGATCTGGAAGCTGGCCGATCTGATTGAGCAGCACACTGAGGAGTTTGCGCAGCTTGAATCCCTCGATAATGGCAAGCCCCTGCGTATAGCGCGCATCGCCGATGTGCCGCTCTCGGTCGACATGTTCCGCTATATGGCTGGCTGGGCCACCAAGATCGAGGGCAATACCATTCCGATCTCCGTCCCTGGTGACTATTTCGCCTATACCCTGCGCGAGCCAGTCGGCGTGGTCGGTCAGATTATCCCCTGGAACTTCCCACTGCTGATGGCTGCCTGGAAGCTGGCGCCAGCCCTGGCTGCTGGCTGCACGATTGTGCTGAAACCAGCCGAGCAGACGCCGCTCTCCGCTCTCCGTCTGGGCGAGCTGATTCAGGAGGCTGGCTTCCCCGCTGGCGTTGTCAATATTGTGCCAGGCTATGGCGAGACGGCGGGCGCAGCGCTCGCGGCGCACCCGGATGTCGATAAAGTGGCCTTTACCGGCTCTACAGAGGTGGGGAAGCTCATCGTACGTGCAGCGGCGGGCAACCTCAAGAAGGTCTCCCTGGAGCTGGGAGGCAAGTCTCCCAACATCATTCTCAAGGACAGTGACCTGGAGATGGCCATTAAGGGGGCGGCCCATGCCATCTTCTTCAATCATGGACAGTGCTGCTGTGCTGGCTCGCGTCTCTATGTTGAGCAGGAGGTCTTTGATCGCGTCGTCGAGGGTGTGGCCGAGGAGGCGAAGAAGATCAAGCTGGGACCGGGTTTCGATCCGACCACCCAGATGGGGCCGCTGGTCTCGCAGGAGCAACTGGAGCGTGTCTCCGGCTATATCGCCTCGGGCCTGCTGGGTGGCGCCAAACCCCTCTGTGGCGGTGGCCGCTACGGCGAGCGTGGATACTTTGTCGAGCCAACAGTGCTGGTGGATGTCCGGCAGGACATGAGTGTTGTACAGGAAGAGATCTTTGGTCCCGTGGTAGCTGCAATGCCTGTTAAGGAGCTGGAGGCCATTCCTCCGGTAGCCAACGACACGGTCTATGGTCTGGCGGCCGGTATCTGGACGCGCGACATCAGCAAGGCCCATCGTCTGGCCCGGCAGATTCGCGCAGGCACGGTTTATGTGAACTGTTATAATGTCTTTGATGCTGCCCTGCCTTTTGGAGGCTACAAACAGTCTGGCTGGGGCCGCGAGATGGGCCACGAGGTTCTGGAGAACTACACCGAAGTGAAATCAGTCTGTATTGGCCTCTGACGCCGCTCGCGGTTGTGGGTGGTAGCCTCTGGGCTTCTGAGGGTTGCAGGAGAGGGCGTCTGTTCCCTCGGGAGCAGGCGTCGTCGTCCTCGCCATCGGGCGGGCGGGGGAGCGCAGCGGAGAGCGTATCTGCCCGTTGAAGGCGTCCAGATGAGCGGAAAGAGAGTGCCATATGTCCCTACAGTTCAGCGCACGCAACCGTTTAAACGCTGTCGTCAAGGCCGTGAAGCTAGGCGATGTCATGGCCGAAGTGACCGTCAGCCTGCCAGACGGCCAGGAGGTGGTGGCGACGATCACCCGCACCTCCGCTGAGCATCTCAAGCTCCAGGTCGGAGAGAGTGTCGTGGCGGTCATCAAATCGACAGAGGTGATGATCGGCAAGGAGGTCTAGCTGGCGCGCGGGGCGTGATCCTGTGCCGGCCCACTCGGCCCTGGCGGGAGCCGTGCTGGCACAGGATCGCTCCCTGCGCCCTTCTGACGCTCTGCAGGCTGACAAGGCTTGATTGTTGGCTGCGGGACTGCTATCATGAGCGGGAGTGACCCAGTTCGTAGCTTGAGAGAGTGAAGCATGCTCGATCTACGTGAGATCCCGCTTATTGACAATCATTGTCATCCGGTCCTGCTTGACCAGCACATGGATCTGCAGCGCTTTCGGAGCTATTTTAGCGAGGCGACCGATGACAGTTTTGCCCGAAAGCATGTAGCTGAGTCGGTCTACTATCTCTGGCTGGTGCGGCAGGCCAGTGCCTTCTATGGCTGTGAGCCTGCTGAGGAAGCCCTGATAGCAGCGCGCAATGCGCTGGAGAGTGATGAGATTCTGGCGCGCCTCTGGCAGGCGGCGAACATTGATACCCTGGTAGTAGATACTGGCTTCCCCGTCGGTCCCCACGTGTACACGCCTGAGCGTATGGCCGAGCTGGGCCACTGTCGAGCGGTAAAGCTCTTCCGCCTGGAGCCCCTCATGCAGCAGCTCATTCTGGCCTGCTCTGATTTTGATGAGTTGCTGGGCCGCTATGAGCAGGAGATCAGCGGACTGCGTGCCCGCGGCTACTGTGGTTTTAAAAGCGTGGTAGCCTATCGTACGGGACTGAACATTCTGGAGTGGACGAAAGATGAGGCGGCGGTGGCCTTCACCCAGGCGCGTGCCGAGGCGGTGCGCCAGGGGACGATTCGCATTAATCATAAGCCACTGCTTGACTATCTCTTGCACAAAGCTTTTGAGCAGGCTGCACAGCAGGCGCTCCCCATTCAGTTTCACACAGGCTATGGCGATAGCGACACCAATCTGTTGCTGGGCAACCCCCTGCATCTACGCAACGTGCTGGAGCGAAGCGACTATCGTGGAATGATGGTCGTGCTCCTCCATGAAAGCTATCCTTACACGCAACTGGGCGCGTATCTGGCAGCTATTTATCCTCATGTCTATTTTGACCTTTCGTACTGCATTCCTTTCGTCGATCGACTGGAGATGCTGGCTTTCACGCGGCAGGCCCTGGGGGTGGCACCTGTCAGTAAGTTGATGTATAGCTCGGATGGGATCAACATCCCTGAGATGCACTGGGTCTCGGCGCTGCGAGGGCGCGCTATCCTGGCTGAGGTGCTGCAGGAGATGGTCAATGCGCAGGAGATCGACCGCGAGCAGGCCTATCATCTGGCGCGTGAGATCCTCCACGACACGGCGGTCGAGGTCTATGGTCTGGTCGCCTGAGCGCAGCTCATGGAGAGGAAGGAGGCCCTTATGACTGATGCTGACGCAGCAGAGCAGGCCGCCAGGAGCGCGTGTTTCCGCCTCGGGGTGTTTGCGCTCATCTTTGATGAGCAGGGGCGCGTGCTGCTGGCGCATCGTAACGACATCGACTGGTGGAATCTGCCTGGCGGTGGTATGGAGGCCGGAGAGACAGTAGATGAGGCCATGAGGCGCGAGGTGCGCGAAGAGACCGGCCTGGAGGTCGAGGTGGAGCAGCTCGTAGGTGTCTACTCCAAGCCGCAGAAGCAAGAGGTGGTGCTGACCCTGCGCTGCCGCGTAGTGGGTGGCGTGTTAAGGGCCACCGAAGAGGCCCGTGACTGTCGCTACTTTTCTCCAGCCGCGCTCCCGTCGAACACCCTGCCCAAGCACCGTCAGCGGATCGAAGATGCCCTGCTCGGGCGCCGTGAAGCGATCCTGCGCGCCCAGCGTAGCAGCACGGCTGCGGACCAGGGCCTGGATATTGAGGCCTGAGGGGCTTCCTGATCCGCAGCGACATCAGACCTGGTTCCCTTCCTGAAGGACGGCAACCGCATGGGCTGCCAGGTGCAACTCTGCACTGACCTGCTCCTGGCCTGGCAGGAGAGTGAACGTGCCAGGCGGTAACTTCAGGTCGATCTCCTGGTCCTTATGATTCAGGACGAAGTAGAGGCTGCGACCGTCGCTGCGGGTGCGTCGTGTGACCTCCACTGCGGCGGGTGCCATCAGCAGGGGAGTGATCGCCACCTCCTGGCAGAGGTGGGCCAGGAGAGCGTGCAGCAGTGCCGGCTCGGGGTGGGTCGCCAGGTAGTAGGCTCGCCCATCGACGAAGCGATGCATGGTCAGCGCCGGCCCGCCGGCATAGTAATCATGCGCGAAGGTCCCCAGGGCCTGGGCACCTTCGAGGTGGAGCACCTCGCCCCAGAGCGTGCACTCATAGGTACCCTGCAATGGCCCCTCGCTGACCACCAGGGCGTTACTCATTGCCTCGGTCCAGGGATCAAACTCCTCCACATGGAGGCCGAGCAGGCGTCGCAGCGGGGCGGGATAGCCGCCAGTGAATACGCGATCGTGCTCGTCGACGATGCCACTGAAGAAGGTCGTCAGCAGCGTGCCACCGTGCTCCACGAAGGTCTCCAGCTTCTCCGCCAGGCCGGGCTGCAGCAAATAGAGCAGAGGCGCGATGACGAGCCGGTAGTTGCGTAGATCCGCGGAGGGGTTAACGACATCGACGGGGATATTGAGCAGGTGCAGTGGACGATAGTAGTCCAGGAGGAGGTTCCAGTAGTGGAGGCGATCGCTGGGCCCGGGACGATATTCGACGGCCCACCAGTTATCCCAATCCATGAGGAGAGCCACGGGGGCAGTGATGCGTGTGCCAGCGATGAAGGGAGCGAGTTGTTTGAACGCCGCGCCGATCTCTTCGACCTCGCGGAAGGTACGTCCGCGCTCGCTGCCTTCGTGAGAGACAATGGCGCTATGGAACTTTTCCGCGCCGGCGCGCGACTGGCGCCACTGGAAGTAGAGCACGCCGTCGGCGCCGTGAGCCAGCGCCTGCATGCTTTGGAGGCGCAGAGAGCCGGGACGGCGCTGGGGGTTCTGAGGGCGCCAGTTCACGGGACCAGGCGCCTGCTCCATCACGAGATGGGGCTGGCCAGCCTTCAATGAGCGCATCAGGTCGTGAACGAAGGCCGTTTCCCAGGAGGGGGTCGTCTGCGCAGGATAGTTGTCGAAAGCGATCAGATCGAGGTGGGGCGCCCAGGAGAAGTAGTTGATGGGCTTGAACGCTCCCATCAGGTTAGTCGTCACGGGCACCCGTGGAGTCACCTCCCGCAGGACGCGGGCCTCGTTCAGAAAGCACTCCAGCAGGGAGTCTGACATAAAGCGGTAGTAATCGAGGCAGTGGCCCGGATTATTCTGAGCGGGAGCCAGCCGTGGGGGGAGGATATCCTCCCAATGGCTGTAGCGCTGGCCCCAGAAGGCGGTGCCCCAGGCCTCGTTGAGGGCGTCGAGGGTCTGATAGCGCTGCTGCAACCAGGAGCGAAAGGCCACAGCGCAATTATCGCAGTAGCAGGCGGGAACATGGCAGCCGTACTCGTTATTGACGTGCCAGAGGCGTAGCGCCGGATGTTTGCGGTAGCGGGTAGCGAGCTGGCGTACCAGCTCGGCGGCCTCGCGTCGATAATTTTTACTGTTGGGACAGAAGTGCTGGCGTGAGCCGTGGCTGAGGCGCAGACCCTCACGTGTGACCGGCAAGATGTCGGGGTAGCTGCGACTCATCCAGGGCGGAGGCGAGGCAGTGGCCGTACCCAGATCAGCGGCGATGTCATGCTCTGCCAGCAGGTTCATGATGCGGTCGAGTTGCCCGAACTCATAGTGATCGAGGGCGGGCTCCAGCAAGGCCCAGGAGAAGATATTGATCGAGACCATGTTGACACCTGCCAGTTTCATCAGGCGCATGTCGTCGTGCCAGATCTCCTCGGGCCACTGTTCAGGGTTGTAGTCGGCCCCGTACAGAAGGGTCGTGGGGAAAGCTCGGTGTGCCATCGCTGTCGTTCCCTCCTTCCTGGCTATCGCGCAGAGCGTCCTCCAGGGCCTGCTCGACCTCAGCGCGTGCGCGCAGCATGGTGCCTGTGTGCCATTCCTCGTCCCAGGCGTCGCTCTCTTGCAACAGGCGACGACAGCGAATCAGAGGATCGCACTCTGTCGTGTCCTGGGTTGGTGAGCCGCGGGTGACCAGCATCTCCAGGAGGACGGGTCCCTGGCCACTGCGGGCCTGCTGCAGTGCCTCGTTCATCGCCGTATGGACCTCAAGAATATCGCTGCCGTCGATACAGCGGTAGGTCAGGCCAGCGGGGAGCGCGGCCGGAGAGAGGCGAAAGACCTGGGCGTCAGACGAGCAGTCCTGCTCGCAGAGAAAGATGGCCGGCAGGGCGTGCTGCGCAGCGAAGGCCAGCCCTTCGGCGAAATCCGCCTCGGCGGTTGCACCGTCGCCACAGTAGGCCACGGCGACGGCGCTGCTCTGGCGCAGCTTGCAGGCGAAGGCGATGCCCGCGGCGTGCAGGATCTGAGTGGCCACGGGGACCGGACCGCTGATCATGTGGTGTTTATGATAGCCCCAGTGCTGGATGCCAGCGCTGGGGTGCTGGCTGTCCAGGCTTCCTGGCCAGCCCTGCAGATAGGTGCGGAACACTTCGTAGGGAGTCATGCCCAACGTCAGGACCACCCCCAGGTCGCGGTAGTACGGCAGCGTGAAATCGAAGCCGGCGCGAATACAGGCGGCGCTGCCCACCTGGGCCGCCTCGTGGCCGCGACAGCTCGCGACGAAACCGATGCGGCCCCGCTGGTAGAGCTGCCACGAGTACTCATCGACTAGGCGCGTCAGAAGCATACGCTGATACAGGTCGCGCAGCACCATCGCCGCTGGTGTGGGATGGGTAGCTAGCTCCACGTCAACACCACCAGGAGTCTTGTGATCAGGTTCAATGCTGTATTCCGCCTTGCTCTATGGTAGAAAGAAGACAAGCCGTTGCCTTGCATCGCCAGATAAGATACGCCTGACATTATACGTCGTCCGGCGGGCCGCTAGCAACATCCGAAGTGGCAATAGCTGTTCGGGAGGGCTTCAGTAGTTGCTTTTCGCGGAAGCGGATTCTATAATGCGAGTGAAAAAAGACCCTGGACAATGGAGCCAGGCCGAGAAGTCAGCGTAGACCATTGGAGGCAGTAGCAATGACTCTGGATGTACAGGCGGCGGAATCCCAGGCAGGGGCGCAGCCACAGGACCCCGTTGCGCTTTATCGTACGATGTTGCTGGCCCGCAGCATGAATGAAATGCTCAAGGTGCGTAAGACCCAGGGGAAATTTCCTTTTTATATCGGGTGCGGCGGGCATGAAAGTATGGCTGCGGTTGTAGCTGCTCTGGATTCCAAAGACTGGCTCTCCCTGTATTATCGCGACCTGGCGGCGTGGTTGCAGCGTACAGGTGACATCTCTGGCCCGCTGCGTGAGGCCTACTCGCGTACCAGCGGGCCAATGTGTGCCGGACGCAATATGCCTGCGCACTATAGCAGCCGGCAGCATCGCATTCTGCCGACCTGCAGCGAAGTTGCCGCCCTGGCGCCTTTTGCGGGAGGCGTAGGTTTCTCTCTCAAGTGGCACAACAGCAAAGAGATCATTGTCTTCACGACTGGCGATGGTGGCGTGGCCACCAACGAGTTCGCTGTGCTCTTCCGTCAGGCCGCTGTGCATCGACTGCCTGTCTTGATGATTGTCGAGGACAACGGCTGGGCGATTACGACCCCGTCCTCTATTCAGTGGGCTGGCTCGCTTGTCGAGTGGGCCAGGGCGGGGGGCGTCTACGCAGAAGAGGTTGATGGCACCAACGCAATTCCGGTCTATGAGGCGACTGCCCGCCTGGCCGGGTACGTGCGCTCAGGCCAGGGGCCGGCCCTGATGCATCTGCGGCTGGGTCTGCTTGATCCACACTCCAGCAGCACAGACATCCGCTCCTACCGTAAGAAGGAGGAGATCGAGCTGACCGCAGCCACCAGGGACCCGGTCAAGAATTACGGACGCTGGCTGGTGGAACATGGCTACCTGCAGGAGGCTGATCTGGAACGGATGCGCAAGGAGGTGCGCAGCGAGCTGGAGCGTGCTGAGGCGCAGGTGCTGCAGGAGCCGGAGCCGTCGCCAGAGCGCGTCCTGGAGCACGTTCTCTATGTCCCCCAGTGGCAGGAGAGTGAGCCGCGTGGTACCCGGCGCCCGACGACGATGTTGGGCGCGATTAACGAGGCCCTGGTGGAGCTGGCTCAGCGCGACCCGGATTTCTTTGTCTACGGCCAGGATGTGGGCAGCCCCAAGGGCGGTGCTTTTGGGGCCACGGCGTTGCTGGTGACGCGCTTCCCCGGCCGTGCGATCAGCAGTCCCCTCAACGAACAGTTGATTGTGGGCATCGCGGCTGGCGCTGGCATGGCCGATGGTAAGGCCCGCTGCGCAGAGATCCAGTTTGTCGACTATCACCAGTCGGCCACGCAGACGATTCGCCTGGCGGCGCGCGTCTCCTATCAGACCTGTGGCGGCTGGACGGTTCCGCTCCTGATCCGCGCGAAATCGGGCAGCGGTGGTGGTGGTCCCATTTCCAGCAGCACGGCGGGCGGCGGTGCCTTTGGCCACTCCAACGCTGGCGAGCAGTGGTTCACCAACGTGCCGGGCATGATTACGCTCTGCCCGGCGACCCCCTTCGACGCCAAGGGATTGCTGCTGGAGGCGGCGCGTGCGCAGTCTCCGGTGGTTTTTCTGGAGCGTGGTCGTCTCTATCGCTCTGAGCCACCCAGGGACAGTCACGGTCGGCCCATCGAGGCCCTGGCACAGTTCTGGCAGGTGCCGGAGGGCTACTACACGCTGCCGATCGGTAAGGCGCGCCGCCTGCGCATCGGAGAGGGGCCAGCGCGGGTGGCTGTCGTGAGCTGGGGGACGATGGTGCTCGAAGCCTGCATCGCGGCCGCCGCCGTGGCTGAGCGCCAGGGAGAGGCGGTTGAGATCGTCGATCTGCGCACGCTGATGCCTTTCGATGAGGAGCTGCTTGCCCGGGTTGTGCACGAAGTCAATCGCGTGATTGTGGTGACCGAGGAGCCGGATCTCACGAGTTTCGCGCGCCATGTGCATTCATGGATTGTTGAGCATTGTTTCTACGATCTGGATGGCACGCCGCGCCTGATCTCGGCCCTGCCCGCTCCTGCGGCTCCCTACAATGCTCCTGAAGAGACGGCCTACTATCCTTCGGCGAGGACTATCGAGGCGGCCATCGAAGACCTGCTCCGCGAGTGAGTCCCCTGCTGGAGCGCAGCGGAAGAGCGTGGGCTGCAGGATCTGTCCTGCGATCCAGTCCTGTGGTCTACGCGCTCTGCGGGTTGCGCTGTGCTCAGCGCGGGCTGTGGCGGCTCTGTTCCTCTCGCGGCTCATCGTTGAGATCGTCGAGCACGGCGGCCTGTCCTGTGCTGCTGGCGAATTTCTCCAGATCTTGCCAGGTGGGGGTCGCGACAGCGAGGCGCCTGGCCACATGGCCCAGGAAGTGCTCGACGCCCTCCCTTGAGGTCGGTTGCTGGTTTTTGAGCCTGCGTGTGGCAAAGGTCAGCGTCTGCTCGAGAGCGCTCTGACGTCTGATGTTGGGGGCGTCGCACCAGAGCTGGAAGAAGTAGCCATTTTCCTGACGGTAGTTGCCCAGATCGCTGATGCGCAACGGGCTCCTGGTGCCGCGACTGAGGAGAGCTGGAGCGATCTTGATCCGCCACATGCCTGCCTCACTGCGGGCGATCTGCACCTCTGGGGAGGTGCTCACGCCCTGGCTCTCGAGCCAGTTCTGCAGACGCTTGTAGACGTCTTGCTCGTTGTAATCGGGAAACGAGTAGGCGATCGTTGGCACCTGGTTGATGAGGTCCTCAAAGAAGGTGTCCCGCCGCTCTCGCAGACGGGAGATCGCCATGAAGCGCTGGTTCCAGGCTCTGGTGCGGGGATCGTAGGCGAGGACCTCCACCGCCGTGACGGGAAAGTAGGCCTGCTCGAGGCGCTCGATCTGGCAACTGTGAATCTCCGGTGGCAGATTGAACTGCTCGCGATTGGCTCGCTGCTGGAGGGCTGCCAGCTCCTGCGGTACAAAGCGTTGGTGGAGCTGCTCGCTGTAGAGACGATAGATCGTGCGATCCCTCAGCCGCGCCGCCTCGTCCTCCGAGAGGATGCGCAGATCGTAATAATCACGCGGCAGGGGACGTGAGTAGAAGGCCTCGAAGTAGAGAAGGCGGTGTGTCGCCAGATCACGCTGGAAGCTGCCGCTCCGCAGAGACTCCTGGCCGAGTGCGGAGAGCCTCAGGTGCTCGTCGTCGCCCTCCAGGTGACCCACCCCACGCAGGAAGGTGAGCATCTTCGCCACGATCTGAGGCGGCAGGCCAAAGAAACGCTCCAGCTCCCCGGCGGTGCGTAGCTCGCCCTCGGCGATGCCGCGCTCGATGAAGCGCTCGAGCAGGGCGTAGTCGCGGCTCTCGCGCTGCTGTCCGCTGATGTGGACCTCCCACAGGGGGACAAGCAACCTGAACTGGCGCAGCGGGACGATCTCGCCGATGGTCTGCAGACATTCGACAATCAGATTGGGATGGGTGAAGAGTCCCTTCAGATTGGCATCATCGGTTGTCGTTGCAGGGGTCATGTGCTCACTCGACCTTTCAATTCATCTCTGGCGGCCCAGGCGCATACGGCATTCGTGGGAGCTGAGATACTCTCCCTCCTGGCGCGCATGTTGGATCAGGGCCTTCATGAGGATCTGGAAGGGCTCGTCCGGCTGACCGGCGCGGGTAGCGTTGCTCAGGGTGGTGCTGTCGCCGACAAGGATCAGCTGCTCCTGTGCGCGCGTCAGCGCGACGTTCAGGCGCCGAAGCTCGCTCAGGAAGCCGATGGCATGGCGTGAGTTGCTGCGTGTGAAGCTGTAGAGGACTTTCTGGCATTCGCCTCCCTGGAAGGAGTCCACGGTCGCGACGCGCGCCTGCAGGTCAAGCTGGTAGTCGGCGGTGAGCTGCTGCAGGCGGGTGCGGATGCAGGTTGCCTGCTCCTGATAGGGCACAATCACCAGCCAGTCGATGCCCTGCTGCGTATAGAGGCTGGCGATCTCGGCGATCAGCTGGGCCTCGGCCTCATTGCTGTAGCGACCTTTTTCACGGCGCTGCGAGGCTTCCATACGGGCCGTGTCGATAAAGACGAAGGGCTTCTGGAAGAAAGGATCGGCGCTGGGCGGGCGTCGCTGCACCTCGCTGGCTGTCTGCAGGCGGCCCTGATAGAACTGCTGTGAGACGAAGCTGGCGATGCTGGCGGGCATACGGTACTGCCTGTTCAAGAGCACAAAATGGGCTCCATCGACGTGCTCCACCAGCGTTTCAAACATGCTCCTGGTCAGTAGAGAGGCAATCTCGGCCTCTTCATCTTCTTCCTCGTCCCGGCGCTCTTTCTGACGCAGCAGCTTGAGGCGCGCGCGTACCGTCTCATCGACCAGGGGAGGCAGTTGTTGATGATCGCCGACCAGCAGGGCACGTTTCCCACGGACGAGGGGCACCAGCAGATCGGGGAGGCTGATCTGTCCCGCCTCGTCGGCGATCACCAGATCGAAGGTGACATCGGCCAGCGCGCGCGCCGTGGCCGCGCCGATGCAGGTGGCGCCGATGACGTCGGCGGTCTGTACCAGCAGCGGATAGAGGTCCTCAGTGCGTGCCTGTAGCTCCTGATGCCAGTCCTGGATCAGCTGATAGCGGCGCAGGATACGTTCGCGCAGGTGCTGATGCCAGCGCTCTTCAAACTGGTGCAGATAGGCGAGGAAGCCAGCCACATCCAGGGGCGGATCTCCAGAGCGCTCAGCGGATGGCATGAACCTCTCCAGCGCAGGTATCACGGAGCGGGCCTTCTCGCGCTCCTCGGCCACGTATTGCTGGTGCTGCGCGCGTAATTGCGTCAGCAGCTGCTCTAGCGTGGGCAGCAGCGCCTCTGGCGCGAGTCTGCGGCCGTGTACGGGGGATCTGGGCGCGCTGGGGCCGAGAGATTGTAGATCATCGATATACTCCTCCAGCGCACGGATCTGCTCGTTCAGCTGACGCGCGCGCGCGGGCAGCCGCCAGCGCCAGTAAAGACCCAGCACTGGCCAGCGCTGACGCTGCTCGGCGCGCTCAAGCCGTCGCCTGGCGCGCTCGAGGTCTCTGGAGAGCTGCGCAGCCTGAGTGACTGAATTGGCAAGGGTCTGCTCCCTGGCCATGATGGTCTCTCTGAGACTGGGCAGCCGCTGAACGTAGTCATCCAGGCGGGGGAGCAGCGCGACCGCTCTCTCAAGAGAGACTCGCGGTGCCTCACTGGCTTGCAGAACGCTCTGTTGCAAGGAGCTGGCTCGCGCGTCGATGACCAGACGCCTGATCTCTGGGGCGACCAGCGATTCCTGACCGACGCGCAGCACCGTCAGGCCCTGAGGGAGGTTCGAGAGCACGTTGTCAACGGCCCGATGCGTTCTGGCCGTGACCAGGACCCGCTGGTGTCTGCTGGCGCACTGGCGTGCAATCTCGCTGATGGTGTGCGTTTTGCCGGTGCCCGGCGGTCCCTGAATCAGGAGCAGATCCTTGACGGAGAGGGCGCGCTCGAGAGCCTGCTGTTGAGCCTCGTTCAGCCCGTTGAGGCGGGGCAGGACGTGCTGCTGATAGGCCTGGTAGCGATGAGCGGTCAGGATGGAGAGCAAGAAGGGATTCTCGGCACGGCCATCGCGCAGCGCCTCGACCGCCTCGCGCTGGACGCGAAAGGCGGCCTGGTTACTGCAGGGCCGGAAGCTCTGTGAGGCCTCCAGCTCCTCCAGATCGACTGCCCGCTCGAAGTGGACGGTGAAGCTCTCCTCCGTTACCTCGATGACGTGCCCGCGCAGGTCCGGGTGCTCGGCCAGGGAGAGGAAGAGACCGCGCTCGACGCTGGCGCCGCCCTCCACCCGTTGGAAGCGGTAGATATCATGCCTGGTATAACGCGCGACACCAACCGGTTCGACGCTCCTGTAGAAGATGGGCTGGCGCAGCTTCTCCTGGACCTGCTCGACCTCCTGGGTGATCTGGATAGCCCGCTCGACTGTGTGCAACCATTGCTCCTGAGCTGGCGTAATGGTGGCAACCTCCGCAGGCAGCGTGCGCTGCTGGCTCAGGCGCTGTTGCCTGCTCTGCTGGATCTGGTGCCAGGCTCGCACGATCTCAGCGTAGCGGTTGCCCTGCCTGCGGGGGTTGACCCGGCTGATCTGCGCGTGCTCCAGGACGGCTTGCCAGGCTCCTACCGCCAGGGGCACGGCCTCGCCACGGGCGAGCGTGTCATGTTCGCGGTGGCCGAGTGGCTGCATACGCAGCACGATGTAGGCGTCCCCATCGCGAGAAGACGCGACTTTCAGGCAGAAGAGACTGGTGCACAGGAGGAGATTCTCTCTGCCAGCGTATTTACCTTGCTTTTCTGTATGGACGATGACGGGAATGCGCGGATAGTACTGCTGCAGATACTGGCAGAGCTTGTCCGGGCTGGCTGGCCAGTGGCGGTAGCGGTGCTGATAGCTGGCCATCTCCTGCCAGATGTGTTCAAAGACGAGGCAGAGGCGTTCCAGTCTGATGGTCGGATGGGTGTACTCGATCATAATGCTTCCTTATGTCCATTGCTGCAGGACCTGCTGGATGGCCCAGGCAAAGGCGCGCATGTCGGACCAGCGCGCTTCTGGCTTCGCGTGGATCGCGCGCAGCAACACCTCGTCGAGGGTCGGTGGCAGGACCGCATTAAGGTGCGAGGGTCTCTCTGGACCATGGAGCCAGGAGGAGGCGACCTGGCCGGTGAGCAGGTGGTAGAGCAAACTGCCTAGCTGGTAGATATCAGTGGCCGCTGTCGGTTCGCCGGCCCACTGCTGCTCGGGCGCGCGGTAGAGTGCCGGCCCTTCGCCCTCGCGCGGCGGCCAGGTTGCGCGGCCAGGGTCGCGCAGGCAGAGCTCAGCGTATCCGCGCTTATCCTTCCCCAGCAGCAGCGTCTCGCCGCAGAGATTGCGATGCGTGTGACCAAGGCGGTGCAGCTCTGCCAGAGCCTCACAGAGCCGTGGGATCGTCATCAGCAGGCCGCGTGCTTGTAGGGCGTCGAGCGGCTCGCCGCGGAGCAAGAGCGCGGCTGCTTGATCGGGCGTTGCCTGCTGTGTGGTCTGAAGGAAAGGGAAGCGCTCTGTGAGAGGGATACCGGTCTGTGCACTATAGATCAGGGTGAAGCTACGGGCAAGCTCTTCCTCAGCCAGCCAGCGGGGGAATGCTGGATGGCGCAACTGGCGCAGAAGCGCGCCCTCCTCTCGCAGCGGTTGCAAGAGCCGCTCCTGACCGCGATAGACCGGCGTGCGCAGGACGAGCTGTCGAATGAGGACGGGACGGATGGGGATGCCGCGATCATGAAGGTCGAGAGGCTGGGCGCTGTAGTAGCGCTCCTCGATCGCCGGGTCGTAGTCGCCGCCTGTAGCCTGCTGCGCTCTGGCGAGCAGGTAGCGCTCCCCCTTGATCACTACCACCGCGCCGCGCTCCCACTGCTCGGCGACGTGGGGATCGGCCACCTCTGTCACGGGTGCGGAACGTGGTTCCGGCTTGGGACGGGGATGCAGGATGTGGCGCTCCAGGGGTGGCCAGATCTCGCAGAGTTTGTCTGTTGGAATCATAGCGGCTATCCGCGGCGGCCCGCTGGAGGAGGATGGTACGACGGCGACCACCATGCCCACGCAAGCCTTTTCCTGCTCATCCCAGACAGGCGCGCCGCTGAAGCCCGGTTGCACCGCCTCCCACGAGGTCGGGTCACTGTTCATCTGCACGTGGCCATTGGCCACCCTGTCCAGCAGCCGGCCAGTAACCCAGAGGCCCTCGCGGGAGCGGAATCCGAAGACCCGATAGCGATGATCCAAGAAGTGAGCGATCTTCTTCAGCCTCAGGGGACGGATCTCTGACGGCAGGGAGCGGGGCGAGAGCACCTTGAGCACCGCCAGGTCTCTGTCCGGGTCGGTATTGCAGTACTCCAGGCGTGCGCGGTAAGGCGATGCTGCTGCTGAAAAGGCCAGTTGGAAGTGCAGCAGCCGTTCCTGCTGCTGCGCAGCCGTCACGGTCTCTGGAGGGTGGCCGAGCGCCTCGCTGGCAACATGTCCGCAGGTCAGCAGATAGCCAGCGGGAATCAGGAACCCTGTTCCACAGATGGTTTGCTGGTCGCGTGAGAGGATGCGTACAATGGCGTTGGTGAAGCTGGTCATATCCTCCCTCTGCGGTAAGCGATATCCATTCTAGCTACAACGGAGAGCCTGCTGTGCTCTGATGAGCGCCTTGCCGGACGCGACGCTGTGGATGGGCGAACACATGGCGCCGGGTTCTCGCCACACGCCCTGTGACCTGGCTCCATGGAAGGCCTCCCCAGGACTCCGCAAAGCAACGTGGGTCAGCGCTCAGGTGCGTGATCGCCAGACCAGCGCAAGGTGATGTCAAAATTCGCTTCGGCGCCCGCCGAGGCGATCAGGGCGCCGAGGCTCGTACTGAGTTTGATGCCGAAGGCGATCTCGACCTCATCTGGTTTGAGGTCCAGACTCCCCAGCTTCTGAGCGACCGCCTTGATGGCCGGGAAGACCTTTTGCAGAGCCTCTTCAAGCGTCTGCTGGTTCAGCACAGGCCTTTCCCCACGGCCGGCTGGGATGGGGCCGCTCTCCTCCTCATCCACCTCAATGATGACGTGATTGCCGTCTTCGAGAGGAAATTCGATTAATTTTTTCATCTGGCTCTGTTCCCCCTTTCCTTATGCCTCTGTGTCAGAGAATCATCGGATAGGCGCAGGAGACCCTCGCCTTCAGGCGTGGGGAGGAATGCGCCCCTCCTTCCCCCTTGACAAGGGCCTGGTGCAGAGGATAGTCTATCTGCGTGAATAGAACCATCGTTGTGCAACTGAAGCCCTCGCCAG
>JBHOQN010000069.1:0-53944 GCA_042408965.1 Ktedonobacteraceae bacterium
GCTTCCCCTGCGTGGTGACACGCAGCGAAGGTCCCAGGTAGATGACCTGGTAGATAGACCGGAGGTGGACACCTGGTAACAGGTGCAGCTGACCGGCCCTAATGACCGAGCGGCTTGTGCCTTCCCTGATTTCTTCGAGCACATGGTGATCTTCTTTCTGCTGCAATTGGCTCGGCCTGCAGATTGCTGGCTGCCTTTTCTCTCAGCAAAATTGAGGTAAGTGTCAACACGATCGTTGTCTGGGGTCAATGCTGCTCCGCTCGTCCATCATATAAATAAAAAGAGTATGGTCACGAGTGGGTTGGTCTACCTGCTCAATGCCTCGTTCCTATTCAGGTGTAGCATCTGTGCTTTTTTTCGTCGCCAGTGCGGTGAGCGCGCAATCAATTTCCTGGCATACCCTCGGGTCGTCCTCGTCCTGTAGTCGTCCTCTCAAAGCCAGCAGTGCCTCCTCTCCTCCGATGCGACCCAGTGCCCAGGCGGCGTGTCCGCGTACCAGCGGCTCGGCATCGTTGAGCGCCCTGATCAGCGCCGGCACCGCACGTGCATCGCCCAGATTGCCGAGGGCTACACAGACATTGCGCAGGAGGCCGCGGCGTTTTGTCCGCCAGATGGGAGTGTGGCGAAAACGCGCGCGAAACTCCTCCTCGCTCAGTGAGAGCAGCGGGATCAGCTCTGGCGCGCTGCCAGTCTCTGGCCGTGGCCGGAATGCATCTCGCCGCCGTACCTGGATGAGTGGCCCGCCAGGTCCTCGCAGCCCCAGACGTCTCTCGACCACCTGATTGACCGGACAGACCTCCTGGCAGATGTCACAGCCGAAGATCAGATTCCCCATCAACGGGCGAAGCTCCAGCGGGATGCTTCCGCGCAGCTCGATGGTCAGGTAGGAGATGCAGCGCCGGTTGTCCAGCACATATGGCGCTGGCAAGGCTCCCGTCGGACAGGCATGGAGACAGATCTCGCACTTGCCGCAGCTGGCTCTCAGCGGCTCGTCCGCTGGTAGTGGCAGGTTGGTGACGATCTCCGCCAGAAATACCCATGATCCCCAGCCGTGGGTCAGTATGTTCGTGTTTTTCCCGTACCAGCCAATGCCGGCCCGCTGCGCCACGGCGCGGTCTACCATCCGACCTGTATCGACGAAGAGGCGTGTCTCCGCCTCTGCGCCGATCTCCTTGCGCGCATACTTGCTCAGCCAGCCTGCGAACTGCTGTAGCTTCGGCTTGATCACCTCATGGTAGTCCTCGCCCCAGGCGTAGCGCGAGATGCGTCCGCGTGGCAGGTCGTCCTCCGGCTCTTCAGGCTGCTCGCTCAAATAGAACATGGCCAGCGCGATGATCGACCTGGCCTCCGGCAGGAGCGCGTCCGGGTGACAGGAAACCTGTGCGCGCTCGACGGTGAACCATGGTAGGCCGTCCATCAGCCCCTCAGCGATGCGCTCCTTGATCACCTCTTCGCTCTGCGTGAAGGGTTCCGCTCCGGCGATGCGCACCATGTCGAAGCCCAGGGCATAGCCGTATTCTTTAATGGGACTGGCATCCAGGATCTTCATCGGCTCAACTGGTGATGTCGCGTCTGTGATTGAGACGACCGGCGATGACGATCAGGATCAGCAGGTAGAGTCCAAGGACCAGCAGGGCCTGTGGATCGGAAAGCGAGGAGAAACCGCTGCTCCCCAGGATGCGATAGCCCTGTCTGGCGGTCATCGCGGCTAGCATGTTGCCAATCAAATAGTCGGGGACGGCATAGAAGAAGGCGCCCGCTGGTCCCTGGACAAGCTGGCTGACGGTCTGACAGATCTGCCCGACCACAGGCTCTACTAGAAACCAGACAATGCCTCCCGCGATGCCTGCCGCACTGGACCGGCCGACGATGGCGAAGAAGAGGGCGATGACGGCGAAGATGAACCAGTTGAGCGTGGCCAGCGAGAGAAACACCAGCGTCTGTTCCAGCCAGGCAGGGGTCAGGAAGCTGCTGTCGCTGGAAGCGCCAGTGAAGGCGTTGAGCAGATAACCAAGCACCAGACCGCCTAGCGCCATGCCCAGGATGCCCCCGACACTGCAGATCAGGGCCGCCAGTAGCCGCGCCAGGAAGAACTGTGTACGGGTGGGTCCACGTGTGAAGAGAAGACGAACGGTTCCCTGGCCATATTCGCTGCCGACGCTGCTGCCCATCAGGATGATGATGAGGATGGTCGAGGGGGTCAGGGCGGTCTGTACAGCGATGTTCAGGGAGTAGGGAGGCAACAGGAGCTGCGCCGTCTGCTCCGAACGATCGCTGAGCGTAAAGAGGAAGATCGCCAGGAAGACACAGCCGATCAGCGAGAAGGCAATGAGGCCCAGCACTCTCGCCAATGGCCGTCGGCGGATCTTATACAGTTCCATCCGTGTGAGGCGCCAGAGCACACTGGCATAGTCGCGCCGTCCGAAGGTAATCGTTGCGCTGCCAGGCAGCGCCTGCTCTTGTGTGGTCATGCGCTTTCGCCTCCCTTTCCTGACCGCTGATGGGTATACTGACTTGCCAGGGCGGCCATACCTGTAGAAGAGTTGCCTGTTTCCGAAGCGGCGGTCAGATCGAGAAAGACCTCTTCCAGGCTGCCCTGATGGGGATGGATCTCGGCTGCGAAGAGGCTCTGACGCGCCAGCATGGCGTTGACCTCCGCCGAGCAGCGGGCGGGCGCCTCGATATGCAGGACGAGCTGCTGATCACGCTCCGCCTCGAGGGCGATGTGACTGATCCAGTTGGCCCCCTGCTGACGCGCCTGCTCCAGGACGGCCAGCGCGGCACGGGCCTCTTCGGCGCTGTTCATGCGCACCAGGATCTGCTCGCTCTGCCGCAGCAGATCGACCACGTTCCCCTGCTTGATGAGGTTGCCACGGTGCAGAATAGCGACGCGGTTGCAGACCTGCTGCACCTCATGCAGAATGTGGCTGGAGAGGAAAATGGTTTTGCCCTGTTCGGCCAGGCGCAGGATCAGTTGGCGAATCTCTACCATGCCTGCGGGGTCTAGCCCGTTGGTTGGCTCGTCGAGGAGGATCAGCTCGGGATCGGTGAGCAGGGCCGCGGCGATGCCCAGGCGCTGTTTCATGCCCAGGGAGTATTTGTGATAGGCAACCTTTGCCTGAGCACGTAGCTCGACCAGCTCGAGGACTTCGTCGATGCGCTGCTCGTTGCTGGTGTTCCAGACCATGTCTGAGGCTGCGGCGATGACTTTCAGGTTATCACGGCCGGAGAGATAGGGATAGAAAATGGGCGTTTCGACAATGGCTCCTGTGCGCCTGAGAATAGAGGGGAGCTGGTATTGATTGTCCATGCCGAAGAGAAAGGCGTGGCCCGCGGTGGGGCGAATCAGACCCAGGAGCATGCGAATGGTGGTGGTTTTGCCTGAGCCATTCGGGCCGAGAAAACCAAAGACGTCGCCACGCATCACCCGCAGATTCAGGTCGTTCACGGCAACCAGATGGCCAAAGGCTTTGGTCAACCGGCTGGTGCTGATGATTACGTCGTCTCCTCCCGGAAACAAGGTGTCCTTCACACTGTGCTCCTTTTGCTTTGATCTCTGGCGGTGTGCTGGCATGGTACCGGGTCTGCTGTGCTGGCCTTCGAGCAAGGACAGAACCTCATAGCTGTCTGCTCGACTCTCTCGCTGCCTCTCTAGTATGCCCTTTTTGGTGCATTGTGACAAGTAGCCTGACACGATGGTAAGGTTTACAATAGGCGTACTGAAGCACTCTCCAAAGAAAGGATAACTGAAGCATGTGGTCTGGCTATTCAGACGAGGAGGGTCGGGGGCTGCCCCACCCTCCATACAATGGCTCGGCTGCAGCCACTCCCATATCTCATGATCTACTCTCTTCATCGACTCCCTTTGCTCCTCAGCACCTGACTGTAGCGCCGCCCCCTGTGCAGCGCCGGGCGCGACCCAGACTGAGAGTGATTCTGCTGCTGGCAGCGCTGGTGCTGGTCGTTGGTGCCGGGGGGGCGCTCTGGTTCGCCTTCTCGCGGCCATCGCCCTCTCGAACGCTGGCTGCCTTCTGCTCTGCGCTGACGGCGCATGATGCTGCCTCGGCCTACAGCCAGCTCTCTCCCGCGCTACAGCGGCAGGTGGCGCCGGCGATCTTTTCCGGTTTGCTGGGCGCCACCCAGAATTGTACCTATAGCTCGCCAGTCATTCAGGGGAGCCTGGCTACGGCGAATCTGAGCCTGCTGCGCGCTGGCCAGATGGACAGAGAGCCGGTGCGGCTTGTGCGCACGGATGCTGGTGCCTGGCTGATTGATGGTGATCCAGCCCTGACGGCTCTTCCGGCTCTCCTGAGCGCCTACTGCGCTGCTCTCGTGCGGGGCGATGTCCAGACGGCCTATGCTCATCTGACCGCCGCCTTTCAGGGCCGCGTCTCGGCGCGGCTCTACGCCCTGCTGGTGACTGGGGTCACGGCCTGCCGTGCGCGGCTGGAAAGCGCGTCGAGCAGCAGCGCCAGTGCCCTGATTACCCTGACCTACGACCCGGCGAGCCAGCCTGAGGAGAACAGTGCTCAGCTCCAGGGCCAGGGCGCCGTCTGGGCCATCGATGCCCTCTCGACGCTCTCGACGCCGACGCGCTCGCTGTTGAGCTTCTGCACGGCCCTCAAGAACCGCGATTACCAGACGGCTTATGAACTTTTGACCAGCAGCTTTCAAAGTCGCTTCGGCAGCCAGAGCCGCTTTGTGAGCATTGTCGATTCAGTGGTGAAGAGCAATGGCGGGGTGAAACGCTGCGCCGTTGGTGGGCTGCAGACCCGCCAGGGTGCTGTCGTGGGGGTCAACATCATCACCTATGCAAATGGCAAGTCTGAGTCTGATAACGATCAGCTCGTTGAGGAGCAGGGGATCTGGAGAATTAATACGATCGCTTGAGATGTGTGACGATGGACAGTGCAGTCATATGGGAAAAGCACGTCTTGCCAGCGTCTTTACAGAGGGGAAGATCCAATCGCACCTTCTCCGTGTTGTGACTGAGCAGACGACTGAGCAGTCATATACGTGACGGTTTTTTCCTGGTCTGAGCGTTGAGCGAGCGTGTGGGGCTGAGGAGGGCAAGCTATCATGCCATTGGCAGCCCGGTTTACATCTCTTTAAAGGAGTTTTTTGTGGAAGCGAGCTTAAATGGTCCGCAGGGACGCATCAGCCTGGGGGCGGGTATCATCACAGTGGGACGCGCACCTGATAATCAGATTGTCTTGAGCGATCAGCAGGTCTCGTCGCACCATGCAGAGATACGCTCTGAGGCGCAAGGTTACAGTCTGGTTGATAGAGGAAGCACCAACGGTACGTTTCTCAATGAGCAGCGTGTTGAGAGCCTGGTGCCGCGCCTCCTCAATCCAGGTGATCGTGTTCGCTTTGGGAACACGACCTTTGTCTACGAAGTCGGAGATGCGCAGTACATGGAACGTACGCAACTCGCAGTCTCCGATCAGGGAAGCTCTCCAAGCTATGGGGCTGGTGCTTCCTCCTACGGACAGCCGTCACAGGGGTATCCCCAGCAGCCGCAGCCAGCGCCAGCGCCCTATGGTGGTCCGCCGCCGCAGGGCTATCCTGTTGCACAGCCGCCACAGGGGTATCCTCAGCAGCCGCAGCCAGCGCCCTATGGTGGTCCGCCGCCGCAGGGCTATCCCCAGCAGGCCCCTGGAGGGCAGCCCTTCTATCCACAACAGCCGCCGCCCTATGGGCCGCAGGGCGGTCCCCCTCCTGCTGCACCCATGCCAGGTTCCTTCCAGGGCTATCAGCAGCCTGCTCAGAAGAAAGGGCGGGGGGGCTGTGTTTTTGGCGTACTCCTGATTCTGGTGCTGCTGGTTCTGGCGGGCGCAGTTGTGCTCTTCAACCCCTTGAATTTCCCGGGACCGTTCGGCCTGCTGGCCTCCACGCCGCAGAAGACGCTTGACACCTACTGCACGGCGCTCAAGAATAACGATCCCCATACGGCCTACTCTCAGATGTCCCAGAATCTGCAGGCCTCGGAGGGCAGCGAGTCGAAGTTTACCTCAACTTTTGAGCAGGGGATCACCGTTCTGGGCCCCGTCAAGACCTGCAGCGCCTCCAATATTCAGCAGAGCGGTGATCAGGCCACGGCCACGCTCTCGCTGAGCTTTGAGAAGTTCCCGCAGCCCCTGACTGGCACGGTCAAGCTGGTGCGCGAGAACGGTGTCTGGAAGCTCGACAGGTCGCCGCAGACGCCATCGAACGGAACATCGGTCTAGCGCGCTGCGCCAGCGGACGTGGCCAGGGTGCGTAGTCATGCTCTGGCCTGCACAGAGGACAGACCACATCGCACCTGGCCACGCTATCCTGGTTACTGGCTGGCTAGCTGGCTGGCTGGCGCAGGTGGATCGGGGCAGAGCGAGCATGGCCTTCCGCGCGCCTCTGCTCCTGGTGAGCGGTCAGCTTTCCCCTGATCTCGGGTCAGGGCTGGCCAGCAGCGGAATCTTGACGCCCCACTGGCGCGCGCAGGCGCGTGCCTCTTCATAGCCGGCATCGACGTGGCGGGCGACGCCGATGCCGGGATCGTTGGTCAGGACCCGCTCCAGGCGTCGTGCGGCCTCGGGCGTGCCGTCGGCCACGATGACCTGGCCGGCGTGGAGCGAGTAGCCGATGCCTACGCCGCCGCCGTGATGGAACGAGACCCAGGTTGCGCCAGAGGCGGTGTTGAGCAGGGCGTTGAGGATCGGCCAGTCGGCGATGGCGTCGCTGCCGTCCTGCATGCCTTCGGTCTCGCGGTAGGGTGAAGCGACCGAGCCGCTATCGAGGTGGTCGCGTCCAATGACGATGGGTGCCTTAACTATGCCGCGGGCCACTAGCTCGTTGAAGGCCAGGCCGGCCCTGGCCCGCTCGCCGTAGCCCAGCCAGCAGATGCGGGCGGGCAGGCCCTGGAAGTGGATCTTCTCTCGAGCCAGGGTGAGCCAGCGCCGCAGGGCTGTATCCTCTGGGAAGAGTGTGAGGATGGCCTCGTCGGTGCGGTAGATGTCCTCGGGATCGCCAGAGAGGGCCACCCAGCGGAAGGGCCCCTTGCCGCGGCAGAACAGGGGCCGAATGAAGGCCTGAACGAAGCCGGGAAACTCCAGGGCGTGGGCTTCGCCGGCCTCCAGTGCCTGGCCGCGCAGGTTATTGCCGTAGTCGAAGACCACGGCGCCGCGTCGCTGCATTTCAAGCATGGCTCGCACGTGGGTCAGAATCGATTCGCGTGCGCGGGCCAGGTAGCTCTGAGGGTCGTGTCGCCGTAGCTCACTGGCTGCCTCCGGTGAGAGGCCGGTGGGGATATAGCCGTTGAGGAGGTCGTGGGCGGCGGTCTGGTCGGTGACTAGATCGGGAATGACGTTGCGGCGTACGAGTTCGGGGTAGATCTCGGCGGCGTTACCGATCAGGCCGATCGAGAGGGGGTGGCCGCTCTGACAGGCCTCACGGATCTGGTCGAGTGCCTCGTCCAGCGTACTGGCGATGGCGTCGCAGTAGCCGGTCTCGATCCGGCGCTGGATGCGGGCGGCATCGCACTCGACAGCGAGCAGTGAGGCACCTGCCATGACGGCTGCCAGTGGCTGGGCTCCGCCCATCCCTCCTAAGCCGGCTGTCAGGATCCATCTGCCAGAGAGGTTCCCACCGAAATGCTGGCGTGCCGCTTCGGTGAAGGTCTCATAGGTGCCCTGGATGATGCCCTGTGAGCCGATGTAGATCCAGGAACCGGCGGTCATCTGGCCGTACATGGTCAGACCCAGTGCTTCGAGCCGGCGAAATTCGTCCCAGGTGGCCCAGTGGGGCACCAGATTGGCGTTAGCGATAAGAACGCGGGGGGCGTCGGCGTGTGTGCGAAAGATGGCGACCGGTTTACCGGATTGGACAAGCAGGGTTTCGTCGTTTTCCAGCTCTTGCAGGGCCTGTATGATGGCGTCGAAGGCTGGCCAGGAGCGCGCGGCGCGTCCGGAACCTCCGTAGACGACTAGCTCGTCTGGCCGTTCGGCGACCTCGGGATCAAGGTTGTTCATCAGCATACGCATGGCGGCTTCTTGCTGCCAGCCTTTGCAGGAGAGCTGCGTTCCTCTGGGGGCGCGAACGGTGCGCGGTCCGTGACTACCCGGCTGCGCTGCTGGGGTTGAATGCTCTTGCTGCGACATGCTATGCTTCTTCCTTTCTGACTGATCTCTACTGCTGTGCTGTCGATGGTGGGGGAGGGCCTGGCCTTTGCTGGCTGCGCGGCGGCGGGATCTTGCTCCTGTGATCTCTCCTCCCCTCCATTTATTATCGTATACGCCGCCCGACTGCGTGAAGGCTGGCTGGCCGCTGCGGCTTCGGTCTGTGGGACCAGCGCGCTGGCCTCCTGGCGGCCCGGCCTCAGGAGGGGAGGACTTCGACGAGGGAGAGGGAGCCGTCGGGATCGCTGGGGGCGAGGGCGGGGAGGGAGCGTGGGTTGGGGAAGGGAGGGCGCAGGTCGGGCAGGATGAGGGAGTCGACGAGGGAGCCGTTGGAGGAGCGGCGCAGGGAGACGAGCAGGTGATCGGGATGGATGAGCAGGGACCAGAAGTGGGCAGGAGGGGGAGCGACGAGGGAGAGGAAGGAGGAGGGGTCGGCGGGGAAGGAGTCGAGGATCTGCCAGGAGGGAGGAGAGGAGGAGGGGAGCCAGTGCCAGAGGCGCCAGGAGTCGGGCTGCAGGTCGGAGCCGAAGAGGGAGGGGCCGACCGAGACCAGGGAGGGATGGGCGCCGAGCCAGGGGAGGGAGGCGAGTGGGGAGAGGGAGGAGGAGAGCCAGAAGAGGGAGCCGACGCCCTGGAGAGGGGTAGCGGGACGGCTGAGGGAGTGACCAGGGTTGGAGGGGGCCTTGGGCAGGAGAGAGAGGGCGGCGAAGCAGGAGGGGGAGCCGGTGGGGTCGGAGGGAGCGGGGGCGAGGGAGAGGGAAGGAAGATAGTGCTCGATGAAATCATCGGAGGAGAAGGAGGTGGAGCGGATGGGTAGGGAGAGGAGGTCGGGCCAGAAGGAGGAGAGGAGCTGGCCGGAGGAGAGGGAGAAGGTTTCCAGGCCGAGGCGCCAGAGGCCAGAGCCGCGAGCAGCCACTTCGATGGAAGGAGAGACGTCCAAAACCCGGCGACAGAGAGCGAGTGAAAGCTGAGGGGGGTAGAGAGAAGAAGCCAGGGCATCACAGTCAGTCAGGTGTCGCAGAGAGAAGAAAGCCATCCAGTCAGCGGTTTGCCAGCGACAGAGATAGAGGAACGGGGCGGAGAGTTCATTGGCTTTGGCGTCTTCTAGCAAGACGATCTCTGCATGCGATTCCTGCAGGGTCGGGTCCGAAGATGGCTCCTGTCCCTGTGGCGAGACACCCTGTGCTCCTGATGGGTGCGGGGTCAGGCTACTCTGTATCCCGGCGGTGTAGACCTGTGGGGTTGTACTGAGGGTCGGCGAAGGAACGAAGGTCGGATCTGACTCAACACCACTGACAACGGTCGGGATCTGCTGGGAAGCGCCCTGGAGCATCTGCGCAGCGGTGGTGTCTGGCGTGAAGCCCGTGGTACCCGTCGCCAGGCCGCTCTGCTCCAGCTGCGTCTGCTGACCAGCTAGAAGCAGACCCTTCACCAGAGGATTGGTGGTCTGTTCGCCGGGCTGAACGTGAGGTTCAAAGCCGGAGAACCGCATCTCATCAAAGGTCTGCTGGAACTGCAGATCCAGACCGTCGAGCAGGAGTCCCGCCAGATCCAGGTTGTGCCCCGTGCGTTGCAGCGCCTGGCACTCCAGAGAGATCTGCAGCGCCACCCCGAACTGCTGTAAGTCCATAGCATAACGCATCAGTTCAGTAGAGAGCATAGCGCTATTCAACATCGATTGAAGCGTGGTATCCAGCATATTTTTCAGATCTGATACGTGGCTGGCTATCATCTGGAAAGATAGAGAGGCGCTCTGTAAGTGCGATGGTGATCCCTGGACAAGATCTCCATCCCCTGGATCTTGAATGATATGAGCCGTGATGAAGAACCTTTCTCTTGAAGAACGCTTCGTATCTCCTCTGTAATATAATGCCGAAATATATATGTCAACATATAGCAAGTGATAGTGCGCTTATAGCTCATCAGTGAAATGCTGTATCTTTCCTCTCTGGAGGTTGTTTCTATCATCTCATATTCATCCAGCAACCGTACTCCCTTCCTCACTGCTCCTCACCCAGCCAGATGGTGCAGCCAGCAGCGGCAGCGCGCGCTCCATGGCATCCAGGAACCGCAGGGAGTCAGGGCGAGTCAGGTCCACATTTGTTGTGCAAGCGTCAGGCGCACGCCAGAGCAGTCTGCGAGAGCCATGAGCAGGTTCTCAATCGAGAAGGACCGTCAGGTGGGAGGTGAAAGTGTGACCAGCATGTTGGGTGCATGTAAGACAAATGTCCTGCAAACTCTTGACAGAAGAGCGCATCTCGTTTATCCTCTCGTCCATTATTTCACAAAGCTCTTGCTATCGGGAGTCTGTGATGCAACTGGAATCGCTTGTCTTGAACGTAGAGCGGTATGTCCAGCAGAAGCTGGAGCGCTATATCGACGACTTGAGCGCGTTCTGCGCGCTCGAAACATACACCTATCATAAGGCGGGCCTTGATGAGGCAGCGGTCTGGCTGGCGGGGCGGATGCGCGACCTCGGGATGGAGGTCACGATCATCGAGCGTGAGAGCTGGGGAAACGATGTGCTGGGAGTGCTGCGAGGAAGAGGCGCAGGGGTCCTGGCACTGCTGGGCCATAGTGACACCGTATATCCCGTCGGCACAGCGGCCGCTCGTCCACTGCGCCGCGAGGGCAACCGGCTCTATGGTCCCGGCGTCTGTGACATGAAGGGCTGCATTCTCGCCGCCCTCTACGCCCTCGAGGCCCTGCGCGCCCTTGATGTGCAGACCTTCGGCGAGGTGCGTCTGCTCTGCGTCTCCGATGAAGAGATCAACGTGCGCCACTGCCAGGACGTCATGGAGCAGACCCTCCGCGGGGCGCAGCGGGCGCTCGTGCTCGAGGCCGCCCGCGCCAACGGCGATATCGTAAGCGCGCGCAAGGGCAACGCCGGCTACACCCTGCGCGCCTACGGACGTGCTGCCCATGCGGGAGTCGAGCCAGAGAAGGGGCGCAACGCTATTGTCGAGCTGGCCCATCAGGTACTACAGTTCCAGAGCCTCTGCGGCTGGCGCGAAGGCCTCACGATCACACCGGGCCTCATCAGCGGGGGGATCGCCACCAACGTCGTCCCCGATTACGCCGAGGCGCGCTTCGATCTACGCTTTCTGCACCTCGAAGACAAAGAGGCCACTGAGGAGCGCTGGCGCGAGCTGCTGCGCCAGCAGCGCGTCGAGGGGGTCAGGCTGGAGCTGGAGGTCGATCCCCATCTCAAGACTCCCCTGGTCTGCACGCCCGCGGCCCTGCAGCTCGCGCAGCAGGCCCAGGAGATCGCCCATATGCTGGGCTTCTCCATCAACCATGTCCTCACCGGCGGTGCCTCCGATGCCAGCTACGCCGCCCTGCACGAAGTGCCAGCCCTCGACGGCCTGGGCCCCGTGGGCGGCAGCGATCATAGCCCCGATGAGTATCTGCTCCTCGACAGCGTCGCACCCCGCGCTGCTCTGCTGGCCGGGCTGATCGTTGCGCCCGCCCCCGTAGAGGGCGTGCCCCAGGAGGCTGGCATGCAGCACAGCTACCGCTGACGGAGCGCGTGGGCCAGGGGGGGCCGTGCCGAGCCGCACCAGAGGGAGCGCACAAGGAAGAGCCGAGACGGAGCTGCAGGCAGGCGCCCACCTTGTTCCTGTGGGTGCGCTATGCTATAATCTGACGGAAGACACAACACCCTTCGTGGTTGTCCTGTTCAAGACAGCTCAGCCTGCGCATTCACCGGAATAAGAGCCGCGAGAGGGCCTGATCCCTGAGCCGGCTCTCACTGATGTTCCTCCGGGTGAGTCGAGAGTACCGGATGCTCAGGAAAGGATTCTTCCAGTATGATTGATCCTGATCGTGAATTGGAACCGCGATACCAGTCCTTTCTGGCCAGCCCCGACTGGTATCAAACCAATATACCCTGCCAGGTAGGCTGTCCCGCGCACACCGACGTCTCGACCTATATCGGCCTGATCTCGCAGGCGCGTTTCGACGAGGCGTATTTGCTCAATCGCAAGGCCAATGTCGTGCCCGGTGTGCTGGGGCGGACCTGTGCGCGCCCGTGTGAGCCGGTCTGCCGCCGCAATAAAATTGACGGCAAGCCCATCGCCATCTGCTGGCTGAAGCGGGCGGCTGCCGATCATCGTGAGTTCCGTCATCATGCCGAGCGGCCTCCCATCACCAGAGATAAGAAGGTCGCGATCGTGGGAGCCGGGTCGGCCGGCCTGGCCTGCGCGCGCGACCTGCGCGAAATGGGCTATCCCGTGACCATCTACGAGGCCGACCCTGTGGCCGGGGGCGTGATGGTCAATGGCATTCCCATCTGGCGCCTGCCCCGCAGCGTCACCTACGAGGAATGCAACGAGTATATGGATGATCTGGGCGTGGAGGTCGTCTACAACACCAGGGTCGGGCGCGATATCCAGCTCACCGACCTGCTCAAGCAGTACGACGCCGTCTTCCTGGCGGCCGGCTGCTACATCTCCAATGCGATCACAGGCCCCGATGGCAAGGTCGTGCCCGGCGCAGACCTCGTCGGAGTGCAGAACGGGATCGAGTTTCTCGCGAAGACCAACTACGGCGAGCCGGTCGCCGTCGGCAAGCGCGTCGTGGTGCTGGGCTCGGGCTTCACGGCCATGGACTGCTGCCGCACAGCCATCCGCTTCGGCGCCGAGAAGGTCTACGTGATGTACCGCCGCTCCAAGGAGGAGCAGCCCGCCGATGAGTACGAGGTCGATGAGGCCATCCGCGAGTACGTGGAGTTCCAGTACCTGGTGACGCAGACGGAGATCCTCAGCAAGGACGGCATCCACGTCAGCGGGGTGAAGTTCGTGCGCAATAAGCTCGGCGATCCCGACTCCAGCGGTCGCCGCCGTCCCATTCCCATCCCTGGCAGCGAGTTCGTGCTCGATGACGTCGATACGGTGATCGCCGCCTTCGGTCAGTACAGCGATGCCTCCTGGATTCCGGCCAAGGAGCTGAATCTGGAGGTCAACCGCCGCACCGGCGTACCGCTGGTGGACCGCGAGACCTGGATGACCAGCTACCCGGGCCTCTTTGCCGGCGGCGACTTCACGGAAGGCTCGCGCAACCTGATCTCGGCCATCGCCGATGGCCGCGACGCAGCGATCGCCATCAATCGCTACCTGGGCGGCGAGGATAAGCCGGCCGAGCCACCGGAGGAGATCGAGCTGCCCGACTACCGGCGCGGTATGGTTGATGACTATGAGTCCATCCCGCATGAGAACATTCCGTCGCTGCCCGTGAAGGAACGCTATAGCTATACGCGCGAGACGGAGACGGGCTACACGCCTCAGCAGGCTGTCATCCAGGCGCGGCGCTGCCTGCAGTGCCAGCTCAATATTATGATCGATCCCTCGATCTGTATCCTCTGCTCGGGCTGTGTTGATATCTGTCCCTACGACTGCATCAGCATGGAGGGTCTCTCGCGCGTGGTTAAGAGCGATCCTCTGCATCAGATCACCCAGAGCTGGCAGGGCGGTGCCGATATGATCATCGATGAGGAGAAGTGCATCCGTTGCGGTCTCTGCATCGTGCGCTGCCCCACGGATGCGATCTCGATGGTCCAGTTTGAGGTCGCCAGCCCCAATGACCGCTGGACGGTCTCCAAGATTCCTGTGCTCAATCAGGGCTAGAGACAGAGGCGATCGGATCGTAGCCCCGGTCCTCTGCGAGCTGCTCAATCACCGTTGCCAATCGAGGAGAGGAGGCGCCTCCACTGTAGAGGTGCCTCCTGCGCTGCACTGAGGCGGCCGAGGACAGCCTGCGGCCGCCCAGGCGCTCATCCGCGCAGTTTCTGGCGCATGAACTCCAGCACCACGCGATCAATACGTCCCTGTTCGAGCAGCCGCTCCTCGAGATTCTCCCGTCCACAGAAGCTCAAAAAGGCGGCGTGCGTGGCCTCATCATAGCTTCCGTTGTGGGGGCCGCGATAGTCGCCGCTGATGGTGAGCAGCTCCTGCAGCTCGCTCGCCAGGCTGCTGTCGATGGTGAGGATGTCAGCGGGATCAGGTGGGAATAAGTACATTTTGTGCAGCTGCAGCAGGCGAGCCAGCTCCTCAATCGGTTGCGGGTGGTCGTCGACGCGGAGGTCGATGAAGCGGTCGTTGAAGCCGCCGTAGCCACCTTTCTCGCGAACGACCAGCAGGGCAGCCGATTGCTGACCGCGGCTATCACCACCGGCAGCCTGGCCGGCGGCCAGCGCAGCCAGCAGACGATCGCAGAGCAGGCCGGGGGTCTGCTCAAACGTCTGCGCCATCGCGTTCACCGTGGCCTCGCTCACCAGAATGTTCCCCTGGCAGGCATAGTGCTCGCCGACGCGGCCGCCAGCCCAGGGATAACAGCGTTCCCCGGTGTAGGTGGCCGGCGCGCCGCTCACGGCGACGATGCCCACCTGGCGCTGAGCACGCTCTTCGTCCTCAGCAATTAACTGTGCCAGCGTCTCAGCGGCCGATAGTCCCTGCGCGAGCAGCTCCAGACCGCGCGGACCGTAGCTGGTGTTGGCCCAGGACTGGGTGGCGATGGCACCGACGCCGGCCCTGGCCCAGGGCACAACCGCTCCGACGGCCAGAAATTTTGACTGCACGGCGATCCCGAGTTCGCCCGTCTGTGGATCGCGTGCCACGATAGAGAAGGTCATCGTCTGGTCTCCCCATAGAGTAATGAATGGTTCAGCTATTATAGCATGACTGCTTCTTGTGTAGTAGAGTTGGCCCTGGGGGCGCTCTGCCGGCCTCGTCTGACCTCCTGCAGCGCAGATGACGCCTGCTCTTAACATCCTCATAACTGAACCTTGACTTTCACTGTGCTTTCCGGCACAATGGTAGAAACGCCGTCGCTGGCAACATCGATACATGAGCAGTACCTGAAGGGAGAGAGATCGGGCGCCACCTGGGAAAACCACGGAGAACCACCAGCCGGCGCCAGCTATGGTTGAGTATGTGAGGAGCGGCACGAGCAGGGCGTATATGTTGTTGGATGATGGCGCAGCACCACCACTCGGTATATCCTTGCGACTACCGGCGGCCTGGCCTCTCTCCCTCCGTCTGAGGAGGAAAGAGGAGACCCCCGCTCGGACTTGCTGAAAGGGGTGGTCGGCAAGACGGTTCTGCTGAGGATATACCTGACTTTCAAGGAGCGAGCATGGTGCGACAGGACTGGTCGGATGAAGACCTCGTTCAGCAGTTGAAGGAGCGCAATCCAGATGCCCTGGAGACCCTCATCTCACGCTATTCCCGTGAAATTTACTATTTCATCCGCCTTATTCTGAACGGTGTGGGGGTGGTCCAGGACGCTGAGGAGTGCGTAAACGATCTCTTTGTCGCCGCCTGGCAGGAGATCGAGACCTTTGATGCCAGTCGCGGAACCCTGCGTACCTGGCTGACGATGCGGGCAAAGTACATCGCCCTTGATCGGCGCCGTCAGCTCTGCCGCCGGCAGGTGCACAATACCCAGCCAGCAGAAGAGAATCGTCAGTGGGCTGCCACCGATGGCAGCGGCGGGCGAAGAGTCTGGTGGGGAGGACGTGAGCAGGAGAATCGGGTGGCCCTGCCCCCCCATCCCGACGCCAGCATGGAATATTTGCTGGAGCAGAACGAGAGGCGCGAAGAACTGCGCCTGGCCTTGGCGACGTTGCCTGAGCTTGACCGCTACCTGATCTATCAGCGCTATTTTCGCTTCGCCAGCACGGAAGAGCTGGCGAACCGGACGGGGCTTACTCGCCACGCGGTTGATACCCGGCTCTGGCGAGCGCGGAAAAGCTTACGCGAGGCGCTCAAGGAGTATGCACATGAGTATGAGCGAATTTGAGGAGCATGCTGAACAAGAGGATCGAGAAGCAGTCTCTCTGGGTGGGCGGAAGGTGATTCTCCCCGCTGATTTCAGCGAAGAGGAGCTGGCTTTTGCGCAGGAGCTGAATGCGCTCTTTTCGTTGCCTGAAGAGGATCTCCCGCCGTATTTTGTGCAGACCTTACTTGAGCCTCATGACCCGCGCTTTCTTCCCGCTGACCCCCGCTTTGAGGAGCGCACGCGCGTGCGTGTCTTCCAACGCCTGCGTCTCCAGCGCCGTCTCTTTCCGGAGCGCCCTCGAGGCTGGCAGGGCCTCGTCAATGGCGTGACCTTCAGCCGCCGTCTGCTCATGGCCGGGGTCTCGCTGCTGCTCTTTATGGTCCTGACCATGGCGATCACGGCTCCCTCATTTGCCTCTGGTCTGGTGATTCTCCTTCGTGGAACCCAGAGCGGCGTCTACCCTGTTCAGGGACCCCTCACCAGGCCTGTGATCACCTCGCCGCTCAACAGCCCGGGCAGCCAGGAGGACGAGGTCAATCTGCTCTCGGTGCAGCAGCAGCTCAAGTTCCCCCTCTACTGGCCGCAGGACCCGCCAGCTCATTATAACCTGAGCAATATCTACCTCTACAGCCAGCACGTGAGCGGCTGGCCGGTCTGGACCGATGGGCCCATGCTGGAGTTTCGCTATACCTCCAGTGCTTCGACGGGGTCGGGCCGCGATATTGATCAGTTTGCGATCCGTGAGTTTAAGCCGCGGGGTCTGGTCTATCAGCTGGTTGAGGCCGGCGCAATCCATCTGCTACAGGTGGATGCCAGCGGCCAGGCTGGCGCAATCTACATCGATGGCCAGTGGGTGACGATCAATAAATATTCGCACCACTGGCTCTACAACGGCCATTGCGAGCTGCTGACCCAGCGCGATGGGGTGGTCTTCTGGCTCGCTGGCGAGTGTGATCAGCACAGTGGCCTCACGGTCCAGTCCCTCCTCTCGATCGCCGCATCGCTGCAGGTTGTCCATCTCGACCGGCTGATGCACACTGGTGTCACCATGGACTACGTGACCGTTCTCGACCATTATGTGCCCGGTCCCTTTGATGGGATCATCCTCTCGCTCTCTCAGGAGAATGGCCTGGACAGCTCCTATCTGCGCCTGGTCGGCCCTGATCAGCCGCCGCCCTCACCCGAGAAGGCGCCGCTGCAGAAGCATCCTCATCAGGGCAGATGACGGGGCGGCTGGCCTCTCTGGAGCCTCGGGCTGAGCAGGGCGGTCCAGGGAGGCCTGGACCTCTCCCCTGGACAAAGGCCCCGGCGATCTGGTATCCTCTAAAAGGAAGAAGCTGGAGCTTCTTCTGAAAAAAAAACCTGCATCTGCAGGTGGCGCCTGTCTCTGCAGCGTCGCCGGGAGGCGCCGAGGGATCTACCTCAAAGGAGAGGACTGCATGAAGTCAGAGGCTATCCAGAGGAAAGGAATGCCGCGACGGCAAGGCTTGCCAAATCTCCGTCTCTGGCGTCAACGCCGCGGGTTGAGCATCGGGCAACTGGCGGATATGACCGGGCTGCGCCGCGCTACGATTGCTCATCTAGAAGACGGACGTGAGGAGCCGCAACCCTATCATGTGCGTCTCTTAGCGCGTGTTCTGGAGATACCCCAGCTTGAGCTTGTCTCTTAGGCAGCCGGCCTTCGGTTGGGGGTGGGTGGTGAGATGTGGGGCTGCCGTTATTTCTTGAGTGCTCGGATGCGAGAACAGGATCAATTTCATGCTGACAGAAAAGCAAGCTGATCCCAGGCTCTCGGCCCCCCGCCCTCCGTTCTGGAAACGGCGGTGGGTTGTTATTATCAGTCTCCTCCTTGTGGTCCTCCTGATCCTCAGCGCTCTCGTCTACAGCCAGCGTGACCTGCTGCGCTCGCTCGTGACTGGCTCGCACATTGTTGGCGGCCCTGCTGCCCGAGCGCCACTTCATCTGCCACGCGGTTTTCAGGCGACGGTCTTTGCTCAGGGCCTCTCGGCACCGCGTTTCATCACGTTCAGTCCTTCGGGCACGCTCTTTGTGGCGGAGCGAGGAGCGAACAGCATTGTAGCTCTCCCCGATCCCTCCCATAGCGGCAAGGCGGCGCAGCGCGTCGTGGTGGCCTCGGGTCTCAACGATCCGACAAGCCTGGTCTTCTATAATGGTGCGCTCTACGTCGGTGAGGCCTCGCGCGTGACACGCCTTACGATCGGCGCCGATCTGCGCGCCACGAGCCGGCAGGTGATTGTCCCCGATCTTCCCACTGGCGGCAACCATGTGACGCGCACGGTGCTGATTGGCCCCGATGGCAACCTCTATGTCTCGATTGGCTCAACCTGCAACGTCTGCATCGAGTCGGACCCGCGCCGCGCGACGGTGATGGTCTTCCATCTCGATGGCAGCGGCGGGCGCATCTACGCTCGTGGTCTGCGCAATGCGGTGGGCATGGCGATTAATCCCTGGACTCGGCAGATCTGGGTGACCAATAATGGTCGTGATCTGATGGGGGATAACACGCCACCGGAGACGATCTATGCCCTGCAGGATGGGGCAAACTATGGCTGGCCTCGCTGTCAGGCCGGCGATATTATTGATCCCAACTATGGCCATCCTGGTGACTGTCGCGGGGTGGCCCAACCTCTGATCAAGATGCAGGCGCACTCCGCTCCTCTGGGCCTGGTCTTTTATACCGCGACGCAGTTCCCGGCGCGCTATCGCGGTCTCTTCGTGGCCTTCCATGGCTCCTGGAACCGCACGGTGCCAACGGGCTACAAGGTTGTCTCTATCCCCCTCGATACGCATGGCGAGATTGCGGGGCCGGCCCAGGATTTTGCTACGGGCTGGCTGCTGAACAATAACGATGCTACAGGGCGTCCCGTGGGTCTGGCGATCGGGCCAGATGGCGCGCTCTACGTGAGCGATGATAAGGGTGGCTTCATCTATCGCATCACCTATGCCGGGAGTGGCTCCGCGGCCGATCTGGCCTGAGGGTGGGCCAGCGGCCGGTTGGCTGGATGCTCCGGCGAGAGCCTCGCTCCCGGGGAGCGCTGCCGGCGCGGCTCTCGCCTTCCAGCTTTAGCCGAGGTCAGCGCTCTGCAGGCCCAGATACTCGGCCACCTCCTCCCAGTCGTAGAGCTGGACGTGTGGGTAGAAGCTCATCGTAGGAATGAGCAGGACCCCGCCATCGTCCAGCGGCCGTCTGATCTGTGCCGGGGCCCGCAGGAGGTGCTCACGGCCACCCAGGGTCTCCACCAGTTGCGGACCGAACAGATTGATTTCATACAGCCAGCGGGGACCGGCCTCGAGAACCTCGTCGGGTTCGCTTGGGGGAATGCTGCCGTCACGGTTCCAGGCGTAGGCATAGTAGGGGTGCAGGGAGTGGTAGAGGAGCTGCAGCAGGCCGAGCCAGTGCTCGAAGGCCTCGATGGAGGCCTGCTGGTCCTGCTTGCGGAAGAAGCTGCCCTCCCAGGTGGCCGAGGGCGCCAGGCCACCCAGGTCGAGTGTGAACTCGAAGGCGCGCAGTGGTCCCTCCTCCTCTGTACCGAAGGCGTGAAGCGCCAGGCTCTGCAGCTGCCGGGCAGTGAAGTCCTGCAGCGCCGCCTGCAGGGCCTCCGAGATCCCTGGCGTGAAGACGCGCTCCGTGTAGCGAGCTGCGCGGGCCCGCCGCTCGGCCAGGCGGGCGGCCTCGTCTGGTGGCAGATTCTGCCAGCCATGCCAGGTCGGGAAGAGCCGGCCCCACCAGGCCAGAAAGGCTTCGCGGCTCTCTTCCTCCGTCAGCAGCGCGTAGCCCTGGCCGGCGATGGCTTCCAGTAGCCGCTGGACGTGCCCAGCGCTGTAGATTCCTTCTGCGCTCTTCAGATAGTAGAAGATGCTGTTGTCGCTGTGCACTGTGATGCAAGCTGCCTGTATCGGTCCAACACGCTTCGCGTCTGTGCTTCTTGCCTATGGCAAGTATGGGGCAGGGCGCGTCTCGGCTCAGGCTCCGGTGATGAAGTGATCAGGTCCCAGCCTGGCTGTGGCCCGTGCTTGTTGTGTCAATCTGCACTGCCGTTCCTGGCGAAGTGTTCCAGCAGGAGGCGGTGGAAGAAAACGTAGCTGCCTCCCACCCTGCGCAGCAGCGCGCGGTCCGTGGCGCACTCTAGAAACGCAGCCGCCCGCAGAGGGAGACAGCCTGTGCGCCAGAGCAGGAGCCGCAGCAGCCAATGCTGTATGAATGCCGCTCCGCCGCTGTTCCAGACCAGTGCCAGGCTGATAGCTGCGGAGGGAAGCAGAGTCAGCACCAGCAGGACAGGCAGCGGTATCTGTAGGGGATCAGGGATCTCTACCAGGGAGAGCGGTCCGGTCAGGCTCGCGATGATCTGTCCTATCCAAAAGATCAGCATGAAGGCAACCGTCAGCAGGGACGCGCTGGCCAGTGCAGACAACGTGCCAAGGAGCAGCGCGTTGCGCCCCGAGTACCAGATTCCCTCTGCAGGCAGTGACAGTTTCACCTCTGTCAAAGTCAGGGTGCGCCATGAGATGCCGCCCAGGAAGCCACCGATCAGGACACAGCAGAGGCCAATCAGCAGCAGTAGGAACAGCGTGGTGCCAGCTGTCTCCCGCAGAGGCTTGCTGAGGCCGATCACAATGGCGAAGCCCAGGCCGATGAGACTCTCCCCGAGGAGCACTTTCGGCCAGTAGCGTTTGAGGCGCCGTTGTAAGGTTGTCCAGGACCAGCTGATGGCCTCGGTAGCTTCGATGGTGCCAGCGAAGTGTCTGACCACTCCCAGCCAGGCCAGCAGACTGCTGACCAGGGAAAAGGTCAGACCTGCCTCGAGGCCCAGGGTGAGGCCGAAGGTCAGACCGAAGAAGACCCCTGTTAGCAGGGCATACAGGAGACGCCTCCATCGCTGACCTCCTGCTGGTAGATAGCTCATGGCGACACCTGTGGCAGCGCCACCGATCAGAGCAGGCCCCAGATAAGCCCGCAGGGTCTGCTCTGTGTTCAGTTGGTTGACGAGGATGAACACGAAGAGCAGCGCGTTGCTGAGGCCCTGCGCCAGGCCATTCAGCAGGCCTGTGACTGGCTTCCAGAGCCGACGCGCCAGGGTCCGCTCCGGCAACCAGCTTGCCTGGAGCTGTTCCAGAGCGAACTCGGCCCGGCTCTGCAGGAGCAGCTGCTGCGCAATCCAGGTGAGCCAGCGGCGTAGCTGGGCTGGCGTGTAGCGCTGTCGCGCTGTGCGTCGCTCTATCATGAGCCTGATGTAGCTGGCGATTGTGCTCTGGAGATGTTGCTCTAGCGGACCCGCTGAGGGGGAATTCTGCTCGTTGCTGGCCTGCAGCGTGGCTTTGATGAGCATAAGCATCAGAGGGGTTGTGAGGACCTCCTGTAGCGAGGGCATGTGCTCTATGGCCGCCGCAAGTTCATGGCAATCTTGCTCTGCAGCAAGGTAGCTTCGCACATACTCTGGGGGCAGAGATCTTATGACGACTGCGCTCTGGAGGCAGAGGCGCTCAGCCTGAGCAAAGTAGGCCCCGCTGCGGCAGCAGACCACTGTGGGCAGCAAGCCGTGCTCCTCTCGGTAGGCGTTGATGGCGCGAATGCAGGCGCTGCGCAGGGCCGTCGGCACCTCATCTAACCCGTCCAGCAGTGGGAGGATCTGCTCGGCCTCCAGCCAGGCCTGGCCCAGACGGCGCGGTACGTGGTAGAGGCGCTGCAGTTCCTGCAGCATCCAGGCGCTGAGTGGCAGCTGCTTTTGACCCCAGGAGGCCAGGGGGAAGAGCACTGGCAGCGGATGCATCTCGTCTCGGTGCGCCCGTTCGATCAGGGCTTGCAAGAGGAGGAGCAGCTGCGTGGTCTTGCCCGAGCCCGGCTCGCCGAGGACAAGCAGCTCGCCCAGGGCCTCGTGATAGCAGTCCAGAAGTGTGGCGCTCTCAGGCAGCAGGATTGCGGCCTCCTTCGAGGACCCTCCCCATGTTGTCTCATGAGGCCGGAGAACGGCGTGTGGGAGCTGTGCCAGACGCAGCGAGAGGCCGGGCAGGGTCGCAAGTGAGGGTTCGAGCAGGTCGCGAATCCAGATGGAGGCGACTCTCTCCAGGAAACGCTCGCGCTTTGACCAGCTTTCCTGACCGGCTGTGATCTGTCCTCGATCCGCGGCAGCCGGCGTCTCCAGCCTGGCATCGCTCTCTGAGAGCAAGCCCAGTTGGGCAGCGTTCTTGCCAAAGACCTGGCAGAGCCGCTCACGAAAGTAGGCCGAGGGCGTGATGATCCCCCGCTCCCAGTTGCTGATCGTTCCGGGTGTAGTGCCCAGTTCTTCGGCAAGCCGTGATTGTGACCAGCCGCGCAGCTCGCGCTCGTTTCGAATACTCAGGCTGTAGCGTGGTAGCTTCATCGTCTCTGACATGACAACGATCCCTCGCTAGAGGTCGGGTCTTTCTGGCCCGCCGTCTCTGACTGGGGATATAATCCCATCTTTATTATAGACATGTGAATTGCTGATAGTCAGTAGTTCATCACGCGCTGATAGCAGGATCGTATGGCCCTCTCTCCCTGCTCTCTCTATACTTGTCCCAGCAGCTAATCTGCCCTGGTCAACTACCGGGTATCGCTATCTAGTAAACGCAAAGGAGTGGCAACATTCATGAACGTTTCTGAAGGGATCAGGCCAGCCGCAGAGGCCAGTCTCTCGGAGAGCCGCTACGGCTTTGTGCGCCGCCATCCGATTCTCTGCTACTATCTGATGGCTTTCGGCTTCTCCTGGACCGTCTGGATTCCGTTCTATCTCTCTCAGGAGGGACTGCAGATCCTGCCCTATCATCTGAACATTCTCTGGATTGGGAGCGGCACCTTCATTGGTCCGGCACTGGCCGCGATCCTGGTGACCCTCATGACCAGCGGACGAGCGGGACTGCGCGAGCTGTTCAGCCGCGTCTTGAAGTGGCGCGTGGGTGTCCACTGGTATATCATCTCTATCCTGGGTCTGGTCATTGTTATGCTCATTACGAGCTCGCTGGTGACTGGGCAGCTGATTTCCTTCACACCTCTCTTTACGCATCCCGACCGCATGGGTTTTGCTCTGCTGGTCTTCTTTACAGTAGAGCTCCTGGAAGGTCCTCTGGGAGAAGAGATCGGCTGGCGTGGCTTTGCCCTGCCTCGCCTGGAACAGACGCTTGGACCTTTTCGGGGAAGCCTGCTTCTCGGAGTGCTCTGGGCTCTCTGGCATGCACCGCTTTTCTTTCTGGTTCCTGCGTATAGCGGCAGCAAAGATCTCCAGACCTCACTGTTGTTCATGGTGCAGTTCTTGATAACAGTGATGGGAATCAATGTTTTCATGACGCTCATCTACAACAGAACTGGCAGCGTCTTGATGACGATCTTCTTCCATGCTCAGTTTAACGATAGATCATTATTGTTCAAGGGTTTGCTCACTCAAGATCAGATAAAGGCTGGCATGTCATACTTTTGGCTCGTCTTTTTGGGCCTTGCACTTCTTATTCTGCTGGTGACGCTAGGTCGGCAGGGTTACCAGCCGGGACGCTGGGGGGTCTTGCCACAGCCGGGCAGTAAGGAGAAGTACACAGTACCGCGAGCCAGACGCTCGGTCTCCGGATCTGCGGATGCCACTTCTACGGAGTCCTTCCAGGATCGCCTCACTTGAGGACATTCCTCTTTCCACCTTTTCTACGGGTGAGAGCCCTCGCACCGAGCCTGTGGGAGCGGAGACAGACCAGTCTCCGCTCCTTTTTGTGTTGGCTGGTGGTGTTTCTTTCTCCGGGTCAGGCCATCGTGTTGTGCTCGCTCCTGGGCTGTGAGTTGTATCCTGTATATACCCGCCTGTCCTCCAGGAGTGGCTCTGGTACGCTGCCCCAGACGCTGAGCATGGGATATAATGCAGACAGTATATCGAGCGAGGGAGGTACTTTTATGGCATTTGATCCCAGGCACCGCAGCCGGGTGATGATCGATGGACGTGAGCGCGCCGGTGCCCGCGCGATGCTCAAAGCCATTGGCCTGACTGATGAAGATCTGGCGCGGCCGCTCATCGGGGTAGCCAACACCTGGATCGAAACGATGCCCTGCAACTATAACCTGCGTCATCTGGCTGAGAAGGTCAAGGAGGGCATTCGCGCCGCTGGCGGCACACCGATGGAGTTCAACACTGTGGCTATCAGCGACGGCATTGCGATGGGAACGGAGGCGATGAAGGCCTCACTCATCAGCCGTGAGGTAATCGCTGACTCCATTGAGCTGGTTGGCCATGGCCAGATGTTTGACGCGGTGATCGCCCTCGTCGCCTGCGACAAAACCATTCCCGGCGCGGCCATGGCTCTGATTCGTCTGAACGTGCCGGGCCTGGTGCTCTACGGCGGCTCGATCGCGCCCGGCCGCTTCCGCGGTCAGGATGTCACGATCCTCGATGTCTACGAGGCCATTGGAGCCACGGCTGCTGGTAAGATGAGCGAGAGCGATCTGCGCGCCCTCGAGAATGTAGCCTGTCCGGGTCCCGGGGCCTGTGGCGGTCAGTACACAGCCAATACGATGGCGATGGCCCTGGAGTTCCTGGGCCTCTCGGCGATGGGCACAGCCAGCATTGGCGCCACTGACCCGCGCAAGGATGAGGTCGCGGTGCGCTGCGGACATCTGGTGATGGATCTGCTGCACCGCGGTGTCACTCCACGCAGTATTTTAACCCGTCAGTCTTTTGAGAACGCCATTGCCAGCGTGGCCGCCTCTGGCGGCTCGACGAACGCAGTGCTCCATCTGCTGGCCCTGGCGCGCGAGGCTGGCATTCCTCTGACCATCGACGATTTCGACGCCATCAGCCGGCGTACGCCGCTGCTCGCCAGTCTCAAGCCTGGTGGCCGCTATGTGGCGCTCGATCTGGACCGCGCTGGCGGTATTCCCCTGCTGGCGCAGCGTCTGCTGGAGGCGGGTGTGCTGCACGGCGATCAGTTGACGCCGAGTGGACGCACCATCGCTGAGGAGGCAGCCCTGGCTGTTGAGGCCCCTGGCCAGGACGTCGTGCGTCCAGTGGCGAATCCCATCAAAGCGAACGGGGGGCTGGTGATTCTCAAGGGGAACCTGGCTCCCGAGGGCTGCGTGGTCAAGATCGCCGGTCACGAGCGCCTGCACCATCGGGGGCCGGCGCGTGTCTTCGATCGTGAGGAGGATGCCATGAGCGCGGTCATCGGGCGCCAGATCCGCCCGGGCGATGTGGTAGTGATCCGCTATGAGGGGCCGCGCGGCGGGCCGGGCATGCGCGAGATGCTCGGTGTGACCAGCGCCATCGTCGGTGAGGGCCTCGGCGAGAGTGTCGCTCTGCTGACGGACGGCCGTTTCAGCGGGGCCACGCGCGGGCTGATGGTCGGCCATATCGCTCCTGAAGCGGCGGTGGGTGGTCCTCTGGCGGCTCTGCGCGATGGCGACACGATCGTGATCGATATTGAGGGGCGCACGGTGAGTGTGGACCTGCCAGAGGAAGAGCTGGCGGCCCGGCTTGCAGCCTGGCAGCCACCGGCGCCACGCTATACGAGCGGGGTCTTTGCAAAGTACGCGGCGCTGGTGTCGTCGGCCTCGGAGGGGGCAGTGACGCGCCCATCCGTGCAGGCATAATACGCTGTTCCAGGGACATGGCCCATCCGTCAGGGGCGTGATTCTCATCACGCCCCTACGGGGTCAGCAGATGAATCGCCTGACCCAGGGCCACCTCGGCGCTTTCCTGCAGGCCTTCGGAGAGGGAAGGATGGGCGTAGAGCAGCTCGGCAAAGTCCGTCAGTGTCGCGCCCATCTCGATGGCCAGCACCGCCTGGCCGATCAGGTCGCTGGCGCGTGGTCCGACCAGCGTCACGCCGAGCAGGCTGTCGTCCTCGGCGTTCGCCACCACCAGGGCCAGGCCGTGCTCGCCGCCGAGCGTCAAGGCCCGTCCGTTCGCCGCCAGGGGGAAGCGGCCCGTCTTGACCGCGTAGCCCGCGCCCCGGGCGGCCTCGGCCGAGTAGCCCGCACTGGCCAGCTCCGGCGTGGTCAGCACAACCTGTGGCACAACCTGCGGCGCAAACTGCACACGCCGGCCGCTCAGGGCCTCAGCGGCAACCTTGCCCTGCTTGATGGCCACACTGGCCAGCGGGCGGTCCGTACAGCAGTCGCCGGCGGCATAGATGTGCGGAATGCTCGTCTGCTGCGAGACATTGACTGCAATACCCCCCTGCTTATTGAGGGTTATGCCCGCGGCCTCAAGGTGCAGATCAGCGCAGGCAGGCCGCCGTCCATTGCAGATGACCAGCGGTCGCTCCTCGCACTGCTCCGCAGCGACGCCGTGCGCCACCTGCACGCCGAGCTTGCGCAGCCCGGCCTGCACCAGGCGCTGCGCCGCCGGCTCAACCCCCGGCAGAAGCTGCTCGCCGGGCGTGCAGAGCCTGACGCGCACCCCCAGGCGGGCGAAGAGGGTCGCCAGTTCCAGCGCGATATAGTGCTCGCCGGCGATCGTCACGCTGGCAGGCAGCTCTGGCAGCGCCAGGGCCTGTTCTGGCGTCAGCACCTCGTGCCCGTCGTAGTGCAGCCCCAGCGGAGGCTCTGGAGTCGCGCCTGTCGCGATTAGACAGCGCTCAAACTTGAAGTGCTCCCCCGGATCGCTCTCCACGCGCACCTCCTGTGCGTTGAGGAACCAGGCTCTGCCGCGGACGCAGGTGATGCGCCGGCCAGCGAGCAGACGGCGCACCCCCTCGGCGAGGCGCTCCACGATACTCTGCTTCCAGGCCTGCATATGCGCCCAGTTGAAGCTCAGGCCCTCGACCGCGATGCCGAGTGTGGCCAGCTCGTCGCGACGCAGCAGCTGATAGCGCTCGCTGGCTGCCAGCAGCGCCTTCAGAGGAATACAGCCCCGGTGCAGGCAGGTTCCGCCCGGCGGCTGGGGGTCGACCAGTGTCACCTGGCGTCCCAGTTGTGCGGCGCGGATCGCCGCCACGTAGCCCGCCGGTCCTCCACCGATGACCAGCACATCAACAGCGGTTGTTACGTCACCCACAACCATAAACTACTGCACTTTCTCTTTGCACTCTGCTCTCAAGAGATACAACGCCATGCTCTTCTCTTCCCTCAGGGGAAGAACTCGTCGATCAGACGCAGACCGTGTTCCGTGAGCGTATGTCTCCCATGCTCGATACGGCGAAACACATCTCTGAAGCGCGGCCCTACCTTTAACGTATGCCCGCTGGTATCCAGCCTGCGAGGGCGCGCAGTGCCATATTTCTGCTTGAACATGCCGTCGGAGCGCATCATCTGAAAGATCCCGGTATAGCTGCGCTCCCAGGTTTGCCGGTCAACGCCAAGCTGGCGGCGGATGTCTTCACGGCTGAACATCTCCCTGCCCTCTTGCTTCACGAGGATGGCAACGGCCCTGATGATTTCCTCGGCGCTTGCCACGGTCGGCCTCCTTCCGGCCCGCCGGGGGCAGGCGGAGCTACCCCCTTCAGGCAAGTACAGTAGAGTACAGTGATCATCGGTTCCGCGCTTCGGGAAGAGCGCCTCTCACTCGTGCGGGCCTCTCCTGCAGCCGCCCGCATCCGCAGGAGGAGCGCCAGGGTCCTGCTGGCTGGCCGCGGTGACCGCTGGAAGCGGTCACGCGCGCCCGCCGGGTGGGGGGTCGCTTGCACCCCCTTGACCGCTCTGCGCTCCTGATGCGATCCTGAAGGAGGGGCTGCTCAGCACGCAGCGCACGCCCGATTGGGGATTGGAACATCACATCACAGCATGTCGAACATCAGTTGCTGAGGATTCTCCACAAGCTCCTTGAAGCGTGCCAGGAAAGCCCCCGCCTGAGCACCGTCGATGAGGCGGTGGTCGAACGAGAGCGCCAGCGGCAGGATCGGCGCGGCCACCAGGGCACCGTTGCGTACGACGGCTCGCTCCTGCAGGCGGCCGATCGCCAGGATAGCCGCCTCCGGGTAGTTGATGATCGGCGTGCCGCTGCTGCCGCCGAAGCTCCCCACATTATTGAGCGTGAAGGTGCTGCCGCTCAGCTCCGGCAGCGTCAGCGTGCGTCTGCGTCCGCCCTCGACCAGCCGCTCCAGCTCGGCGGTGATCTGCGCCAGCGTCAGGCGGTCGGCGTGGCGCAGGACGGGGACCAGCAGCCCCTCTGGGGAGGCCGTGGCGATGCCGATGTGGTAGACACGCCGGTAGACGATCTCGCGCCGCTCCTCGTCCAGGCTGGCGTTGAAGATCGGGAATTCCTTAAGGACGGGAATGAGCAGTTTGACCAGCAATGGCAGGTAAGTGAGGCGCAAGCCGCGCTGCTCTGCCAGCGGCAGCAGAGCCTGGCGCAGAGCCACCAGCGCGCTCCCGTCCGCCTCGTCGAAGGCCGTCGCGTGCGGGATGGTGCGCCACGAGCGCTCCATGCGCTCAGCGATGCGCCGGCGCAGCCCCAGCAGGGGCTGGCGCTCCTCCTGCTCCGCGCTCTCCGGGGCTGGAGTGGCACGCTGCTCTGCCATCTCGTGCCCGGCCGTTGGTTCTGGAGCCACGGGGGCCGCGGCCGCGCTGGCCTGTCGCCGCTCAGCGTAGGAGCGCACGTCGGCAAGAGTCACGCGCCCGTCGGGGCCGGAGGGCGGAACCTGCGCCAGATCGATACCCAGCTCAAAGGCCAGCTTGCGCACGGCGGGGGCGGCCAGTACGCGGCGGTGCTCCCTGGCCGTGGCCGGAGCCGCCTGGGCGCCATTGGCTGGAGACACCATCTGGGCGGCACTTCCTGTTCCCACAGCGGCAGGCTGACGGCTCTGAGCGTCGGGTCCCTCCTGGGTGCGAGCTTTCCGCGTCTCCGCCGGGCCTCCCGCCTGCTGGTCCACCTCAAAGAGGACCAGCAGCTCCCCGCGTCTGGCGACCGTGCCCTCCGGCACGCGGATATCGACGACGCGCCCGCGCACCGGAGCGGTGATCTCCGTCATGGCCTTATCGCTCTCCACTTCGACGATCGGCTGGTAGGCCTCCACGGTGTCTCCGACCCTGACAAGCCAGCGTCGGATCTCCGCCTCCTCCATGCCCTCGCCGAGGTCGGGTAGCCTGAACTCGTACATAGCAAATCAACCTCTCTCGGGACCGGACACCGACTGAGCGTCCTCCATTCCTGCCGGACAGACCGGCGGGCGCTCACAGGTGCGGGTCCGCACAGCATCTGCTCAATGCAGGCCTGCTTCAGGGTTCCATCACCTGGCGTAGGGCCGCCAGCACCCTGGCAGGAGTAGGCAGGTAGTAATCCTCGACGCCGGGCACGGGGTAGGGCGTGTCATAGCCCGTCACGCGCGCCACCGGCTTCAGGAGCGAGTAGAGGCAGCGCTCATTGATAAGCGCCGTCACCTCAGCCCCGATCCCACCGGCGCGGGGAGCCTCGTGGACCACCAGCGCGCGCCCGGTCTTCTCAACCGAGGCCACAATCGCGGCCTCATCGAGCGGCCAGACCGTACGCAGGTCGATGACCTCCACGCTGATCCCCAGGTCCTGCTGTGCCTGGCGTGCCGCCTCCAGGGCCACCGAGACCATCGCGCCATAGGCAAAGACGCTCACATCCTCGCCCTCCTGCACCGCCCTGGCCTGGCCCAGGGGGATCGTGTAATACTCCTCCGGCGTCTCCTGGCGGAACGAGCGGTAGAGCTTGATGTTCTCAAGGAAGAGCACAGGGTCGGGGTCCGCCACGGCGGCCGCCAGCAGGCCCTTCGCATCGTAAGGATTGGAGGGGATCACGATCTTGAGGCCGGGCGTTTGCAGGAAGACCCCCTCCACGCTGTCCGAGTGCAGCTCCGGCGTACGGACCCCGCCACCGTAGGGCGAGCGCACCACCAGCGGACAGGTGAAGGCGCCGGCGCTGCGAAAGCGCATGCGTGCGGCCTGCGTCACTAGCTGGCTCATGCAGAGGAAGAGGAAGCCAGCGAACTGGATCTCTGCAATGGGGCGCAGGCCGTAGACGGCCATGCCCACGGAGGTGCCGATGATGGCCGACTCGGCCAGTGGCGTGTCAAAGACGCGGCGCTCGCCGAAGCGCCGCTGGAGCTGATCGGTGACGCGGAAGACCCCGCCATTGGCTCCGATGTCCTGGCCCAGCAGCACAACGCGCTCGTCGCGCTTCAGCTCGAGGGCCAGCGCGTTATTGAGTGCTTCAATCATGGTCATCTGCATACGCTCTACCTCTCGCTTCCTGATTCTGGTCGCAGATAGCGCAGGAGCTCGGTGCGCTGCTCCTGCAGCCGTGGAGGCAGGGTAGCAGCGGTGTAGTCGAAGAAGCTCGCGGGGTCCATCGGGGGCATGGCCTCGGCCTCCGCGACAGCAGCGTCGATCTCGGCGCGCACCGAGGCGCTGATCTCACGGTCCTGCTCCTCGCTGAGCAGCTCGCGGCTCAGGAGAAACTTCTGCAGGCGCACGATGGGGTCTCTGGCGCGCCAGGCCTCGACCTCGGCGCTGTCGCGGTAGCGCGTGGCGTCGTCGGCGGTGGTGTGCGAGCCAAGACGGTAGGTGAGCAGCTCAATGAGCGTGGGTCCCTCGCCGGCGCGGGCTCGTTCGACCGCCCGGCGCACGGTCTCGTAGACCGCGAAGATGTCGTTGCCATCGACGAGGGCCGCAGGCAGGCCGAAGCCCGCGCCCCGGGCCGCCAGGGTGGGCGCCGCCGACTGGCGATGCCGCGGCACGCTGATGGCCCAGCCGTTGTTCTGCACGATGATAACGGCGGGGGCGCGGAAGACGCCGGCGAAGTTGAGAGCCTCGTTGAAGTCGCCCTCGGAGGTCGCGCCGTCGCCGCAGACGCCCACGGCCACCACGGGGTCGCCGGCGATCCTGGCGGCCATGGCCAGCCCGACGGCGTGGGGGATCTGGGTGCCGATCACTATCTGGTAGGGCAGACAGCGTGTCGCTGCGGGCCAGTTGGGGGGCGTATAGCCGCGGAATGAGTAGAGCAGGGTGCTCAGGGGCACACCCTTGACGATCAGGGAGGCGATCTCGCGATAGGAGGTCGCCAGCCAGTCCTGCGGCTGCAGCGGCGCGGCCAGCCCCACGGTGGCGGCCTCCTGCCCGGTCAGCGAGCCGAAGGTGGTGGCCCGCCCCTGACGCTGCAGCGCGATCACTCTGTCGGAGAAGGCCCGGGCCAGGATCATGGTGCGGTAGAAATAGAGCAGGCGCTCTGCGTTCAGAGCGGGCATCTCTCCGACCAGGTTGCCCTCAGGGTCGAGAATCTGATAGGGGACCAGGCCGGGGTCAAGCTGATGAATCGCCACGTTGCGCTCCTTCTCTGTTGCATTTCAGTCCCAGATAGGTATCCGCGTGTGCTTCGATGCACAAGGATAGGGGGAGCTCTCTCCATCCTGGTTTCATCCCAGGGGTGCCCCCCAGGGTGAGTCGCTCCGCGATCGCGGAGGCCCTCGGCGGGCAGGCGAGCGGTTCAATCCCGTTGTCTCTCTCTTCTCTTTTTGTAATCCCAGATGGGTGAGTCAAGGAGTTCCCACCGGCCCCTTTTCTAAGATAGCATCTGGGGCTGCATCCGTCAACGCGCTTCAAGCCTTCCCGGCAACGGCCACTGCCGACCGCTGCTGAGGAAGTTCCCGGCGCAGGGAGAGGCCCTCACGCAGCTTCCGGAGCCGTGTGCGCCTGGCTGCTGGAGAGGACCTCTCCTCCGCTGCCTGCCTATCCATGTGCTACGTGTACGCAGGACGATCTGTGATCGTCAGGCAGGTGCCCTCTCCGATGCTGATCACCCTTCCACGGACGGTGCTCTCAGCGAGTACTGAAGACCCAGGGGGCTTCCTGCCGGCGGCGCTCCTCATAGGAGGCGATCTCGTCGAGATGGGAGAGGGTCCAGCCGATGTTGTCCAGGCCCTGCAGCAGCGCCTGCTTGCGGAACTGATCGATCTCGAAGCGCAGTACGCGCCCGTCGGGCGTGGTCACGGTCTGCGCAGCCAGATCGACGTGGAGCGTATAGCCCACGTTGGCCTCGACCTCCGTGAAGAGCTGCTCCACCGTTGGCTCCGGCAGCGTAACCGGCAGGATGCCATTGTTGAAGCAGTTGTTATAGAAGATGTCCGCGAAGCTAGGAGCGATAAGGCAGCGGAAACCGTACTCGCGAATCGCCCAGGGGGCGTGCTCACGCGAGGAGCCGCAGCCGAAGTTGTCCCCGGCCAGCAGGATCGTGGCCCCCTGGTAGCGCGGATAGTTCAGCACGAAATCGGGATTAGGGGTCTGGTCATCGCCCAGGTAGCGCCAGTTGGCGAAGAGCGCCTGGGCGAAGCCGCTGCGGCTGATCGTCTTCAGGAAGCGCGCCGGGGTGATCTCATCGGTATTGACGTTAGTGCGATCCAGGGGGGCGACCAGCCCCGTCAGGGTCGTGAAAGGTTCCATCACTCAGCCTCTCTTCTTCTTCTTCGGGTGCACCGAGGAGTGCTCGCGGCTAGAAGTCGCGGATGTCGACGAAGTGTCCCGCGATGGCGGCGGCGGCGGCCATCGGTGGACTGACCAGGTGGGTGCGTCCGCCCTTGCCCTGGCGGCCTTCAAAGTTGCGGTTGCTGGTGGAGGCGCAGCGCTCGCCCTCGTTCAGGCGATCGCCATTCATGGCGATACACATGCTGCAGCCAGAGACGCGCCACTCGAAGCCGGCTTCGCGGAAGATATCAGCCAGGCCCTCCTCTTCAGCCATGCGTCGCACCTGCATTGAGCCAGGGACCACCAGGGCGCGCACGCCAGGGGCAACATGTCGGCCCTTCACATAGCGGGCTGCCATGCGCAGGTCCTCGAGGCGCGAGTTGGTGCAGGAGCCAATGAACACAGTATCGACGCGGATATCGGTGATCTTCTGGCCCGGCTCCAGTCCCATGTACTTGAGGGCCCGCTCATAGGACTGGCGCTTGAGGGGATCGGTCTCGCTGGCGGGGTCAGGAACACTGCCAGTGACATCGACGACCATACCGGGGTTGATTCCCCAGGTGACCTGTGGGGCCAGGCCATCGACGTTGAGCGTATGCACGGTATCGAAGGAGGCGCCAGGATCGCTGGGCAACTGCTTCCAGGCCTCGACCGCGCGCTCGAAGAGAGCGCCCTGAGGGGCGAAGGGGCGGCCTTTGATATAGGCGAAGGTAGTCTCGTCGGGGGCCACCATGCCGGCGCGCGCGCCCGCCTCGATCGCCATGTTGCAGAGCGTCATGCGGCCCTCCATCGAGAGGCTACGCACCGCGGAGCCGCTGAACTCGATGACGTGTCCCGTGCCAACGCCTGTGCCGAGCTGGCCGATGAGGTAGAGTGCCACGTCTTTGGCGGTGATGCCGGGGCCGAGCTGGCCCTCGATGCGGATGTTCATCGAGCGGGGACGCTGCTGCAACAGGCACTGCGTCGCCAGCACGTGCTCGATCTCGCTGGTGCCGATGCCAAAGGCCAGCGCGCCCACGGCTCCGTGGGTCGACGTGTGTGAGTCCCCGCAGACGATGGTCAGCCCGGGGAGCGTGAGGCCAAGCTCGGGTCCGATGATGTGGACGATGCCCTGACGCTCGTCATTCATGTCGAAGAGGGTCACGCCAAACTCACGCGCGTTCTCTTCCATGGTGGTGATGCAGAGCGCGCTCGCCTGGTCGACGACATCCAGGACCCGCCTGCCACGCACCTGGATGGTCGGCACATTATGGTCGAGTACGGCGATGGTCGCCTCGGGCCGTCTGACCTTGCGCCCGGCGGCCTTGAGGCCTGCAAAGGCCTGCGGCGACGTGGCCTCATGTACCAGGTGGCGATCGATATAGAGGATGGTGGACTCTCCGGGAGCTTCGTGTACCACGTGCGCCTCCCAGATTTTCTCGAACATGGACTTTGGCATACGCTATCTCCAGATCAGGTTGATGCGGTGGGCCGCTCGCTGCCTGACGGGCCTGCGCCTTTACAGGCTCGTGGGCGGTCCTGCCGGCGTGCATACGCACGCTATGCAGAAGAGAACAGGATCATGCAAAACGTCGGGAACGTGGCGAGTAAGGCGAGTTTCGCCCTCTATCTGTTCTTCTATTGTACATCATGATGCGCTCTAGCGGATACCCTCTCTCTGGCCAGCGAGGTCCGCTCACCTGGCGTGACCGCGGCGCTGGCCCGCGCGGTGGCCTGCCTGGATGAGCGGACCCCTGGCACCCTGCTGTGTCCCCTCGCCTATTGCAGCAGAATGTTGCCGGCGCTGTCGATGTGGATCGTGACGGCGGTGAGCGGGTCGGGGGCTGGCCCGCCGACGACGGCGGCCCCGTGGGCGGGGTCAAACTCGGCGCCATGGCAGGGACAGATGAGGAGCTGGCTGCCAGGATCATAATCGACCTGGCAACCAGCGTGCGTACAGACGGCGTCGTAGGCCACAAACTGGTCGGATGCCAGATGGACCAGGATGCCGGGGTCGCCGCTGGAGGGAATGGTGAAGGTGACAGCGCTGTTGCTGGCGACGGAGGCCTTCCTGGCGATAATGGTGCCTGTTCCCGCGCTGGCGCTGGCGCTGGCGGTGCCTGTCGTGGTGGAGGCGGCTCGGCTGGAGCTCGTCGTTGCAGAGCGTGCCCCACGGTCATCAACCACGCTGCGCAGGAGCAGCAGGCCGCCGCCGAAGGCCAGCACGAGGGCGCTGGCGCCACCGGTCAGCACTCCCAGTACGAAGCTGCGTCGGTTCTCGCGGTGGCGCTGTGCCGCGCTCAGGCGCTGCTGCTGTGTGCGCCCGCGTCCGGTTGGCGTGCCGCTGGCAGGCCCTGACAGGGCAGCAGGCTCCGCCCCCGCGTTGCCTCCCAGGACGATGCGCAGCAGCCCGTCAACCAGGCCGGCGCTCTGCCCTGGCTGCTCTTCGGGCGGCTGAAGCGCCTCCAGCAGGTAGGCGTCGAGCGAGGGCAGGCCGCTGCGGAGAGGGCCGGCCAGCAGGAGCGTCAGCCAGCAGAAGACGAAGACAATGTCCGAGCCATAGAAGTAGGGATAGACGTGCCAGCTGGCCGTGAGGAAGAAAAGCAGGCTCAGCAGCAGGCCGAAGAAGGCCGCCGGGCGCAGGAGCAGCCCGACGAGGGCGCCCAGTCCGATGGCCAGCTCTCCCAGGGCGATCAGCCAGCCAAAGAAGAGCGAGTGTGGCACGACCAGATGAATGAGCAGGTCGTGCAGCGGGGAGCCGTGTGCGAAGCTGAGGATCTGGTTGCCGATGTAGTCGGGGGTGCCAGGACGGAAGAAATGGGGGTCCGTGATCTTCTGCACCCCTGCGTAGATGAAGGTGATTCCCAGGAAGATGCGTAAGGGCAGCAGCGCGCGACCGCGGAGGCGCCTGGCTGGTGACGTGCTGCGCTCGCGGTCGGGTGCGGCCGCGGCAGGCAGTTTTCGCGTTGGTTCCAGGTGGATGGGCCGATTAGTTCCTGATGTCATCATGCAAGACTCCCTGCAGGATACCACGGTGCAGCTCCTTGCGGAGGTGGCGAGACAGAGCACCGTGTGCTCTCCGTGTGTTCTGGGCGGGCGGGAGCCGCCCGCTTCGTTGTGCCTCTTACCTTACGGATCAGACGTCAAGAAACAGGCAAGAAAATGTAAAGTTTCTGCGAAGCAGATGGACAGTGAGCGGAGCACGCTGCGAGATTCAGCAAATTTTTAGCAAGCCTGCGCTCAAAATTCAGACAGCCGTGGCATGCTTGAACATGTGCAAGGAAAGGAGTGCCCACGAAGATGACTTACACAGGATTAGCCTTCGAGGAGGCGGCGTTGCGCCACTACGGCCAGCTCGTCCTGGAGGAGGTCGTAGCCTATCTGAGTAGTATTCAGGAGCGTCCGGTCTGGCAGCCCATGCCCGCGTCCGTGCGTCGGCGTCTGGGCCAGCAGGAGCTGCCCATGGAGGGGATAGCCTTTGAGGAGACCCTGGCCTTCCTGCGCGAGACGGTGCTGCCCTATCCGCAGGGCAACGGCCATCCACGCTTCGCCGGCTGGATCAACTCAGTCCCGGCGCACGCCAGCGTCCTGCTCAAACCACTGGCGGCAGCCCTCAATCCCAACTGCGGCATCGGCGACCACGCTGGCCAGGAGCTGGAGCGCTGTGCGGTGCGCTGGATCATGGAGCTCTGCGCCTTCCCCCCCCCGAGGGCAGCGCCGGATCTCTTCGCCGCCGCGGCGCCCATCGCCGGGGCTGGCAATCCGTCAAAGGCCGCGCTCATCAAGGATCTCCCCATCTGGGCCTTTCACGGATCTGCCGATCCCGTGGTACCCGTCAGCGGCTCACGGGACATGATCGCCGCCCTACGTGCCGCCGGTGGCCATCCGCGCTACACCGAGTTCGCCGGAGTCGGGCACGGCGTCTGGGGCGGGGCTACGTCTACTCCCTGGAGGAGAGTCCCCTGCGCGTCAGTGACTTTTTCCCCTGGCTCTTTTCTCAGCACAGGTGATACTGACCCTGGTCTTCCCTTGCTTGCGTCCCGTGAAGATTGGGGTCTATAATGAATATGATCCACAGTGTGGGTGCAGCAAGTGATCCAACGAGCCCGCAAATCCGATGAGGCATGAGACAAGGAGTGTATGTCAATGGCGACACAACCGCGGATCATCAAATTCTACGAGACCACGCTTCGCGATGGCGAGCAAACTCCCGGCGTCAACTACTTCCCCGAAGAGAAGCTGCAGATTGCGCGCGCGCTGGCCGATATGGGCTTCGACACCCTCGATGTCGGCTTCCCGGTCTCCTCGCCCAGCGAATTCGAGGCCGTGCGCCTGATCGCCACCCAGATCGAGAACGCTGAGATCTGCGCCATCGGACGGGCAGTGAAGGGTGACATCGATGCCGCCTGGGAGGCTGTCAAGGTTGCCGCCCGCCCGGCCATCGAACCGTTCATCAGTGTCTCGCCCATTCATCGCCAGGTCAAGCTTGGTAAGAGCCGTCAGGAGGTGCTTGAGATGGCGCGCACGGCCGTGGCCTATGCGCGCACGCTGACCGACGCTGTCGATTTCGCTCTGGAGGACACCACGCGCACCGAGCACGACTTCATCCTGGAGGTCTGCGAGGCCATTCTCAAGGAAGGGGTGCGCTTCGTCACGATCTGCGATACGGTGGGCTACGCCCTCCCCTGGGAGTTTGGCCAGTTGATCGCCGATCTGAAGAGGGAGTTTCCCACGATTCGTATCTCGGCCCACTGCCATGACGATCTCGGCCTGGCCGTCGCCAACGCCCTGGAGGGGCTGCGCAACGGAGCAGAGCGCGTCGATACCTCCTTCAACGGGCTGGGTGAGCGCGCCGGGAACGCGGCGACCGAAGAGGTGGTGATGGCCATTCGGACCCGCTCGGCCGACCTGGGGATGGATGTGAAGGTCGATACGACGCGCATTATGCCAACCAGCCGCCTGATCGCGCAGTATTCGGGGATGCAGCCCCAGTGGACCAAGGCCATCGTTGGCCAGAACGCCTTCAGCCACGGTGGCGGCATCCACCAGGATGGCGTCCTCAAGGATGCCCGCACCTATGAGATCATGACCCCCGAATCGATCGGCCTGAGCGGGGCCGACCGCCGCATCCGCATGGGCAAGCTCTCCGGTCGTGCGGCCCTCGATGCGCAGATGCGCGAGCTGGGCTATACGCTGGAGCGGGAGCAGCTCAATCGCGCCTTTGAGATGGCCAAACTACTGCTGGGGAAGAAACGCGCGCTGGAGGAGCTCGATCTGCGCTACATTGCTGAGACCGCCCAGAAATGAGGCAGCCCCGCTCCCAGTAGTAAGCAGGGTCTGGTCCGACTCGCTCCGATCCAGACCGACCCTGCTGCGTTGTGTTCTGCCTGTCTGTTCGCGGCGGGGCGACGGCTGAGCCTTGCTCCCCCCGCCTCGCTCTTCCTCCGCTCAGCGCAACTCACCTGCGCACCTCGCGCCAGAGGCAGAGCAGCAGGACCAGAAGGACGGCCAGGACGAGAATCAGCCCCGTGGCGCCGCGCAGCGCGCCCAGCGGGCCGACGACCTGGATCAGCAGCAGTAGTGCAAACGTCAGGGCCACGCCACAGAGGATCACCGGGTCGCCGGCCAGAAAATTATAGATCGCCTTCAGCGCCTTGAGCGGCGTCATGGGCGCACCTCCTCGCCCAGCGGCAGCCCGCTGCCCCTCTGCTTGCCGGCAGGAGCGCTGGTCGGGCGCCGGCCACTCCTCTGCTTGAGCCAGAGGACCAGGGCTCCCGAGGCCAGCAGATAGAGAGCCGCCAGCACCAGTATGAAGGCGTCAGAGAGCGGCCAGCTCGCTCCCAGTCCCTCGCCACTCCAGAAGGTGCCGAAGCTGGTCAGCATGATGCCAACGACGAACTTCAGGGTGTTCTCCGGGACCTGCTTCAAGGGGGCGCGCACCAGCAGCCCGATGACGATCACCAGCAGGCCCGCGGCGGCCGCGCCGAGGGCAGCGGTGCCGATTCCACAGGTAGCACTGCAGGTGGTACTGATGGCGTTGCTGCCAAAGGTGATCACGATGAAGGCGACCTCCAGGCCCTCCAGCAGCACGGCTTTATAGGAAAGGGCGATCCCAAACGGCTCGAAGCGTGCCTGCTGAGACTGGCCCTGGGCACGCAGTTCGGCCATTTTCTCCTCAAAGATAGCCTCTTCGTCATGGAGAGGCTTCAGACCACTGTAGCGCAGGATCGCCTTTTTCAGCCATTTGAGGCCGAAGAGGATGAGCAGGACTCCGATCACCAGGCGTAGCAGATCGAGGTGAATCCAGGTGACCAGCGCCACTCCCAGGATGGCCACCAGGAGCGCCAGAGTGGCGACGGCGGCCGCCGTTCCTGCCAGCGAGCTACGCCAGTTGATCGTCAGCCCGACGACCAGGACGATGGTGAAAGCCTCGACGAATTCCACGGCTGAGGCCAGGAAGGTAGCAGTCAGAACTGCCCACGACATGCACCCGCTCCTCTCACACTTGTTCAGAACGGACCCGACGAACCGCGCCTGGTCCGCTGCTGAAGCAGCGCAGCGATGTTCACATCAATCACGGGGAGAGAGACAATCCCCTCATTCATTATATGCTATGGAGCCGTCCTCGTCTGGTGCAAGCTGACAATAATTTTAACGCGCGTCTCTGCTTACGTTATGGTATCATTGGTGGGGGTGTTCATCCTCCTGTCTCCCCGACCAAGAGGGCTTTTTCGATAAGCGAGAGGAAAGGAGATCACACCATGAGTTGGGACCCCAATCAGGGCGCCCCAGGAAGCAGTCCAGATCCTTACGGGCAACCACCGGTCAATCCCTATGCCCAGCCGCCACAGAATCCCTACGGACAGCCGCCCGTCTACAATACGGCCTACGCGGCGGGAGCGGCCCCCGTGGCGTCGGCGCCGCTGCCACTGAGCGAGGCCTTGCGCGCCTTGCCGCAGCAGTATATCAAGGTGCTCACCAGGCCGTCTCCGCAGACCTTCGCTGAGGAGCTGCCCAAGGCTGCCTGGGACATCGTCTGGGTCCAGCTCCTCATCCAGGCACTGATTGCGGCGCTCTTCGGTTTTCTGGCAAGCCTCAGTGGGAGCGTTACTCAGCGCTTTCTGATTCCCACGGCCAACACCTCGACGTTGCCAGCCTCTACGACCGAGCTGATTACGCTGGGCGCCTCGATCGGGAGCATCGCGCTGGTCCCCCTCTGGTTCTTCATCTGCGCTGGCGTTTTCTACCTGCTGGCCCGCGGTTTTGGCGGGCAGGGGACCTTTCTGCAGCAGGCCTATACCAACACGCTCTTCAGTGTGCCCATTGGCCTTATCACTTCCGTGTTGAGTGTGATCCCCTTTGTCGGTGGCCTGCTCGGCTTTGCCATCTCGATCTATGGAGCCGTGCTCAACATCTTCTCGATTATGGCGACGCACCGTCTCAGCGGCGGCAAGGCCTCGGCCGTTGTGCTGATTCCTATTGGCGTCGCTCTTCTGCTCTACTGCGCCTTTGTCTTTATCGTCGTGGCGGTCCTGGTTGCCGCCCTGCAGCGCGGGTAGATTGAGCAGAACGTCGGCACGCGCGATTGCTGTTCCTGCGAGGCACCTCGTGCGGGGCACCTCGTGCGGGGCACCTCGTGGGAACAGCAATCGCGTTGCCTGTCTGCTGCTCGGAGACCCCTCGTTGCTGGCTGCTCGCACATGGGAAGCAATTCTCCAGAATTGCTCAAGATAGAGAGAGCAGGCCAATTGTAGCCCTTCGGCGGTGGACAGCCTCTTGAGAGCATGCTATCATGGCGGGGGCCGGACTCCGTGCGGGAGAGGCAAGGAGAGCCGGACTGGCTAGCAAGCAATCAAGTGAAGGGCGTAACAAGCAGGAGAGACAGCGCTGTGGATACACTGATCGGCTCACTTATCGGGGGATACACCATCAAACGGTTCCTGGGCAGTGGAGGCATGGGGGCGGTCTACCTGGCCGAAGATCCGGTGATCGGCCAGCAGGTCGCTATCAAGGTGGTGCGTACGGACGGCGGCGATCTGCCCGATACTGAGAAGGCGTTTGAGCGTTTCAAGCAGGAGGCGCGCGCGGTCGCGAGTCTGGATCATCTGCATATTTTGCCGCTCTATCGCTATGGCGAGGAGCAGACCAGCGCCGGGAGGCGTGCCTACATGGTGATGCAGTATCGTCCCGAAGGCTCGCTATGGGACTGGCTGCGTCGCCGGGCCGGCATGGCCTCGGATCAGTCGCTGGCGGGTGCAGCCTATTTTCCGGCGGCCCTGCCTACTTCCTGGCCGCTGAGCCTCAGTGAGGCGGAGGACTATCTGCAGCAGGCCGCCGCGGCCCTGCAGTATGCTCACGAGCATGGCATTGTGCATCGCGATATCAAGCCAGCCAATTTCCTGCTGCGCATCGATCAGGGGCCACGCATACATCTGCTGCTCTCGGATTTCGGGCTGGCCAAGTTTTTCTCATCGAGTTCGGCCACCAGTCATATCTTTGGTACGCCGCTCTATATGGCCCCGGAGCAGTTCGACGGCGAGGCCCGGCCAGAGAGCGACCAGTATGCCCTGGCGGTGATGATCTATCTGATGCTTGCCGGGCGCGCCCCCTTCGAGGGTGATCCGATGCAGCTCATGCATCAACATCTCTCGAAGGAGGTGCCGCCGATCCGGACCTTCAATCCCACTCTGCCAGCGGCCATTGAGGCCGTCTTCGCGCGCGCGCTGGCCAAGGCGCCGGAGCAGCGCTATCCGTCAGTCATGGCCTTCGCCGAGGCCTTTGCCGACGTGGGACGCAACCAGACCACGCTGCTCCAGCCACGGCTCTCGCTGCCGACGCTGGAGGCCAGTACGCGCAACGAGCTGGTCTCTGATCCTGCGGCGGCCCCGCGGCCGGCCCCGGTCAACATCGATCATCTCAGGCTGCCACGCAATGCCTCTCCCCTGCCGCCGACCGTGGTGGCTGGTGCGCGCGGTGGCACTGGCAGTGCTGGCGGCAATACGCCGCTTCCGCAGGCCTTCTCTCAGGAGGCCGCCTCAGCTCCGACAGTCTTTGCCCCTCCCTCCATGCCTGGCTTTGGTCAGCAGAGCCTGCTGCAGCCTGGCCAGGTGCCACCGGTGCCGCCCCCTGCAGCTCTGCCCGGCCCCGGTCCTCTGCCGCCGGCTGGGCCACCTTCGCGCCAGCAGGGGATGAGTCGCAGGAGCGCGCTCCTCTGGCTCTCGGCGGGCATCGTGGCCACGGGCGTCCTCGGCGGAACCGGCCTCTATCTCTACCTGCGCAATCGTCGACCGGCCCTGGCGCTGGCCGTGCTGCGCGGCCATCAAGACGCTGTGACGAGCCTGGCCTGGTCGCCCGACGGCTCGCAGCTTGTCTCTGGCTCCCGCGACCAGACGGCGCGTCTCTGGTCGCTGACCTCCAGCGACGCCCTGTTGACCTACAGTCAGCAGCAGACGCCGATTCTGGCCGTGGCCTGGAGCAACGATGGCACGTTGCTGGCCTCTGGTGGCGAGAATCACTCCGTGCAGGTCTGGACGCCGGGTGGCGCGTTGCAGGAGACCTTCGCCGATCTTGGCGCTCCCGTGAGTGCCCTGGTCTGGACAGCGCGCCGCAGCGTGCTTCTGGCCGGCACCGTGGGCAACGGTGGCCATGAGCTGGTGCTCAGCGGCCAGGTCAGCGGCAACCTGCTCAAAACGAGGATTCGCGCGCTAGCCCTCTCACCCGCCGGTGATCGGCTCGCCGCGGGCCTCGATAGCGGCAGTGTTGTGGTCACCAACCTGGTTGGCAAGCGTACGGTGCAGACCTACTACCGGCATAGCGGCGCAGCCCTGGCCCTGGCCTGGTCGCCCGACGGGACCCAGCTTGCCTCTGGCGGGGCCGACAGAGTGGCGGTAGTGCTGGATGGTCTGAGCGGCGTTGTGCAACGTCGCCTGGCGCACCCCGGCGCGGTGAACGGCGTCTCCTGGGAGCCGAGCGGCTCCGGGCGGCTTGCCACAGCCTGCAGCGATCACAATGTGCGTGTCTGGAATACCAGCCTCGGCACCCACCTGACCTACGGCGGCCATGAGGGCAGCGTGACCTCCGTGGCCTGGGGTCCCCACGGCCTGGCCTCGGCCTCCGCCGATACGTCGATTATCCTCTGGCGCGTGCTGTAGTACTTCCTGACTCAGAAGATTGAAGCCCCTGGATGCGAAAGGGTATACTTGCTAACGGCTTGATCCGCCCTCGCCCTGCTGTCAGCCAGGCTGATCGACCTGACGGATGCGAAGGCGGCGGGGCGAGATGTATTTTGTTTGTCAGGAAGGTTTCAAGATCGCGATGGAAATTACGGGAAGTCAGCAGGTAAAGGCCCCCCGGCAGCGCGTGTTTGAGGCGTTGCTTGCGCCCCAGATCCTCAAGGAGTGCATTCCGGGGTGCGAGAGCGCCGAGTACGTTGACGATCCAGACGGGCGCAGCGGACGTGAACTGAAGCTGATCATTTCTCCCAATGTCCCCGGTCTCAAGGGACCCTACACGCTCTATGTGCGTACCGGGGAAGTGGTGGCACCCTCGCGTCTGGTGCTCATCAGCGAGCCGTATAACGCGCTGGGGCGCATCAGGGCCACCTGTACCATCACGCTCTCCGAGGACGCTGGCGCTGCCGAAGCCACCAATCTGACCTACGCAGCCGAGGCGGTTCTTGAAGGCAAGATCGCCGCCACGCCCGAGGTGGTCATCAAAAACACGCTCAAGCTGGCCCTTGAACAGTTCTTCAAGAACTTCGAGAAACAGCTCGGCGCCATTACTGCCTGAGCCTGACGGCAGCTCTCAAGCTGATCGGCATCTGCTCCCTGCCGCAGCGCTTCTCCCCGATCCCTCCTGCCCGCAGGGAGCAGATCTATCTCTCACTCACATAGCACCTCTCTTTTGCTCTACCTGCATGCCCATGCATCCTGGCTCACTCAACGCGCACGCGGCGGATGCCCAGTCCGATGAACCTGGCCAGTATGGCGCGCACCAGCCTGCGTCTGATCAGAAAGCGGAACCAGCCGGGGATGTGGGGCTGCACATGTCCCCCATCGGTTGCCAGGATATGCCGCTGGATCTGTGTCTGGGCGATCTGCATCAGTCGGGTGGGGAGAAGGCGCGCCCGCTGAACACGCGCCAGGGCCTGAGTGCTGACGACACCACGCTTGAGGGAGGAGCTCAGTCTGTTTGCGGCCACGACAGCATCTTGAAGCGCGAAGTTGATGCCGACGCCGGCGACAGGAGACATGACGTGGGCGGCGTCTCCGATGAGGAGGAGGCCGGGACGGTACCAGCGCCGCAGGTAACTGGACTCCACGGAGAGCACGGCGATCTGCCTCCACTCGCGCAGCGTCTCCAGGCGCGCCGCGAGTTCGGTCGGGAGGGCGCGGGCCAGTTCGGCGTGCAAGGCCTCCAGGCCTGCGCGGTGGATGCGCTGGTAGTCACCTTTAGGGATGATGTAGCCGAGCTGGTAGTATTCCCGGCGGTCCAGCACAATGACGGCGCGGCCGCGGACGATGCGCCCGCCAGAGGTGATCTGGTCCTCTGGCGAGCGTGGCAGGCGAAACCAGAGCACGTCCATTGGCGGTGAGCTTTTGATGGGCTGCAGACCGGCGAGCTGGCGCAGGCGCGAGAAGCGGCCATCGGCGGCGACGGTCAGCGTGGCGCGGACCTCGTGCCAGCCGTCGTGTGCGCGGTAGCGCACGCCGCGGACGGCTCCCTGCTCCTCGATGAGCGCTTCCACGCGCGCGCCCATCTCCAGATGGAAGCCCGGAGAGCGCTGCGCCTCCCGGGCCAGAAAATCCAGAAAGACGGCCTGGGGGATGAGCATGATATAGGGGTAGGGCGTCGGCAGGGTGCTCAGGTCCGCCAGTTGCAGCCAGCCCTCCTCTGTCTGGAAACCGAATTGTTGGATGCGGGTGTGTGGCAGCGCGTGCAGTGCTGCGCTCAAGCCGAGCTGGTCCATGATCTCCAGCACTGAAGGATGCAGTGTATCGCCGCGGAAGTCGCGCTCGAAATCCTGATGCGCCTCCAGGAGCATCACGCTGAGTCCCTGGCGCGCCAGGAGGTAGGCCAGCAGGAGGCCGGCCGGGCCGGCGCCAACGATGCAGCAGGTCACCTCGCTGCGCGAGACGACCGGCATTGCAGACAGGCTCTCTGAGGCGGCTATGCGCCCGCTCTGTTCTTCGCTCACCAGTGTGCACCTTTTCTCTCGGCTCAGGCGAGTTGACGGCGCATGGTCACTGCGCTCAAGACGATCATCAACAGAGCGAAGGTGGCCAGCGCCGTCAACTGTGGAACGATCAGTGTGAGGCCCTCCCCTTTGAGCATGACGTCGCGCAGGGCTTCGTTGGCGTACGTGAGAGGCATCACATATGAGAAGGGACGCAACCAGGGCGGCAGCTGCGCCACTGGCCAGAAGATGCCCGAAAGGAGGACCTGCAGTCCGAAGACCAGCGGGATAAACTGGATGATCTGAAACTCGTTCTGGGCGAAGGTCGAGAGGAACATGCCCAGGTTGACGCTGCCGATCGTCAGCAGGACGGCGATCAGGAAGAGCAGCGCCAGGTTGCCGCTATAGTGAACGTGCAGGATGAAGATGACAAACAGCAGGACGATGGAGGCCTGCACGAGTGCAAAGAGTGTAAAGCCACAGACATAGCCCATGACCAGCTCGGCGCGCTTCAGCGGCGAGGCCATCACACGCTCGATCGTGCCCTGCGAGCGCTCGCGCAGGAAGGCGACCGAGGTGAGCAGGAAGACGAAGAAGAAGGAGAAGACCCCGATGAAGGCGGGGGCCAGGGCGTCGTTGGCGGTGTAATCGGGGCCGCCGTGCAGGTAGCGCGGTGTGGCCAGGGTGAGGGGAGTGGCTGCCGGGGAGCCCGGGCCCGGAGCAGGCTGGGGTCCCGCAGGCTGGCCCTGAGTCAGCTCCAGGGCGACGCCGAGCTGGCGTACCAGTCCGCTGGCGAGGTCGCGCATGGCTGTTGCCACGGTCGGATCAGAGCCTTCCAGCACCAGTTGTAGCGCTGGATGGTGTCCCTGTGCGACTGCGCTGGCGAAGTCTGGTGGAAAGACCAGGGCGGCATCGGCAGTGCCGTTGTCGAGGGTGGTCTCAACCTGGTCAGCCTGGATGGTGATGGTTCTGAGCTGGCTCGAGGCGGACAGCAGGCGGTCGAGCAGGAGATTGACGGAGGCGCTGCCCGCGCCCTCTGGCCGCACCAGCGCCAGCGTGGGGACGCGGCCGCTGCTCGTCAGTACGAGATAGAGCAGGGTCATGATCAGCAGCGGTCCCAGAAAGACCAGGGCCAGGGTGCGCCGGTCGCGCAGCACCTGACGGATGATGCGCTCGGTGAGCGCCATGACGCGCGCCGTGTTCATGCCTGTCTCTCCTTTCTGAGGGCGGCGAAGTGCAGGAAGGCGCTCTCCATATCCTGGGCTCCGGAGCCCTCCAGCAGCTCCTGGGGTGTCCCGCAGGCGAGCAGCTCGCCAAAGCGCAGCAGGCCCAGACGTGTGCAGCGTGCGGCCTCGTCCAGATGATGGGTGGAGACGATGAGCGTGGTGCCCTCGCGGTTGAGCTGGGCGAAGTACTCCCAGAACGTGCGCCGCAGTTCAGGGTCAACGCCCACGGTTGGTTCGTCGAGCAGGGCCAGGCGTGGGCGGTGCACCAGGGCGCAGGCCAGGGAGAGGCGCTGGCGCATGCCGCCGCTGAAGGTGGCCACGACGCTATCGGCTCGCTCCGCGAGGTCGACGCGCGCAAGCATCTCCTCGATGCGCTCCTCACGCATTTTCCCACGCAGACCGTAGATGCTGCAAAAGAAGCGCATATTCTCTCTGGCTGTCAGATCGAGGTAGAGCGCGCTGAGCTGCGTCATGTAGCCGAGGGCGGAGGCCACCGCGGCCGAGGGCTGTCTACGTCCGAGCACGCGCACGCTGCCCGCTGTCGGACGTATGAGACCCGCCAGGATGCGAATCAGGGTTGTTTTGCCAGAGCCGTTAGGGCCGACCAGCCCGAACGTCTCGCCGCTTCCGATCGTCAGATCGATGTTGTTGAGGACAGGCCGCCGGCCAAAGACTTTGACCAGGTGCTCAATGACCACCATCGCCCCGGCTCCGGCTGGGTTCTCCAGGGCAGCCGGCGCTGGCCGTGAAGCGCTTCTCTCGGCTTCGCTCATCCTGTCTCCTCCTTGTGATTAACTGACTGGCTAATTAATAATGGAATATAAAAAAGTGCCTCAGCGTGGCAGGATGCCCACCAGCAACGTATTCAGTAGCATATCGACGATCTCCTCCTGGGAGTGACCCGCGAGGGTTGGGTCGCGAAGGATCTGGCGCCGCAGGACCAGGCCCATCATGCTGCTCAGGATGATCTGGGCCACCTGTTCAGCGTTGATCCCACCCAGCTCGCCGCTGGCTTTTTTCTGCTCCAGGTAGCGCTGCAGGGTGCTGGCGACACGTGGTAGAAAGAAGGTGGGGAGCACGCTCAGGTCGGACTCATGGAGAGATTCAGAGAGGACGGTGCGGATCAGGCTGATCAGTTCGCTGCTCTCGACGATGCACAGTGCGCGCAGGAGGAGCTGGCGAAGAAACTGGGCTGGTGGCAGCTCCCAGGCTGCGGGTGAGAGTTCCTCAAAGAGGCGCAGAGGGGATTTCTCCTCGATGACGGCCTTGAGGAGGGCCTCCTTGTCCTCGAAGTAGTAATAGATCAGGCCGGGGGTGATACCGGCCTCTCTGGCGATGTCCTTGTTGGTGGCGCGCACAAAGCCCTTCTGCGCAAAGACGCGCAGCGCAGCAGCGATAATCTGCTCGCGGCGATCCTCGGCGGATCTGGGTCTGCGTGCCACGGCTCTCTCCTTCTGCTGGCGGCTGTCTCATTGATTGACTGATGAATTAATTAGTAAAAGTATAGCCATCGAGGGGTGGGCTGTCAAGGACCCGTTTGAGTCTCCGGGCCGTCGGCGAATGAGGCGCAGGGATGCATCAGCAGGGGCTAGCGCAGCGGGTCCAGCAGGTCCCGGGCCGCGTCGGCGATCATGCGCGCGATCACCAGCGAGGAAGTAGCCGCCGGCGAAGGGGCGTTCAGCACGTGCAGGACACGCGCGCCGCGCCGGATCACGAAGTCGTCGACCAGCTCTCCGCTGGGGGCCAGGGCCTGCGCACGCACGCCGCTCGGTCCTGGCAGGAGATCCTCGCTCCGCAGGACGGGCAGGTAGCGCTGCACCTGGCGCACGTAGGCCGCCTTCACATAGTCGCGGTAGAGTTCAGCCAGGCCCATGCGCCAGTAGCGCGCGGCCAGCCTCCAGAAGCCCCCGTAGCTGAGAGTTTCCCACAGCTCGCCTGGAGCGAGCTGCCAGCGTCGATAGCCCTCGCGGGCGAAGGCCAGCACGGCATTGGGTCCTGCCCAGACCTCGCCATCCAGCCGCCGTGTCAGGTGGACGCCCAGAAAAGGGAAGCGGGGATCAGGCAGCGGGTAGATCAGCCCGCGCACCAGATGGCGCCGCTCCGGCCGCAGCACGTAGTAGTCGCCGCGAAAGGGTACAATGCGCAGGCCGCCGTCGTCGCCGCTCAGGCGGGCCAGGTGGTCGGAGTAGAGGCCACCGCAGGTGATGACGACCCGCGCGCGCCACTCCTCTTCCGCGTGCTCTCGTGCGACCCCGGCTCCAGCCGTGCTCAGGGCGCGGCGCGTACGCAGGAGGCTCTCCTCTCCGTGGGTGCTCAGGCCGACCACGGCGCAGCCGCTAACGATGAGGCCACCGCGCTTCTCGATCTCCTGCGCCAGGGCCTGGGCGACCTTCTTATAGTCTACAATGCCAGTGTGAGGGGAATAGATGGCGCGCAGGCCGGCCGCGTGGGGTTCCAGCTCATGGAGGCGCTCCGGGCCGATCAGCTCCAGGTCAGGGACGCCGTTCGCGCGGCCACGCTCGTAGAGGGCCTGCAGGCGTGGCAGCTCCTCCTCGCTAAGGGCCACAATGACCTTGCCACAGAGGTCGAAGGGAACATCGTGGTCGCGGCAGAAAGCCAGCATGGCCTGGTAGCCAGCCACGCAGGCGCGCGCCTTGAGCGAGCCTGGCGCATAATAGATACCCGTATGCAGGACGCCGCTGTTATGCCCCGACTGGTGGGCAGCGATGTGGGCCTCCTTCTCCAGCACTGCCAGGCGCAGGCGAGGAGAGCGTAGCAGAGACTCGCGCGCGGTTGCCAGGCCCACCAGGCCCGCGCCGACGATCACCAGATCATAGAGCTGCATCTTATCAAGAGAGAACCCCTCTACCCAGCCCTTTTATTCCCTCTGCTGTCGTGTGAGTGATCGAGGCCCGCTGATCCCGGCCGGAGGGTACCGGGAAGGGGAGGAGGCGGGCCGTCGTGTGCTATACTAGATTGGCAGTTTCTTAGCCTGATCAGTTAGCCAGAGAAAGCACATCACTGAGGTAAGTACACCCATGTCACAGAAAACGCCCATCACAGTTGCCTATGGGGATGGCATTGGCCCGGAGATCATGGCGGCCACGCTGGACATCATTCAGGCCGCCGGGGCGCGCATTGATATTGAAGAGATCGAAGTTGGCGAGAAGGTCTACCTGCGCGGCGTCAAGGCCGGCATCGAGCCGAGCGCGTGGGAGTCCCTGCGCCGGACCAAGGTCTTCCTCAAAGCGCCCATCACCACGCCGCAAGGAGGGGGCTACAAGAGTCTGAACGTCACCGTGCGCACGATGTTCGGCCTCTATGCCAATGTGCGTCCCTGTGTCTCCTACTATCCATTTGTAGATACCAAGTATCCCACAATGGATGTCGTCATCATCCGTGAGAACGAAGAGGATCTCTACACCGGCATCGAGTATCGCCAGACACACGACATGGTGCAGAGCCTCAAGCTGATCAGCCGACCCGGCAGCGAGAAGATCATCCGCTACGCCTTCGAGTATGCGCGGGCCTACAACCGCAAGAAGGTCACCTGCTTCGTCAAGGACAACATCATGAAGCAGACCGACGGCCTGTTCCACAAAGTCTTCGAGAAGATCGCCACGGAGTATCCCGACATCCAGAGTGAGACCTGGATCGTGGATATCGGCTCAGCCAAGCTGGCCGACACTCCCGAATCCTTCGACGTTGTGGTGCTGCCCAACCTGTACGGCGATATCCTCTCGGATGTGGCGGCGCAGATCGCCGGCTCCGTCGGCATGGCCGGTTCGGCCAATATCGGCGATCACTGCGCCATGTTCGAGGCCATTCACGGCTCTGCGCCGCGGCGGGCCGGGCAGAATCTGGCCAATCCCTCCGGTCTCCTGCTCGGCGCAGTGCTGATGCTGGTGCACATCAATCAGCCGGAGGTGGCGACGCTGGTGCACAACGCCTGGCTGCGGACCCTCGAAGAGGGCATTCACACCTATGACATCTACACCGAAGGCGTCAGCAAGCAGAAAGTTGGCACCCGGGAGTTTGCCCAGGCCATCATCGCGCGTCTTGGACAGCAGCCGCAGGTCCTCAAGCCAGTGAACTACACCTCCGCGCCCAGGCTGGTGAACGGCCACGTCAGTGCCCAGGGGGCGTCGGAGAAGAAGGAGCTGGTTGGCGTCGACGTCTTCCTGGAGTGGCGCGGCGGCAGTCCCGATCAGCTCGGCGAGGCTGTCAGCCGTCTTGCCAGCGACGGCCTCAAGCTGACGATGATCACCAACCGCGGCGCAAAGGTCTGGCCGCAGGGGCTCCCCGAGACCTTCTGTACCGATCACTGGCGCTGTCGCTTCATGAGCGGTGGCGAGGCCCCGCTGCGCCCGACGCAGATCATCTCCCTGCTGCATCGCCTTGATGAGGCCGGCTTCGACTTTATCCAGACCGAGAATCTCTACACCTTCGATGGTCAGCCGGCCTTCTCCACGGCCTCTGGCGAGTAGGCTGCCACCTGGATGAGAGGCTGCCTGTCCTCCTCTTACCGCTGGCGGGCAGCCTGTTCTGTGCTATCATGTGATGTGTGGAGAGCGCTTTGTGGTGCTGCTCCACAGACTGAGTGTTCGCGAGCCAATAACCATCCAGAGGAGGATCATATGCCGATTCGTACTGCTGAGGCAGAATGGAGGGGCGATCTCAGAGAGGGCCAGGGCCATCTCAAGCTCGGCACAGGCGCCTTTGAGGGCCAGTACTCCTTCAAGACGCGCATGGGCGATGATACGTCGGGCACCAACCCCGAGGAGCTGATCGCCGCCGCCCACGCCGCCTGTTTTTCGATGGCGCTCTCGGCTGGCCTGGCGAGCGCCGGCTTTACGCCAACCAGCGTGAAGACGAACGCGCGGGTGCATTTTACGGCCACCAGTCAGGGCTATGTGATCGGCCCCATCGAGCTAGAGACGACCGCTGTGGTGCCAGGCATCGACGAGGCGAAGTTTCAGGAGCTGGCGAACAACGCCAAACTGAACTGTCCCGTCTCGAAAGCCCTGGCGGCCACGGAGATTCGCCTGCAGGCCACCCTGGCCAACCAATAGGTCCGATCCGATCGCCAGCGCCTGAGACCGCTGGCGCTGCCGGCGGAACGTCTCGGTTCCACCGGCAGTCCTCTGCCCGCATCTCCGCATTTCCGCATCTGCCAGGCCCGTCCCTCCGTATGCTCATTGCGGTTCTCGGCCCGCATCGCTCCCCTGGCTGCCCGCTATCCCGTTCTGCTCCTGCTCGCTTTGAGCTCTGTCGCGCCAGACGCCGGGCAGGCCGCTCTGCGAGTGTGCGTGCCTGCTGAGAGGCGGAATCCTTGCCTCTGGCTGAGAGATTCGGGCCCTGGACCCCTTGATTTTGGCCGCACATAACTTTCTCTGGCCGCTCTCGATCGTCTATTCGCAGGATATGAGCACGGTGATGCTCTCGCTCAACGAATTGCGCACCTATACATCGAGCGTTGCCTTCACTAATATAGTAATGGCAGGAACGGCGATTGGTATTCTGCCCAGTGTGGTGCTGACGCTGTGGGCGCAGCGGTACTTCATTGAGGGGATCTCGCTGACGGGTGTCAAAGGCTGAGTGAGGCGCTATCGGGCGAGACCCCGGTTTCCGAGAGGGGGGATTGCCTATGTACCTGGGAATCGATGTGGGGGGAACCAAGATTCGTGGAGCGTACTTCCAGCAGAAGGAGGTCGTGCTGACGCCGCGCCTGGCGACGCCGGCAGGCTATGGGGAGTTTCTGGAGCTGCTGGCGGGGCTGGTTGCTGAGGCGTCGCGGGCGGGAGAGCCGATTCGGCGGCTGGCGGTTGGGGTGCCTGGTACCTGTACGGAGCGGCGCGCGACCTGGGTGCCCAACTTGCCCTATCTCAGCGGACGTGATCTGGCCGATGACCTGCGCGGGCGTCTGGGGATCTCGGTGATGCTGGCTAACGATGCGCAGCTGGCTTTGCTGGGGGAGATCTGGCGTGGGGTGGCGCGCGATCGCCAGAGCGCGGCCTTGATGAGTGTGGGTACGGGTGTTGGTGGGGCGCTGATGCTGGGGGGGAAGATCGTGCGTGGCGCCCACGGGAGTGCTGGTGCCTTTGGCTGGCTCAATCTGGACTATCGTCAGGCGCCTGATCCTGAGCATGGCTATCTTGAGCTGCGTGCTTCGGGCAGCGCGCTGGAGGAGCTGGGTCGTCAGCTTGCTCCGCCGCGCTCGTCGTATGAGCTGGTGGCGAAGGCGCGCGAGGGTGCTCCGGCTGAGGCCAGGATGGTGGCTGAGACGGGGGCGCTGCTGGGGATGGCCTTTGCAAGTATTGCCAGTCTCTTTGATCCTGAGATTCTGATTTTCGCTGGTGGTCTGGCGACGGCCTTCGATCTCTTTGCTCCGGTGCTGCGCGAGCAGTTGCGCCGTTATGGCTCGCCGAGCGTGCGTGAGACGCCTGTGCTGGCGGCACAGTTGGGTGCTGATGCGGCGGCCTATGGTGCGTTGCGGGCGGCGATGCTGTTGCAGTCGATGTGGGCCTAGTCCGGCCGGGCTGGCTGCTGGCGGGCGCTGGTGTGGGTTTGCCGGTTCTGGGATCTGCTGTCCCTGGAGGATCTTCGCTGTTCTGTGCTGGCTGTGGTCGGATGGCCGGATGGATGGAATGGCTTGCGTTTCGTTGCTGGTCGTGCTATAGAGAGAGGGAGGGGGAGAAAGAGAGGTGGCCTGGTACTGCTGGCGTCTCTCTTGGGGTGAGGTGGGGTGGACTGTGTGTTCAGCTTTGCTCAGAAAGGGAGGTCGCTTGATGGTCTACCGCGGTGTGGCACTGTATCGCGCGCTTGGGGCTGCCAGCCTGGTGGTGACTCTGCTGGTGATCTGGCTGGGCTGGCAGTTTGAGGTGGCTGTTCGCAATGCGTTGCTGATCACGAGCCTCTTTTTCCTGGTGATTGCCTGTGTCTACTTTCACCTGGGCAATGAGGAGGCACGCGGGTCTTTCTTATAGTGGTGATTCGTTGCGCCGGGCGCGGGAGCAGGGAAGCGGGACGGAGGCGGGCCGGTCTGCTGTCTGGGACGCCGGTCCGCCGACGTTCTTTTGGGGACGGCTGAGGAGGATGAGGGGGATGGGGATCGGCCTGCCTCGAGCTGCTGCTGGAGCTGGTCGTAGCGCTGGCGCATGAGGGGGTGATGAGGTGATCGGGACCGAGGGTCTGCTCTACCTCTGCTCCCTCTCGAATGCCGCTGCTGGTGGAGGAGCACGATCTGGTGGCGGCGAACGCGCTGAACGCGATGAGTATGAACGTTTCGCGCCTGGTGGGTCCGGCCCTGGGAGGACTACTGGCGGCCCTGCTGGGGCTGGCGGGAATGGCACTGACGAGTCTGAGCGGAGATCGTCTGGGGATCGTGCCTGTGCTGAATGTCCAGAGGTACGGCTAGCTGGTCGCCGGTCTGGTGGCCTTGCTGGCCCTCAGAGGCACGATGGTGCGGCGCCTGGAAACTGGCGCTGGCAGGAGAGAACGGAGGCCGGCTGATCCGGTTCGATCAGCGCTGCCCGCCGAGGAATCCACTTCTCACGATGGCCAGGGGTTTTTAACAGTTGCTAAATACATGTATCTATTGTATACTATCTCTAACTTTTTCAATCCTTTAACGTATGCAGAAACCACTTGAAACGAGGAAGAAATGATCAGCCCCCAAGAGTTATCCGAAGCTTTTGCCCGCAATGTCATGATCTTGAAAATGCAGACAGAGGGGCTGACCCATGAAGATAGTCTGCGCCAACTCCCTTTTAACGGGAACTGTCTGAATTGGGTTCTCGGTCATATCGCAACCTACCGTGATCAGATCCTCAAAATGCTTGGCGAATCGCCCGTTCGGGAAGCGCAAGGGCTTCGTTACCAGACAGACTCCGACCCCCTGAAAGAAGCAGATGAGTACACCGTGCCTGTGGAAGAATTGCTCACCTGGATTGATCAAACCCAGGAACGCCTTGCCACCGCGCTGATCCGCATAGATGAGGCCACGCTTTCGCAGGAGATAACCAGAGGGAAGCGGAAGACGACGGTGAGCAAACAACTGTTTTTCGGGTACTTTCATCAGAAAGGCGCAGGAGACCCCTGGCTTCTAGCCATGGGGAGGAACGCGCCCTCTCCTTTCTGTGCTTGACAATATCCCGATATATATATGATATACTTTTTGTATGGATAGAACGATCGTCGTACAACTCAACCCGACACCAGAGCAAGCCCGTAGCCTCAAAACCACGCTTGAGCAGTATACCGC
>JBHOQN010000070.1:0-38922 GCA_042408965.1 Ktedonobacteraceae bacterium
ACTTCCCCATAGCCCGTATAGGTTCCCTGGAAGATAAACGCTTGCCGGACAAGGTAGTTGGCAGCATTATAGAGATTTTTGGCGGCAAAAGCAGCACGGTCTATGGCTTCATAGCGCGGATCGCTTTTCTCAATGATATGCTGCTCAACTAATTGCATCTACTTGTCCTCGCTTTGTAGCTGCTCATACTGCATAAGCCGCTCTGCTTGCCGTTCCAAGTTCTCTTTATGCTCTTGTGACAACACGCGGGCATCAATGGCCGTTTCCTGATGGCCTGCTTGTGGCTCATCTTCCTGTACGATGATCGTACCAGTAGGAGCCTGATAGCCCTGAATGGTTCCACTGTGAAACCACCGTAAGGCTGTTCGGTACCTAATACCTTGTTGTTTGGCATACTGGCTTAACTTCATAGAAAAAGTATAGCACACCTGTATTCGTTTGTCAATATCTGCCATTGTTTCTTAGAAACGTTTGCAACACCTGTTCAGAGATCGAGGCGCGCGGTTTTGATCCTCTGGCGCTGCGTTATCTCTACACCACAGCACTCTACCGCAGTCGTCTCAATTTCACCTTCCGCGCCCTGGAGGCGGCACAGATTGCTCTGGAGCGTCTGCGTGAGCGGGCATACACACTCTGGCAGCAGGCTGACCAGGAGCGTGCACGCGCGCCGCTGGACGCACCAGACGCGGAGGAAGACCATCCCTGGCGCCGACGCTTTCGAGAGCAGATCGAGAACGATCTGAATATGCCCCGTGCGCTGGCTGTGGTGTGGGCCATGTTGCGCTCCGAGGAACTCGATCCGACGGCGAAGGTGCGCCTCTTGCTCGACTACGATCGCGTGCTTGGCTTTGATCTCAGCGCCTACCTGCTCAGCGAGCGGCCACGGCAGCGACGTGAGCCGGCGTATGCTCTGGCAGAGATTCCCGCGCATCTGGCTGAGCTGGTGCGCCAGCGTGCGGCGCTCCGTCAGCAGAGCGACTACGTGCAGGCCGATGCCCTGCGTGCTGAACTGCGCCACAGCGGCTATGATCTGCGCGATCTTCACCAGGGGACCCTGGTGGTCCCGCGTCGTCTCGGTGAAGAATTTTCCGTGCTCTCGCGCTGGCAGGATGCTCCTGATAGCAGCGCTCTGCCTCCGCGCTACGACTTCTCACTCAACCTGCTGGCGCGCAACAACCGTGCTGATCTCGAACGCTGCCTGGCCAGCATCGAGCGTCACGCCGCGGGGCGCTCACTGGAGGTGGTACTTCTGGAAAACGGCTCGACTGATGACACGCTTGCCTATCTGCGTGATCTGGCACGTCGAGGTGCGCTTGAGGGAGCAAACGGAGCCCGCATCGCTCTGCACGTGCTCTTCGCCGATCACTATCTGGGGTTTGCCGCGGGTCGCAATGCGATGCTGCGCGCCAGCCAGGGACGCATCCTAATCCTGCTGGACACCTCGATCGAGCTGAACGGCGATATCTGGACGCCGCTGGAGACCATCCTGGCTGATGAGGAGATCGGGCTCAGCGGTCTCTCAGGTCTGGTTACCGCTGATCTGCGAGAGTTTCGCGAGGATGCGGGACCCGATGTGGACGCCATCGAAGGCTATCTGATGGCCTTTCGCCGTCCGTTGCTCAAGGAGGTTGGCTGGCTCCCTGAGAAGTTTCGTTTTTATCGGCTGGCCGACGTGTATTATAGCTTCTGCTTTAAGGCAGCAGGTTACCGTGTGGTCGTCGCGCCAGAACTTGCCGAACGTGTTCTCAGACATCCCCATCGTGAGTGGCAGAGTCTGAGTGTGGAGGAGCGCCGCACCAAGAGCAAGAAGAACTACGACATCTTTCGAGAGCGCTGGCATCACGGGCAGAACCTGCTGGTGGCCCACTTTGATCCTGCGCAGCGCTGGTATGGACATGATCACCCACGGCATGTGGATGGCGAGCATAGTCATCATCCCGCAGACCTGCCGCCAGCGGGCCAGATGCATTGCCACGAGCATCGTCACTGGCCCGACCATGCGCATGTCCATCCCCACTATCACCACCTGCCACCAGTGGGGCAACGCTGACGGCTCCTGGCGCTCTGGTCAGGCTGGGCAGGCCGCAACGTGCCAGCGTGGTGTCGCCTCCTGGCGGCACGCGACTGGCGAATGAATCTTGCACGAAGTCGTGATTTTCGTTATGCTATGTCCATATGTTCCATCCATGGTGCAACAGGCGAGTGTTAAAGGAGATGGTCCCTGGTGGAAACCACAGTTGAAATACCGTTGTTTCCTTTGAATATTGTGCTCTTCCCCACAACAGTGCTGCCTTTGCATATCTTTGAGCAGCGCTATCGTCGCATGATTGCCGATTGCCTGGAGAATGAGCGCCCTTTCGGTATTGTGCTGACACGCCCGGAGAGCCAGTATCTCCATGAAGTGCCGTATTCCATCGGCACGATGGCCAGGATTCATCAGATTGATCAGCTCGAAGATGGGCGTTACAACCTGCTTGCCCTGGGAACGCGGCGTTTTCGCATTCTGAGCCTCAATCATGAGAAGCCCTATCTGTCGGGTCTGGTTGAGCCGTATAACGACGCCGAGGAGTCGCAGAGCGAGCTTGAGCCTTACGTGGCACGAGCGCTCGACCTCTTCAGCAGCTATCTAGAGGTGCTGCTGGAGACAGACAACCGGCAGCATATCAAAGCCAATCTACCGACCTCGCCAGAGGAGCTTTCGTATCTGATCGCCTATCTGCTGGATATGCGAGATGAAGAGAAGCAGTATCTGCTGGAGCTGACCTCGACGCGGCAGCGTCTCGCCGAGGAGAGTGCCATTTTGCGGCGGGAGGTCCCCTTCGTCCAGCAGATGCTCCTGCGCAGCGACCGTTTACTGGAGCAACCCGATCGCAGTATGTTGAACTAGGAGGCTGGCGAAGAAGGCCTGTCAGTGGGGTGCTCTTCTGGCTGGCCGGGTCAGGGGGCGAAGCTCGGGACACAGGTGCGTCGTTGAGCCTGTGCCGGATGCGGGGAGCGGGTCAGAGCGGAGTCAGGCCCTATGGCCGTTGGTAGGTGGCTGCTCGAGAGTGATCAGGCCCTGCCCCTGAAGGCGCTGCAAAGTGGCGTGAATCTCGGCCGGGGTGCGCCTGGTGAGCTGGGCGAGGTCGCCGAGGGTACGTCGTCCATTGATGAGCAGAAAGACAATGCGATCGTGGCGCGGAATAGAGGTCGCTGCATAGTCTCTGCCCAGGCTGGTCAGAGTGGGCACCGCCGTTTCCGGCGGCAGCGGGACCGTCGGCTGTGCCGCTGGTGGATCGCCGAAACGTGGCGTCGGGCGGCCATTCAGGGCCTCTTGCGCGCCGGGACGCTGAACGGGGAGCGGCATGGTATGACGCGGACCGCCTCCGCGGTTGATCGCTGGAAGGGGACCGCTGTTCGTCGAGAGCGGAGGCCAGGTGGCTCGCTGCGGCTGCTCCGGGGGTGGTGCAGGTGCAGGACTCATCTCACTCTGACCCGGTGGCGGCAGTTGCAGCAGCGGCTCAGCCGATTGGAACATAAAGCGGATCTCTCCCCAGGAGTTGAGCCAGGCAAGCAGAGCTTCGCTGGCCTCGTGTTCCTGTCGGTTCCAGACGATCAGCGCGGGCTGCCCCCGCTCGATGGTGATATGGGCCTCTTCGGTGCGAGGGCCGGTCACGCGCTGGATGGTAAGCAGACCACTTGGTCGGTAGATCCGTAATTGCTTGAGCACTTCGGATAGCGAGGCTGCGGAGAAAACCTGTCTGGAACGCATACGCCCACCTCATCGAGGTTTGATGCAGGCCCCCTGCTCTTTTATTGAACGGAATCGATCCGTCCATTGTCTCTGGAATTGTACGTATCCTGGTGTCCGCTGTCAAGTCCGCAGAGCGACTTCCTTGCGCGAGAAGAGCGCCGGCGCGGAATGCTCCCGTTTCTACCGATCGCGGTCGACGAGACGAGGATCATATTGAAACATCAGAAGCCCGATCTTCGCTCCATGGTAGATGTGAGCCAGGGTGATGTGCTGGATCATCAGCAACTACATTGAGGAACGCTAGACACGCCTCCTGGCCGCGCGTGCTCTCACCACGAGAACAGCGATAGCCTGAGCTGCCTCTGGTAACAAGCGCAGAGCGCGCTGAGTACCATGCTCTATCGCGGCCCTGGCTCGCACTCAAGCTGAGCGGGGGCTGTGAACAGCAGGTATTGTAACAAGTCGCCCAAAATATAGCGAAATATAGTGTTTTCTAGCGTTTTATTGCAAATTTTCACAACCCGTTGGAGAAGATAGCCGAGAGGGACTATGGAACCCTCAGACCTTTTTCAAACTGTTCTTGAAAAAAAGAAGGCTCTACCATGTGTATGGCAGAGCCATTTCTTGTGGTTGCTTGACAAAGCCTCCGATACTGCTCCCCCGCTTGCCACAGTTTGCCCTGTGCCTCATAGTTTTCTGCCGGCCACAGCCGGGCTTGCCTGAGCATGTCTTCTGCTCGTCTCTGGAGCTGGTCCGGCGCCACGGTCAGCGTCTCCTGGCAGGTACAGCGCCAGGGCAAGCTCGTGAGCAGAGCGCACATCCGTGCATTCCCTTGCTGCTCTGCAGTGGCGCCCTGGATAGGGACCTGGGGACGTTTGCCCAGCGGCTCAAGACTCAAGGTTGGCCTGTGAGGTAGGCAGACATCCCCATGGCCTGAAGGCTCAGGCGCTCTCGCCCCTCTCTTTCTTATAGCGCGCGATGATCTCCTGCTGGATCTGTGCTGGCACCTCCTCGTACTGGTAAAATTCCATCTTGAAGGTACCGCGACCCTGCGTCATCGAGCGCAGGTCGGTGGCATAGTGCAGCATCTCTGCCTGTGGGACCTGCGCAGTGATTTTCTGCATGCCGTTGCCCAGCGACTCCATGCCAAGGACGCGCCCCCGCCTGTTGTTGATATCACTCATCACATCGCCCATATTGTGCTCCGGTACGACAATGGTCACGTTCATCACAGGCTCCAGAAGCGTCGGGCTGGCCTGCTGAACAGCCTCTTGCATGCCCAGCGAGGCAGCGATCTCGAACGACTGGGCAGAAGAGTCGACCGGGTGATACTTGCCATCAACGAGCGCCACCTTGACGTAGACCATCGGATTCCCGGAGATAAAGCCCCGCTTGAGTGACTCGCGCACTCCCTTCTCCACACCAGGGATGAACTGGCCCGGCACCACGCCGCCGACGATGCGGTCCTCAAAGACAAACGGCTCAGGGCTATCCATCGGCAGTGGCTCGATCTCCAACCAGACATCGCCGAACTGGCCATGGCCGCCGGTCTGGCGCTTGTGCCGTCCATTCGCACGCGCCTTCTTGCGGATCGTCTCGCGGTAGGCAATGTGAATATCGCGCACCTCCAGGTCGATACCGTACTTACGTTTGATCGCCTCGACAGCAACCTGGATGTGCGTCTCGCCCATGCCGGAGATGCGCGTCTCCGCTGTCTCCGGGTCGCGTGAGACCTGCAGCGTGCGATCCTCTTCCACCAGGCGCGCCAGGGCATTGCTCATCTTATCCAGATCGGCCTTGCTTCTGGGGAAGACTGCCACCGTGAAGCACGGCTCAGGGAAATTGATCGGCTCCAGCGGCGTCGTGATATCCCTGCTGCCCACAAGCGTATCGCCAGTGTGCGTATTAGAGAGCTTGGCCACCCCACCGAGATCGCCTGCCGGAATCTCGCTGGCGCTTTCCTGCGACTTCCCGCGGGGAATAATCAACTGCCCGATGCGCTCATCAGCCCTGGTCTGGACATTGTAGACATGGCTATCGGCCTTCAGCGTACCACTGTAGACGCGAAAGAGCGAGACCGTGCCCACCTGGGCCGCCGCAGTCTTAAAGACAAAGAGCGAGAGCGTATCTCCCATGGCCCTGGCATCTTCGGGGAGGGCCTCAGCGGCGTTGGGCAGATAAGAGACGATAGCGTCGAGAGCGCTCTGTACCCCGATATTCTTGCTCACAGAGGCGCAGATCACGGGAATCAGCTCCCTGCTCGCCGTGCCCTGCCTGACAAGTGTATGCAGCTCCTCCTCGCTCAGCTCCTCACCTTCCAGAAACTTCTCCATCAGCTCATCATTGCTCTCCACGGCGGACTCGATCAACTGCTCACGGTAGGTAGTGACCTGCTCCTCCAGATCGGCTGGGACAGCGATCTCCTGCACCTTATTGCCCCCCTCGAAGGTGAACGCCTTTCTGGAGACGAGATCAACCACCCCCCTGAGGCTGGACTGACCGCCGATGGGGATCTGGAGTGGAACCACTTTGAGGCCGAAGCGGCTGCGCAGAGCCTCCAGGGTCTGCTCAAATGAAGTATTTTCGCGATCCAGCTTGCTCACCAGGATCATACGGGGCAGGTGGCGTTCGTCGGCATACTGCCAGGTGAGTTCGGTACCGACCTCGACGCCTTTCTCGGCCGTCACCACCACGAGAGCGGCATCGGCCACACGTAGCGCAGCTTTCACTTCGCCGACGAAGTCAGGGTAACCAGGCGTGTCGATGAAATTAATCTTGTGGCCTTTCCATTCCACAGGGACCGGTTTCGTGTGCAGCGACATCCCCCGCTTCATCTCTTCAGGATCATAATCGACCGCGGAGGTCCGGTCATCGACCCTGCCCTGTCTGGTAACAGCGCCGCTGTCGTAGAGCGCGGCATCCACGAGCGAAGTTTTGCCTGCTCCAACGTGAGAGATCAACGCCACATTGCGAATCTGTTCCGCCGTATAAACCTTCATGAAGACATCGCGGCAGAACCCCAGCCACCAGGACCGCTCCCGGCTATGGGGTGCAGAATGCCGCCTCTCCTTTCTACCTGTTGGTCCCCTCTAAAGAGGGCGAGAAGAGCGGGTGCGGCCCCTCCTCTCGATGGTTCCCGCCGCACCGGCTAGATCTTCTCCTCGTCGACGATATGCGTTTCCCACATACGCATAGTGAGCGAGGGGCTTGATCTCAGGATTCAAGGGCCGTGCACTGTACTTATTTGCTCTCGGTACGTTGTAGTATAGCAGGATCGCTGCCTTTGTTCAATGCTGTCTGCAGTCGTGTTTGTAATTCTCGTCTTGCTCAGCTTCACGCTTCCCTGTGCTCTTGTGGCGTCAGAGGCTGGCAGAGATCTGACCAACGTTTCGCGAATCGCGCATTTACAGAGGAGACGCTGCATGCTACACTAGCCTGTATGAGCAGCCATAACGCCGCGCGGATCTGCGCCGGCGCGCGGCGTAGGCGCGTGGGCGCTGTCTCCGGAGCGACGATCTGCAGTCTACCGGGGGGATCTTCAGCGCAGTCTCAGGACTGCTGGCGGCAGTGGCGAGGCGTGGGTCAAGAGGCTCAGCGCGCCAGATCGATGGCGGAGAGCGCAGGCGTACAGGAGGAGACCGACTGTTCGCTTGCGCCAGCGCTGGGGTCTGAGAAGTCCGACTGCTGCTCTCTGGCCCAGACCTTCTGCTCGCTGAGCGGATGGCTCTCATCGGTTGCTGGAGGGTCCCGGTGCTGTCTGTTGCCAGAGTCTATTTTGTGCGGGAGTGTACCGATGACAGTTGAGATAAGCGATATTGAAGCTATTATTGCGCAGCAGGATCACTGGCGCCAGACCCTCTGCGTGAATCTGATCGCCAGTGAAAATACCCCCAGCCCGGCGGTGCGCCGGGTGCAGAACTCCGATTTTATGGGCCGCTATGCTGAAGGTCACCCCAACGAAGGGGAACGGGTCAATCGCTACTATCAAGGGACACGCTATATCGATGAGATCGAGCGCATGGCCCGTGATGAGATGATTGAACTCTTCGGCGTCAAGCAGGCTGACGTGCGTCCAATCAGCGGCAATGCAGCCAATACGGCCATTGCCCTGGGTCTGCTACGGGGCGGCGATACCATCGTCGTGAACTCCACCGACGCTGGTGGGCACATCAGCCATGGAGCTGTAGGGGTCTTTGGCCGACGCATTCAGGCCCGCGGCCAGTCGTTGAAGCTGGGCGGACCAAACGCAATCAATCTGCATTATTTGCCCCTGACCGAGGATCACTATCACGTTGATGCCCAGAAGACGATCGAGCTGATCGAGCGTGTGAAGCCCCAGATCGTCGTCATGGGCAAGAGCCTCTTCCTCTTTCCCGAACCGGTTGCGGAGGTCGCAGCCTGTTGCAAGACGCTGGATATCCCCGTCCTCTATGATGGCGCGCACGTCCTGGGCCTCATTGCTGGCGGCCAGTTCCAGTCGCCACTGCACGAGGGTGCCACCTGGATGACTGGCAGCACCCACAAAACCTTTCCCGGGCCCCAGCGCGGCGTGATCCTCGGCAATATGGATGAGGAGACGGCGAAAAAGTACTGGCCGCCCGCTGATCGTGGGGTTTTCCCAGGCTCCTCGAGCAACCATCACCTCTTCTCACTACCAGCGCTGCTGGTGGCGGTGCGCGAAATGAAGCGCTACGGACGCGATTACGCGGCCCAGATCGTGCGCAACGCTCAGACCCTTGGGCGAGTCCTTGATGAGCTGGGGACACCGGTGGAGGCGCGCGAATTTGGCTACACCCGCAGCCACATGATCGCGGTGAACGTGGCCACCTGGGGAGGTGGCGTTGAGGTGGCAAAGCGCCTGGAGGCCAGTGATATCATCGTGAACTACAACATGCTGCCAGGCGACGCGGACCCACGCAATCCTTCGGGCCTGCGCATAGGGGTCCAGGAGATGACGCGCTTCGGCATGGATGAGCGCGCAATGGGCGAGCTGGCGCAGTTGATTCACGATGCCATTCGGGGCAAGCAGGTCGCCGAGGCCGTGCATCGTCTGCGCTCGCGCTATCTCGAGATGCACTACGTCTAGCCTGCGCTCGCCGGTCTGGCCTCGCGCAGGTGTCCCACCGGGCTGAAGCTCAGCACCTCTGGTAGCCTGCACAGGTCGGGTCTCTCCATAGAGAGCACCTGCATCCCTGCGAAGGCCTCGCAAGGACCTCGTTGAAAGTCGTCCGTGCCCGGCCGCCCGCGGAGCGAACCGGGCACGTTGTGGGGCAGCACGTTGGAGCGCGCAGCGATGCCACGGTGGCTGAACGCTGCGGCTCCCGCTCATGTGGGCAGAGTCGCTCTGTGCCTCTATCCCCCGTGTTCCCTAAGCAGATTCAGAAACCACTCCTCATCATGAATCTGGACACCCGCCTTCTGGGCCTTTGCCAGTTTTGAACCAGGATCAGCGCCCACGATCAGATGCGTCAGTGACTTGCTGACGTTACTGGCGATCGTGCCACCCAGCCGGCGGATCGCTTCCTCAGCGGCCTGGCGAGTCATATGCTGAAGGCTCCCCGTGAAGAGGAATGACTGCCCCGTCAGGGGACCGGCCGGACGCTCCTCAGCGGCCATGTTCACCCCGGCCTGACGCAAGCGCGCGATCAGCTCGCGGTTCTTCTCCTGCTGCAGCCAGGTAGAGAGGCTATGCGCACTCTTGGGGCCGATGCCGGGGATGGCGAGGATCTCCTCTTCGCTCGCCTCCAGCAGCCGCTCGATGTTGCCAAAGTGCTCGCTGATCAGCTGCGCCGTCTTCTCGCCGATGTAGCGAATATTGAGGCCGAAGAGCAGGCGCCAGAATGGCTGCCGCTTGCTGGCCTCGATCGCCCGGAGCATATTCTCAGCGCTCTTCTCCTTGATCCCTTCGAGCTTCAGCAGTTGCTCGCGCGTCAGATCGTAGAAGTCAGCCACCGTTGTGATGTAGCCAGCCTTCACCAGTTGCTCACACTGCTTTTCTCCGATGGTCTCCAGGTCCATGGCTCCCTTGGAGGCGAAGTGGATCACGCTCTCGAGCAGGCGTGCGGGGCAGTCCGTATTCGGGCAGTAGGCCATTGCCTCGTCGGGGAGGCGCAAGATCTCGGTGTCGCAGACCGGGCAGCGCTCGATGGGTTTGTAGGGCTGTTCCTCACCGGTGCGGCGCTCGAGGATGGGTTTGACCACCTGCGGAATCACCTCGCCGGCCCGCTGTACAATCACCCAGTCGCCGATACGCAGGTCCTTGCGTTGGATGTCCTGCTCGTTGTGCAGCGTTGCACGCGAGACGGTGACGCCGCGAATGTTGATCGGCTCTAGCACCGCCCAGGGGTTGACCGAGCCAGTGCGGCCGATATTGACGCGGATGTCAAGCAGACGAGTGGCCACCTGCGTGGGTGGATACTTGAAGGCGATGGCCCAGCGCGGCTCCCGCCCGACGTAGCCCAGCTCCTGCTGCTGGGCGAGGTCGTTGACCTTGATGACGACCCCGTCGATCTCGTAAGGCAGGTTGAAGCGTTCCTGCTCCCACTGGCGGCAGTAATTGAGGACCTCCTCGAGGTCACGGGCCTGGCGGCTATGAGGATTGACCGGGAAGCCCCAGGCAGCAATGAGTTGCAGCGCCTCCCAGTGGGTCGTGAGCGCCTGCCCCTCAATGTAGCCGATCTGGTAGCCGAAGAAGTCCAGATGGCGCTCTGCCGTGATGCGGGGGTCCTTCTGGCGGAGAGAGCCAGCCGCAGCGTTGCGCGGGTTAGCGAAGAGCTTCTCCCCGGTCAGCGAGGCATTGAGCTGCTCGAAGTGCTCGATCGTCATGTATATCTCGCCGCGTATCTCGACCCTGGGTGGCGGACTGTCGGTATGCAGATGGCGGGGAATGCTGGGGATGGTGCGCACATTGGGCGTCCAGTCCTCGCCGACCAGGCCATCGCCACGGGTCGCGCCAACGCTCAACCGGCCCTGCTCGTAGGTCAGTGCCATGGCCAGGCCGTCGATCTTCAGCTCGCAGACGTACTCAAAGGTCGCGTTGGGCAGGATGTTCTGTATACGCCGCTGCCAGGCCTGCAGCTCCTCTTCGCTACGCGCATTCGCCAGGCTGAGCATAGGCACCGGGTGGCGATGCTGGCGCACCTCCGCCAGCGGAGCGCCGCCGACGCGCTGGGTAGGAGAATCGGGCGTTTGCAGCTCGGGGTGCTCCGCCTCAATATGACGCAGCTCCTGCATCAACTGATCGTATTCAGCATCAGTGAGCGTCGGCTGATCGAGGACATAGTACTGATAGTTGGCCTCCTCTATCTGACGGCGTAGCTCGGCCACCCTGGAGGCCAGCTCTTCCTCCTGGTTCAGTCCCATGGTCTGTGCTCGCGGAGGCATTGACGCTCCAGCGAGATCGGTCGCGTTCTGGTCCAAGGAATCGTGCTGTTCAGCCATCACCAGTGATGCACGCAGGAGGCTCCTGACGGAGGTCAGGAGAGGTCTGCGCGCCCCCCTTTTCTCTGTAGTGACATGGATGTTCCCTTACTTGCGGTCATCGTAAGACGAGAAAGCGTGGTCTCTCCTCCCCTGCCCACATCATCCTGCGTCCTTATTCCCTTCAGAACGGCTGATAGTGGAAAATTGCCGGGTTCTCCTGATAGAACCCGTTGATATGCGCCCGCCACTGCTGAAAGAGCGGGCTGCTGCGAAAGTCGTTGATATGAGCTTCCAGGGAGGTCCAGATATTGATGAGCATATAGCGTCCGGGCTGCTCGATACAGCGCTCAGCACGGGCTGAGATGCACTCAGGGTGCTGGCGAATGACCTCAATCCCTCGAAGAATGGCCTGCCCCAGCGCTTCTTCTTTGCCGGGGACGGCTGTGAAAAAGGCAACTTCAGTAATCATGAGATGGCTCCCTCTGTATAGCGAGTGAAAACGCTCTCTGGCTGAGCTAAGCTCGTGCACAGAGCCAGGGCAGACACGCCTTCCCATACTACCATACCCACACAAGGGATGGCAGGGGGCCTGGCTACATCGGAAGGAGGGTTCCCTTCTAGAGGGAGCCGCATGTGAACGCAGCTCTCACCGCTGGCCGTTGGGACCAGAAGAGCAGCTAAGCGCTACGAGAGCTGCTCCAGTCCTGGGAGAAGGCCTGCTGGAGCACGCTCAGCACATGCTGATCCGCCAGGATGATTCCCAGTTCGCGGTTCCGATCCAGCGATTGCGGCGAGAAGTTCTCTGATCCCACGAAGGCCCGCGTGCCGTCGACGACGATGATTTTAGCGTGCATGTAGAGGTGAGTATCCTCGCGCACCTGGGCCCCGCTCTGCTCAATGAGGCTGGTACCGCTGCGGTTGCCGCTGACCGCGCTGCCCGAAGCCGGCAGAATGACCTTCACGCTAACGCCCCGCTGGGCGGCGGCGGCCAGATCCTGCTCGATCGTCTGGTCAGCCAGCTCCTCACTTTCGATCTCCAGCGATGTGTGGGCGCTCTTGATCAGCGCCTCCAGACTACTGCGCGAGTTCAGGGGGCTGACCACCAGGTTGGCGTCGTTGAGCGTGATCTGGCTGCGGTTCCAGTCGGCCTCGATGATGGCGCTGACAGCCTTGACCTCAGCGCTGTTGGTGTCGATGATGCCATACTCGCGGTTGCGCGTACTGCCGACCCCCAGGGCGGCGTTGGTAAGGTTGGCGGTCATGATATAGGCGCTGGTGCCGTCGATGATCATCCCCTTTTCGTGCGTGAGGGCGAAGGCCGGGCTGGTGGCCTGGACTTTGACGCCAGCCGCGCTCAGGCGGTCCATGGTCTCGCTCGGCGAGACGGACCCACCGCCGTAGGGGTGGGCCTCCAGCATGACGCGCACGTCGAGGCCGCGATTGGCTGCCTCCTCAAGCGCGCTCATCACGTGGCGATCGGTCAGGAGGTACATCTCCAACCAGACGGAGTGCTGAGCATTAGTGATGGCATCCGTGATGACCTGCTCTCCAGCGTCCGGCTCGACGAAGATCTGAACCCCCTGGGCGCCCGAACCGAGCGGCTGGTCAGGGGTGGTGCTGGTTCCTGTACCACCAGCACTGATGTTGACCGTGCAGGCGGCCAGGGTGAGGCAGAGCAAGAAGAGCATCCAGCAGTGTTTCCACCTGCTTCCAACCAGTGTGTGCATAGTGCATCTCCTACCTGATGAATGAGGAACGATGGGCCGGCGCGCTCGCACAGCGTGGGCGAGGCAAGGCTGGCCGCTAGTGAGCGCGTGCGCTCGACCGCTGACCACTCTGTGAAAGTTCACGGGCAGCGATCTGCCCCCATCATAAGCTATCGAGGTGGTGCCCGTCGATAGCGTCAGGACCAGTCAGTCCTCTATAGGCATGGACAGCGGAGTGGCAGAAGAGACAGGCACAACGTTTGCAGAGGAGAGGAAGAGCAGATGACCATCGAGAGAGGTGGTCCCCGCTGAGAAGACTGGAAAGAGCGCAGCAGAGGAAGAGGGGGCGCTTCGATGGCCAGGCGAGGCGCCCCCGGCGAACTATGGATGGAGCGCGACATAGAGGGGGGCCAGCACCAGCGTGATCGTGCTGAGCAGCTTGATCAGGACGTGGAGCGAGGGGCCAGCAGTATCCTTGAAAGGATCACCGACCGTGTCGCCGATGACGCTGGCCTTGTGTGGCTCGCTCTTCTTGCCCAGGATCGTCCCCTTGAGGTCGAGGCGATCGACCATCTCGCCATCGCTGTTCACGCGCAGGTAGCCAGCCTCGATGTATTTTTTCGCGTTGTCCCAGGCCCCTCCGCCGTTGTTGAGGAAGAGCGCCAGCACAATGCCCCCCATCGTGCCGACCATCAGCGTGCCTGCCTCGGCCTGCGGACCCAGCAGGACGCCCACGGCGATGGGCGTCAGCACGGCGACCAGACCCGGCAGGATCATCGCGCGCAGAGCGCCGCGGGTGCTGATATCCACGCAGCGAGCGTAGTCGGGGTCAACGCGGTCCTCCGGGTCCTCCGCCATGATCTTGGGATTCTCGCGGAACTGGCGTCGCACCTCTTCGATCATCCGCTTGGCGGCGGCTCCGACAGCCCGAATCGCCAGAGCGCTGAAGAAGAAGATCAAGGTCAGGCCGATGAGGGCGGCCACAAAGACAGCGATGTTAGCCAGATCGACGCGGTAGACAGCGGGATTATGGTTGAAGGAGTAGAGGACATCGAGGTAGGCGCTGAAGAGCAGGAAGGCTGCCAGGGCAGCGGAGCCAATGCCGTAGCCCTTGGTGAGCGCCTTGGTGGTATTGCCCACCCCGTCGAGCGCATCAGTGATCTCGCGGACTGCCTCGGCCTGTCCGCCCATTTCAGTGATGCCTCCAGCGTTGTCCGTGATGGGGCCAAAGGTGTCCATCGCCAGAATGTAGGCGCAGCTCATGAGCATGCCCATCGTGGCCACGGCGGTGCCGAAGATACCGCCAACATTGATGATCCCCGGGTTGTTCACCAGTTGGATATGTACCTGGCTGCCGAAGAAGAAAGAGAGGCCCAGGGCGCTGCTGATGGCCAGCACAGGCAGTGCAACACACTCAAAGGCCACTGCGACCCCGGTGATGATTGTCGTTGCCGGACCGGTGAGGGTGGCCGCGGCGATCTCGCGCACCGGACGCCAGGTGCCTGCAGTGTAATACTGGGTGATATAGACGAAGGCCACGCTGAGGAGGATGCCCACCGTGCCCGCCAGACCGAACCAGACCCAGGCTGGCACGCCGTAGCTGGCTGTCACTCCGCTCCCGTTGAGCAGCAGGTAGCTGCCCAGGAAAATGCCGCCGATCGAGAGCACGCAGGTGATAAAATAGCCAATATTGAGCTGGCGCATGGCGATCTCACCTGGATCACGACCGGCGGCCTTGTCTGGTTCGACCACCACCGAGGGCCGTACCCACAGTACGCCCAGCGCCGAGGCGATCAGCCCGAAGGCGCGAACCACCAGTGGAAAGAGAATCCAGCCAATGTTATGCGTAGCAGCATAGAGGGCAACGCCCAGAATCATCGCGCCGATGTTCTCGGCCGCCGTTGACTCAAAGAGATCGGCACCGCGTCCCGCGCAGTCACCGACGTTGTCACCCACCAGATCGGCGATGACCGCCGGATTGCGTGGATCATCCTCGGGAATGTTCGCCTCCACTTTGCCTACCAGATCAGCGCCAACATCAGCAGCTTTGGTGTAGATGCCACCACCAAGCTGGGCGAAGAGTGCGACGAAGCTGGCGCCGAAGCCAAACCCGACAATCAGCGATGGGGCCAGATCCGGCCGCGACAGACCACCATAGGCCGTGAAGACCAGCGAGACTCCTAGCAGCGAGAGCGCCACCACCAGGAAGCCGGAGACGGCTCCCCCGCGCAGCGAGACCATCAGGGCCTCTCCCAGGCTGCGGCGGGCGGCGCTGGCTGTCCGGCTGTTGGACCTGACGGCGACATACATGCCAATATAGCCTGAGATGCCAGAGCAGAGCGCGCCGATCAGAAAGGCCACCGCCGTGTGCCAGGCCAGATTCCATTTGTCTGCCTGGCTGCCCTGCCCGAGGGCTGCCAGAACGGCCGCTACCAGGATCGCTGCAAAGACCGAAAGAATGGCAATGGTACGGTACTGCCGGTTGAGGAAGGCCATCGCCCCCTTGAAGATGGCGTCAGCCACTTTCTGCATCGCCGGCGTTCCCGTGTCCCTGCGCAGGACGTATGCCGCCAGATAGGCCACAAAGCCTACTGTCAGCAGCCCGATGCCGATTGGTACCCAGATGTAGTTGCTCACAAAACATTGCCCTCCTTAGGACGAGAGAGATGGGCGGGTCCGCATTGACCCACGGGCCTACATGTGCAGTGCAATGGCGATCAAGCAAGTAGCGGCAATCTGGCATCCCTGCGTGCTGACGATCACTTTATCGTCGCTCAATGGGCCTTCAAGCATGCTTTAGTGTAACATAGGCCTTGCTCATTGACAAGGAATGAATCACTATTTCCACTAATTTACATACGAAGGCCCGCTCTAATGACTTCAGATCAGCTTCCGAATATTACAAATGCTATCGCAGGCCTGTACTTTAAACATAGTAGTCTAGAAGACCCTCTTTTTCAAGGGAAATCCAGCCTCTACCACCTACTCTGTGACTCGTTCTGTATGTTCCCATCTTGACATCAACGGTCTTCCCAGGCCAGTTTACTTCAGAGGTAGCCCGTCAATGACCCTCTAGACTGGCTCCATCACAACTCGATTTTTTGCGGATGAGCTTCGAGCGTTCACGGATGGCCTGCCGCTTGTGCATTCAACAAAAAGCGTAGTGCCAGGCCAGGTGGTCCACGAACATGACACCAGAAAGAGGTACGATTATGAGTAAAATCTGGTCCTGGAAGCCAGCAGCACATCCGAGAGCTGCTCACAGCGATAGCTATCGGTTGGAGGGAATGTCACACCTGGTCTAGAGCCAGGCTTGCACGAGAGATGCCTGGATAGGGCATGCCAGGTCGCATGCCCTATCGCTGAATCGCGGGGTGGTGCTGAGGAGCTGGCTGGCTTCGGGCCTCAGGCCTCAGGCCTCCAGACGAAGACGCTCTTGAAGCAGCGTCTGGATACGACCGAGGAGTGGCACCAGTTGCTTTTTGCGCGAGACCAGGCCCTCTACCAGCACAGAATGTCCATCGTTCTCCAGGGGGGCACCCAGCACATTTGCCACTGCCTGCTCGCCGCCCTGGATCAGTAGATGGCAGCGCATATTGATAATATCCACAATCATGAAGAGGAAGACGCTGTAGGAGCGTTCCTGAGCCAGGTGGCGCATGGTTGTCAGCAGTTCCTGGCTACGCTTCTCGATCAGCGCTGGCGTGGCCGTTTCCACGGTGCCGATGGCAAAGCGGGTGCCACCAACCGTGTACTCCTTGAAGTCCGCGGTCAGGAGCGCCTCAGGGCTGCGCTCATTCAGGTCGGCTGCCGCGGCGGCGAAGATCGCCTGGCTATACTGCTCGAGATCTTCGCCCGTGATCTCCGCCAGTTCAGCGGCCACCTTCTCATCGCGGGCTGTAGTCGTCGGTGAGCGCAGAATCAGGGTATCGTAGAGCAGCCCACCCAGGAGCAAGCCGGCCACATCGCGGGGAATGGCGATGCCAGCCTCATGGTAGAGGCCCGCGATGATTGTGCCAGTGCAGCCGACCGGCTCTGCGCGAAACATGATCGGCCTGTTGGTGTGCACATCAGCAATGCGATGGTGGTCGATGATGCCAAGCAGGTCGGCCTCCTCAATCCCGTCCACCGCCTGTGAGCGCTCATTGTGATCGACCAGCACCACTCGTTTCGGTCGCGCATTCAGCAGGTCGGTGCGTGAGAGGTAACCGACCAGTTTCCCCTCGTCGTCGAGCACTGGCAGCGAGCGTCGACGCACCAGCAGCGGCTGTACCTCGCTCATCAGGTCCTCCGGGCGGCACGAATCAAACGTGCGATTCATGATCTCGCTTGCCTTGATGCTCAAATTGATCAGGCGTACAGCAGTAAAGGTGTGGTAGGCCGTGCTGATAACCAGCACACCCTGTTTACGAGCGGCTGTCAGCGTCCGTTGGGAGACCAGGAGATCGCCGGTGATCACCAGGGCGGCGGCCCCCTCCTCGATGGCAGCAAGCTGAGCATCCTCACGATCGCCCAGCACCACCAGGCACCCTGGCTCGATATATTCGCGCATGGTCTCAGCCTGCATGGCTCCGACCAGCACACGATTTCCCAGCTTGCGTCGTCCCTCGACCAGTACGCGCCCGTGCAGCACTCGCACCAGGTTCTCGCGCTCCAGGGGAACGCGGTTCACGGATTGTGGGTCGAGGTCTTTGAAGAAGAGCTTGGCAAGATCCTCCGTGGCGATAATGCCATGGACACGGTTATCATCGTCGATGACCGGCATCGAACGCCGATTATGCTCCTGTAGCAGTTGTCCCGCCTCCAGCAGCGGCTGGTCGATGTGAGCGCTGATGACGCCGCGCCGCATGACGTCACGCACCTGGAGATAGACGTCCTCCAGGGCCTCTGGTGGCTCGACCTGGTAGCGCTCCAGGACGAAGCGCACCTCCGGCTTCAGTTCGCCGTGGCGGGCGGCAATGACCTCCTCTTCTCCCTGGGCCTGCAGTAGATGAGCGTAGGCGTACGCAGACGCGATCGAGTCAAGATCTGAGTTTTTATGTCCAATGACGTAGATTGGCCTTGCCATTCCTGGTGATCCCTCCGGGCCCATGCTCCCTATGACTGCGAGCACTGGCGTTAAGCCGGTCGCCGGCTTGAGAAAATGAAGACTAACACGCCTATAAGTATAGCAAAAACCACTGCCAGGCCGATAGCTATGCCCACCAGCAGCACGACGCTTCCACCGCTTGAGGATGGAGGTAGCGAGGAGGGTGAGGCGGAAGAGGCAGGCACCTGAGCGACTGTCGTCACGCGATCACTCAGGCGGTCGTCGGGACTGGGCAAGGTGATCGCCGGGTTGGCCGGAGGCATGCCATTGCCGCTAGCCTCTGCGTAAGGGTTGGGATAGACGGATGGCTGTGTACTCAGAGTGATGATCTGGTCGATGCTGCGGCGGCCGCTGCGCGAGCTGACAGTCAGGCTGAGCGTGTAGCTACCTGGGTGGGCGTAGGTATGGGTGACGCGCACACCGTGGGCGCTGCTCCCGTCGCCGAAGTTCCACTCGTAGCTCAGTGGCTCTCCCCGCGGGTCAAACGACGCTGTGGCGTCAAAGGTGAGCGGCTGACCCGGCATGAGGCGCCCCGTATCGCTGATGGCCGCCACGGGCTGATTGTCTAGCGTGGCCGATCCCAGGATAGCGGGTTGATTAAGCACCCAGGTGGTCAGCATAGCGGGGAGAGCCAGTGCCAGCGTCAGGGCCTGCGATTGCCTGGAGCTTCCATCAGCGAAGGTGTTCATCAGCTGGATCGTATCTTCGGGCTGGTCGAAGGGGTAACCTGGTGCGGGACCGCTGTAGTAGCTGCTGTTCCCGACCAGTGTTGCGCAGGCCACGTCCGCCAGGGTGAAAGGCACCTGGTCGCTGCTGCCGAGCTGGTCGTCTTCTCTGACGACGACGCGCGTCTGGTCGGGCGTGAAGATCGGCTCGAAGATATCCTGATTGTTCTCTCCGTGATAGGAGAGCATCTGATAGCCCATCTCGTAGAGGGTCTCAAAGACCGCCGGAACCGCTGCATCCATCAGGAGGCGCAAGCTTCTGATGCGTGCGCGTTGCGGCCGGGTCAGGTTTGCCTGGTGCGGGTAGAGGGTGGTGCTTTGCAGCGGGGAGAGGTCAACGTAGAGAGGAAAGACGGGGTTGCTGGCCCGCCCCAGGTAGCGCAGTGGATAGGAGATGCCGCTCTGCTCTTCGTTGAACATGGCGATGATGTTCTGCAGGTCGCTGTTCACGGTCTGATTGACGTAATGAAAGGAGCCGAAGAGGCCCTGTTCTTCGGCGTCGAAGATCACAAAGCGCAGCGTGCGTGCTGGATAGAGATGGTGGGCGCGCCAGTACTCAGCGAGCGCTCTGGCGATGCCCAGTTCGATGGCGCAGCCGCTGGCGTCGTCGTTGGCGGATTGAGTCGAGAAGGCCATGCCGTCGTAGTGGCAGCCGATGACGACCACCTCCTCGGGGTGAGTCACACCGGGAACGCTGACCTCGACGTTGAAGGCCAGCGTGACAGCCGGTCGGTTTGACCAGCCACGCACCGGAAAGGGATCGCGCTGCGCCTGCGGCCCAAAGCCTGCCAGATTGTGCAGCATCTCCTGAGTCCAGTAGGAGGCGAATTCGTCGTGTCCATTCTGGGTCGGTGGCAGATTGCGGTCGTAACCCGCCTCGCGTCTGAGGAAATGGGTAGCCATATAGAATAGTTGATCATAAATGTAGTTGCCATCGACCAGAGGAAAGGTCGCCTGGGCCTGCTCTGTCACGCCATGTCCTCCCCAGTTGGAAACATTGACAGATGCTGGTGGCAGGTACAACCCTGGAAAGAGGGCCAGCAGTGAGATCAACAGGCGGTCGAGCAGTGAGCGTAGTGGCATATCATCCCCCCTTGCTTTTTCGAGAGAGCGTGCAGTTCTCCTCCGACGGCAATGCGGCCAGAGGCGGTAACCGACCTTTGAATCTGGTGTTCTTTGAATGAGAGATCCTGAGCAACCACAAGGATTGCTGATAGCCTTTCTGTACCATCAGGACGAACACTCAAAAAATATCACACAGCTCTGTTCGTGTATACCTCTCAGAAGATGCGGAGCAGCCAGAGCCTCAACAAAGGTAGGTATACGCATGCTAGAAATCATCGTAGAAGAGGGGGTCTACGGGTCCATGTATCCCGTGGAGATCTCTTCAGATGCCCCGATCGCCTCGCTGGTGCCAGCTCTGGTCAAGGAGCTGCATCTGCCTCAGGTTGATGCCAGCGGCAATCAGCTGGAGTATCATCTGCGCCTCCGTGATAGTCAGCAGGAGTTGCCCCCAGATCTGAGTCTGGGGGCGGCCGGAGTCAAGCCAGGAACCTGTCTCTCCTTGCAGCTGGCCGTAGCCTCCGCAGGTGCAGTCAGACCGCAGAGAGGGCGGCCGCAGCCCAGTGCCCTGCATTCAGATGTGACGCTGGTGGATCTGGCTGCGACAGGTCCAGCCCTGGAGGAGGCAGTCAACCCTTCGGGGACTGTGGCATCCCACGGCGCGCGGCAGCCGCGGCGCGTCTTTCTCACACTGCTGGGAGGTGCCGCTCTAGGCGCCGCCGGCCTGGGGGCGAGCTATGCCGCCTATCACTATCTACTGAAGGGGAACCTCTCATTGCCGGGAGGGCAGCCGGCGATGAAACCGACCACGACGGCCACGCAGATGCAGATGCATCCGACGGCCACCGCCCTACCGACCACCGCCCAGGCTGAGCTGGTATTTGCGCGTCATCGTCAGACGGTGCGTGCCCTGACCTGGTCTCCTGATGGCACCATGCTGGCCAGTGGCTCGCTCGATGCCCAGTTGATGATCTGGAACACTCAGGGCCAGGTGCAGCATATGCTGACGGCCCCGGCGGCGGTGCGTACGCTGGCCTGGTCGAGCGATGGCACGCAACTGGCAGCAGGTGCCGGGAACGTTGTCCTCTTTATCAATCCTCAAACTGGCGCTCTCTTGACGCAGCCGATGCAGCGGCATGCCGCGACAGTGACCAGCGTGGCCTGGTCGTCACAAGGACCGTTGCGCCTGGTCTCTGCCAGCCTCGATAAGCGCGCCATTGTCTGGAGTGGGACGAACTGGCTGCCGCTGCTGGTCTTTACACGCCATACCAGCGCAATCGAGGCCGCCTCCTGGGCCGCGGATGGCCTGAGTATCGCCACGGCCTCGACCGGGGGCGTGGTGCGTGTCTGGCGCGCCACAGATGGGCAGGAGGTCCACGGGTATTACCAGGATGGGCAGGTAGTCCTGCGTACGCTGGATTTCTCCGCGCAGGGGATGCCGCTGGCCGTCGGTGGGGACGATGCCCTGGTGCGCCTCTGGAGTAACAGCCTGACCTGCCAGCGGCAACAGGCGACCGGTTTTGGACCGCGCTGTCTCGATGTGCCGCAGCATCTGCGCGCACATACCCAGGCGGTGCGCACCCTGGCCTGGTCGCCAGATGGTCGCCTGCTGGCGAGCGCCGGCAATGATGGCTTGCTGGCTGTTTGGTATCCTGCACGCAGCCAGACACCCCTGCTGACCGTGCATCTGGGCACCCCTGTGCTCTCGCTGCACTGGTCGCCGGACGGGAAGCGGATCGCGACCGCGGCCGGCAATAGGGTCACACTCTGGCTATTGAAGTAATGGAGCCGGATGCCGCCGCGTGCACGTTCAGACGAGCGAGGCTCTGAACAGCTTGCAGAGGGAGCATGGCTGGAGATCAGTCCCTGCTGGCAGCTTCCACAAAGTCGATGAGCGTCTCAAGATCGCGACGGGCCCGCGCAGCGACGGGAGCGGCCTGGACTGGAACCGCGGCGAGAGCTGTGCGGGCTAGGCGACACTGCTCCGCAAGGAAGCTGCGGCAGTAGGAGCGTGTCTCGGTGCGCTCGAAGATCGCCAGTATCGTTTCCACCTGGTCCTCACTCAGGGCAGTGGACTGAGTGTAGCACTCCTGCAGACGCTGGCGGTCGGCCGGCTGCGCCTGAGCGAGGGCGTGCAGGATCGGCAGGCTCTTTTTCCGACGGTAGATGTCGCCGGCAGGGGTCTTCCCCAGCTCCGCCAGGCTGGCCCAGACCCCCAGCAGGTCATCGCGCACCTGGAAGGCCGTACCAATCGCCTCACCGAAGTTTCTCAGACGAATGATGGTCTCCTCGTTCCCTGTGGCGAGCCGTGCCCCCATTTCTGCGGCGCAGGCCATCAGCGCTGCTGTTTTGCGTCGAATCATTTCAATGTAGGTGCTGACCGAGACCTCCAGCTGCGTCTCGAAGCTCATATCCAGGTACTGTCCCTCAGCGATGGTCAGGCAGGTGCGGTCGAGCAAGGCACCCAGCCGTGCTGCCAGGGCGCTGTCGACGCCGACACGAAGGACATCCCAGAGGGCCAGCCGGCTCAGGGCAAACATGCCATCGCCGACGTTAATAGCCTGGGGCACACCCCAGAGCTTCCAGACAGTTGGTCGGTGGTGGCGCTCGCTATCTTCGTCCTCGATGTCGTCGTGGATGAGGGTGAAGTTGTGGGTTAGCTCGATAGCCGCTGCGGCGGGGAGGGCCCGCCGCAGGTGACGAAGCTCGTCGCTGGCGTTGCTCTCCTCGTTCCATGCCCCTGCAGCCTCATAAGAGAGCAGCAGCAGGGTGGGGCGCAGCAGCTTTCCTGTGCGCACGCTGGTGGGCTTGAGATCAGCATCCGCCCAGCCCAGGTGGTAGCGCATCTGGCCATAGTATGGCTCAAGCAGAGCCAGGGGAGCGGCGGCGTCAGCAGATGCGATGCGCTCGACCGCCTCCCTGAGGGCTCTCTGGATCTCCTCGCTGTAGCGCTGGAGTGTCGGTTGAATGGTTGCAGAGAAGCTCATAGTTCTCCAGGAAGGTTTTCCCCTATCTTACGGGTGAATGTGGAAAAACACAAGTGCAACCACTGTCCCCAGCAGCGTCACCCAGCGCGCCAGTCCCTTGATCCCACCGACATAGTGGAGGGGCGCACACAGATCACAGTAGCGCTGTGTATACTGATAGCGGTGACCACGGAGTCCCTCACGTACGATCACGACGTCTTCATCCTTGCGCCGTGTATGCAGCTCTTCACAGATGTAGCGACCACAGCCCTTACAGCGGTACTGGTCGATGAAATGTGAGGTGCGCGAGATGGACCACTGGTCGGGGTAGACAGGCACGCCACAGACATAGCATACCTGGATCTCGGCCAGTCGGAGCTGCCGCTCAGCGCAAGGAGAGTGCTGCTGCTTAGGGAAATGCTCCTGGCAGAAGCTCTTATGGCAATCTGGACAGCGTCCCAGGGCCTCCTGCTCGCACTCGCGACAGCGCCGTGCCAGACTGAGCGTCTGTTGTCGTCGTCGGGTAGTCACGGGATCTTCCATCGTCTCTGCTTCCTCTAATGCATGATCTGGTGGGTGTACAGGTCTCTGGTTGGCCTGCTGGCCTGGATAGTAGAGTCATATATCTATCTCTCTGTGTAGTATAGCATCAGGGGCCTACCTGTTCCTACTCTTCACCAGGATGCCTTATGCTGGCACTCCACACGCCGTTTCCTCGGCTCCTTCCCTCTGGTTCCCGGCCACGCAGAGTGTTTGCAAGAAGGCGGCCAGAGAGGATAGTATATAGAGAGAGCAGACAGGGAGTGTTGAGCGTTCCTGGCGTCCAGGGGGCGTACAGGCGAAGAGCCGTGGGAGTCAGGGAGATCCATTGTACGGGGGAAAGAGACCTATGACTGTATCAACCGCCTTACCGCCGACGGTCTGGGGACAGTATCGGCTGGAGTGGGGTCAGCGGACCTATGTGATGGGCATTGTGAATGTCACACCTGATTCATTTGCGGGCGATGGCCTGCTAGCTGCTGAGGGAGGAGGAACGGGCGAGGCCAGCATCGAGGCGGCCGTCGAGCAGGCGCGGCGTTTCGTCGCTGAGGGAGCGACCTTTATCGATGTTGGAGGAGAGTCCACGCGGCCCGGAGCGGCCCCGGTCGCTCAGGAAGAGGAGCTGGCGCGCGTGTTGCCTGTTGTGCGCGCATTACGCCAGTCCCTGCCTGCCGAGGTTATTATTTCGATCGACACCTATCGCGCCGAAGTGGCCCGCCAGGCGCTCGAAGCCGGGGCCTCAGTGATTAACGATATCTGGGGCCTGCGCGCCGACACGCAGATGGCCGCGCTGGCAGCCGAGCGAGGAGTTCCCGTGATCATTATGGCTAACATGCGGGGCTTTCAGAAGCGCGAGATTGTCAGCGATGTCCTGCGCTATCTGGCCGGAAGTATCGAGCTAGCCCTGGCAGCAGGTGTCGCCTGGGAGCGGATCATTGTCGATCCGGGAATCGGCTTTGGCACCACCCCGGAAGAGAATCTGACCCTGCTTCGTCGCCTGGGAGAGCTGCGTGCCCTGGGTCGGCCGCTGCTCCTGGGAACCTCACGCAAATCGACCATCGGACTGGTGCTCGGTGGCGTGCCGCCCGCCGAGCGTGTCGAGGGAACCGCCGCCACAGTGGCGCTCGGCATCGCCCAGGGGGCCGATATTGTGCGCGTTCACGATGTACGTGAGATGATGCGCGTTGTCAAGATGAGCGATGCTATTGTGCGCGGCGTCTTCTCCCCGGCTCACTCCTGAGTGAAAGGTGTAGACGCGAGCTGTGAATTATCAGGAAGCACTGGCTTATCTCTATAGCTTAAGCGATTACGAGCGTGGTGGGGGATATGTCCGTGACCGCAACGAGAACCTGCCTCGCGAGCGCGCTCTGCTCGCAGCCCTGGGCGATCCGCATCTGGCATATACCTCTACCCTGATCGCCGGCACCAAGGGCAAGGGATCGACGGCGGCCATGATTGAGCGCGTGCTGCGCGAGGCTGGCCTGCGGACCGGCCTCTACACGCAGCCTGATCTCCATACCTTCCGCGAGCGCATTCGCGTGGCGGGCCGCCTGATCAGCGAAGAGGAGGTAGCGCAGCTCGTTCCTGAAGTGCGTGCGGCAGTCGAGCAGATCGAGCGCGAGGGCCGTTTCGGACCCTACATCACCTTTGAGGTAGCCACAGCTCTGGCCCTGCTCTACTTCGCGCGACGCCGGGTAGCGCATGCCGTCGTGGAGGTTGGCCTGGGCGGGCGTCTGGATGCCACTAATGTCACGCAGCCGCTGGTCTCTGTGATCACCTCGATCGGCTTTGATCATATGGAGGTTCTGGGAGATACGCTGACCAAGATCGCCACCGAGAAGGCGGGCATTATCAAGCCGCGCGGTGTGGTCGTCACCTCTGCGCAGGCACCAGAGGCCTTGCTGGCCATTGCAGCCGTCAGCGAGCGTCAACAGGCCGAATTGATTCGTGTGGGATCACGCGCCGGTGATCCGGCGCAGGCCGACGTTGAAGCAGGCCGGCTCCCCCCGCTGTGCTATCGCTATGCACTGGAGGAGCGCACACCCCGGAGGCAGCGTTTCTCTGTTGAGACGCCGCAGGGCATCTATACAGGCCTGGAGCTACCTCTCTCAGGCGAGCATCAACTTGAAAATGCCACGGCGGCGCTGGCCACCCTGGAGATACTACGCACGAAGGGAGTCAACTGGACTGAGGAAGCTCTGCGTGCTGGCCTGGCCTCCGTGCACTGGTCGGCCCGCATTGAGGTCATCGGCCAGCATCCCCTGGCCGTGGTGGATGGCGCGCATACAGCAGAGTCGATGCAGAAGCTGATCACAACACTACGCACCACCTTTCGTTTCCAGCGTCTGATCGTTGTTCTCTCAACGCTGCGCAATAAGGATATCGCCGGGATGGTGGAAGCGCTCACCGACGTCGATATGGTAATCCTGACCCGCGTGGCCAATCCACGCTCCACGCCCATCGAGGAGCTGCAGGCCCACTTTGCCTGTCGGGCGCCCTATGTCTCCCTCTCCACCGCGGAGACCAGTCGCCAGGCGATGGATCTCGCGATGCGACTGGCCGGGCCGGATGACGCGATCTGTGCCACTGGCTCGCTCTACCTGGCGGGTGAGGTCTTGCGCTGGGCGGCGGCCCGTGGCAATGAGCGCGTGGCGGCGACGATTGAAGGTGTCGATCACTCAGGATAGATCGCGCTCCAGGCGTACTTCCGCGCGGCGCCGGGCGTAGCGGGCACTGCCCTTCTTGCCGGCGGCTGAGGCCTCTTCGGCCGTCCACTGATGGGCGGTGCCGCGCGATTGGGAGGTGCGCCCTCCTTTGCTGGCAATCTCACGACGTCGCTCGGGACTCAGCGCCGCCAGGCCGCGAGGACGTCGGCTGTTGTTCTGCACAATCATGCTCGGCTCCTGTCTTCAGTATCGTCAATGCTGAGCGTCGCGGCCTTTCCTCAGGGTTCAGGGTGAAGGACAAGCCGCGTTGCCTTTCCTCTTCTACTACCAGGATAACAGAAGCACAAACGGTCGGCAAGCAAAACTCAGGAACATACCAGAATTCTCAGCATTCTTTAATGTTGAGCTGAGCTTTCCGTTCTCCAATACTTAGACAGTGAGGACAGGCCTCAATGATGGTTGGTTCCTGCTTCGTCCAGAGCAGTCTCACCGTCTCCCATGAGACGGCCAGAGCTGCTCTGTCCACAGGCGTCACGTCCCGACGAACTGCCGGTCGTTCTGCGTGCTTCCTGTAAAAGATTGAGCGCGGCATGGTGGTCACGATTCAGCACCATGCCGCAAGCCTCACACACCAACGTCCGCTCATGCAGACCCAACGCAGGCTTGACGTATCCGCAAGCAGAACAGGTTTTGCTGGAAGGAGAGAAGCGATCGATCACCACAAGGCGTGTCCCATAGCGTTGGGCCTTGGAGGTGAGTTGCCGCCTGATTTCCCCAAAGCTGCTATCGGCAACGGCTTGAGCAAGCCTGTGGTTCTTCAGCATCCCCGCGATGTGCACGTCTTCTATCGCTACCAGGGCGTGGTTGTTGCACAGATAGCTCGTCAGCTTGTGGGTAGCGTCTTGACGGATGTGGGCAACCCGTGCATGTTGCCTGGCCAGCTTCTTCACCGTCTTCTTGCGATTCTGACTGCCTTTGATGCGCCGCGCCTGTTGCCGCTCTAAGCGTCTCAGCCTTTTTTGAGCATGCTTCAAGGCACGTGGGTTCTCAAACGTGGTGCCATCGGAAAGCGTGGCAAGCGTTTTGATGCCAAGATCAACGCCAAGAGCAGACGTGGCTGTATGGGCCGGGGCTTCCTGTTCCTCTTCCACTTGCACACTGACATACCAGCGTCCCGCTTCTTCTGAGACGGTTGCGGAAAGCACCTTTGCCTTCGTAGGAAGGTAGCCATGCTCATACAAGCGAAGACGGCCGAAGCGGGGTAACTGGATGCTCTCGGCAAAGATAGGGATGCTTCCCGTGAGTCGGAAGGAGCCGATGCCTTTGCTTTTCTTTTTGAACTTCGGGAAACCGAGCTGGCCTTTCCATCGGCCTTGCTTGTTCAGTTCCAGGCGGCGGAAGCAGTTGGCGTAGGCACGGTCAAGATCACGCAAGGCTTCTTGCGGGGCGCACCTGGATACGTCATACATCCAGGGGAAGTCGGTCTTTTTCAAGGCAGTGAGTTCTCGGTGAAGCTGGATCCCATGGGGACGTTTGCCCGTTGCACGGTACACTTCCTGAGCGCGCGCCAGCCCCCAATTGTAGGCAAAGCGGGCACAAACTGCATGTTTCGAGCAAGCGGTACGTTACTTATGATTCAGGTCTAACTCAGGTTTGTAGCCACGTACAACGAGTGCCATCCGTCCTCCTTCATCACGTGCTCAACGCACTTTTCGCGTATTGAAGTCGTTTCATAGATAAAGTTTACCAAGAAAGCGGTAAACTTGTCAACGCTCTTTTAAATTAGTTCTTACCCCCTTCTGCTCCTGTTCTTGCAGCGTCTCGTTCCCTGGCAGCTCCGTCCATGGAGACCGCATCGGTGTCCTTCCTTCCTCCTCTTGATACGTTGAAGTCCCTCCGAGGGATGACACTGGCAGGGACTGTGGTATGCAGAACCTCTGCCGGCGATCTCGTTGTGTCGTCCGTTGTGCCGACAGAGGTGAGGTAAGTGATGGCGGCGCTGGCTCAGCCTGTTGCTGACGGCTGCCAGCCTAGCCAGTAGTGGCCGCGATCAGAATGGCTGGCAGTTTCAGTGGAGAGGGTGTGGCCAGAAACTCTACCAATTTCGGGAAGACTTTCAAGCCTTTGTGTCCCTCTGTCACGAACCAGGGCGGAGTTGGCGTGCTGCGGAACGGTCCGCGCAGCACTGATTTCTGGGCGCGTGAGAACATCAGGGTGTTATGGACGACGCCGATGCCTGACTGGATATCGTAGATATCGTGGCCGGGAAAGGCCCCCCAGGTGGTGACGGCCAGGGCAAAGCTGATGCCGGCCCAGTAGTTCACCCCGATGTTGCCGTAGCGCAGATTGGCCACGGCCCGCTCGACCGCGTGGGCGATGGCGGGAATCTTCAGCGACTCGGGGTGGACGATCAGTGTGGCGTTCAGTGTGCCCCAGAGCTGCTCATTGGCGAAGGCCACGGCGCGATCGATGTAGTCCGCCACGCTGTCGGCCTCCAGGGCGGTCTCTCCGAAGAGTCCACAGAAGGCCTCGGTGGTGAAGCAGATGTCGTCCTTGCTCGTGGGATCGAGGCCACTGATCAGCGTCCAGGGAAGCTGGCGCTCATCGCTGATGGCGCCGAACTGTTCGGCCTCGGGATGGCTGGCTACGAAGGCGCGCTGGCGCTCCTGGGCGCCGGGATAGTAGGCGACGCGCGGTGGTACGCTCTGGAGCACGCGCCGGATCTCCTGCAACAGAGCGTGGCGTTGATCCCAGGCGGCATGCTGAATAAGGACCCGGCTGGCGTTGCAGTTGAAGCCGGCATTGTTGGCCAGGCTGCTGACGATGTGTGCGGCCTGGTAGGCTAGGTCGCGTGCTGTCCAGGGGCCGGGCACGATGATCACCGGACTGACGTTACCCAGTTCTCCGGTGACGCGCCTGGTAATCAGGGGCTGTCTGGCCGCCTTGCGGGCCGCGCCCTCGGCGCCGGGGCCGAAGACAATCGCCTCGTAGGTCTTATCGGAGCCAGTGATGTGGATCTCGTCGATGCCGCTGTGCTGGCAGAGGTAGGCGCCCTCCTGCGCGCCGCCGTAGGCCAGGCGCAGAAAGCCGCGCTCGATGAGCGGCTGGAAGACTTCGGCCATCAGCGGACCAAGGTAGGCGTTAACGGGATTGGCTTTGAAGAGCACTACCTGGTCCTCGACAAAGAGCTTATAGAGGATGTCCATCGGGCCAATGCTGGCGACGTTGCCCGCTCCCAGCACGAGTGCCACTTTGCCGCTATGCCCTTTGTCCTGGTAGATGAGGGCCTGGGTACCTGGCAGTTCATCGACCGTTACTCCAGGCTCCATCCAGATTTCCGCTGTCAGTCCCATAAAGAAGAGTCGGTCATAGCCGCTCTGAGGGAAGACTCTTGCGGCCACCTGGCCGTTGGGCATGGTCATCACGGGACCAGGAATGCGTGGCCGGCCGCTGGCGGCGATATCGGCCAGGGCCTGCCTCAACTGACGCAGGTTGTTGATGACCGGCAACACGCCGGCTCCCCACTCTTCACCTGCGGCCGGCGCGTCTGGCGCGATACCTTTGGCCTGCAGACTGGCCCCGACCCAGCGCGGGGCAATGGCCACGAAGTTCTTTACCAGTTGATCGAGGAGGCTGATCCGCTCGGGGATGGATACGGCAACCCAGGAGTCTTTCTGCGCCTGCAGGCTGGCGACTGCGGCGTTCATTTCCTCCTGTGTTGAGGCGGCAATGCTTCCAGCGATGGTCGGGAACTGGGGAGAGCCGTGACGAGTGTCGATGCTCATAGACGATACCTCCATTCAGGAACATGGCGCGCTCTACCCTCTAACCTGTCTCATTCTACCCCAAGTGCTCTGTCAGAACAAGTAGGAGTGTCATCGTCACGGCGCGCGCCAGGGCGGTTGTCAGCGCCTCTACGGGGTCTGGGCGTCATTCTCCCGCCCAATCCGCGGCCAGAGTAAGGGTGTGGCATCTCGCACGCCGGATGCAGCCCCATGAGCGGGCGGATGGAAGCTGTACGCTGCCGACGCGGCATGGGAGTCAGGAGGGGAAGCCGGGCGTGCGAGGTGCGTGTGAAGATGAGGGGCGCGAGCATGACCGTGCCCTTGCGGGGTTTCAGGCGCTCGCCCCTGCGGCGTCGATCACGTACTGGCCGTTGCCTTTCACGGCGTTGCGCCCGACGTGAGTCAGCTCGCCCCAGACCAGCAGTTCGCGGAAGGGAGCCAGGTTCCCTGCGAAGAGCGCAGAGCCAACCAGCCCGCCGATGGGCGTAGCTCTGTCATGGCGCTGAGAAAAACTCTCTTGATCCAGCCAGTGCGTGTGATCCGCAAGACAGACGATGGTGCTGGCACTCTTGAGATAGGGATGGTGCTCCTTCTGGAAGAAGTGCTCATCTCCCTCGCCGTAGGCCTCTTCGAGGTCGCGCAGGCGTTGAAAGAGCCGCTGAATCAGAACTGGAAAGCTGATCTGACGCACGAGCTGTTGCTCCTGAACCAGGCGCAGCGGCGTCAGGAAGTTCAGGCGCAGTTGATTCCCTGGCAGGGAGGCAGCGCGGGCCCGCACATCGCTGGCAGTGATGACAGGGAGCGTCGCTCTCTGGTAGACCTGGCTGTTCTCGTAGAGTGTGGTGCACGTGCCCTGGAACGGATGGAAAGCCTCGACCCGGCGGATCTGCGGCAGGCCCCGCTGGCCACCTCGCTCACTAAGCCGGCGTCCCAGGCCATCGCGTTCCATCTGAGGGAGAGAGAAGAGAAGGTAGGGCAGCAGCCGCACGCTCTTGCCAAACAGCGCCAGCCTGAAGGTGAAGCACTCACCGGGCCTGAAGTAGCCACTGCCAGTGAGCGGCGGCTCGATGATATAGGGTCGGGCGACATCGCGCCCCAGGGAACGCTCATCGCGCAGCGGGGTGACCAGCGCGCTCACCGCACAGCTTTGATGCAGTGGGCAGGACACGCAGGTGGAGGCTGCGCGATTCTGACAGAAGCGCTCCCAGACGGCGTCGTAGAGTGCGCCGCGCAGCAGGGCTCCTCGCGGCTCATGCAGAATGATGCGCGTACGCGCTTCAACCAGGAAGCGCAGCAAGTAGATCTGCAGCGGACTCATTGCTCACGGTGTTCTCTCTTCGTTAGAGTGGCTGATCGTCACCACATATGTTCTGCAGTATTGTCCAGAGCTTTGTTCTTTTCTCCTTCAGGTACTGAGGTGATACGTTCTGGCGATACAGCTCAATGATCCGCTGGGCCAGCCAGCACTGAGCGAACGGTGAGGATGAGAGCTGCACCAGCTTGTTGATCAGTTCTTCCGCGTTCTTTCTCTGCAGATCCCCAGGGGAGAGTTGGGCAAGCTCCTCGGCCATCGCGCGAGCCTTGCCCAGCGCTTCAGGGTCCGCGACTTCCTGGCCCTGGCTCCCCGCCTGCTCACTGACGCTGGACGGCAGCTCTTTGAGCGCGCGAAAGTAGCCGTAGCCGGCGCTGGTTTTGCCACCAACACCGTAGGCCTGCAGCGCGGCCTCGAGGCACTTCCTGGCATACCTGATCTCATCAGAGGCTGTCGCGGGTGTGCGGGGGGCCAGGGCGAAGGCGAAGGTCGTCTCAGCGACTGTGAGAAAGGTGATCGGAATTGGCTGCTGATCGTTGGTCGGGGGCTTCTCTCCCCGATAGTAGTCGGGGTAATGGGGTGTCATGACATCGAGCTGCAGCCTGGCCACTCCGTCAAGGGGAAGCGCATCGAAGAAGATCACGCTGCCAGCCTGCTCCGTTGTGCCACAGATACGGTCTGGCGAGAACGGCCGCGTCGAGGGAGGCTGGCTCTCTATGCAAGCACGGGTCAGCCCCTTGAGGGCGCTGCCGGGGATGATCGGCAGGCCGTAGAGGTGGTGCAGTGTCAGATCAGTCTCCAGCGCTGTGTTGCCACCGAGACCGACGACCATGCGCCAGTCGACGCTGGCCTGGAAGTGCACTGCGCCCAGCGCACTGGTACGGCGCTGCCAGCGCTGGTAGATGGCTGCGGCAAGCTCTGTATTGAGCGTATATCCCTCTGCCAGCTCCTGCAGCCACTGCGGACGGGTGATCGCCGGGGGACTTTGAGACAGCCCGAGCACACCGCTTTGGATGTACTTATGCAGCCGCAGCCCGAAATTTACGTTTGAGGCCCATTCCTTCGCAGGAATGGACTTCTGCTCCCCGGTTGGAGGAGACGAGAGCACCGCTCTTGCAAGCTCTCTCGCTCTTCTGGGTAACAGATAGTCTGGCAGGTCTTTCTTCCCTTTGTCTGCAGCTTGATCTTGCCATGACGCTGAAGCATTTGACTGCCCTGCCGGCCTGTGTCTCATGCGTCTTTTGTTGTTCATTTGTTGTTCTGTACCTTCTAATATATAGTTTGCTCTCTATTTCTTCTCCCCCTTCGGCAGTTCGGCCTCGGCAAAGCGACGCAGCCAGATGCCGAAGGCCAGGCACTCTGTGGTCGCGCGACGGTAGTCGTGGCTGGTGGCCTCCAGCAGCCACCTCAGCAGCCCGTCGTCACTCTCAGGGATGTCTGGCGCAAAACGGATGGTGCGCATCCAATCCGTTAGATGCTTCAGCAGATAACCATAGGCGGTCAGCGATCCCGAGGACCCCTTCTCGCTCTCGGATGGCTCGGTGGTAGATTTGGGTGGCTTTCCGGAGGCTTTGGACTTTAAAAAGCCCAGCGTGGTGCCCAGGCCGTTGGTCAGCACCATCTGGTTAAAGGTCAGGGCGCGGGTGCGATATTCAGTCTTGATTGCAGGGGGGTGCTCCTGAATCTCACGGATGCGCTCCCAGGCGAATTTAGCGCGCTTTTGTTCGAGTATCTGTTGTGTTGGCAGCATCTCTCTACTTCTCTTTCTTCTATCGATTGGCTGATGCGTCGTTCCAGTCTAGTCGACGTTGTCCCAGAGGATCTTCACCAGGCCGCGCCCGACCGTCTCGTCGCCGCCGAGCTGCAGATAGGAGTCCATCTGGCTGCTGATCTTGCGGGCCTTCTCCAGAAGCTCTGATCCCTGGAGGGGTGATCTCCCGTTGAGGGCATCGGTGGCGTAGATCGGCGCATAGAGCAGCGTATCCGAGGGCAGGTGCTCCTCGGTCCACAGCGCACGCTCGCTGGCAGTCTTCGTATCCTGATCGAGGCTCACGCGCGTGATGACCTCGGTGGCGTGCAGGGTGAAATCGCGGAAGTCGTCGTCTGGCAAAAGTACCAGGGAGGTCCGTAGCTTCTCTCCCCAGTAATCGTTGGGCGTGTCCTTCAGGGGCAGGGCATGCTCTCTGAGCCAGCTGGCAATCTCCGTCAGCGTCTCGCTAAGTCGCGCCTTGAAGCTGAACTCTTCCAGGAGCACGTACGAGCTGGCTCTGTCCTTTGCAGAGACAGTCACACTGCTCTGCTGCGTGACCAGGGCTTCCGGCTCCTGGTCCGTGGGGAGGTCAGGTGGTGGGGAGGTAGGCCCATCGAGACTCGCAAGCAGGTTTGTAAGCTTTTGTCCACCACGACTCTGCTGCAGATCATGGGCAAAGCGACTGAGGATATGGCGCGAGGTGGTATAGGCAAAGATGCCATTGAGCGAGCGTACGGGAAAGAGCAGGAGGCGTGCGTCGCCGAAGATCAGTGCGCCAGCCTGCATCTTCGGCTCGGCCTCGCGCTCGCTGCCGAAGAGCAGCTCCACTTCCTGCTGGCTCAGCTGATTGGCAGCGGCGGCCTGCCTTCTGGCCAGGGCGCGTAGCTTGCCCTTGATGCTGCTGCCCGGAATCAGCGGATACTGCGTGTGGCGCTCACGCTGAATCGGCAGTTCGATACTGCTCAGGCCGCTGCCCACGCCGACGTGCAGTGGTGTCTCAGTGTAGAGATAAAGCATATTACTGGTTCTAATCATCGTTTACCATCCTCCCAGAATAGAAATACCGTAACCGATCTCCCGTCCATAATCGCTTAGTGGTCCTGACCAGTCTGTCAGGGGCCTGTCAAAGAAGTAGACGCTGCCAGCGGGGACACAGCGGCGCATGTGTTTGCTCTGCCCGCCGCTATCTTCGGGATTCATCTGCCAGCCACCGATGAGCTGGTAACCTGGAATGGCAGCCGCACAGACGGGCGCAGGCCAGATTGCAGGCCGCCATCCCTCCTGAAGGGCCGCCGGAGTCGTCAGGTAGAGGAGCGTGCGGGCTCCCGGCTCTGGCTGTGGTGAGGCGACGTGCACCGGCTCACTGGCGGGATCGAGCAGCCGAAATGTCACCGGACGGCGTTCGCCGCCCAGCGTTCCCGTCAGGCTGGCGGGTGGCTTCGGAAGCCGCAGCAGCGTTGCTGTCTGCTCGTCGCTCTCCAGCTCCATGCTCCGGGCCTCGCGTGCCAGACGCAGCTCTACTACCAGACCGTAGTTCTCCTTCATCCGTACCATAAAGACGGTGTAGAGCAGCCCCTCGATGGTGGTGCGTGTCTGATCATCGCGACCGATACCGCTGCGTGGCTCACGCACAAAGATCTCCTCATCCGGAATGATCTGCACTGCCTCGGCGGAGAGGGGGGCACTCTCACTGAGCACCCGTGCGAGATCGCGGGCGCGGAGCCAGCCCCGCAAGACACTCTCTTTGCCGGCCGCCTCTCTCTGCTCGCGCCCCTCCGGGTAGAGCGGCAACATGGACGGTGGCAGGTTGCTGATCATGCCGGCTGGCTGGAAGGGCTTAAGGCGGACGAATCGCTCCTCCCTGTGGCCATTGCGCTGCTCCACCATTTTGACGAGGTGGGCGGGCACGGGGTAGAGCAGCTCCACGCCGCCACCGTCCTGTGCTGGCAGGCGCCTTCCGATGGCAATGGTCGTGATGCGAAAGCGCCCGTAGCTCTTCCGGTTGCCGATCAGCGCGGTCAGCGCTGGATCGCCGAAGAGCGTTGCTAGATCTTTGCCGCGCTCCCAGTTGCGGGCGAGCAACTCGCGGATGGCTCCCTGCAGGGTCTCGGGCGTGGGCGGAAAGAGCGTCTCTGCGAAACTCGTCTCGCCGGCGTCGAAGGGGCGCCCGTTGCGAAAGAGCAGGGTCTCGTGTGGCTCAATGAAGATGTACATTGGCTCCTCCTTCGCGAGCGAGAAACGCCATGATCTGTAACCAGGTGCAGATCTCCTGCAGACCTGTCGGCGTTTCGGCGCCGCCCTTGCTGCCAGCGTTCTCCCCTGCCTGGCCTGTGGTCGCTGGCTGCTGCTGCATCAGATTGATGACTCTGGCCAGGGTCACCAGCTTCTCTGCCCGCTCTCTGATCTCCTTTCTGAACTGCTGTTTCTCCTCGTCGGTCCTGCCTTTCTCGCCGGTCCACTGGCGCTCCAGCACGCGCCCGATCTCGAGGACCTGCGCCTCCTGGGGGAGAGCCGCCAGGGCCACGCGCTCGCTCTCCAGTACCTGCAGACAGCGTGGCGACAGCTGGTTGCGGGCGAAGAGCTGGAGAAAGTCCTCGAGGATCGTGAGAGGCTGTATCGATGCATTGGGGACATCGGGGTGGACATACCACCACTTGCAGCCAGCCGAAAGCTCGCTGCCGGAGCGCCAGAGAAGTGTGATGACCAGTGCGTTGCGTCCGTAATGGCGTTTGGCTTTCTCCTCGGCCTGCTGAGCGGCCTGACGTACCAGCGAGAGCGGCATCAGGTGATGGGCGATGGCGATGCCCATGCTGACCGTGGCTTTCTCGGAGTTGCCCCCCATCTCGCGTATCTGGCGAGCCATGTAGTCGTGGTAGGTGCTTTGTAGCTGCCAGGAGGTCTCCAGTAGCTGGCTCAGCGGATGGAGCGCCAGCACGTCATCGCCGCCAGCGTAGATCAGGCGGCCGGGGTGCTGCTGCTGGACAATCCGGGGCACCTCCTGGCGAGCGAACTGCGAGAGTGTTCTGCTGATAGCCATGTGCTCCTCGATGCTCTGAACGCTGCCAATCGTCTGGCCCATATTGTCACCGTCCATCTGCAGCAGGGCGTAATAGGGCGTCGGGTGGCTGCCGAGGAGGGTATAGAGTTGCTGCAGGATCTGCCCGATCCCCTGGAGATTGTCAGAGATGGCGGGAGATCTGGAGCCATAGCTTGCTCTGAAGCGGTCGGGCGTGAACGTTTCGCGATAGAAGCAATCCCCGTCGCGGCTCAGGATGTCGCGCAACATGGTTGTGGCGTTGCTGTGATCTTGCGGCTGCGTCTGGCTGACAGAAGCGGTGACAGGAAGCGCGCGGGAGAGATCGCTCTCCATCCTCAGCTCGCTGGTTGCGTTCCTCCAGAGATCGAGGACCTTCCAGAGCTCCTCCTCCGGCTCGCCTGCGACGCGCTGTACCAGGTTGATGATGAACGGCAGCGCCGCCATAGTGCTCGTGGAGGGAAAGGCCAGCGAGATCCTCTGGAGATTCTTGTCGCCCAGGAACGTCTGCGAGGTGAACGCGAAGCGCTTCACCATATCGATCGCATCCAGGCGCTCGGAGCCATCTGGAGCGAGATCCTTTGCAGAATAGCGTCCGGCAAGCGTCTGCCAGAAGGCCCGTACTTCTCTGCGGCTGTCGCCCTGGCCATGGAGGGCCTCGCGCTCTCCGGAGAGCGTGCTCTTCTCGCCCGGCTCATCCTGAGGAAGAAAATCGCGCAGGCGTTTGCGTGCGTCGAGGGCCTGCATGCCTCGTGCAATCCAGTCCCTGTAGAACTCCTCCCGGCGCTCAACGATCACCCAGGACATGTCAAAGAAGGCGTCTGTTCGCGTCTGTCGCTGCCAGATGCCGTCGGCGCTCTCTCTGTCGCTCTCGGAGAGACCTGACTGCACATCTGCCCAGACCTCGGAGCAGAGCGTCTGCCAGAGGTGGTGGATGGCCTCCATGCTATGTCTGACGGTCTGTTCGGCCAGCGCAAGACTGGAGAAGATAGCCAGGTATTTATTGGGCAGGTCGGGGATGAGCTGCGTGCGGTCAATGCTGTGCTCCGCGGGGAAGACCAGTACCACCTCCTGCTTACTCATCTCCTCCTGCAGGGCGCCGAAGACGCTCAGCGCGGCCTCCATCAGCCTGGAGAGCAGGAAGCTGCCCTGCCAGAGGTCGCGGGTTTGGCGTGCCTGGGCGATCAGGCGTTGCACCGGGCCCAGGGTTGCTAACAGTTGCCAAAAGGCTATAAATATGCTATGCTACCGACAAATATCCAAAGGCGGTATTGCAGTTCGGTGAAGGCAGAAGAACCCAAATTGTTGCGGGTGAGCCGCGCCGCACACGAGTTAGGCTTACATCCGTTGACGGTGCGCAAATGGATCAAGGCAGGCAAGATACACGCCATTCGTGTCGGCAACGAGGCGCGTATTCCCCGTTCAGAAATCGAACGCTTGGCCGGAAAGACAGACGGGCGTGCGCTTGTTCTGTATGGACGGGTGAGCGGGCATGGGCAGAAAGACGACCTGGACATCCAACTGCAACGTTTGCAAGCCTGGGCAGCAAGGGAACGTCGTGGGCAAGAGACCCTGGTGCTTTCTGATATTGGCTCTGGGCTCTCCGCCTCCCGCAGGCAGCTCACGCGCCTCCTCAAGCTGGTGTGCGAGGATAAAGTGGGAGAAGTCGCCATTACGTATGAAGATCGGCTGACTCGCTTTGGGCAAGAATATCTGGAAACGCTGTTTGCCTGCTTTGGGGTGACGCTCACGGTGTTAGAACCAGGAGCAGAGAAAACGCCAGAGCAGGAACTCACCGATGATCTCCTGGCCTTAATCGCTTCGTTTTCTGGTCGCCTCTATGGAATGCGGTCGCACAAACAGAAGGCGCTGCTGCAATGCGCTACAGCGGTACTCACCAGCCCCTAACCTACGATGTGCGCTTGCCGGACTCCGCTCAGGCCGATGCCCTTCGCCTGCTGGATGCCAGTCGCGAGGTGGTGAACCAGGCGCTCATCATCTTGTGGCCGCATCTTGATGCGTTTGGCAGCGAGCGCACCGGGCCAGCCTGGAAACAGGTGGGAAAGTATACCGGTTCCCCACAGTACCACGGGGATCGTCAGTGGAGATGCGAGAGTGAAGTGGTAGGCCGACTCCTACGCCAGCAAGCCGAGCGCAAAAAAGCCTACGCCCTGGTCGCCCCGATCCTCTCCGATGGCTTCATTCGGCCCAAAACGGAGAACCGACCGGCAGGCAAAAACCGTCCGGTGATCAAAGAAGCGATTACCACCCTGCAAAGGAGTCTGGACGCAGACGAAACAAGCTTTGTCACGCTCCAAAATGTGGTTGAACAGGCGTGCAACTTCTTTTTCCAGCAGGACCGTTTTCCCCTCGATTACGAAGAACTCCAGTCGGTCCCGCTGCTCACAGTGGGGATGCTGACGTATGCTGGCGACGACGGGCGGGAAAAAGGGCAAGCCTATCGCATGGCGTTGGATCTGGATGCAGGCATCGCTCGCTTCCGGTTCAGATATCCCGATGAGCAGGGTGTGTGGCACTGGCGCAAGATGGACACGATCATCCCCTTGCCAGCGTGTTTGCAAGAACGACTACGTGATGGAGAGTTGATGGCTCCAACCCTACGGGAAGAACGCCGTGCCAATGGAGAACGCTTTGCCGTGCTCGATTTCATCGTCGAAGTGAAAAACGCAGAGCTGGTTGCGTGGCAAGGCGTTGAACGCGTTCTGGGAGCGGATTGGGGAGTACATTCGCTCCTCACTGCCACGGCACTCGATGAACAGGGGAATCAGGTGGGTCGGCCCTTTTTCCTGGACACCGGCGGTTTTGATGGCAAGCAGGCCCGCACACGCCGCCAGATTGACGAACTCAAAAAGAAAGCCGCACAGTTCGAGCAGGAGTGCGACGACCTTCCCGCCGATCATCCCAAACGGGCCTGGTTCCAGCAGCGTCTCTCGCTGTATCGGCGCGAAATTGACCGCTGCTGGCACAAATATGAATTACGGAACCGCTCGCTTGCCCATCTCGCCTCGAATATCCTACTGCTGCTCTGCGCCGTACACGGCTGCTCGCTACTCTCGATGGAATCCTTGAAAACACTCAAATCCACTGGGCGAGGCAAAGGTGTGCGGGGGC
>JBHOQN010000149.1:0-17899 GCA_042408965.1 Ktedonobacteraceae bacterium
CCCCTGGCCGAAAACGATCTCCTCCCCGATGGTGTAGGCCCGCGCGTTGAGCACGCGCGCCTCCTCGGCCGCCTGCGCGTCCGCGTGGATGCGCACCCGACTGAAGTCGTGGCCAAAACGTGGCTCCATAAACGCCCGTACCTCCTCCGGCAGGGTCTCCCCCGCCGCGCCCTCCGCCGGCTGCAGTGGCTCGGCGGCCCTGCCTGACTGCTCCTGCAGCCCGCTGGCCGAGTCCTGCAGCGCCTGCCAGCGCTCCTGCTCTCGTCTCATCTTCCTGATGTAGCGGGTCATCAGAGGCTCCTCTTCATCCTGCTGAGATTACCTGCGTCAGCCTATATCTTCACGCTCTTGAGCGCGGCGATCAGGGTGGCACGCCACCAGGGATCGCGCGAAGGATGGCTGACGAACTTATCGACCAGCCCGGTCACGGGATCGGTGATGGTGGCAGGAGCCGGCGCCGTCCCGCCAGAGGCGCCCATGGCGGTCCAGGCCGTCTGCATGGCCGTACCGATCTCTTGATCGGCCTCCACGGCCAGGCTGCGCGAGATGCCAAAGAGCTGGTGTTCGGCCGAATCCTTGGCGATCTCAGAGTGCGTCGGCCCCAGGCCCTTGGCGTGGGCATCGGCCGCCGCCCGGGCCGTCTGGTTCTTCGCCTGCTGCTCCAGGATACCGCTGCGTGCGGCGGCCAGGGCGGAGGTTCTCACCACCACGATGGCCGGGAAGAGCACGCCGAGGAAGAAGGCTATGCCGACCATGCTAATGAGCGCATCCAGAGAGAGGCCCGCCAGCGCACCGAGGCCGCCGCCGATGGCCCCACCGACGGCGCCCAGTGCGGCGCTTCCAATGCCCGCGCCGGTGTGATAGCCACTGACCGCTCCAGAGGCCGCTCCAGAGGCGGCGCCGCCGAAGAAGCCGGTGATGCCATGCCAGACGGCGCTCAGCCCGGAGTGCGTGCGCCAGCCCTCCGCCGCACCCTCCGCTGCACCGGTGACCGCGCCAGCGACGCCGCCAAGCGCGCCGCCGATGACGCCACCGGTCACGCTGCCAAGCGCGCTCCCCACAGCCTGTCCACCATGCCAGCCGACCTCCGCCAGGCGCGCGAGGACATCTCTCTCGGTCAGCCCCATCTTGCGGAAGTAGCCCTTGATGAAGGAGCGCGTCAGTTCGCCGTTCTCAGTCTCCGTGCAGATCAGCTCCAGACGGCTGACCCAGTCGTTGGCCCCCGGCGCATAGGTGCCGGTAATGATGCCAGGCAGGGCCGGATTGAGGGGATCATGGCCGCCGATGAGGGCCACGTCGTTGCCCAGCTCCGACTTTACCAGCGCGTTGTACTGCCTGGCAGTGATCGTTCCATCGTTCTTCAGAACCCAGAGAGCCACTTCGACAAAGTTGGAGTGCGAGTAGTAGTCCTCGATGGCGTGCAGGGCGTTCCCCATGGCCGCCATGCCCTCCGGCGTGCGTCCGTCCCCAATCGCCTCCTCCAGCTTACGCTTCGCATGAAACTTCCCGCGTTCGATGTATTCCGGCAGGCCGCTGGCGGCGGCGGCATGCCTGATGTCAGCCAGGTGGGCCTGCTCCTCGTCGTAGGCCGCCTTCTGTTCAGGGGAGAGCTTCTTCTCGGCCTCGGCGCGCTCGGAGGGCGTCAGGCGGGGATCTTCGACGGTGCCGCCGCCTTCGGGATTATCGAGGTGCTCCGAGGGCACGTAGGTGCCCAGATCCTCCTGTCGTACCTCGCGGCCAAACTCGCCGAGGGCCAGGATGTTGATCAGGGGCAGGGCCTTGGGAGGCAACTGCGAGAGATCGCGCAGCCAGTTGCCAAAGTAGACGCTGCGTGCCTCCTGGGCACTGAAGCCGACGGAGGTCAGGGCCTCCTGCTCGATGCCGCCGTGACCGGCCTCGCCGGCCTGATAGCGCCAGAGGCGGCCGGCGCGGGCGCGTCGCTGGACAGAGACCCTGCCCGGCCGGCCGCTCAACACCCTGTCGGCGACGGCGCTGGCCTCGCGCTCCGGCGCCGAGTCGGGATCGCTGACCTGCAGCGGCTCTCCAGGGGAGGGCGCCGCGGCAGCTGCTTCGAGAGGGGTCTCTGCCTGCTGCGCCACGTGAGTCAGCTCGTGCGCCAGCAGCCAGCGGCCCTGCGGACTGGCGGGCGCATAGCGGCCAGCGTCGAAGACAATATCATGTCCCACGGTGTAGGCCTCAGCCGCCACGGCGTGCGCTGACTGGGCCGCGCGCCCATCGGCGTGAATGCGCACCTGGCTGAAGTCGTGGCCGAAGTGCGGCTCCATGTAGGCCCGCGTCTCCGCATCCAGCGCCTCGCCCTCGCTTGCGAGTGCCTCGTAGACACTCTGCGGCAGGGCAGGTGTGCGCAGCGAGGCTGTCTGGCCCTCATAGAGGCGCTCGCCTTCGGAGTCCCCTCCCCTGCGCCGTTGAAGTGGTCTCATAGCCAGCCTCCAATCTCCGCTTCCGTCAGCGGCTTCTCCAGTTTGGCGTACTCGGCGGCGGCGGCGCGCAGCAGATGGCTCATGCGCAGCGGCTCAGCGGCATCGGCCGCCAGAAAGGCGGCGTGGAGGGCAATGTTGCGAATATTGCCGCCCGCGACGTGCAGGCGCGCCAGCTTTTCGACGTCCAGCCCCTCGCGCGGCAGCGCCGCGGGGAAGATGCGCCGCCAGATCTCGGCGCGCATCGCCGCATCGGGGAAGGGGAACTGCACGATGAAGCGGATACGACGCAGAAAGGCCGTATCGAGGGCATGCTTCAGGTTGGTGGTCAGAATGGCCAGGCCACGGTAGGCCTCCATGCGCTGCAGGAGGTAGCTGACCTCGATGTTGGCGTAGCGGTCATGGCTGTCTTTGACCTCGCTACGCTTGCCAAAGAGGGCGTCGGCCTCGTCAAAGAGGAGGATGGCTCCGCCCGCCTCGGCGGCATCGAAGATGCGGCGCAGGTTCTTCTCGGTCTCGCCGATATACTTGCTGACGACGGCTGAGAGGTCGATGCGATAGAGATCGAGGCGCAGTTCGTGAGCCAGCACCTCGGCGGCCAGGGTCTTGCCGGTGCCGCTGCTCCCCGCGAAGAGGGCGCTGATCCCCAGGCCGCGCCCGCCCTGGTGGCCGAAGCCCCAGGTCTCATAGACTGTCGTGCGGCGCCGTACATGGATCACGATCTCGTGTAGCAGGCGGATCTGTTCCTCTGGCAGGACGAGCTGCTCCCAGGTGGCCTGGGACTCGATGCGCTGCGCGAGATCCTCCAGGGCGGGCCGCGCCTGCAGACGACAGGCCTCCCAGAGCTGATGCGCCAGCTCGTCGGCAGGCGCAGAGGCGGCGAGCGGCGGCAATTGCGAACAGGCAACCTCGATGGCGGCGCTGCTGAGACGGAACTGCATGGCCAGTTGCTCGACGTGGCCGTTGAGGTCGGCGCTCCGCTCCCCCAGGGCAACACGCCAGAGCTGCTGCTGCTCGGCGTTCCCCGGCGCTGCTATCTCGATGCTCACCGGCGCGCGGCCGCCCTGCAGACGCAGGGGTCTGCGCTCGCGACAGCTCACGATGAGCGGCGTGCGCACCAGCGAGGCGAAGCGCTCGAGGCTGCGCAGGCTGGCGCGCTCGTCGATACCGCCCTCTTCACACTCGATCAGCAGGGCGCTGCCGTTGAGCAGCGCCTCGCGCTCCCAGAGTCGGGCCAGCAGGTCAAGGTCGCTCGCCCCTGTCGGCAGGGCGGCGGCGGAGAGCAGGCAGAGGTGCAGGCCCAGATGGGCACAGGCGCGCGCCGCGAGCTGCAGGCGCTCCTCAGAGCCGGAGAGCAGGAGCGGCGGCAGCGAAGCGGCCGTCTGGCTGGCGGCGAGGGAGAGCAGGCGAGAGCGCTGCGCGGCGCCGGCCCAGGCTGCGAGGAGCCGCTCGAATGGGGCCCGCTGCGAGGGAAGCAGCTCTCCCCGCGGCGGGGGAAGCGGTTGCAGCCCTCTCAGGCGCTCATCACGATAGGGCAGACCGACGAGATAGTGCAGGATCGGCTCATCGAGGCGCAGGGGACTCATCGTCAGGGTGGCGGCGTTGCCCAGGGTGAGCAGATGCCAGTGGCGCAGCGGTCCCTGTGGCGTGATGGCGTCCCAGTGGGCCTGTGGGAGGGCCGCCAGCGCCAGGCTGAAGGTGGGAAGCGCCGCCAGCGAGCGCTCGCCAGCCGCCTGCCCCATCGCCTGGGCGCACAGCCCGGCGAAGCTGCTGTCCAGCTCAACGCCGGCGCAGAGCACCAGCAGATCGCGCTCAAAGGGGGAGAGCCGGAAGGCGCGACAGAGGTGTTCCAGCGGAGACGGCACCGTCATGGCGGCAACCGCCTCGTCCAGACGCTGCTGCAGTGTCTCCAGCGGCTCTAGCGCCTCCGCGATGGGCTGGCGGCCCTGGCCCTGGCGCCGACAATGCATGCGCAGGGCGTAGCGCACCAGCTCCAGAACGGCCTGCAGATAGCGGCGCTGGACCTCGCTTTCGGCCTCAGCCGTTTGCGCCATCATGGACTCACTCACAGCGGGCGTCCTCCTTTGTCCTTCACCGGGCCGCACGGGCCACGCGGCCGCGCTCGGCGCTGCTGGGGGCGCTCAGTAGCACAGACACCTGATAGGTCATTGAGAGCCGGGCGTGGGCCTGCAGCGAGCTCCAGAGCTTGGTCAGGTCCTCCAGGCTGAGAAACTCGGGGCTGATGCGAATCTCTTCCAGCGGGGTCATGGCTGCCATGCGCGCCAGGGCGGCTGGCGTTCCCTGTCCCTGTCCCGAGCGCGCTGAGGCCAGCGCTTTGAGGGCTCCGCTGAGGCGCTCGCCTCTGATCAGGGCCGCCTCCTGCAGGCAGTGCAGCGCCGTGCCGAGGAGAATCTCAGCCTGCGCATCGCGCTCACCGTAGGCGCTCAAGAGATAGTGGAGCTTCAGCAGCAGGCCCGGCTCCTGTCCCACCTGACCCTGGCGTCCGGCGTCCTGCGCGGTCGGCCTCCAGCCTGAATCGGGGGTCAGCCGGTAGAGGTAGAGGTTGAGCTGGGGACGCTCCTCGGCTCCGATGCTGATGCGATCGGGTGGCAGGGCACTGACGACAACGTCGCCCATGCCCGTGATGCCAGCCTGTTCGATAAGGGCGTTCTCCAGGACGTTCTTGATGATGACGGTCACAGCCGCCATGCTCCAGGCACTGCTCATCGTGATGACTCCACGCCGCATGCAGAGGGGAGAAGGAACGGCTGCTCCTGCCTCCCTCTCGGCGCGACCGCTTGGATTCTGCGAGATGAATTCCAGGGTACTCTATCATGCCGGGTTCTATTTTCGCTCTATTTCTGCTCTATCTCCGTGCAGTACGGGCGAGAGATGACCGCTATCGGACCGGGAAGGAGGGGACAGGGCATACGGGAGGAGAGGATGGCCGGCTTACAGGCAGGCGGCCCGCAGGGCCGGGCGAAAAGATGGTCGGGGGCTTTTTCAGGCGGGCCTGTGGCGAGTTCGCGGCGGCCCTTGCCAGAGGCCTTGTTGGATGCTATCGTCGGCTCCGCCCTCGGGAAGATCTCCAGGGCCACCTCATATCCCCTGCCGGACGCGACCCTCCTCTACCGGTGCTGGCTGGTCGTATGGCCGTCTGGCAGCGGTCACGGGAAGCCTGCTGGTTCGAGGTCGCTCGCACATCCTTGACACACAGGCTCCCCATGCTATCCTCAAGAGGGTCTCGTCAGCACTCAGCACACGCCCGATTGGGGATTGGAAAAGAGGGCATGGCAGAGATCATCTGGCAGCCAGAGCAGAGCGACTACCGTCTACGTGAGCACCCCGGCGGGCCGCTCGAGACCGTACCAGCGGCGGGCACCTCGTGGGAGGCCTGGCTCAAGGCGCGGCGCTCCTTCACCTTCGAGGGCCGCCATGGCCATCTCACCGTGCGCAAGGAGCTGCGGGCCCGGGGCCAGGGCTACTGGTACGCCTACCGCTCGCAGCAACGACAGACCTTCAAGCGCTACGTCGGCCGAAGCGCTGATCTCACGCTGGAGCGCCTGAAGGAGGTGGCGCAGGCGCTGGAGAGGAGGCTGCGTCAGACCGCCTCCGCCAGCTCTGGGGCCAACGCCAGGGCCACTGGCGAGCAGACCTCGCTGCTGCTGCTCACCAGGCTACAGCCACCCCCGCTGCCCCGCTCTCTGCTCACTCGCGAGCGGCTGCTGCGCCGCCTCGACGCCGCCTTCGAACATCGCCTGACGCTGCTTTGTGCCCCGGCCGGTAGCGGAAAAACGACGCTCGTGCGTCAGTGGCTGGCCCACCTGAGCCTGCTCCCCACCGGCGCAGGGAGGGAGACGCCGTCCGTCGCCTGGCTCAGCCTCGAAGCCAGCGAGAACGACCCGCAGTACTTCTGGCGCTACCTCGTGGCTGCCTGCACTCCCTGGCTCTCCGCGGATGAGCGTCAGGACACTTCGTCATATGCTCTCTGTTCTGGCCACAACGTATATTGTTGAATTACTTGCCAATCTTCAGTATGTTCTCGCTGTAGGCGCTTGCGTTTGGGGACCGTGTTCCCCCGCACAATGAATTTGCTGCTGCTTCAATCGTACTCAGATTCACTGCTTTTTGCAAGGTTTTTCCGCCGGGGGGATTGCCCACATACGTAAAGCATCTTGTGACGAACAGTCGTGCTGCTCCTCGGCGTCTTCTTCTTCCAGCTCCCGGTCTCGCAGCAGGGGCTGCTTCTGCTCCTGCCGGTGGCCTTGCTGATCTGTTTCTCCGGTGGCGCCTTTGGTGTGCTCCTGGTCTCGCTCTTCAGCAGCCAGCGCAGCGCCAACCAGGTGCTTCCTATGTTGATCTTCCCGCAGTTTTTCCTGGCTGGCGGCTTTATTCCTATGCGGAACCTGCCCTGGTACCTCGATCTGCTCTCGAAGATCATGCCTATGCGCTACGCCGTCGACTTGCTGCGCAACGTTGTCTATAGCGGCAAGCCTGAGTATGGGAAGGTGGTGCTGGAGGCGCCGCTGATTGATCTGGCCGTCGTTTGCTCCCTGACTCTGCTCTGCCTGGTTGTGGGCACGCTGCTCTTCGTGCGCGGTGAGCACAAGCGCTAAGATGGCCACCGCGCCCGGGCTATACGGGCGCGGGCCTGCAGGAGGATGGAGTCGTCGGCGGCCTGGGGCAGCGCGGTACGCAGGCGCTCCGCGCGGGGCGGCGCTTCACTCCTCCGGCAGGGACCTGGCGGCGGTCTGGGTCCGGGTCCCTGGCCGCCGCGCTTGGCCAGGAGGTCCGGGCGTCCTCAAAGGTGCGAAGGCGCGTCTCGCTCGATCGAACGCTGCCCGCTCTCCTTCAGGCCAACGCTAGCAGAGGGCAGGCGGGGCGGCTCTGGCTGGCAGAGCGGAAAGCGTCGCCCCTCGTCTTCAGCAGCCATCAGCCAACTCCGGCGCCTTGCTCCCTGCCTTCCTTTCGCGGTCGCTCCCGCTCAGATCACCAGGGGCCACCTCGCAGGAGCCGGGTACCCATCCCATCCCCGTTGCTGGTGACAGCCCCGGCGGCGTCATGCTGCGCCAGAGGCCTCAGACGCTGCCTGGTGGACAGTCTGTCAAATGTTCTGTATAGAGGTAGATATGTAATATCGCTGTGTTTTGATCTGCTCCCAGGATATACAGCGGATTTTTATCTGAATAATAGGACGTGCAGTAAAACACAAAGTGCTCGTCACCGAGGTTTTTCAGCGCCACCTCTATCTTGCGATCGACCTCCAGAGCCTGTGGAATGGCTCCGTCATCGGGCGCGCCATCGTAGATGATGACCAGACCGGCGGTGCGGTCTCCAGGCACCTGACCCTGGACCTGCTTTTCAACGTTCGTGATCGCCCGGCGATCATTTCTGAGCAGTCCCTGTGCATCGATCTGCAGCTTCACGGTCAGGTAGCCCAGCTCCAGACGCGGCTGCGGCTGCGGCGTAGGGGTAGGGGTGGGCGTCGGCGTCGGCGTCAGGGGTGGTTTGAAGACCGTGCCCGCCGCCATAAAGATCACCGCCAGCCCCAGCAGCAGATCGGCGAAGAGCCAGCCGGCCAGTAGTGTGCTCTCACGCAGGCGAACGCCCCGTGGTGTCTGTGATCTCATCGGCTTTCTCCGCTCCTTCCAACAATGGCGTGATCAGGGACGCGGACTGCGCATCTGCTGCGTGAGATCTCCAAAGATGGTCTTGAGATCCTGAGCCGTCGCAGCAAGCTGCAGGGCCGCCGCACGCAGGTCGCGTCCACCCTCCTCGAGACCCTGGACGACCGTGTTGACACCATTGACGGAGCGGAGGGCGGCCGGCCCACTGCCCGCGGAGAAGGCCGCCTGCAGGCGCAGCGTGTCGTACATATCGATGACGATGCTGTGGATGGCGACTTTGTGCTGCTCCAGCAGCTGCAGATCATCGCGCATATTTTGCACAGCCTCGGCCAGGCTCTGCGCCAGCTTTGCCTGCTCACTGCGTTCCTGGCGCAGCTCCACGAGGAAGCCGGCGGAGGCCTGTGCAGCCTTATCCAGGGTCTCGCCCAGGTGGTCGAGCTTGCCGATGGCCAGATCAAAGACCTCCACAGCGTCCAGCAGGCGCTTCCAGGAGCTGCTCACCTTCTCAAAGTCCGTGGCAGCCTGCTTCAGATGGCCGCTGGAGGCCGCGATCTCCTTCAGCAGAGCGCCATGCTGCTGGTGCAGGTTCTCCAGGGGAACAGCGACCGCGCGCAGGCCCTCGCTGATGGTTGTGCTGGCCTGCAGGAGGCTCTGGCCGCAGGTGCTCAGCTCGCCGGCCACGCGCGTGCCGTTCTCGACCAGGGTACGCAGTGTCTCCAGGAGACCTTTGCCGAGGTGCAATTGCTGGGTGAATTCCTGATTGATCTGGCGTGTGGAGGTCGTCAGGTCGTTGGCGACCCCCTTGAACTGGTCGGCCACCTGCGTGAAGCGCTTTTCCATCTCCTGCGCGACGCTCTCGAAGCGTTGGCCCAGTCTGTCGCCCAGGCGTTCGAAGGTCTGGAGCACCTGCTTCGCCATGTCATCGATGCGCTCGGCGACAGCGGCGAGGTTCTCGCCCGCCGAGTGGGCCGCCGGCTGGTGGCGCAGGAGCAGGGTGGCCCCCGTGAGAGCCTGCACCAGGCGAGAGTGGAAGATCTGGACGCGCCGCTCGAGCAGACGCTCTTCGCGGCGGTTCAGCAGCATCACCAGCAGGGTCAGGCCGATGACCAGCAGCAGGATGCTCGCATCGATCAGACCGACGAGGCTGAGCGTCGGATGCAGTCCGAACCAGGAGGAGAGATGGCCGTCGAAGCCCTGCTCCCACAGGTAGAGGAACGGCTGTGTGCTATCGGAGGGACAGCCGCTCCGGGCGCGCGCCAGGCAGGGCTGTAGCATGGCCTGGTAGGCCATGCTGGCCTGCGATATGCCGAACCAGGTGACGACAATGGGGAGAAAGATGATGACGTTGCGCAGGCCCTCAAGCAGGCGCAGCAGGCTCCCCCAGGGCTGGCCTCCTCCCTGGCGGCTGGCACGATAGGCCTCGACAATCAGGTCGGGCGCGACCAGGGCATGGACGTCAGCTCCGATCCAGGGGGCACTCGGCGCCTGCCCACTGACGGCATCGCGCAGTGCCTGCAGGCGCTCGGCGCCATAGACGTCGCACAGCCTGGCCTCGTACTCCAGGGCCTGCAACTCACTTTCTAGTTTCTGGACATCGATCATAGCAACCTCTTTGCAACACGAGAACTTGGCCGCTGGGCGTCTCTCATGGCTTTTTCTCATTTCCCTTCTGAGTGCCGGGGAAGAGCGGCCACCGCCAGATTCCTGACCCCTGAGGGGATTGTGGTCTCTTCTCATCCGGCGAGGCTGAGGTGACGGGCGAGTGCTTGCTCTGGCGCCTGCCCAGGCGGGCGAAGATGGCTCTCTCCAGACCCTCGGCGGTCTGGGCATCCTCGATGGACTGTGTGAGCTGGCGTAGCGCTGGCTCCAGCTCGGGCGTCACTTTCTTCTGGCTCAGAGCGGTTCCAATGTGCAGCCAGCAGCGCGCCAGCTCACACAGGTAGACGGGGACGGGGGGGGTCTTCGTCGCCAGATCCTTCATGAACTGAGCTGAGCGGGCGCCGGGCAGCGGACTGTCAACGCTCCTGGTGTGGAGGTAGGAAAGAGTGAGATCATAGAGCACACCCAGATCGGGATAATGGGTCAGATAATAGAGGCCGAAGGCTTCGAGTACCTCATCACGCTCGGCGGGCTGGAGATCAGAGTCGCTGAGCACTCCCTCCAGCTCGTCGCGGCTCAGGCCAGCGCGCAGCCAGGACCTAAGGCAGACCATCTTCTGAGGAGAGGCCAGCACAGCTCCCCTGACGGCCCTGGCATAGAGCTGACGGCCTGCCGGTGAACGATAGAAGAAGTCGCCCTTCGTTGACAGATTGTCGAGCAGGAGCCGCGCTGCCAGGCGCGGATTCGGCCAGGCGACCGAGAGCAGTTGCTCACAGAAAGGGGCGGGGCCGGCGGAGAAGAGCGTGGTCAGCAGCAGCTCGCGCCCTGGATGCTGAGCCTGCCAGACCAGGCGAAACATGCGCAGGATCAGCTCGCCACAGAGTGGGCTCTCGCTCTGCAGGCAGCGTACCCCTCCAGGACTGAGAAGATCACGGTGAAGCTGGTCGATCGCCTCATCATAGCGCTGATCGGCCCGGCGCGTCTGCTCGAGGGCCATGGTCTCTCTGACAATGGCAGCGACGTTGCCGGGCTGTCCGGGATCGACCAGCAGGCTCTCCACTACCTGCACATCGCGAAAGACCTCCAGAGAGAGGGCGAGGAGATCGAAGCTGCCGGCGCTGGCGCCACGCAGCAGATGGTAGATCACCCTGATCGCCGGATCGCGGCCGGAGCCGCTTGCGTCGCTCAGACTCTGACGCAGCAGCAGCAGCAGGCGCTGCCAGTCGTGCTGACTGGAACGCAGCCAGGCGTGACCCTGCCCAGGATTGGTGGTCAGCAGATCCAGCAGGCGCTGCAGGATGGCCCTGCCCCAGGCCGGTGGGAAGGGCAGGGAGAGCAGATTGAGCCATTCCTGCCAGTCACAGCTCTGCAAGAGGAGCCTGACCGCTGGCTCGCACTCACGCGCCAGGCCCTCGCTCCCGGCATCGGCCAGCGCGGGGGCCGCGACCCTGAGGAGCCTGACGGAGCGCTCTGGCGTCAGGCCAGGCCCGTTGTAAAGAGCAATGGTGCGCAGGAGGGTGTAGGTCTGCTCGCGGAGCCGATCAGGCGCGGTCCGCAGGATACTGAGGACCTGCAGCAGGCGCTCTCTGGCTGTCAGCGAGAGGCTGAAGCTCTGCCTGAGCCGGGTCTCTGCCTCGGTCTCAAAGGCCTTCAGGGCGCGATCCAGCTGATGAGCAGACTTCTCCTGACCCTGGCGGCGCTGACCCAGATGCTCCAAGTGCTCCCTGAGCAGCCTGAGCAGTCTCTCTCCCGCCTGTTCGTCGCTCAGATAGTCCAGCAGCGCCTGGCGCACCTCGTGCTGCTTCCAGTCCTGGGGATTCTCTTCCCTGAGCCGCAGTTCCAGGCGCTCCAGGGAGAGATGGCCCCGATTGCCCAGCCAGCGCTGATAGTCCTTCAGGAACGAGGACACCTCAGAGGCCGCAACCTCGCTGCGCACCTCGTCGATGAGCGTCAGATCCTCCTCGCCGAAGGCGGCGCTGGCCCGATGCGCAAAATCATCGGCGTGGCGCAGGCCAGCGGACGGCGAGGCCTGAGACGTGCGGAGGTTGAAGGCCCAGGCCTGCAGGTAGAAGGCCTCTGGGAGGGTCCTGCGCCACTCCTCGCTGGCAGCTCCGGGATCAGGGCAGGTCGCCACGATGGAGGTGGCGCTGGCCTGCATGCTGTTGGCCTGCTCCTGCAGGGTATAGCTGTACTCATAGGTATCGAAGGTCAGGCGGGCCGCCAGGGCCGGCGGGAGCAGGCGCACCAGGGCCCAGATCAGGTAGAGCGCCTGCTCCGGCAGGGCCACCAAGTAGATGGGGGGCACGCGGCCATCCGCTGGCTGTCTGGTCGATTGGAGCCGGCGATCCAGGCGGTCCTGCTGCTCCAGGAAGGCCTCCAGAAGGCCTGGTAGTACTGCCAGCGCGGCCTGACGCTGCTCCTCCGTGAGACGCAGGAAGTCAGGGCCGAGCGCGGCCGGTGTCTGGCGCCAGAGCTGTTCGTAGCGCGCACGCAGGCGGCGCTCCAGCTCGCCGAGGTCCAGTGTGGGCAGTTCGACGTCCTGGCCCTGATCATCTGCGAGCTGCCAGAGCAGCCCATCGCTGTAGCGCCAGAGGCAGAGGGCTTTATCGGCGGTGAACGTCCGAGGAAGGCCGGCCAGGACGTGGATAAAATAGTTGCCGTAGCGCCCGCGTCCATCCTGGCGCGCATAGACCTTGTGCAGGAGCACGCGCTCATCGGCGAGCTGCACCATGGCCAGCGAGCGTGGGGCGCTCTCGCCGTCCAGTGCCTCGGGAGCGCTGCCCACGGGAAGGCGGTAATTGAGATAGCTCTCCAGGGCAGCGACGCGCGCGTTGCCAGCTCCCCCCAGGCCGCGCGAGGCGGCGCGCACGCGAAAGCCGGCATCAAGGTTGTCCCAGCCGCGCGTGGACCAGGTGTACCAGAGCTGGTCAAGCTGGCGCGGCTCTGGCCTGCGAGAGGTTCGCTGTATATCAGACAGACTCATGCTCCTTCTCCGTTCGTTTCGCATCGCTTCTACAGGAATCGCGCCTGCACTTCAGCACAGAAGCCGTTCCCTCTGTCTCAACTCAGGGGTGCGCCGCGCTCGTGGCCGCTCGCACGAGGCCAAGATGATGCAGCGCCCACAGGAAGGGATCGAGGCAGCGCAGGGGAGTGATGGCCGTGACCTGGCCGTTGGCGTCAGGCGTCTGGCCGATCGCCGAGACTGCGGAGTAGAGCACCGACGAGAAGAGGCTGGGCTGGTGAAAGGCCACGGTCTCCATGAAGCGCTCCAGATCACAGTCAGCAAGCAGACAGCGAACCTCCTCATCGACGCGCTGGATATCCGCCAGATCAAGGCCGTTCCTGTGGTCCGGCGCATGCGAGAGGAAGCTATACTGCTGGCCCCCGGGGCGCACCTTCTTCAGGACATCGGCCTTGGAGAGGACGATCGCCAGCGGCCGCTTCCTGAAGGAGCGCGACATCCCCTCGCGGCTGAGGGGCTGGATGATCTTGCTGAAGCTGTCGAGGGGGTGTCCCGGCGTGCTGACGGTGCCGTAGCGCAGGGCTGGATTCTGAGGGAGATGCTGACGAATCGCCGGGACGGAGAGCGGGTCCAGCATAAACATGATGGCGTCGGCCTGGAAGAGATAAGAGGCATAGCGGACCTGCCGGGACTCGATCACGTAATCTTCGCCAGAGGTGTCGTAGAAGAGCAGGTTGAAGTACTCCACGGGAAGATCGGGCGCATCGCGCAGAGCCACTTCGTAGATCAAGGGCTGGTGCGTGGTATTGGCCGCGCGTGGGTTGGGCTGCGGCACGCGATAGTTCTGGAAGAGTGGGCGGCCGTACTCGTTCTCGTAGCGCTCTCTGGCCTCGGGGGTCAGGCAGGCAAACTTGAACTGCTGATGGCGCCGCACAAAGAGAGCCTGCTCCAGCAGATGCAGCAGGACCGCGATATAGAGGCTCTTCCCCGAGCTGACATCGCCGATGATGGCGATGGTGATCTTCCTGGCACGCTCGATGTTGTAGGGTAGCAGATAGCCACAGCGGGGACAGAGGCGCGCCGCACGGCTTCTGGTGAAGCGCTCGCCATCCAGGGGCTTCGGGAAGAGGATCGAGAATGGACGCAGAATACCGGTCGGTTCGGCTTCCAGGACGGTCGGTTTGAGGCTGACCTGGTTATCAGGAGGGCTGACGATCTTACAGGCGCCAGGGTAGAGCTTCTCACTGCAGGAGGGGCAGACACGCTCGCATCCGGCGTAGAGGAGCGCCTCGAACCTCTCTTTTAAGATCGGCGTGATGTTCATCACTCGCAAGGGCCTCCCATAGTCAAGCATCGTCAGGCGGCGCATCCGCCGGGAGAGATCATCATCTGAACATACGAGCCAAAGTACCAGTTTTCGCTCTCGCGACCGCTATATGGCAGATCCGTCACAGCGGCGCAGACGGCTATGTAGAGCGTTGGCGGCGCTGCCCGAATGGGAAGAGAGACGGCTGCGTTTGCTCCGGGAAGGGTGTTGCGTCTGATCAGCCGATAGCGCGGGCCGGCGAGCAGTAGCTCGCCGCTGGCGTAGGGTCGCAACTGGAGCGGCCGCTCATCCCAGAAGATGCAGACCTCCTCAATGAGGTCGTCCTGCGGCCAGCGCCAGTGGACGATCAGGAACAGCCCCCGATCGTTGCGCTCTACAGAGGCGTGGACGCCCTCCAGGGCGATCCCCTCGCAGAAGCGGCGCAGGGCGAGCTGCAGCGAGAGGCGGTGGCCATTGAGCGCCTCGGGCTGGCCGATGGCACACGCCACCAGGAGCATACGGCGGTAGTCGCAGGTGCGACGGGCCTCCAGCAGCTCGTTCACGCGGCGCAGGGTCTCAATCCTGTGGCGGGCTGCCTCGTCAAGGACGAGGTTGAACTCCTGCAGCAGGGCTGGGTCGTAGAGGCGCTGCAGGCGCATGTAATCGTTGCTCGCCTGGAGCTGGTCCAGCAGACGCAGGGCACGCTCGACCCTCTCCAGGCGGGCCACCTGGTCCTCGGTCAGGCGCTGGTGAAAGCTGGGTGGCAGATCATAGTAGGTCGCGAGCAGATGGCGCAGGTGTTGCACATCGCATTCGTCGGCGATGGCCCGCCAGGCCTGCTGAAAGGCGCGCCACTGCTGCTCCCGCTCCCAGAGGGTCTCCAGCCGCTGCTGCTGGTCGGGGGTGAAGGTAAAGGCGCTGCGCGGCGCCGTGCTCCGCACGCGCTCGTACCAGGCGCAGAGACGCTGGTCATCCTCATAGACCTCTATAAACTCCTGTGCCAGGCGCAGCGTCTCGCGCTCGCGCTCGTTCAGGCGGGGTTCCAGCAGGGGCTGGTAAGCGGCGACGATCAGCCGGGGAGAGCCGGAGGCCAGGGCTGTCAGGAAGGCGCAGTAGGCTCTGTGCCGCTGGCGGGCCAGGGCGACGCGCTCGCGCTCCTCGGCGGTTAGCAGCACGGCCCCCTGATGGGCCGTTTCCAGGACGTCGGCCGCCTCGATGAGTGCTCCGTCGTCCTGCTGCTCGCAGGCGGTCATGAAGCGCCGCGCCAGGACGACACGCTCCCGTTCCTCTGGCCTGAGGGCCTGGCTGTCTCGCAGTATGGGATCGTCGGCCGCGCTGATGCGGCGCAACTGGCGACTCAGCAGGGCCATGCGCAGGCGCGCCAGGGCCTGGATGCGGCGCTCGGCCAGCTCGACCTGCTCCCGTTGTTCGGGGCTGAACTGGAGGCGCTCGCTCATGGGCAGGCTGACAATGGCCTCATAGGCCTTCAGTAAGGCCTCGTCGTCGAGCTGGTCCTGGGGAGCCGCGATGAGGGTCATAAAGCGGGTGGCCAGCCTCCCCTGCTCCTCCTCCGAGGGCGAGAGGGGCAGCGCGGCCTGCTGCATGCGAGCATAGGCGGCGGCGAGGGCGGCGACCTCTCGCGTCTGCCGCGCCTGGGTCCAGGCCGCGCGCGCCGCCCGGCGCGTCCGGGCCGCTCCGATCTGGTCTCGCTGCGCCTCTAGGATGGTGGCTCCCTGGAGGCGGGTCAGCGTCTCGGCGGCAGCCAGCAGTGTTTCATCGTCCTGCTGCGCCGCGGCGTCCAGAAAGCGGCGCGCCTCCATCAGCAGACTGCGCTCCTGGGGCCGCACCGCCTTGCAAGCGTCGAGCACGGGATCGTAGGTCGCCACGATCGCTGCCAGCGAGTGGCTGCCGATGGCGCCGCGCCAGCGCTGCAGGGCGGCCAGGCGCTGCCGTGCCAGTTCGACCCGCTGGCGCTGCCCCTGCGCCGGGGCGTACTGTTCGAGCAGCGGCTTCCAGCAGGCGATGATCTGTTCGTCGTCATCGCCGCTCACGGCCTCTTGCAGGCGCGCCAGGGCCTGCTTCTGCTCATAGAGGGGGTCGAACAGCCCGAAGGGGAAGGCGACGCTGGTGATCGGTCCGGCGCAGGCGCGCCGCAATTCCTGTACCAGGGAGCGCAGCCGAGGATCGGGCAGGCTCTCCATCTCGCGCAGGAGCGGGGAGCGCTGCGGATCGGCGAAGTCCTCCTTGCCGAAGAGGAGACTGGTGTCGTCGGGGCGGCCCTGCTCGTCGTGCCTGGTATAGCGCGCCCAGAGCTGCGGGCGCAGGGCCAGGGCCTGCAGGGCTAGAGAGATGACCAGGGCTGAGAAGTCGTCCATCTTCTCGTTGAAGGGGCGCCGCAGCATCTGTGGGTGCTGGTAATCTGCCTGGCCGGCGAGGATCGGTGGATAGCCGGCCAGCGTGGGCACATAGACGCCGTCGTAATCGATCAGCACCAGCCGCCCGTCTCCCCTGACCAGGACATTGGTCCCTGCGAGATCACCATGCGCGCACTGGGCATCGCGCAGGATCTCGATGATCTCCAGCCAGCGGCGGGCGAGGTCCTCCAGCGCGCGCTGGTTGCCCTGCTGACAGTGGGTGCGCACAGCTTCACAGAGGGTCTGCCCTTCGATCCAGTCCATCTCGATCAGGGGGCATAGCTCGGGGTTGATCTGGCCCTGTTCCTTGACCAGGATGCCGGAGCGATGGTACTTGAAGCCCGCCGTGATGGCCTTCAGCGCCGCGTGGCTGCTGAAGTAGGCGGCGATCTTCTCGTAGCGCTCCTCGATATCGGGGTGAATGGTGCCATGAAAGCAGCGCAGGGCGCGCAGTTGACCGCTGCGTGTGCGAAACTTATAGACAATGGCGAAGCCGCCCTCTACGCCCCAGGGGCGCCTGATCATCCCTCGCCGCGTGGGTGTGTTGGAGAACTCCACCTGGCCTCCCCGGAGATCGGGATCGGGGACGCGCAGACGCGCCCCGGCCAGGGCGATCGCTTCGTCGAAGGCGAGACGGCCTGGCATAACGATCAGCCCTCCCCCGTTCTGTCGTCAGCGTTGCGCGGCTTCAGGGGCACCATCCGCATTGTCACGTCATCTGTGGCGGGATCGGGGGCCTGAGGCGGCTCTGGGGAGGCGGTGGGTTCGACGGCCGCTGGCGAGGGCATGACCACGCCGAGCATCTGCAGGGTCTGACGTAGCGGCGCGGCGCAGGGCTCGGCGGCCAGCAGGGGAGCGTACTGCGCCCAGAGCGCTGACGCCGCGGCGGTGGCGTCCGGGCGATTGAGCAGGGGACGCAGACGCGCAACCATCTCTGCGAGGGCGTCGGCTACCTGGCGGGCCAGGGCGATCTCCTGAGCAGGATGCTGCAGGCCTGCCTGCTGTAGATCGCCTCCGTCGCCATAGAGGATGGCCTGGCTCTTGCGATCGCCCTGGCGGCAGGCCTCCTCGAAGGCCTCGCGGCGCTGCTGGAGCACCAGCGGGGCATGGCCGCTGGTTACGCCAGGTCGGCGGGCTTCAGGATCACGGGACTCCGCGCTGAGCTCCAGCAGGAGGACCGTGCAATCATCGTCACGCATCTTGAAGCGCTCGCGACAGTCGTGTACGAAGGCTGGCCAGCTCGCGGGTCCCTGGCTGGCCACCATCTCAAAGACCTCTCCAGGCGCATAGCGGCCGTTGGCTCCTCCGATGATCCAGCAGGCTACCGCGTCGGTCGCCAGCATCACGCGATCGCCGCTCACCAGCGTCAGCGTGCGCTCACTTCCGCGGTGAAAGCGACGCTGGAAGAGGGCCGGTAGCGAGGGAAGGCAGATCGGGGGCCGATCGAACTCGTCGACGCTGCCCAGGGGGAAGCTCTCAATCTCGCCCGTGGCCGCTCGCTGGATCAGCGCGCAGCTATCGCCGAAGGCCTGCAGCACCGCCTCCAGAGCGGT
>JBHOQN010000158.1:0-48878 GCA_042408965.1 Ktedonobacteraceae bacterium
AGAGGTCTGAAGGTACATTTTCCTATCAAAGGCGGCTTACTGAACCGGACAATTGCGCAGGTGAAGGCCGTCGATGGTGTTGCTACTTCTTGAACCATGGCTTCATTCTCCCTCTCCCTGCTCAGCCTGGATAGAAGCAGGCTGCAATCTGTTCGCCCCGGCCGACGGGCTTCAGTTCGGGCCGCTCCTGGCGGCAGCGAGCCTGGACACGTGGGCAGCGTGGTGCGTAGGGACACCCGATGATTTCTCTGGAGAGGTCGGGAGGCTGCCCCGCAATCGGGACCAGCCGGTTACCACGTTTCTCATCCAGGCGGGGGATGGATTGCAGGAGGCCAACAGTATACGGGTGGGCCGGAGTCTGGAAGATCTGGCGCACCGGAGCGGATTCCACGATGTGTCCCGCATACATGACGTTGACATACTCGCAGGTGCCAGCAACCACGCCCAGATCGTGGGTGATCAGCATCAGTGCCGTTCCGAACTCCTTGGAGAGGCCCTTCATCAATTCCAGGATCTGCGCCTGAATGGTCACGTCGAGGGCCGTGGTCGGCTCATCGGCGATGAGCAGTTGCGGGTTACAGGCCAGGGCAATGGCGATCATGACACGCTGGCGCATCCCGCCGCTGAACTCGTGAGGATAGCTTCTGGCCCGCTTGCGTGCGTCAGGGATATGCACCAGTTCGAGCATTTCAACGGCGCGCTTCCAGGCCTGATCGTTCGAGATGCCCTTGCGGTGACGTTTGACGGTCTCGGCGATTTGATAGCCGACCGTAAAGACTGGATTCAGCGAGGTCATCGGGTCCTGGAAGATCATGGAGATCTTACTACCACGCAGCTCGGTCAACTCATCCATGCTCTTCTCAAGGATGTTCTCGCCGTTGAAAAAGACCTCTCCCCCTACGATCTTACCAGGCGGAGAAGCGATCAGGCGGATGATGGAGAGGGCCGTGACGCTCTTTCCACTGCCGCTTTCCCCCACGACCCCGAGGGCTGCCCCCGGCCGCATGGTGAAAGAAACATCATCTACAGCCTTTACAACGCCGCTGCGTGTAAAGAAGTAGGTTGTGAGATTATTCACTTCCAGCAGATTCTCTGCCAGATTCTCTGCCATCGTTCTCTTCTCCGCTCTCAGTCTTTCGTGCGAGGGTCAAAAGCATCGCGCAGGCCATCGCCGAGGAAGGAGAATGCCAGCACGATCAGCGCCAGGGTGAGCGAGGGCACCAGAACTTCCCAGGGGTGGGTATCCACCAGATTGCTGGCCTCCGAGATCATCAGCCCGATGCTAGAGCCGGGCTGCTGGACGCCGAGGCCGAGCACACTGATACCAGCCTCACCGATGATCGTGTTCGAGATATTGAGCGTGGCGGCCACCACGACGATGCTGAAGAGATTGGGAATGATGTGGCGCCAGATGATCTTCGCGTTGCTTGATCCCGAGGTGCGAGCCGCCTCAATGAACTGCTGCTCCTTGAGCTGCAGCGTTTGCCCGCGCACGAAGCGGGCCATCAGAGGCCAGGTGACCAGCGCCAGAGCACCGGAGACCAGCAGCAGGCGCGCATTGCCGTTTGGACCAATGATCGGAATGTTGCTGAGCGCCGTATCGGCCCAGCTGCCGAAGATGCCAGTGAGCAGGATGACGAAGAGCAGCCCGGGGAAGGCGAAGATGATATCCGTGAAGCGCGCGAGCACCTGATCGATCCAGCCGCCAAAGTAACCGGCCAGCACCCCGACCAGAATGCCCAGCGTGATGTCGATCACCTCAACCAGCACTGCCACGCTGATCGAGACCAGCACACCCTGCATCAGACGGGCCAGGATATCACGCCCCAGATCATCCGTGCCCAGCCAGTACTGCGCTGAAGGCAGCTCATCCTGGCGGCTCAACTCCTGATGGTAGAAGGTCCGATAGACAGTTGCGGGAATCGGCCCGTTGTCCGGACTGACGTAGGTGCCCCCCGTGTGTTGATAGATGAAGGGACCGGCGATGGCCAGCAGCACAAAGAAGATGATGATCCCCAGGCTGACCATGGCACGCTTATCGCGACGGAGGCGGCGCAGCGACTCCTGAAATGGTGAGATAGGCTTTCGCTCGCGAGGCCCCTCGCCGAGGGACACTCCGCGGGCCTCCTCCAGCAGCTCTGGCTCCAGAGGCAGCATCAGATTCGTGTCCGGGGCGATTAAGGGGGAGGCTGGTCTGGGCTCCTGATCTCGTGTCTCCATGTCTCAAGCCTCCTATTCGATCTTAATACGCGGATCGACCAGCGTATAGGCGACGTCCGCAATCAGATTGCCCAGCACGACCCCCACCGCCAGGAGTACCGTCGTGGCCTGGATCACAGGGTAGTCGCGATCGAGAACCGATGAAACGGTGATAGAGCCGATGCCATTGATGTTGAAGATGTTCTCAATGAAGAACGCTCCTGTGATGGTAAAGCCCAGTGTGACGCCTGTCACGGTGATGAGCGGAATGAGGGCATTGCGCAGAGCGTGACGATAGACGACCACGCCCTCGCGCAGGCCCTTGGCGCGTGCGGTTCGAATATAGTCCTGCCGCATGACCTCGAGCATGCTTGTGCGGGTGATACGCGCAAAGTAGGCTGCTCCCGCCAGCCCGAAGACGAGAATGGGCGCCAGTTTAAACTGAATGTCGGACCAGGTGTACTGCCAGGGATTGCCCCAGTTGGCTACTGGCCATTGGGCCCCGGTCTTTTGATCGAGAAAGACAATCAGCACCTGTACCAGCACGCAGAACACAAAGATCGGCATGGCATAGAGGACCAGCATCAGACCCATGTTCAGCGTGTCGATCCAGGTGTTGGCCGTGAGCGCCGAGATAATGCCCACGGGCACCCCGACGACCAGATAGATCACCAGTGCCCAGATGGCTAGCTCGGCGGAAACGGGAACGCCATCCTTGAGAATGTCCCAGACCGGTCGGCCTTCCGTTTTAAAGGAATAGCCGAAATCAAAACGGGCCAGGTGTTGTAGAAAGTTCCAGTACTGTTGATACCAGGGGAGATCCAGTCCGTACTCGTGCTTGAGTTGCGCATAGAGTGTCGGATTGAAATGCTGGCCCAGCAGCGTGCGAATGGGATCACCCGGGGCGAAATAGCCCATAATAAACGTGATAAAGGTGACACCAATCACCACAAAAATCAGGCCGATGAGGCGTTTGATGAGAAACTGAATCATGCGAAGCCCCTTACTCTCCTGTCAGCGGTTTGCAATCTGGTGTCCCGATGCCCCATGTTCTTCTCTCCCTCCCGGACAAGTGTACTCATGTCACGTCCCCTGTAGCGTAGAATATCTATGAAATGGCACCCTCTCATAGATGGATGTGGACAGTGGCGGACAACAGACGTTACATGCAGTATCTTGTCCTTTATTTTAAGAAACACTGTCAGGGTTGTCAAGCTAGAGGTTATTCCTCCTGCATAGAGTATTACGCCTGTCTGCCTGCTCTCCTCACGCCGTTTAGCTTGAGCGGCAAAAACGCTCGGCCGGCCACTGTAGCGGGCCGGCCGAGGGAGAACGGGTAACTGTGGGCGCTTCCGGCTCGCTCCTTAGTGGACGGAGATGTACACCTGAGACCAGTCGTCAGGGGCGATCTGGAACTGTGCGTTAAGAGTGAAGCCCTGGACATAGGATTTGACCAGGTAGGCATTCCTGACCTGAATCACTGGCAGCCAGGCGACATCATTCACCAGTTGCTGCTCTGCGTTCTGATAGGCTTGCAGACGGGCGGCAGAGTCGGGCAGGGTGTCTGCTACCTCGAGCAGCTTCTGGGTGGCCTGTTGTTGCAGGTGGTCTGGCGCGTTATTCTGGCCGTAGTTCACCTGATTGTTCGGTACACCGGCGTCGAACTGCAGGGTTGTCCAGTCCTGCGGATCGGGATAGTCGGCGGCCCAGGCGATGGCCCACATCTGAAGTCCGTGTGGATTTCCGACAGTGCTGGAGATCTCGTCCAGCAACTTGTTGAAATCAATGCCTTCTGCTTTGACGCTGATACCCAGCACATTTTGCCACATCTGGATCACGGCTGCAACCTCGTTTTCCTGATCGTGGTTGCCAGTGGCGTAGGCCAGGGTGATGGGTGGAAGCTGGGAGACGCTGCTGAGACCCTCGTCCTTGAGGCCCTGCTGCAGGTAGGCGCGCGCGCGCGCGGCGTTCCCCTGGGTGCTGCTGGTGCCGTCGGGACCTTTGAGATTCGGGTTGTAGCCGGGCATCCCGGCTGGGATAATATGGTTGGTGGGAATATCGACGTCTTTCCAGATGGCGTGCGCCAGTGCATTTTTGTTGATGGCCAGGGCGAAGGCGCGACGCATGTTGATGCTGTCGAAGGGTCTGGCCAGGTAGTTCATCGCGTAGTATCTGATCCACAGTTGCGGAACGAGATGGAACTCCTTGCTGCTGCGGACGCTGGCGATGTGGTCGCTGGGAACGAGCGTGAAGTCGACCTGGCCGGCCTGGTAGGCCTTGTAGACAGTTTCGCTATCGAGATAGAACGGGAAGATGACCTGTTGCAGTTGTGGTCTAGGCCCATAGTAATTGGGATTAGGCACGAAGACGATGCGCTTCCCGTGGGTGTACTCCTTGACCTTGAAGGGGCCAGCGCCGCCGCCTTCGGTGAGGTGATCGGTCCAGCTCTTACCATACTTGTCGATCAACTTCTTCTCGACAACGTAGGAGCAGGAGTAGGTCAGGGCGTCCAGAAAGTAGGTGGCTTTCTGGCGTGCGAGGATCACCACGGTGTTTGGATCGGGTGTGAGCACACTATCGCCGATAATCGTTCTGATCTGGCCCTGGGAGAGCCTGTCGGCATCCTTGATCAGAGCCAGGTAGATCGGCGCGGTGGTGGAGTGCTCCGCCGGCTGCAGTGCGCGATCGATGCTGTAGGCGACGTCCATCGAGGTGAGAGGGGTCCCATCGCTGAATTTCAGGTTGGGACGCAGGTGGAAGGTCCAGGTGAGCCCGTTGGCCGAGGTGGTCCAGGAGCTGGCAAGTTGGGGCCTGACAACCAGGTTCTGATCCAGTGCGACCAGTCCGGTGAAGACCATGTTGATCGCGTTAATCGATGGCAGGTCGGTCGACAGTCCAGGATCGAAGGTGGCGAGGTCGCTGATACCCCGTTCCGGTTCGACGAAGGTTTGCTGGTCGGCGGGGGCTTTCTGCGCGGGTACGAGGGTGCTGGAAGCACTGCCGCCGCTGCAGGCCCCCAGCAGGATGACCAGCAGAATGAACAGCGCTGACATCCCTGCAGCACTCATGCGTTTCCCTGTAGACATCAATGGCATCTCCTCAATAAGCTACATATGAAAATACTGGCACCCTGGGGCTGATTCCCGAGGAATCTCTGCAGTGAAACTGTTTCCAATGAGGCCGTTGCATTGCCTGTGGCACCCAGGAATGCCCCGCTCTGTCTCCATAGGCTCGCCTGGCTGACCACATCTGCCGGCGAGGACAGCACTTGATTGAACAAGATCTATCGAATGCTATGATAAGAGGCTGTCGAACCGGGTTCAAGCAACCTGGTAGCTATATAGGAGAGAAGGGCTATCGAAGAAAAAGTGAGGCAGGACCATATGACCAGGGCTGGCAGGAGTGGACAGCAGGGAGTGGAAGAGCGTGGGAGAGCGTAGGAAGGTCTCGTTCCCCGCTCTCCCTGAGCGCATGTCTCTGACGGTGTATTCCTCAGAGCGCGCTGGATCGACCGCCGGCTAATGGCTCGTGATATAGATCTGGGACCAGTAGTCGGGTGGGATCAACTGCTGCGGATTGTAGAAGAAGCCATGGACATAGGGCTTCACCACGTAAGGGGCCTGCACCTGCTCCATGGGCATCCAGGCGACGTCGTTGACGAGCTGCTGCTCTGCCTGATTATAGGCCTGATAGCGGGCCGGGCCGTTGGGCATGCCATCGGCCTCCTCCAGGAGCTTCTGGGTAGCCTGTTGCTGGGCGGCGTCGGCGCTGTGGTTCTGGCCGTAGTTCATGTTGTTGTTCGGCACGCCGGCATCGAACTGCAGGGTCAGCCAGTCCTGTGGATCGGGATAGTCAGCGATCCAGGCAATGCCCCAGAACTGCAGGCCCTTGGGGTTATTCGTGGCGGCGATGATATCGTCGAGCAGCTTGTTGAAGTCCTCGGCGTGCGTCTTCACGGTGATCCCGAGCACATGCTGCCACATCTGGGCCATGGCAGCGACCTCGTTATCGGCGTCCTGCGAGCCTGATGGGTAGGTCAGGGTGATCGAAGGCAGCTGGGAGACGCTGGTGAGCCCTTCATCCTTCAAGCCTGCCTGCAGGTACTGCTGAGCGGCGGTCGCGTTTCCATGCGTGCTGGTGGTGCCATCCGGTCCCTTCAGGTCGGCATCGTAGCCGGGCATCCCCTTAGGTACGATATGGTTGGTGGCGATGTAGACATCCTTCCAGACAGCATGCACAATCTCGTCCTTATTGATCGCCAGTTCAAAGGCGCGGCGCATGTTGATGCTGTCGAAGGGCTTGGTCAGGTAGTTCATGGTGTAGTAGTTGATCCAGAGCTGAGGGGCCAGATGGAAGTCACTGGTCGCTCTGGCCTGGGCGACGTGTGTGCTGGGCACGCCTGCCGTATCAACCTGACCTGCGCGGTAGGCCTGATAGGCCGTCTCTACTTCCTTATAGAAGGGGAAGATTACCTTTTGCAGCTGGGGCTTGGGGCCGTAGTAGTTCGGGTTGGGAACGAAGACAATCTGCTTGCTGTGCTGGTAGGACTGCACCTTGAAGGGACCGTCGCCGCCGCCCTGGTCTAGATGGTCGGTCCAGCTGCGGCCGTACTGGTCGATCAGCTTCTTCTCGACGATGTAGGAGCAGGAGTAGGTCAGCGCATCCAGGAAGTAGGTCGCCTTCTTATTAATGGTGATGACCACGGTGTTCGGGTCAGGTGTTTTGATGCTGTCTCCGATGATGGTCTTGATCTTGCCCTTAACCAGCAGTTCGGAGTCCTTAATCAGGGCCAGGTAGATCGGAGCGGTGGTCGAGTGCTCCGCCGGCTGCAGAGCGCGATCGATGCTGTAGGCCACGTCTGCCGACGTCAGCGGGGTGCCATCGCTAAATTTCAGGTTGGGCTTCAGATGGAAGGTCCAGGTCAGGCCATCCGCCGAGGAATCCCAGGAGGCTGCCAGTTGCGGCTGGACCGAGAGGTTGTTATCCAACTGCACGAGGCCTGTAAACACCATGTCGATGGCCTGGATGGAGTACAGGTCAGTGGAGAGACCGGGATCGAAGGTAGCGATATCAGAAACACCCGCCTCAGGGTAGACGAAGACCTGCTTATCGGGCGGCGCTTTCTGGGTGGTTGTTCCCTGGGTCGAACCGCCGCAGGCTGCAAATAGCAGAGCCATCAGACACAGCAGTGTCGAGGCAAAACCAAGGGTGAATTTTCGAGTGTGTAGCATCAGCTGAAACTCCTTAATCAGGTAGCGTAACGAGAGCAATTGCTTGTGGCTCCCCTGACCGGGCCAGGGAGAAGCCTTTCTCGGTAGCCTGTGATGATGGTCTAACTGTAGAGCTCCCCCTTTCTGAGTCGGTATCAACGTGATAGACATACGTCCAGGTTTCAGCCAGCCAGCACTGGCGAAGAGAAGGTGATAAAAGATGTGTCTGGCCCCTATCCTGACGGAGGGCTGCAGTCTGAGATCAGCCCGGGTAGAAGTGCCGTCCCCAGCTCTCTCTGGGGGCGGACATATATCTTATACGCTCGTATCTCTACTGATCTCTCATCAAAAATAGGGGGCTGCCGGCAAGTTGTGCTGTACTGGTGAGGGAGTGCGCCATGCCAGGAGGATGCATCGGCGAGTCCCGCGGCCAGCGAGGGCGGCGGCGCACGCCGTCGCGATGCTTGCGCGACAGCCGCTCTGGCCACCGTCCCTCTCTTCACTCAGGCGAGGAGGGAATGGAGTACCTCAGTGCTGCTCCTCGACCACATAGATGTGTCCCCAGTCATCGGGGGGGATCAGATTCATCCCGTTATCCTTGAAACCGAGGATGTGAGGGTTGCGCAGAAAGACCTCGCTCACCTGCTCCAGAGGGAGCCAGGCGACGTCATTGACCAGTTGCTGTTCGGCGCGTTGATAGGCCTGGAGGCGAGCAGTGGGGTCCATTGTGCTATCGGCACTGACCAGCTCTTTCTGGAGAAGTTGCTGGCGGGCGGCGTCCGGTCCAACGTTCTGTCCGTAGTTCATATTATTGTCGGGGACGCCGGCCCCGAACTGCTGCGAGAGCCAGTTCTGGGGATCGGGGTACTCGGCGACCCAGGCCAGGCCCCACATCTGCAGGCCGCTGGCGTTGTTGGTCGCCGCGGTCACCTGATCGAGCAGCGTATTATAATCCACGGGATCAGGGGTGATGGTGACATGCAGGACTTGTTGCCACATCTGAATCAGGGCTGTAGCCTCCTGGTCCAGGCTGCTCAGGCCCGTCGCGTAGGTCAGTTTGACGGCGGGCATCTGCGTCAGGTGCTCTTCCTGCAGACCCTGGGCGAGCAGCTCTCTGGCCTTCTGGGGATTGCCGCTCAGATTCTGCGTGCCGTCGGGTCCGGTCAGGGCTGGGTTGTAGCCAGGCATCCCCTGAGGAACGATATGATTGGTGGGGGACACCGTGCCCTTCCAGACATTCTGGGCGATCGCTACCTTATTGATAGCCAGGGCGAAGGCCTGCCGGATATGAGTATTGTCGAAGGGCTTCGTCAGATAGTTCATGGTATAGTAATTGATCCACAACTGGGGCACCTGATGGAAATCAGCGCGTTTTTTGTCGTTCTGGTAGGTTGACAGAGGGACGCTGGTCAGATCGACCTGGCCATTCTGGTACGCGCGATAGGCGTCGCCTGCCTGTTTGTAGAAGGAGAAGACGACCTTGCTGAGCTGTGGCCTGGCGCCGTAGTAGTGGGGATCTGGCACAAAGTCAATCTCCTGGCCGTGCAGATAGCGCGCGACCTTGAACGGACCGCTCCCCCCGCCCTCAGTGAGGTGGTCGCTGATGTTGCTGTGGTACTTATCAACCAGGCTCTTTTCGATAACGAAGGAGCACGGGTTGGTCAGCATCGAGAGAAAGTAGGGAGCCTTCTTTCTCGTAGTGATCACAATGGTCTGAGCATTCGGTACGAGGATGCTATCATTGATCAGGGTCTGGATCGTACCGGCGAGCATTTTATCGGCGTCACGAATCAGCGAGAGGTAGAGCGGAGCAGTCGTTGAGCGTGTGGCCGGCTGCAGCGCGCGATCCAGGCTATAGGCCACGTCTCGGGCGGTCAGAGGGGTGCCATCACTGAACTGCAGGTGGGGTTTGAGCGTAAAGGTCCAGGTGAGGCCGTCAGGGGAGACCTGCCACGAGCTGGCGAGTTGCGGTTTGACCTCGAGCTGGTCGTCGAGCTGCACCAGACCAGTGAAGACCATTTCGACGGCGCGGATGGAGGCCGGATCGCTGACCTGCGCCGGGTCGAGGGTGGTGTAATCGGACGTACCGATCTGTGGCTCGTGATAGATCTGCTTGCTAGCCGGAGCTTTGACAAGATGGGTCGGATTCACGCCGAGGCTGCAGGCTGCCAGCAGCAAGGTCATGAAGCAGAGGAGCAGACGCACTCCCCTGATATCGACAGTATTTGCGGTCGTCATAGATCATGCTCCAGTGAGAAGGTAACAAAGATTCTCTCATTGAAGAAACGCCCGGCGGGTGAGAAACGTTCAGCGCGACCGATCATGAAGAGCGTAATAGGAGGGAGGGAGAGTGAGGCCGGCACACCAATTGGCATTGCCCGTCCCTTCTCCCCTCCTTCACAGAAATGCCAGTCGGTGTCCCGGCCAGGCTGGTGCCGGCGAGAAGCCAGCGGTGGGTCATAGAGCAGCGGTCAGCCCATTGCGCGGTGCCAGGGCAGCGGCTCGCAGCGCCAGGCGCAGGAAGCCGCTGATGTCGGTCTCAGCCAGCGTGCGGGGCCAGCCCATGAACTCCTCGCCAGCAGCCTGGACGATCTGCAGGGTATGGCCCTGGTCGGCTGCAGCATCAGCCTGAGCAGCGACCAGCCCGATGGTGGCAAAGAGCGGCCTGGCTTCGTAGCCCAGATTGAGGTAGCGCCGAGCAGTGAGGGAGGCCCCTTCGAGATCGCGGGCAGCGATTTCGGCGCTGAGCGTCTCCAGCAGCGCTGGCGCCAGCAGTCCCCCACCTACGTGAGCGTGTGTGGAAGTCTGGCGCTCGCTTCCGCTGGCGAGACCCAGAGCTTTACGCAGATCGTTGACGAAGACCGCCGAGGTAAAGAGGAGCGGTACCATCTCGATGTCCTGCACCTGGGCGAAGACCATGCGTGCAGCGGCGGCGAAGAGCAGGCCGTGGGCTGCCTGAATGAACGCCTCGCGATCCTCGTCGCTGATGTGCTGCATGATGTCGGCGGCTGCCAGAGCGATGACCGAGCCGACGCTGCGCGTTGAGGCTCCGCGCTGGAGCAGGGCCTCGTAGACCCCCTGGCAGATCTCTGCTGGACTGGCGTCACTGAGGACGAGTTCGCGCAGCGGTAACGCCTGCTCATCTCTGGGGGCGGCAATGCGCTTGCGCAGCAGGTCGAACTCGTTCTGATGCTCGGCGATGAAGTCGCGGACCGTGTTGATCCAGGCTGGCTCTGGGCCGCGGATCGGCAGGTGTGGCGCCAGCCAGTGCAGAATGTGAGGAGCGCGATCGCCCCATTCCACCGGGTCGAGCAGCTGGAAGCCACGGACGGCGAACATCAGCGGATGCCCGGCGTTGTGAAAGGTCGTGGCCACCCCCTCGTAGGCCCGGGCCTGCATGGTGCGATAGTCGGCGCCGGTGCCGTAGAGGCCAAACAGTAGACGCTCGGCCAGGTCGGCGTCGTCCTGATAGATAGCCTGGCGCATCAGGTCCCCGACGCTCTTCCCTTCAGGCAGCTCACTGGGGAAATAGGGACGCGGGTAGCTGATCTGGGCGCGTCGGCCGGCCTCGACAGCAGCGCTGGCCGAGACCAGAGACTGGACCAGCAGGGGCAGCGGACGCAAACGGTTCTCCTCACGCTCACCCAGGATGTGATCATAGGAGTGAAGCCAGCGACTGAGGATGCTGGCCGCGCTGAGCGTGATCACGGTGTGACCCTCGGGGTCGCCCTGCGCAGCGATCATAGCGACACGCCCGATCAAGACATCTATATCTGCTTTCTGATGGACAAACTCTCGGCTGATAGCGGCCAGCCGCTGCGCGTCAGCCGCGGCTGCCGCATCGACCAGCTCCGAGAGGTCGACCCTCATTCCAACGGATGCCATAAAGCGATCTCCATCGTATGTATCAGTGGTAGATGAAAGCCATCGGTGCCAGGACTGGCATGTTCACAGAGTCAGGTTCCGGGACACGCTTCCTCAGGAAGATCCCTGCAGCTCACGAATGGCCTGCTCAATGCGGGGAATATCAGCGTACTCCTCGTCAAGCAGCTTATACGCTCGTTCCAGGTAGAGTTCAGCGATGCGAGCAGAGTGCTCGCCGGTATCGCTGGCCGCTGTCACGATGGCCGCTCCCTTGTATTTATCGGGGAGGAGGCGGACGATGCGCTGCATTTTCTGTCTGGTTTCCTGAAGCAAGTGGGAATCGTTGCCTTCCAGGGCGTAGCGCGCGACGCCGATCAGCTTGCCCAGCTCAACCAGCCGCTGGCGGTCGGTCATCGTCTGGAACAGCAGCTCTTCGGGGTCCAGGTCGTCCAGAGCTGGCAGCTCCTCCTCTGCTGATGCCATCCGTGGTGCACCCTGCTCAAAAGTAGCGCTGTAGTTCAGGTAGAGCTGACCGTACTCCTGGCAGGCCTGGGCCGCCACCTGCATGGTGGCAGCCTCATCGCGCGGATGGATAGTTCCCAGCTCACAGAGATCATCGTCTCGTTGTTGTGCCAGCAGCTGGAGGTACTCGACACTCTTCCCCTTTTCCAGTTTTTCGAGCATGGGAGGAATGGGCATCACCTGCACATCCGGTTCTTCCATCGGAAGTTGCGCAGCCAGGATAGAAGGGAGGTATCTGGCCAGGGAGATTGGCAGCGGTGGCACCACGCAGTAGGTGTAGAAAATCTCGCGTTCGTTCTCACTGCTGCGGGCAAAAAGGATCGCGTGTCCCCTGGGTGTTTGAGGGTTACCACGCAAGAAGCGCAAGTCCATGTTCTCCTCCGGTTGCTCATGCCCTGTTCTGTTCTAGAATAATAAGGCTTTCCGAAGCACTCTGGCAAGTCGCTGCCACGCGCTATGAACCGAATCCCTTACGCAGGTATTTGAGGCGCTTGACAAGATCTTTATTGGCGCTCAGCGTCTCCTCGCTCAAGTTCTCTCCCGTCGTGGGAACGCTCTCCTCATAGGCCTTGATATGCGCTACCACCTCAGCGGGACCGGCGATACGCACATACGTTTCGAGCAGCGAGCGGGCCTGCTGATCCTGGTTGCGACGGATGGCTGTGATGGCAGCCTGGGCGTAGAGTTCACCGTACTGGCGCAGAAATGTCGACCACTGCTGGGGGGTGGCCAGTGTCGCTCGAACCCCCTCGACCAGAGTGATAGCGCGCTGCAGCTCCTCAGCGGCCTCTGCCAGCAAGCCGCGGGCCAGCAAGACACCAGCGCGCTCATAGCGTGTATCGGCCTCGCCCAGGGGCTGACGTTGTTGCTGATACAGTTGCAGCGCCTGCTCGAGGTCGTCCCAGGCGCTGGTCAGCTCTTCATTGTTGCGATGAGCCAGGCCCAGGGCCAGCATGGTGTCGGCCTGACCGATCAGATCGTCGCTCCGGTTAAAGCCCGTGAGAGCAGCCTCGCAGCGTTCGATGGCCTCGATCCAGCGCTGCTGGCCGATGAGAACCTGGGCGATCCCCAGCGTTGCCGCGGCGCTGCCAGCGGGGCTTTCGAGCTGATTGAACTGGCGTTCAGCCTCGGTATAGGTCAGCAAGGCTCCTTGCAGCTCGCTGCGAGCCAGGCGTGCACGCGCCAGTTCCAGGAGGGCCTCAGCAGCCAGCAAAGGCTCCTGCAGTCCTTCGGCCTGGTTATGGGCCTCACTGAAGCGAGCTTCCGCTTGAGCGAAGTCGCCCTGGGTCAGATACCATTGCCCCTCGATGAGTGCCTCCAGAAGGGTCAGTTGCTGGCTGAGGCCTGGCTGCTCCAGATAGGAGCGCACCTGGCTCAGGTGCTTCCAGGCCTGATCAAGCTGCCCATTGAAGATAGCCAGGCGGGCCTGTCGCAAGGTAGCTTCAGCCAGTCCGTGAGAGCGGAACGGCTCTCTCAGGTGCTCCGCCCTGGCAAAGGCGTTCTGGTAGCAGTCAGCGGCCTGGAGGGTGCGACCCTGCTGGCGATAGATATCGCCGATACCAGTGAGAGCGCGGCACTCCAGCAAGGCGCTGGCTGAGAGATGGGCCTGCTGAAGTGCATCCTCGAAGGCCTGGAGGGAGCGCTCCAGCAGGCCGCGCCGTCGCTGGATCTCGCCCAGGATCAAGCTGGCCTCTGGAATGCCGCTCTGGCGAGCGATCGCGCGATAGGTGCGCAGAGCGCGCTCGGCCTGGGAGCTGGCGTAGGCCAGTTGCCCGCGCCGCATATTGATCTCGCCGAGCAGGCGTAAGGTATGGGCCAGTCCCAGGGCGTTGCGCTGGTCCGAGTAGATCTGCTGGGCCAGTTGAGCGCTGGCAAGGGCCTGCTCGATCTGATTGCGCGCCAGGGCAATCTCTGCCAGGCCCAGGTTGCCATCAGCCCGTCCAAGCTCGTATTCCAGCTCCTGTGAGCGTTTGATGACTTCTCCGAAGAGATCGCTGGCCTCCTCCAGGCGCATCTGTTCGAGGTAGATGCGAGCCAGGCCACTGAGGGCATCTACTGCGCCGTAGTTATCATGGTGCGCCTCATAGACGGCCAGTGATTGCTGGTAGGCTGCTTCTGCGCTGACGAAATCGCGGCTCAGGCGCTGGATATCGGCATAGCTACGGCGGGCGTCAGCCTCGTTGATCGCCTCACCTGCCGCCTGGAAGTGTTCCATCGCCTGGGCATAGTAGTCCGCGGCCTGGCCGGCCTGACCGCGCTGCAGCTCCAGATGGCCGAGGGCCAGCAGAACATTCCCTTGCCCTCTGGGGTGATTGAGGCGTCGGTAGATCTGCTGCGCCTCCTCATAGGCCTTCTGCGCCAGATCGAGATGCGCACGCTGGCGCTCTAAATGGCCCAGAGCCAGGGCGGCGCCGGCCTCGCTCAGTGGCTGCTCAGCTTCGCGATAGTAGCGCATCGCACGTGTGTAGCTGCCAATAGCGCTCTCGAGCATGTTGTTCTGCTGCTGTACTTCGGCCAGCAGCATACGACTGTCGCCTGCGTGCCGGTAATCGCCCGCCAGGCGAAAGCGGATCTCGGCGTCGTTGAAGGCCTCCGCGGCTCGCTCAAGCTTGCCTTCGTTGAGGGCATCAACTCCTTCGCGGAGCCGTTGTTGTGCCAGTGAGATGTCCTGTGTGGTCATAAATCTATCGACTCTCTGCTGAGTGGCTCTCTTTTCTGCTTGCGACCGTCCCACTTATTGTAGTTCGTATCTGGAAGAAAGTCAAAAGACAGTCCGCAACTGCTGTGGTACAATACGTACGGGCCTGGGGAGGGTCGGGTGAGAGCGAGACGCAAGCACCTGTGATAAAGGAGTGTCCTGGTATGTATGAAGATTTCTTGAAACGTGTCGACCTCTTTTCTGGTCTGAGTGCTAAGGAACTCAAGGATCTGGCCAGAAGTGCACAGGAGCGCCACTATAGTCCAGGGACTGCCCTGTTCAAGCAGGGCGATACAGGCACCGGGCTATATATTCTTACGGCTGGCAAGGTGCGGATTGTCCAGGCGACCGATCCCGACAAGCCGGAGGAAGTGATTGGTACGGCTGGTCCCGGCGATGTTCTGGGTGAGATGGCTCTGCTGGATGATCTGCCGCGCTCGGCGAGTGTGATTGCAGAGGAAGAGACGACCGCGATGTTGCTGCCGATCTGGGACTTTCGCATGGTCATTCATAACCAGCCGGAGATTGCCATCAAACTGCTGGCAGTGATGAGCCGCCGTCTGCGCAAGGCCGAGGGCCGTGCTGGCGAGCGCTAGCCAGGGGCTGCTGGTCAGGAGAGAGCGCGCTCTGTCAGGACGTTGGCCAGCAGGTCTCTGGTCGAGGGAGCGGGTAGCTCTGAGAGGCTGAGCGCGCACTGTTGCCCTCTCTGCTTTGAGGAGGGGAGTGCAGACGTCCCGGAACGAGTGTCGGGGAGCCGCGTGGAGACGACTCACCAGAAGGGCATCCGTGAGAGGGGTGGAATAAGCGCTTGCTTACTCTGCCTTCTCGCGGTTGAGCAGCTGCTGGATCTCCTCAAACATGGTCTCCACATCCCCGAAGGAGCGGTAGACGCTCGCAAAGCGGATATAGGCAATTTTATCCATGCGGCGCAGACGCTCCATGACCAGCTCCCCTATCACGCTGCTTGCGATCTCCTGCCTGCCCAGCCGGTACAGTTCCTGCTCGATCTCTTCAATGGCGCTCTCGATCTCTCCCACAGGAAGAGGCCGCTTTTCGCAGGCCTTGCGAATCCCGATGTACAGCTTCTGACGATCGAACGGTTCACGACGCTGATCGCGTTTGATGACCATCAGATGAGATTTTTCGACGCGCTCATAGGTGCTGAAGCGCCCTTTACAGTGCTCGCACTCGCGTCGTCTGTGGATCGCGTCCCCGATGTCGCGCGAGTCTTTGACGCGCGACTCGGTGCCGCCACAATATGGACATTTCATCCCGCGGCTCCCAGCTCTGGGTAGAGTACTGTCGTTCCAATCCCCGATCGGGCTTGCGCTGGGTTCTGACGAGACCCCATCCAGGATAGCATCGGGAGCGCATGCTGTCAAGGGTGTGCGAGCGACCGAACAAAGCACTGCGGCCATAGGGCAGCGAGCAGGGTGCTGGCGCTGCTTCTGAAGGCGGTCGAGCCTCGCGACAGGGGAGCGCAGGCCGCGGAAGGCGCGTGGGGGGCGCCAGCCCGGACAGGCGTGGCAGGAGCGCCGCCTCAGCGCTGCGCGGACGCAGGCGGCTGCAGGAGGCGTCCGTGCGGGTGGGGGGCGTTCGGACAGGCGCAGGCCGCCTGGCGAGGGAGGTCGGGCCACCCCTGGGGTGGGATGGCCTCGGACGGATACTGTGGGCCGGAGCAACGACGCGCAGGTGTGAGGGAGCACCGGCCGGGGAGAGACGCGCCCCGCGAGCGGAACCGACGATCACAGATGCCAGGATCGGTATACTGGCCTGCTGCGGCCGGTGTTGACGCCGCTGGCGCGCGGCCTCAGAGGGCAGCGCTCCTATGCAAGCGCAGCCCGGGCCTGACCCCGGCCGTGCTCCTGAGAGGAGTGCTGCTGGGACTGCTCTTCTCTTCCCTCTGGAGCACTTCTGTCGGGATGCTCTTTCCCGACGTAGCCGGAGCGCAGGCGTGAACCTTCGCGCCAGTATGCATACCAGTAGGGACCATGTCCCTGGCCCTCACGGCAGGTGCTGCAGGTTGGTTTGCCACATTTACGGTACTGAAGCTGATAGGTGATGTGATGGTTGTTTGGGATCTGCGCCATAATGCCACTTCCCCTTCCACGATACAGGTTAGCTGAATACGTTTTCTGCCAGTCCTCTTCTAAGCTTAACAGCAAAACATGAACATTTTATGAATCTATGACCGCTGAAAATGAAATAGTATTCATCTTTTGTGCGGGTGAGGGCCGGAGGCGCGGCCGTCTTAGATAACACCTTGTTCAGAGATGGTCCTGGGCTGCGTCGATGGGGCTGGCCTCCCCGTCAGGAGAGCTGACCACTTCTTCGCTTGAACCTTTCCGGTACCTGATCGCAGATGATATAATGAGCTGCAGCCTGACCTCCACTGGTCAGAATCGGCTGGCTGTCCTGCGTGTATCGAGTTGTGGCTTGGAAAGAGGGAGTAGAAGCAATGCAGATCATTATCAAAGGCAAGCAGATGGAGGTCACACCTCGTCTGCGGCGCTACATCGAGCGCAAGGCACAGAAACTTTCGCGGCTGCTTTCGCCTCATGATACGCTGGCGCGTGCGGAGGTCACGATTACAGAGGAGCAGACGCGCAGCGCCCAGGATCACTACACGGTTCAGATTCTCCTCGCTGGCAACGGGCCTACGTTGCGCAGCGAGGTCAGTGCCCTCAGCGCCAGCGCCGCCTTTGATCTGGCGCTGGACAAGGTGCTGGTACAGCTGAGTCGTCAGAAGGATCGTATCACCAGCGCCCGTCGTCATCAGCGTTCCCCCGTCAGAGTGCTGGCGCTGGCCCGTTCAGGGGCGCTCTCCTCTCTGGAACGAGGGTCGGCGGACGTAGTGGGGGAGAGAGGCGCTGCAGGTGAGGAGGATGAGTATAGCAATCTCGATTTTCCTGCGAGCGTTGGCGAAGAGCAGAACGAAGCAATGTGGGCGAGGATCAGGGAGATTCGCAGCGTGCCCACGAAACCGATGAGCGATAGGGAGGCTATTCTCCAGATGGAGGCTCTGGGTCTTCCTTTCTATCCCTTCCTCAATGAAGCGACCAATACAGTGAATGTGATGTATCGTCTGGAGAAGGGTGGTTACGGACTGCTGATTCCCTCGCTGGAGTAGCGTCGAACGAGCGGTGGTGGCTCTGAAGCCGGCAATCAGGGCAGGCAACGCTGCATTGCCTGCCCTTCTCTCTGGCGCTCTGACCGGGTCGTTGTTGCATATCATCTCGAGGCGTCAGAGCGTCACCTCGAACTGCCAGGGCCGTGGTGGCGGGTCTTCAAACTGGCCCAGCGGGTCGGCGGCGCGGATGGTCAGACGATGTGCCTCAATTGAGGGCAGCGGCTGGAAGCGCGCCCGCCCCTGGTACACCGCGTGGTTGGGATCACTGGCCAGCTCCGGACGAGCCAGCAGCATGCCTCCCTGGTCGCCGCTCCACTGCTGTCCGCGATTATCCCGCAGGAAGAAGATCAGCCGGGGAACAAAGGCAAAACCGGGTGTGAGTGGCGGCCTGATCCAGAGATAGTGCAGTTCAAAGTACTGCATGTAGAACTGCAGCTGATAGAGCATCAGGGTCATATCCTGCTGCTTCTGCTCCTGCTCCAGCACAATTGTACGCAGCGGCTCACGGGGGGCGACACGCTGCTCGTGGCCCGTCTCCGGGACCTCCAGGGGGGCCGCCACCACCACAGGCGGACGCGAGGCCAGTTCCAGGGCCTGAGGTGAGAAGGGCCTCGGGTCCTGCAGGATCTCGTTGCAGGTTTGCAGGCACGCCTCGCAGATGTAGGCAGCGCCTGGCCCGGCTATCATCCGTCTGACTTCGGGTGGGCGCCGACCGCAGAAGGAGCAGCGAGCCAGTGTTCGGTCAACACTCATAATGGCACAATCCTCGTGGTCAGGAACCTCTACGCCGCCTCGGTGCGGCGCACAGCGGCGGCCGCTTCGTCGTACAGGCCCAGGCGTTCCAGCATCGAGGCGTGGGCCTGCCATTCCAGCCGATCATCCAGGGGCGTCAATAACGTCGCCGGATCTTCCGGCAGCACTGCCTCAGCCGGCGTAGAGCCATTCATCATCGCGCCCGGCGGGGCGACCAGTTCGGCCATCCGCCGCAGGCCGTATTTCCGTTGTAGAGCCAGGCCTATCAGATAATCAGCAAAGTGTGGATTTTTTGGCAATAAAGATCCGTGCAGATAGGTCCCGTAGGCATTGCGATAGACGGCACCTTCGGTTCCATCTTCGGAGTTATTGCCATGTCCTTTCAGGACGCGACCCAGCGGTCGGGCGGTTCCCAGGTAGGTGCGCCCACCGTGGTTCTCGAAGCCGACCAGCGTGCTGCCGTTCCAGTTGAGGACGACGTTCCCGATGCAGCGCGGGGTCCGGGGTCCCTTGTGGATCGTCCAGGCATCAAAGACGCCCAGCCCCTTCATATCGGGTCCCTCGGCCGGCCGGTAATAGTGGGCGAGCAACTGGTAGCCGCCGCAGACCGCCAGGACTGGCATATCGTCCTCGATCGCAGCCCAGAGACCGATGCCCTTGGTCTCGTAGAGATCCTGGGCCACCGGGGCCTGCTCTTTGTCCTGGCCCCCACCGATGAAGAGCAGATCGTATTCATCGGGGGCCAGGGCATCGCCGATTCCCAGACCGACCACCCGCAGCTCAATAGAGCGCAACTCACAGCGCCGCTTGAGTGTCAGGATGTTGCCACGGTCACCGTAGAGGTTGAGCTGGTCGGGATAGAGGTGCCCGAGTGTGAGTGTCAGACGCGCTTCGCTCGTATCGCTCATCTATTCGTTCCCCTCCCAGTAGTGAGGTGTGAGCCCGCGCCGTTCAAACTCACGATGTATCTCCAGGAGTCCGGTATACGTTGGTACAATGAACAATGTGTCACCCGCCGGTGTCTGTGCGATCGCTGTATCCAGGGCGGCTGCCAACCCGTGGCGTTGCGGTTGCTCCCCGCCTGCCGTCGCGCGTACCTGCTCAGCGAGGGTAGTGGCCGGTACTGAGCGTCCGCGGCCGCCTCTCCGTGGAGCTCGCTGGCTCCTGGTGCTGGCAGCCCGCTTGAGGGAGCGCAGAGGCGTTGATGGCACAATGGTCATCTCCTCTGGATCAACGCCAGCGTATTTCAGGCGCAGGGCCAGATCAAAGGCACGACTCCCGCCCACCGTCAGGCTGGCCAACCGGCCCTGGATGCGCTCGAAATCGACGTCCCAGATCCATGAGATGTCGCGCCCGTCGGCAATATTATCGTTGAGCACAAAGAGGATGTGGCGCCGGGCCCCTTCGCTGCAGAGGGTCCGCAGAACCTCGTTCAAGCCGGTGGGATTCTTGGCCAGCAGCAAACGCAAGGTGCGGCCGGCGACCTGGACGCGCTCGCCGCGCCCAAAGGCGGGCTTGAATTGCTCTATGCCTGACACGATCGGTTCCCAGCTTATTTGCAGCGCGCGGGCTGTCGCGACCGCTGCCAGCGCGTTATAGACATTATAAAGCCCTGGCAGCGGGATGACCAGCTCGCTCTGCTCCCCACCGGCTTCGACCATCATGCGCAGCCGGTCGAAACTATCGCTGCCGATATGCACGGCCCGCACAGCGGGCTGGGGACGATGCTGGCCACAATTGGGGCAGTGATAATGCCCCATGTGGCTATAGAAACGCAGGCTATAGCGATAATCGCTGCCACAGCGGGTGCAGGTGCGTACATCAATCGTCTGGTGGCCCTCATGCCCGTTCTGAGCGCTGAGATCGAGCGAGTGGTCTTCAACGCCGAAATAGAGGATCGGACCCTTGAACAGCTCGCCCAGACTGGCCGTGGTCGGGTCGTCGGCATTCAGAATGAGCGTCGTCGTCTCCGGCAAGGTCTTCACCGTCTGGCGCCAGAGCGCAGCCACACTCTCGACCTCGCCGTAGCGGTCGAGCTGGTCGCGGAAGAGATTGTTGAAGACTGCCACGCGCGGAGCCAGGATCTGCGCCGCCTGGGGCATGACCGCTTCATCGACCTCGAAGATAGAGATCGCCCGGCCCGCGCCGCGCAGATTCCCTGTTGGCAGCGCCCGCGCCACCAGCGCGCCGGCGATGCCACTCATCAGATTCGATCCCTCGCGGTTGCGCCAGACACGCAGACCAGCGTCACGCAGGATGGCCGCGATGAAGCCGCTGGTCGTTGTCTTGCCATTGGTGCCAGTGACGATCACGCTGCCATGTTCGAGCTGGCTGGCCAGGCGGGGTACGATGTCAGGATAGAGACTGCGGGCCACCAGGCCGACGATGCTGGTCCCGCCTCCCAGACGGAGACGGCGGCTCAGCGCCCCCGCTGCTCGACCGCTCATGACCGCCAGAGCAGCTCTCAGCGAGATTCGCCGCCGCTTGCGGCGCTGGTCGGCGCTGGCCGCTCCAGGGGGTGTTCCAGGGCGATGCTTCTCCTTCAGAATCCTCGCGCGAATTGACTCCCTGGGTGTCAGTTGAGATGGCCGTTGTCGCTGCATACTTCTCCTCCGAACCAGCGCGTGTGTCAATAGTTGTATCTATTTTCCTGCTTGCAGCATAGCATGCGCGCGTGAAGCGGTCAAGAGCGCTCGCAGAGGATAGATCTTCTGGACGCGCTCGACAGGGCCAGGCACTGCTCTCAGCGGTCGGTGCTATACCACTCATGCAGGACCCGGGCCGCCTGCTCTCCTTTGATGCCGAAGCGGGCCACGTCGTCCCAGCCCCAGAAGAAGATACCGGCCATCTCTCGATCGGGGATCACGTTGGCCAGGGCGGCATTGTAGGCATCGGCCTGCTCCTGGGGGTCCTCCGGGGCATCGGAGGTTGATGACCAGGCCTGGTAGAGCGCGTCGGCACTGTTGCGGTAGCCGATCTCTGTCAGAATGATGCGCTTATGGAAACGTCTGGCGAGACTGTCGAGCCGAACCTTGATCACATCGTGCCAGAGGGTCAGCAGCGTGTGCCCATCGAGGCGCACTGGTGCGTTGGTCAGCGAGATGTACTCTGAGACGCCGATGAACGTCAGCGCGCGGTCGCGCAGCCAGTCCGGAGCCTCGTCGAGCGTGGACCAGTTGATATCGTAGGTCAGGTTGCCGGTGTAGATGCTGCGGACGCGACGAATCAATTGATGCCAGAGCGAGGCGGGCGCGTTGCTCTGCAGCCATTCCATCTCTGTGGCCAGCGCCACCTGCTCGACGCCGTTCGCTTCTGCGGCAACGAGATAAGGTTTGAGAGTCCGCCAGTAGTGGTCGAACCAGCTTTGCTGCAGGGCTGGTCCTGGCGTAATCAGCGCCGCCCAGCCACCCGGCTGACGCACCGTCAGCAGGGGGGCCAGAAAGACTTTGAAGCCGGCCTCGTGGGCCTTGCGAACACCCGACGTGAATGCCTCAACAGTGGGGGTGCCAGCGTCAGCCGCGATATCCACGGACTCGGGCGCTGGCTGTGAGAGAAGAATCGGCATCTCCAACCACTGGGCGCCAGTGCTCTCCTTGATCTCCTCCAGGCTCCCCTGCCAGCGGCTATCGCTGACCCCGTAGGAGGTGCTGCTCCAGCCAGGATAGACGATCCCCTTCTGGAAGCCGTACTGCTCGACTGGCCTGGGTGTGGGCGTAGGCGTGGGCGTGGGACTGAGAACACCGGACTGCGTGGGATGGCCGCGCCCGGGCGCCGAACCCGGGAGAGAGCAGGCTGCCACAAGCAGGAGCAGACCCAGACTGCCGATCTGCACGAGCAGCTGTCGAAGATAAGCACGCCGCCGTGTGCGACTGTGCTGACGAAAGTGAGCGCTGAACATATACATTTCCTCCCAATCTGATGCATTGCCTGAATCATCTGTAATATGATATTGTAACAAGTAAACACATGTTCTCAATGGCCTTCATGAAAGATAGGCTTCACAGGAAGCACCGTTTCTACCCTATTGTACCCCTGACAAAAAGCCTCGTGCGGGCGGCCTGGATGGGGCGTCTCTCCCTGATGGGAAGATTGTATGCTCGCCCTGTGTTATCTCAGAGAGAACAGGACGTCATCTTGAGAGAAGAAGGACGATAGTCGGACTGGAGCAGATCTGTCCCTGTCATCCCTCTTGTCAGCGTGTGCTATCCTATCCTGTGAGATTGAACAGCTCACCTGGCGTTCAGTATGAAATCATCAGCAGATCAGGTATAGGTTGATTGATGGCAAAGAAGCTTGTAATTGTCGAGTCTCCGGCAAAGGCCAGAACCATTGAGAAGTTCCTCGGCCACGATTTTGAGGTGCGGGCCTCAATGGGACATATTATTGACCTGCCGAAAAAAGGCCTGGGAGTCAATACGCGCAAGGACTTTGCGCCACAATATGAGGTGATTGAGGAAAGAGAGAAGGTCATAGCCGAACTCAAGGCGGCTTCTAAAAAGGCTGAAGAGGTGTATCTGGCCCCGGACCCTGATCGTGAAGGAGAATTTATCGCCTGGTCCCTGATGCAGACGCTGGGACTGAAGAATCCGCGGCGGGCCGTCTTTAACGAGATCACCCGAAAAGCCGTGCAAGAGGCTATCCAGAAACCGCGCAATATTAATGAAAATCTGTTTAACGCGCAGCAGGCGCGCCGTGTCCTGGATCGCCTGGTCGGGTATAAGATCAGTCCACTGTTGTGGCGTCGCGTACAGTCCCGTACGAGCGCCGGGCGCGTTCAATCGGTAGCGCTGCGTCTGATTTGCGATCGTGAGCAACAGATTCGCAGTTTTGTACCCGAGGAGTACTGGACGATCACGGCGTTGCTCAGCCAGCAGGGCCAGGAAGAGCGTTTTGAAGCGACGTTGATCGCCCGACTCAACGAGATGGCCGGCCTCAACGGCGATGAGGAGGCCGCCGAAGGCGACGAGCAGGAACAGGGACAGCAGAGCGATGGGTCCCGCAAAGCCGAAGAGCGGCGGCGCATTCAGATCTCCAGCCAGGAGGAGGCTGAGGCCATTCTGGCTGATCTGCAAGGAGCCCGCTACGTGGTGTTGCGCCTGGTTGAGAAGGAGGTACGCCGTCAGCCACCGCTGCCCTACACCACCAGCACGCTGCAGCAGGATGCCTCATCGCGCCTCTACTTTAAGCCCAAAAAGACCATGAGCCTCGCGCAGCAGCTCTATGAGGGGATCGAGCTGGGATCACGTGGCTCCCAGGGCTTGATTACCTATATGCGTACCGATTCCACTCGTATCTCGGAGGAAGCCAGGGCCAGCGTCAGGCAGTTCATTGCCCAGGAGTACGGTCAGGCCTATGTCGGTTCGGGCCGCACGGGGAAGGCGAAGGCCACCACCCAGGATGCCCACGAGGCCATCCGTCCGACCGATGTAACCCTCACGCCCGAGCAGGTGAAGGCCTATCTCACCACCGACCAGTTCAAGCTCTATAACCTCATCTGGCGACGCTTTGTGGCCAGCTTCATGACGCCGGCTCTCTTCGACACCGTGCGCGCCGATATCAGCGCCGCGCAGTATCTTTTCCGCGCCAATGGCTCGCGCCTGCGCTTTCAGGGATTTTATGCCGTCTGGCCACGTGAGGAGGACGAGAAACTACTGCCGCCGTTGCATGTCGAGGAGGTCCTTGAGCTGCATCAGCTCAAGCCCGAGCAGCACTTCACCCAACCGCCACCCCGCTATAGCGAGGCCAGCCTGATCAAGGAGCTGGAGGAGTTGGGTATCGGACGGCCAAGCACCTATGTGCCGATCATCTCAACTATTCAGGAGCGTGGCTATGTGGCTCAGGAGCAACGCCGCTTCGTGCCCACCTGGCTTGGTGAGACCGTCAACGAAATGCTCAACAAGCATTTTCCGGAGATCGTTGATGTCAGCTTCACAGCCGACATGGAACGCAAGCTCGATAATGTCGAGGAGGGACGCCAATCCTGGACTGAGTTTCTGCGCGATTTCTACCAGGCCTTCAAGGAGACCATGGCCAGGGCTGAGGCCGAGATGGATCGCGTGCAGAAGCCTGTTGAGGAGCTGGACGAGCTGTGTCCTGAGTGCGGACGCAAGCTGGTGATCCGCAGCGGACGCTTCGGCCGTTTTATCTCCTGTTCTGGCTTCCCGGAGTGCCGCTACGGTCGCTCGTTTGTTACCAGGACCGGGGCCCTCTGTCCTCTGTGCGGCGGCGATCTCGTCGAGCGCAAGACGCGCCAGAAGAAGCGTATCTTCTATGGCTGCAATAATTACCCGACCTGTAGCTTCGCGATCTGGGAGCGCCCGGTGCCCGAACCCTGTCCTCGCTGTGGTGGCCTGATGGTGATCCCCCGTCCGGGTCAGGACCCCGTCTGCTACGAAGAGGTCATTGCCGTTCAGCAGAATGCCGAGGAGAAGCCTCGCCAGAACGGCCGCCAGAGCGCCACCCGCGTCAGTCGCCGCAGCGAGCACAAGCATGCGCCCGCCGAGGCAGACGAGGAGACAGCTTCTCGCAAGACGGCCCGCTCCCGCAGTGCCTCAAACGGCGATGGCCCGGCGAAGGTCAGGGCAACCCGCACTTCCGCAAAGCAGACCCCCTCCAGCAAGCGCAGCAGCCGTACTGCCACCAGGGTAACTGGACGCGCGGCGCGCTCCCACTGAGATGCAGGCAGGACGCGCCATGCGCACGCTGGTGAGAGATAGCTCTCGCGTGCGTCTGGCGCGTATTCATGATATAATCAATCCATGATTGCTCAACTTCTTACCTGTGAAAAAACTCTGCTGTTCTGGAGGATTTCATGCCGCATGCGGTAACCCTCATTCCCGGAGATGGAACCGGCCCGGAGATCACCACTGCTGCCCGCCGCGTGCTTGAAGCAACCGGGGTGGAATTTTGTTGGGAAGTCCACCAGGCGGGTATGGAGACCCTGGAGAAACAGGGCACGATTCTGCCTGAGGAGGTCATTGAGTCGATCAAGCGCACAAAGGTCGCCCTCAAAGGCCCGATTACCACCCCGGTAGGCAAGGGCGTACGCAGCGCCAACGTCGCTCTGCGCAAGAGACTCGATCTCTATGCCAACATTCGACCGGCCAAGACCTACCCTGGTCTGCGCTCGCGCTATGAGCATGTCGATCTGATTATTGTGCGTGAGAATACTGAGGATCTCTACGCTGGCATTGAGTTCCAGCGTGGCTCTCCCGAGCTGGCGGAGCTGATCGAGCTGGTGGAGCGCACCAATGGGGCCCGCCTTGACCCCGAATCTGCCGTCAGCCTCAAGTATATTTCCCTCGCCGCCAGCCGGCGCATTGTGCGCTTCGCCTTTAATTATGCGCGTGAGCATGGCCGGCGCAAGGTGACGGCCATTCACAAGGCCAATATCATGAAGTTTTCTGATGGCCTCTTTCTCTCCGCTGCTCAGGAGATTGCGAAAGAATACCCCGATATTCAGTTTGAGGATCGCATCGTTGATAATATCTGTATGCAGCTCGTTCAGAAACCTGAACAGTACGATGTACTTGTCCTGCCCAATCTCTATGGTGATATCGTCTCCGATCTCTCTGCGGGACTGATTGGCGGCCTGGGTGTGGCGCCCGGCGCCAATATTGGCAGCCAGTATGCCGTCTTTGAGCCGGTGCATGGTAGCGCCCCCAAATATGCGGGCCAGAACAAGGTGAATCCGATGGCGATGATGTTCTCCGGTGTCCTGATGCTGCGCCATCTGGGCGAGAAGGAGGCTGCCAATCGCCTGGAGAAGGCGCTGGCCCAGGTCATTGTCGAGGGCAAAAACGTCACGTATGATCTGAAGCCACGTCCCGATGATCCCACTGCCGTGGGCACATCGCAGGTGGCCGATGCGGTGATTGAAAAGCTACAGCGACTGTAGCTCTCTGTTCGCTCTACTTGCTGACCAGTCGGCTGGTCGAGACGGGACTCGCTTCAGACTGTTCGGGGTCTGCTGGACCCACTGAAACGAGCCCCCAGGCCTCTACTCTTGCGCTCAGGCTGTGACGACGATCGTGGCTTGCATATATGTGTGAATGCTACAGTGATACTGATAGGTTCCGGCTGTTGTAAAGACCAGTGAGAAGCTCTGCCCCTCCATCAGGTCGCTGGACGCCGTGAAGGCGTTGTTATTGCTGGTCACGGTATGTGGAGCATCGCTCATGTTGACCCACTCAACCTTTGTTCCCTTCTGAACGGTGATGGTCTGTGGCGAAAATTGATACTGCCCGTTCTGCTCGATAATCTTTATCTGTACAGTCTTCGCGGCCGTGGTGGCCGTTGGAGACGGAGCTGAGGTCGCCGTCGGTGGAAGGGTTGCGGTTGGTGCGGGTGCTGTGGTGCTCCCACCGCCGCAGGAAGCCAGCACCAGCGTGGTGGCGAGCGCCAGAGTCAGGGCGAGCCAGACCAGTCCTCCGTGGCTACGGAGGGTGATCACGAAACGCGGCATAGAGAATCTCCTTATCAGAGGTAAAAACTGCTCAGGGGCAGGGCCACTGAGTGATCTGAATGAGTGTTGTCCGGCGCCGGTTTCGTAGAGAAGATACGCTGGAGGGTTACGCCCACTCTGCTCTGCGGACGAGTGAGGAGTACAGGAGATGGCGTCCCGTTATCGTCTGGCCGTCTGTCTGCGCTCGTCCGGCCAGGAATAAGACGGACGGCATGGGGCCACCCGCCGTCCGAGGATGCTGATGCGGCCGGGGCAGAACAGAAGGCAACGGGACGCCGCTCCCGCGTCTGGGGACGCTACGGCTGGCCGCCGCGACGCCAGCGGTGGCGAGCCTGGATATAGCGGACAGTTCCTGAGCGCGAACGCATCATGATCGACGAGGTGCGTGCACCCCAGCCGAAGTACTGCACGCCATCGAGCAATTCACCGCTGGTGATACCAGTGGCGGCAAACGAGACATCCTTTCCACGAACCAGGTCGTCGACGGTGAGCACCTGCTCAAGGTCGATCCCCGCGGCTTTGAATTTCGCGCGCTCCTCCTCCGAGCGCGGCCAGACCTTGCACTGTATGGCGCCGCCCAGACATTTGATCGCCGCCGCCGCCAGCACTGCTTCGGGGGCGCCGCCGATGCCGATCATCACATCGACGCCGCGGTAGTCTTCCATTGCCGCCAGAATCGCCGCCGCCACATCGCCGTCGGTAATCAGGCGAATGCGGGCCCCTGTTTCACGGATCTCTCGGATGATCTCCTGATGGCGCGGCCGATCCAGAATAATCACCGTCAGGTCGTCGATCTGAGCGTGACGGGCATGGGCGATGCGTTCCAGATTGACACGGACGGGGGCGTTGATATCAATCACGTCTCTGGCCGCCGGGCCGACGGCGATTTTCTGCATGTAGAAGACCCCTGGCGGGGCTGCGTACATTGTGCCTTGCTCTGCTGTGGCCACGACTGCCAGGGCCCCTGGCAAGCCCAGGGAAAGCAGGCGAGTTCCGTCAATCGGATCGACGGCGACATCTACCTGTGGGGGCGAGCCGTTGCCAACGCGCTCTCCAATGTAGAGCATCGGCGCCTCATCTTTCTCTCCCTCACCGATGACGACCACACCATCCATGTCCACACCGTCGAGGGCCTGGCGCATGGCATCGACGGCGGCCTGGTCAGCCTTCTCTTTGTCGCCTTTGCCCATCCAGCGGCCTGCGCTCAGTGCCGCCGCCTCGGTAACACGCACCAGCTCCATTGCTAGATTGCGCTCTTTGGTACCGGATTGCTCAAAACGTAGGTCCGTCATACGGCCTCCTCTCAGCTGCTTCTCTGGTGGAGATACTCCAGCCTTACAGTTCGACATAGCGTGGCTGTACGCGGCAGTGTTCGGCGATCATAATAGCGCGTACCTGCTCGACAGCCTGGGCAAGCTGGCCTTCGCGATTGATGACCAGATAATCGTACCAGTGGTACTGGGCCAGCTCGTTGGTGGCGTCGGCGAGGCGCCGGTGGAATTGCTCCTCGCTCTCCGTCTGGCGCTTGCTCAGACGCTTTGCCAGTGCTCCCTGGGTCTCAGGGGCCAGGAAAATAAGAATGGCCTGAGGAATCTTCTGGCGGATGGTGGCGGCGCCCTGCACGTCGACCTTGAGCAGCACGTCGCGTCCGGCCTGCAGCTGCTCTTTGATCTGGCGGCGTGGCTGCCCGTACCAGTTGCCGTGGACTCTGGCGTACTCGATCAGTTCGTCGCGGGCGATGAGCTGGTCAAACTCCGCCTGGCTGATGAAGTGATAGGGGTGGCCTTCGCTCTCCCCTCGGCGTGGGGCGCGGGTAGTCACCGAGGTGACGACGTGAAAGTCCATGCCCAGGCCTTTCAGCGCCTGAATCACGCTGTCCTTGCCGGTGCCCGACGGCGCCGACAGCACGAACAGCAGCCCCTGCTGCTCGGCTGGTCGGGGGATGGCTGGCTCTTGCTCCGCTGTTGGCTCCATGTCAAGGTGCATGCTGATGTCCTGCTGTCTCCGACCGGTCATCGTCGCTGCTGGGCAGGGGCGCGATGCAAAAGTGTCTCCCCCTGCAGACGAAGGTCTGGTCGGTGAATGTCACGTGTACGAAAAGGCAACACTCTGCTATACTGGATTCTCACTGACTGGGTGTCTGCTGTGCTGCCCTGAGAGGCCGGCGCTCTCTCTGCCAGCATCTCTGGCCCGAGCCACACCCTGCAGGGCCTTGAACTGCACAGATAAGACCTGCCGGGGCTGTGCTGCTCCCAGGCGTCTGCCCGCCGTGATGAGTGCTACTCACCCCAGGCGGGTTGCTTCAACCCAGGGTGGTGCCGGAACTGCTATCATTGTACAACATCGAGAAACGCCGTAGCTACAGGTGAGGTTGTCCCCTATGTATACCGATGCTATCACCCTCGCGGCCGTCGCTGACGAATTGCGCTTTTTACTGACGGGTGCGCGTATTGATACCATTATTCCGCCTGCTGAGCATGCCATTGCCCTGCAGTGCTATACGCCTGCCAGGGAGGGCCAGAGTGGTCAGAATCGCTGGCTCTCCATTTCGGCCCATCCGCAGTTGGCGCGTATTCACCTCACGGTGCGCAAGCCACCCAGAGTGATTGCCGAGCCGCCTCCCTTTGTGATGCTCCTGCGCAAGTATCTGGAGGGAGGACGTATCGAAACCGTCGAGCAGCCACGCTGGGAGCGAGTGCTGCATATTGTGGTGGCGGTGCGAGCGTCCCTGGAGGGGCAGGACGCCGGTGCGAGTGAGGAAACACCCAGGCCCCTCGTGCGCATGCGCCTGATTGCCGAGATCATGGGGCGCACCAGCAATATCGTGCTCTGTCATGAGAGCGGAATGATACTCGGCAGTCACAAGCGTGTTGGGGCGGATATCAACCGCTATCGTGTGATTATGCCCAATGTACCCTATGTGCCACCGCCGCCGCAGGTGCGCATCCTGGGCGGTCAGGAGGTCCCACGTCTCGAACCGACCACTGTGACCGCGGCGCAACTGGCGTTGATTCCAGAAAATGGTGCTCCAGCAGATGCGGGGGCGGTTCGTTCGGCGCGGACCGGCGTGCGCCGAGGCTCAGAGCCAGTGAAGCTCTGGCAGATGCTTGTCCGTCACCTGGCTGGCTTCAGTCCCTTGCTGGCGCGAGAGGCCGTCTATCGTACCACTGGCGACAGCGAAGCGATATCCGTCCTGAGTGCGGAGCAGTGGGAGGAGCTGGCCTGGAATATCCGCGAGCTGGCGGCGCTCTACGATACGCACCGCTGGCATCCCCAGCTCGTCGAGCGTCTGGCAGAGGAAGCCGAAGGAGGGACGCTGCCGGGTGCGCCAGCACAAGATGCTCGCACCGTGCCCATCGCCTTCGCGCCCTATGTGCTGGAGCAATACGCCGCCGTTCCCGGCCTGCGCATTCGTGAGTCTCCCTCGATCAATCTGCTCATCGACGATTTCTACGCGCGCAGCGAGTGGTATGATGCCCTGGAGGCCCTGCGTGCTCCCCTGCGCAAGGTATTGCAACTGCAGATCGAGCGTTGCAGGCGCCGGGCCACCGCTCTCCAGGAAGAGCAGGCAGCTCTAGCGGAAGGTGAGGTCTATCGTCACCAGGCTGAACTGCTGCTGACCCTGCAGCATGAGGTAGCGCGTGGGAAGACACAGGTCACACTGCCCGATCTCTTTGCCGCCGTAGAGGGGGAGCTGCGGCCACTGGTGACCATTCCCCTGGATCCACGTCTTGATGCTGTGGGCAATGCGAATCGGCTCTTCGCGAAGTATCATAAGATGCGTCGCGCCGCCGAGCTGTTACCTGAGCAGAGCGAGCGCAACGCCGTCGAGCTGGCAACGCTGGAGCAGTTCCTGACCGATCTGCAGCTGGCAGAAACGCCGGAGGAGATCGCGCTGGTAAAGGCAGAGATTCAGGAGGCAGGCTATCTGCGTCTCAGGGTGCAGGCCGACCAGCACAAAGCTCAGAAGGGGAAGCAGAAGAAGACAGGGAAGGACAGGGCCGCGTCTCATGCTGGAGGGGTGCCGCTGCATGTGCGCAGTCGCGACGGCCTGAGCATCCTGGTCGGCAGAAACAGCCGACAGAACGAGGAAGTCACCTTTCGGCAGGCGACAGGTAACGATATCTGGCTGCATGCGCGAGGCGTGCCCGGCGCGCACGTTATCATTAAGACGGCGGGCCGTCAGGTGCCACAGAGTACCCTGGAGCAGGCTGCCGGCCTGGCGGCCTACTACAGTCAGGCGCGCGGCAATAGCAGCGTGCCCGTCGACTACACCCTGCAGCGCTATGTGCGCCATATGAAGGGTGGTGGCCCTGGCATGGTCATCTATGACCACGAGCGCACGCTCTACGCACGTCCGCTAGCGCTCACGTGAGGAGGCGATTCCCATCTCTTCGCGGTACTTCGTCACCGTACGGCGGGCCAGGTAGATGCCGCGTTCAGCCAGGCGGCGTCGCAGGTCCTCGTCGCTGAGACGGTGTTGCGGCTCCTCCTGCTGGATGATCTCACGCAGGATGTCCTTGACACCCAGGGAGCTGTCGAAGAAGTCTGCGAAGGGAATCAGGCGACCGTTGGGCAGCAGGGCGTACTTGTTGGCGGTGGCACGGCTGACGGTGCCCTCATCGAGATTGAGGCGAGCTGCCACCTCAGCGCGCGTCAGGGGACGCAGATAGCGGATGCCCTTCACCAGAAACTCGCGCTGCTGCTCCACGACCACCTTGGCCACCTGCTTGAGTGTGCGCCAGCGCCGCTGCATGCAGTCGATAAAGAAGCGAGCGCGGTCGCTCTGGTGGGAGAAATAGCGCTCCAGCTCCACGGCGCTCTGGGCCTCCGGCTCCAGGGGATAGCTGCGGCTGACAGAGAAGCGGTAGCGCTTCTCCTCGATCAGTTCCACCTCAAAGCCGCTCTCACTCTGACGAATCACCACATCCGGGCGTACATAAATTGCACCACTTGCCTGGCGGATAGAGTGGAGATCAAGGCGGTAGGTGTGAGCCGGGAAGGGATGCAGTTTGCTGCGAATATAGGCGCTGGCGGCGCGAACCTCCTGTTCAGGAACCTTCAGATCGCGGGCGATCTCCTGGTAGTGGCTGCGGCCCAGGCGGTCGAGATAGCCATCGATGAGTGTGTAGGCCAGAGGGTGAGGCGTCTCCAGCTCCGCAAGGGCCTCAAGCTGGATCAGCAGACATTCGCGCAGATCGCGTGCACCAATCCCCAGCGGTTCCAGCGTCTGAAGCTGCTTGAGTACATACTCCACACGCTCCAGAGGCACCTCGAGATAGCGGCTGATCTCCTGCGTGCTGACCTCCAGATAGCCGCGCTCGTTCAGGTTGCCGACCAGGTGCTCGGCGATGGGGGCCTCATCGGGAGGAATGAGCGCCTCCAGTTGATGAAGCAGGCGTTCTGCCAGCGATTCAGCGGTGGGAATGCGCGCCAGAGGATCAAGGTCGTCGTCGGCCTCCACAAAGCCGTAGTTATCCATATCGTAGGGCTGCTGCCAGCGCTCCCAGTCGGAGCTGGCATTGATCTCGTAGTGCGTGGCGGGGTCCTGGGGCAGGGCACCCTCCTGGGCGTAGTGGCCGCAGGAGGTGCAGCTTGCTCCGCGCAGAAGGGCACCGCAGAAGAGACAGACTCGCTGCTCCTGAACTTCCAGAGCGGGATTCTCGGTCTGCTCCTGGTTGACGCATCGCTCCAGCTCATCGGCGGAGAGATGCAGAATCGTACTTGACGTGATCAGCCGTGCGCTGACGCGCAACGTATGTTCCGGGCGCGGTGTCGGCTCCAGTCGCATGGTGTATCCTCCTCCCTATCCTGCTAACCATCCCTTTCTACAGAAAGAGTGCCTCCGATTCTCTATAACCAGCCGCGGCTATCCAGTGCCGCGTGGGCCGCCTCTTGCTCGGCAGCCTGCTTGTTGCGTCCCTGGCCGCGCCCGATGACCTGTTCACCCAGGAGCACCTCGACGGTGAACTCGCGGTTATGGGAAGGCCCTTCCTGACTCACCAGGCGATAGGAAGGGGTAATACCTTCGCGGGCCTGGGCCAGCTCTTGCAACAGCGATTTATTGTCTTTAAAGAGGCGTTTCTCGACGATCGTGCGTGCCAGCGGTTCCACGCGAGGAACGATCACGTGGCGTGCTGCATCGAGGCCCTGATCAAGGTAGACAGCGCCCAGAATGGCCTCAAAGGCCGAAGCCAGCACGCGCTGACTGCCACCGCTCTGCTGCTCGCCCTTGCCCAGCAGAAGAAAGCTGCTCAGCTGGAGCTCGCGTGCAAAATTGGCGAGGGTCTCGGTCTTGACGAGTGCCGCGCGCAGGTTACTCAACTCGCCCTCGTTCAACTGCGGGAACGTGCGATAGAGGAAGTCTGCGCAGACGAACGCCAGGATCGAATCGCCCAGAAACTCAAGACGCTCATTGGAATCGCGCCCGACGCCGGGCGTTTCATAGATATAAGAGCGGTGGGTCAGGGCCAGTTGCAGCAGTGCAGGCTCACGAAATTCAACGCCCAGAGCCTCTTCCAGTGCTCTATACCCTTCGTGCATTGTGTCTTACTCTACCTCCAGTAGCACCTGTGCCTCCTCTGTTGCCTGTGCCGTCACCTCACCGATAAGCCAGAACAGCGGCTCAGATCCCGGTGGAGACAGGTGCGGCCAGAGATCGGGCGCAATAGCTGCCAGCAGGCCGCCGGAAGTCTGGGGATCCCAGAGCAGCGCCCTGTCAGCGGGACCCAGGCGTACAGCAAGGCGCGTATGCGGAGCGAAATAGTCCGCATTCCGGCCGGAGCCGCCGGGGATGCAGCCCCGCTCCGCGTAGTCGCGCGCATGTGGCAGCAGCGGCAACGAATCGTAATCGAAACGCATACAGGTCAGGCTCTGAGAGGCCATCTCCCAGGCGTGGCCCAGCAGTCCGAAGCCTGTGATGTCCGTCACGGCATGCACGGCGGCGCCCGCGGCAACCAGGACACGGCTGGCCTCGCGGTTCAGGCGAAGCATCGAGGCGATAGCTGCCTGCAGGTCGTCCTCTGCGACCTGCTCCCGCTTATGGGCGGTCGTGATCACGCCAGTTCCCAGAGCCTTGCTCAGGATCAGCAGGTCGCCGGGCCGGGCGCCTCCTTTCCGCAAAATATGCCGCGGATCGACGCTCCCCGTGACCGCCAGTCCGTATTTCGGCTCGCGGTCAGTGACTGTATGCCCGCCAGCGACCACAGCCCCCCCACGAGCCACGCTCTCCGCTCCGCCGCTCAGAATCTCGCTCAGGATGGCTGTATCCAGATCGTCGGGCCAGGCCACCAGGTTGATTGCCAGCAACACCTCACCACCCATGGCGTAGACGTCGCTCATGGCGTTAGCGGCGGCGATCCCACCGAAGGCGTAAGGATCATCTACCACGGGAGGAAAGAAGTCTGCCGTGCTGATGATCGCCTGCTGTTCGTTGAGCTGGTAGACCGCCGCATCATCGGCAGCTTCCAGTCCCACGAGCAGACCTGGCGGGATGCTATGCGCTTGTAGTGGACGCAGGACCTGCGCCAGGGCCGCGGGGCCCATTTTTGCCGCTCAACCGGCGCAGCTGGCCAGGGAGGTCAGGCGAATCAGACGACCCGTACTCATGGCTGGAATTTCTCGCTCTGTATGCTGGGTTGAATCAGATGCACGCTCATTGTAACGCCTTTGTACGACACTCGTCAACGTTGATAGACGGACGTTCTGATTTGTGCTACCCTTATAGAGCATGTGGGCCTGAGTAAGCTAGGCAATCGCGGGCCACTCTCCTGAGAGGCTCGAGGAAAGTCCGAACTCCACAGAGCGGGATGCTGGCTAACGGCCAGTGGGGGTGACCCCAAGGAAAGTGCCACAGAAACCATACCGCCCGCTTCAGCGGGTAAGGGTGAAAAGGCGGGGTAAGAGCCCACCGGCAGGCGGGTGACCGTCTGGCCGGGCAAACCCCATCTGGAGCAAGACCGAGTAGAGGGAGAGCACACCCGCCGGGTGTGCTCGCAGGTTGCTCGCCTGTGAACCCTCGGGTTGGTCGCTTGAGGCGACGGGTAACCGTCGTCCCCAGATAGATGATTGCCGCTTGCGCTGTCGTAAGGCGGCGCAGGAACAGAATTCGGCTTATGGCTTGCTCAGACCCACATCGCGCGCCACGTGCAAGGGGAGACGCCCCGTGGCGGGCTCTCCGTGTGCGATCTGCTGCGCCGCTGAAGAGTTTCACGAGGACCTGGCCAGCTCCATAAAAAAAGGGCAGCAGGCTTCACCTGCCGCCCTGGATCTATCTGCATTACCTGCTGATCCGATCGTGCTCGATCAGCCAGCGGATAAAATTAAGGCGACGGCTCTCCTCCAGCATTTCACGATATTCGACTTGCTCATCGACATGGTTTCTCAGATAGAGAAGCCGCTGAGCTTCCCTCTCTGTGAACCCCAGTGAAAGCAGATGCTCGAAGTCTGCATGATCGGTCGCATAGAGATGTTCCGGCATGATAACGGCGCTCCCTCTATTGTGGACTACCTACGGATTGAGCAAGCGTGTTTGAATGGTTCTGCTTCTGATTGAGACGCTTGAAACCGTTCACAAGATACAACTTCTTTGCGAGAGAGTTTATTCCGGTCACCTCAGGGATGTTACTCTCTGGCTGGTTGTTTGCTGCAGCCTTGCTAGAACAAATTGCTTCATTGCCGCTAACAATGAAGCAATTTTGTAGCTTGCAGGCGCGGACGATTTCAACGCGGTCCCGACCATGAGAGTGTTCTCATTAATAGAGACGAATAATCACCCCTAAAAGTAAACCGCTTCAAGAGCTTTTCCATCTGCGACCCAGCAAGAGCAGGCGGAGAGCGCGCTCGCTGGCATCGGCTGTCAGCCGGGCGGCGTGTTCCATGGCATAGGAGAGGCTCATGGGAGCCGAGGGCAGGGCCATCACGGCGTCCACGCCCAGCTCGTAGACAACCTGGTACCCTGTTCCCAGGCCGCCGGCCAGGGCCAGCACTGGCACCTGATGCCGCCTGGCGAGCGTGGCGGCTGCGCCCACGCTTTTTCCGTAGGCCGTCTGCTCGTCGATCTGGCCCTCTGCAGTGATCAGCAGGTCGGCCCCGCGCAGACGCTGCTCAAGGCCGACGGCCTCCAGCACGATCTGGGCGCCTGGCCGCAGCCTGGCCGAGAGGAAAGCCAGCAGGCCGGCCCCGAGACCGCCAGCGGCCCCGGCGCCAGGCTGATCACGGATGTCGCGGCCCAGATCGCGCGCAATGATGGCGGCATAGTGCGCCAGGGCCGCGTCGAGGCTGGCAACCATCTCGGGGGTAGCCCCCTTCTGCGGTCCATAAACTGCTGAGGCTCCCTGAGACCCACAGAGAGGATTGGTAACGTCGCAGGCCACATCGATCCTGGTCTCGCTCAGGCGCGGATCGAGGGTGTCCAGGACGATGTGTGCCAGTTGTGCCAGAGCAGCCCCACCACGTGGAATCTCCCGTCCCTCTGCATCGAGCAGATGTGCGCCGAGTGCCTGAGCCATACCAGCGCCGCCGTCATTCGTAGCGCTCCCTCCGATGCCAATGATGAGATGGCGGCAGCCCAGATCGAGGGCAGCGCGGATGAGCTCGCCCACGCCGTAGGTCGTCGTTATGCGGGGATCGCGGCGCTCTGCCGGCACCAGCGGCAGCCCTGCGCAGGCCGCCATCTCGATCGCCGCAGTCTGCCCGTTGCCAAGCAGCCCAAAGAAGGCTTCGACTGGCTCGCCGAGAGGTCCTGTCACCGTCTGACGCACAATGCGCCCACTCGTGGCCTCGACCAGAGCCTCTACCGTACCCTCGCCTCCATCGGCGATCGGCACGATCTCCACCTCAGCTTTCGGAAGCGCAGCGTGGACGCCCTGGGCGATCGCCTCCCCCGTTCGAGCTGCCGAGAGACTGCCTTTGAGGGCCTGCGGTGCGATCACAATCCGCATCTCAACCTCCTCCTGCTCTTGTTTGCTGATCGTGCTCTGGCGGATGGAGCGCAGTGAGCAGAGCGGGGCGGCGCGTCGCTTAGCACTTCTCCCAGGTGCAGGGAAGCTGGAGAGCCTGCGCCAGCCGCTGCTCGTACTCGCGGCGTGAGATCTCGCTGGCGCCCAGGCTGGCCAGGTGAGGCGTAAGGAACTGCACGTCGTGCAGGACGTAGCCTCGCTGCTTCAGGTGCTCAACCAGGGCGACCAGGCAGACCTTGGAGGCGTCGTTTGCGCGCGAGAACATGCTTTCGCCCATGAATGCCCCGCCGAGCGTAACACCGTAGAGACCGCCGACCAGCCTTCCGTCACGCCAGGCCTCGACGCTGTGGGCCAGGCCCAGTGCATGCAGTTCGCTGTAGGCCTCGATGAAGGCCTCGCTGATCCACGTCTCCTGGCGGGAGGCACAGGCCCGCATGACCTCCTCGAAGGCTGTATCCATGCGAATCTCGTAGCAGCCTTTACGGATGGTGGAGCGTAGAGAGCGTGAGATGTGCAACCTCTCGTGCTCCAGCACCGCGCGCGGATCGGGCGCGTACCAGTGAATGCGTCCGCGGCTGTCGGCCATGGGAAAGATGCCCTGGGTATAGGCGTAGATCAGGGTTTGCAGATCAAGACGCTGGGCCATACTCTCCTCCGTCTCCGGCAAAGTGCTGCTCACTCCCGTGCCTATTGTAGCACATCCGCTGGGAATCAGGATGGCTGTCCCCGGCCGATACGCCCTGCCGCTGTCGAGCGGCGCCCCACGGCCGGTTGGAGGGTGCCCGCGCAACCCAGCCCGTAGGGCGGCATATTGTTATAGATGCACTCGTAGCCATCGGCAGCAATACGATAGGTCTCATGCCAGATGCCAACGGCACCGTTGCTGCCGATGCGCCGGTTAAAAGCGATCCAGGCCGGCCAGTGCTCGGCCCTCCGATCGCCGGCATAGGTAGTTAACTCCTCGAACGAGCGCCAGTACTGAACGACGAGCGCGTTGGGAAAGCCGAGGTGCATGTGATAGCCCAGCAGGCCCCGTTCTGGCTCCCTCGCCAGCTCGGCCAGCATGCGTGGCATGGCGAAGAAGACAGGCAGCCACTGGTGGATGAGCCATGGCCGATTGATGCGCATACCAATGAGAAACACGACAAATGGTCCCTCCATCTCCGCCGTCATACGCTGCTTCAGCACGCCTCTCTTGCCTGTCATTGTGCTCATGTGCTTACTTTTCCCTTCTTGATCTGAACTCAGATCGCTATCCGCACGCTGGTGAGAAACTGTACAATGTTTAGAGCCGGCAAAAAAAATTCAAGCCCGGGCCAGGTCAGCCGCCATGCCCGTCAGGACGCGACGGTGCAGCTCGTCGATCTCCGCGCTACCCTCTCTGAGCAGCGTCAGGCGTAGCATGGCCATCCCATGGACCAACGCCCAGCACTGGTAGGTGATCTCCTCCAGGCCGTAGTTCGGGCGGCTCTGAAATACCCCGCAGGCCAGACCATCGGCGATGATCTTCTGCAGCAGCATATAGGCCTGGCTGGCCGTGACCTCGTGCAGCGGGTGAGCTGTCGGACTACTGCCACCAAACATCAACAGGTACTGACGCGGATAGGCGCGGGCAAACTCCAGGTAGGTCAGCCCGGCCTGTACCAGCCGCTCGGTTGGGGGCAGTTCGGACGGAATGCTGCTCAGGCGCGCCGTCAGGCGTGCAAAGCCCTCCTCGCAGATGGCCCCGAGAATCTCGTCCTTGCCGCTGAAATACTCGTAGAGTGCCGCGGGGCTATACTCGATGCGACCAGCCAGCTCGCGCATCGAGAGACCCTGTGGTCCCTCTTCCGCGAGAATCTGCTCGGCGGCATCCAGAATACGCTGGCGTGTATGGGCGCGGCGACGCTCGCGTGGTCGGGCCTTCTCCATCATCGTTCCTGACAGCCTTTGGGTATCGAACAGTGTACGGTAAACAGTATAGCTCCCGCTGAGTGCGCTGTCAAGGTTCTGTGGGGGTGTCGTATCTGCTGGCGCTCAACCCTGGCCTGCAGGTTGCGTATATACGGCGTAGGTGGTTTCTGGTGGCTTCACACGATCATCTATCTGGAAAGGAAGGTGCATTATGAGTATGCCCCCTGACATGATGGCCGGTATGTCGTCACAGCAGCCGGCAGGTTCTCCTTTTGATCATCGTCTGGTAACGACTGGTAACGAGCTTACTGGCTTTCGCATCGTGCGCCATTTCGGGGTGGTGCGAGGGATCATCGTCCGTTCCCGCAGCATTATCGGCAATATCGGCGCTGCTTTTCAGCAGCTCGCTGGTGGCAATATCTCACTCTATACAGACCTCTGCGAGCGTGCCCGCAGCGACGCCTATGAGCTGATGATTCAGCATGCCCAGCAACTGGGAGCTAACGCACTCATTGGGGTGCGCTACGACGCAACTGAGATCAGCCAGGGTGTGACCGAGGTGCTCTGTTACGGCACGGCGGTCTATGTGGTCCCGGAAAGCTAGCCGGGTCAGGGCGAGCAGCGCTTGCTGCGAACCCACGCTCTCTGCTCTCTTATGACCGGCGCAGGAAGGACGCGGTGTTTGCACTGGCCGCCAACTCCTCTGAGCGCAACTCTGGGGGCTTGAGGCGCGGGTACCCGCTTCGTCTGGCTATGCTGGTTGACAGCGCGCCTGAAGCCCTGAGAACTGATAGGTGGTAGGTGTACGCGATGCTGGTATCGTCCGCTGGGTGAAGGCCATGGGGAGCACCTGACACAGAGCGTCAGCGACGTCTTCAGCACTGGCGCTACGCCTTTCTGTGGGCGACCATATCAGCGGTGTTCGCGTGGTCGAGCTGCTCTCTGTAGCCCTCTTCTCCTTTGTACATCTACAGCGTCTTTTATCAAAGCAAACAAACGGTGATATAGCATTTTCTGGCAATTTTTGGGGACATCATTCCTCTTCTAGACAGAGCATAGATCATGAAGTATACTGATCGTTGTTGATATATGGTGCGCTGGCGCTGAACTTGCGAATGTCTGGTGAGTGCAGTCGATATTAAGGAAGGCCGCGGGCCTGGCGCGCTCCAGAAGGTTCCGACCAGAGCTCTCCTCTGGAGAGCAGCGCTGGCGTCTTTTACAAGCAAAAGAGGTGAAGTCACCTCTCGATGAAGCAAGGATCAGCCGTTGTTCAGGCCTGACCGGCGTCGATTACTGTTGGAGAACGCTCTATGGACCAGAACCAGGAAGATCTCTCCAGGAGGTCTCAGGAAGCGCATGGCCCCGCGCATCCCCGGCGTGCCGAACGGGTATGTAACCGTCGTGCCGCGCTGCGCCATCTCACCGCGCGCCCTTTCAAAGCGCTGGGTGACCTCATTGAAGAGAGGAGTCATCTCCTTGAGCAGCGCTGTACTCAGTTGCTCCACCAGTTCAGGACCGAACTCACCCTTGTCGAGTACAATGCGCAGGTCTTCAGCGGCGAGAGCCAGCTCGTCACCAGGATTCTCGCCCAGCGTCGACCCGCACTGGAGGCCATCATCGCCTATGTGCCATCGGAAACCTGCCAGCGAGAGGCCAGAGAGCTGCTTGCTCAAGCCTTGCTCTTGCGGGCCTGGCTCGGTTTCCATCGTGGCGAGGACCCTCATCAGGTGCTGCAGGTCATGTGCCAGGCCCTGTTCACCTGTGAACGCAAGGTAGCACCCGCTCTGGAGTATGCCATCTTGCGTCGCATGGCCTGGCTCTATGAAACCATCGGCGATGGCGCCGGTGCACTGGAGGTCATGGAGCAGGCCCTGGAGATGCTGCACGAGGATGAGGAGCAACTGCAGCAGGACACACCTGGCCAAGCCATTCTGCCGACCATCCGTGCCTGCATCTACGCTGGAGTCGCCAGGGCCCAGGCTCAAGCCGGCCAGGAGATCACGCGGAGCTATCTTGAGCGTGCGCGTGAGGCATTCAGTGGCCCGGCCTGTGTGGTGAATGTCCCCGTCTATCTGCCATATCATCGGGCCTGCCTGCTCTTTGATGAAGGGATGTGTGCCTACTATCAGGGCGACTATGTGCGTGCGCTTGCCACCTTCTCCGAGATCCTCGATTTCAAGACTCACATGGTCAAAGCCTATCTTCCGTCACAGTTTGCGCGAGCCGCCGTAGCCAATCGGGCGCTACTGGCCATGCTCCAGCTTCAACCTGAGCAGCGTGAACGAGAGCAGATTATGGCGCTCTTCCACGTAGGTTTTGAATACACACGCAAGACACAAAGCGTGCTCCGCTATCGCGAGCTAGCTGAGGCCTGTCGCCTCTTCGAGCGAGCCTGGCCAGAGAGCGAAGAGCACGCAGCATTCTCCGAGGTCCTCTCGCGCTTCGCACCTCCAACCGGCCCCTCCTGAGCGCTGAGACGCAGAAAAGCAAGGCGACAGATAAACTCTCCCCAGGGGGAAGTCTCTGTCGCCTTGCCCCGGCCGTCACCCCTTCTGGGACTAAGCATGCAGCTGCTGTTCTGTAAGCTGCATGAGATTCAGCATGTCGTAAAAGTTAGGTGAACCCCAGCCAGTAGTGTAGTCCCAGCCGCGGGTAGCGTTGTAGAACCCGTTATTCCCGCTGACGATGTCCGTGAAGGGATGATTGCCATGCGGGTTATTTGCCAGCGTGTAGAGCGTTGGCACGCTGCCCAGGGGCGTGTCATGCTGCTGACGCAGGCCCTGATCGACCAGCACCGTACCCGCCGCCCAGATGGGAGCGGCCGCACTGGTACCACCGACGCGCACCCAGGTCCGGTTCCAGAAGATGGCGATATTATCCGCGGCTGCCGCGACATCCGGCACCTGGCGCAGTCCATTGGGGGCCACCACGGGCACCAGGTCTGGTGTCAGAATGTTGCCAGAGGTGCCGTCGTAATGCGTATTGGTCCCGCTTCCCACCTGCCAGTTGGGACGTTTGAACTGCTGGTTCTCCGAGACACCGCCACCCGTACCCCAATCGTTCGTGCAGATCAAGCCTGCATTTGACGCAGGTCCCCAGGCAGTCTCGCTGATACGCACGTTCTGATCACTGACCTTGAGCGTAGTGCCACCCACGGCGATCGCGTAGGGGGCGTTAGCAGGTGCAGAGACGACCGCGATATTTGGAATGCGCTCCGTGAAAGCGCCGCAGTCGCCGCTGCTGATGAAGACCGAGATGCCTTCTCCTGCCATCGTAAGCAGTGCCTGGTTGAAGCCAGCCTGTTCATTGCTACTGAAGGAGCCTTCAGCAGCGCCGTAGCTCACACTGAAGACCTGGACGCGGCGCTCTGCGGCGACCCGTCTGAAGACGGTGAGCATGGCCTGAGCAGTAGCGGTACTGGCCTGGTAGACCAGGATCTGGGCCTGTGGGGCCAGGCTGGAGGCCAGTTCGACATCAAGAGCGGCCTCACCCTCACCGGGACCGGCAGGGGTGTGGCCGATCACGTTGACGATCTGGATATGTGGGGCGGGCACCCCTGCGCAGGCTGCATAGGTGGCCACATCCTGCGGGTCGAACGGCTCGTCAAACTCAGCAATGCCGATAGTCATACCTTGTCCCTGCAGGCCCTGCTGATAGAGCCGGTTAAACTGATAGGCCGCGGCCAGCTTTGTGCGCGTCAGGGTCTGGTGTGCGCCGTACTTACTGCAATCGGCCTGTACCCCCTGCGACGAGAGCTGGCTGTGGCCAGACCAGAAGCGTGGCAGGGCGAAGTTATTCAGCCCCACGATCGATTGCACCAGCGAGCCAATGCTGCCTGGCAACGTAGGGTTGCTATTCTGCATATAGAAGACGTGGCCAGAGACATTATACTGCTGCAGTTGGATATGAAGGCTACGCTCGATGGTTGCCACCGGAGCTGTCACCTGGATAGCGGTGGCGAGGTCATCGGTGGACACAATAGTATAGCCTTGTGAGGTCAGCCACTGACGCACCTCTTGAAGCTGGGCATCGCTGGGGCCAAAGCTCTGCCGGATCTGCTGAGGCGTCAGGTACTGATGGAAGGTCGGTGAGCCAGGAGTGTAGATCTGGAGAACGCTACGCTCCAGCGCTGCGTCGTTGTAGAGCAGGTTGAACGTCAGCGAGATGATCTCATTCGCCGGAAGCGGCTGACCGAGAGGAAGCTTTCCCGTCGCCGGCTTATCAGCGACAGAGTGATTCCCAGGGAGGGGAGCTGGAGCCTGGCGAACTGGCGTAGCGGTAGTACCGGGGGAAGAGCTGGCGTTCTGCCCTGATGAGTCAGATCCTGGAAGATTGCAGGCGCTCATGAGCAGTCCGATCACCATACAGAGAGAGAGGAGCGGAGCGCTTACCATCGAGTGTCGTGTGTTCAAGTGTACTCTTTTCATGTTCCTTGTACTCTCTGAGAAGTTCGACCAGAGCGACCGATCCTGCCACTGAAGGTGATGGCTCTGGTCCCGACAGAAGGAAAGAAGTATATGCCCTGGCCATGGAGGCAATCCAGGAGCGAACACCCGGTGGCCTCCGCCGTCCAGGTGAGCCATGGTTTTGCCCGGTTGTGTCACGTATAGAAGGAGTATAGGCAACGCTGGTTCTCCCAGCTATGAGCCGGCTCATAGCGCTGCTGTGATCTCACTAACAGCCCCTCTGCGCCGCTCTGGGGGCTTTGTGCAACCCTGCGCGCTGCAGACTGGACATCTGCCATGATCTATGGTATAATTATCCCACCGAGAGGGTACAGATTTTCAATGGAGAAAGTTCTTCACGAGGGTTGTCGCCTATGCGCTCAGATACAGAGGAAGCACGGGTTGCGTCGCGGAAAGCGGGCGTCACAGCCTATCGTGCGGATGATTAGAAGATGCCACACTGGGGACTATGCGCCCTGGTGTTTTTTATTTCTATCACGGTCAGAACGCACTTATTATCGGGCTCATCTACGATCCTTCAACGGTGATGCACCGCCAGATGGGTGGTGTGCATCCAGCCTCCGTACGAGTTGCGGATTGGAGTGAGTGGGCCATTACTCTCGTGCATGGTTGATCCCCGGCTCAGGGGCGAGAGCTTGATTGAAAGGAGGGTGATATCTGCATTTGCGCCATCAGCCGCTGTCGTAGGAAAAACGTTGCTGATGGGATACGTGCTGATCCTTTCGATGCCTGGTCAGGCATTTGATGCTGATACATACGCGGAGTGGTTGCTACATTTGAAGGAGAGTACCGACCGTGAATTCGAGCATGATTAACAAGATCGCCAAAGCCAAGCGCTATGCTGAGGAGCCGGAACGCATTCAGTTTACTCGCTTTGAAGCGACGTTCCGCGGCGAGAACGACGTGCATACCACCAACTATGATCATGGGGTCTGGAATTGCACCTGCCGCTTCTTCCAGGATTGGGGCAACTGCTCACACACGATGGCCATGCAGCGTGTGCTGGGTGTGACGATCCCTGCTGAGCATCGTCAGGGCATTTCCGCTGGTATGAACACCGGTCCCCTCATGCACTGAGGCACGTCCCGGTCATATTGCTGCCTGGTTGCCTGGTTCAGGGTAACCGTGCAGCCTCTGCGCAAGCCACCCGAGACGATAGATCCGTGTGAAGAAGCACTGAGGACCAGGAGCAAGAGCCTCGGTGCTTCTCCCTGTCGGCCAGCCTGAATCTGCAGTTCCCGGCTGGCTGGCTGGTGATCAGCAGCAGGCGGGAGCAGGGTTTAGCCCCCGATGGCCGGGACGAAGTGGAGCACGATGAGGACAGTGAACATGATGATCGCCAGGATAGCGATCAAGAGCAGGTCCCTGCGTACATAGGCATAGTGCTCCGGTGAGATCAGGGTGGCGGGGTTACGCTGCGGACCTCTGCCAGCCGTGCGGCGTGCCGCCAGGCGTGCTGCGGCGCTGGTGGTCGCCTCAGTGTTTCCGTTGGGGGCGCTGGCCACAGGCGTCGTCGGTATGTCCGTAGGTTGCGTTTTCCTCTTCTCTTTCAGAGCGCTCTTCCTGCTTTGCTCCAGGCTCTCAGTCGTCGAGGCGGCGGCTGTGCTGGCCTCGCCACTCTCCACGGCGGTCTCCACCTCAGTTGCCGTCAGTGACTGCGAGGGGGTCTGGCGTACCAGTTCGATATTTCGCTGTTGCGCGCGTGGCTTATGCCGTGCCCCGCTGCGCGTGCTGGATTTTTTTGCCATGCCTGCTCACTCCTGCATGCGCGACGCAATTCCGCTGCTGCCTGTCGTCCCTGAGCTGCAGCCGGCGTCGAGCGTTATTCTCAATCTTGCTCTGGCCCTCACAAGAGATAAGTGCGCTGAGCGAATCGATCGATCTTCCCCGGCCAGGGGAACGTCGATGACTGGATAGATTGCGCCTATTATACACGATGTGGGGAAGTGCGTCGAGTCTCTTTTCCCCGGCCCCTTGCAGCGGCTGGCAGTGATCAGGGCGGGGTATGGCGGTCGCTATTTGACAAGCATAGCAACCTGTGCTACCCTTAGCATGAAGTATGTGAGGTATTACAGCGCGCCTTTTCACGATTCGCACGCAGTGGCGGTTCGTGGAGAGATACGCTACACGCAGAGAGGCTAGCCGGCAGCAGGCTAGTCTTTTTTCACTCAGAGCAGAGGCTCAGTAATGGGAGGCCTCAAGATGGCGCGGAGGGCGATAGACCAGGGCTGTGGGTGCGCTCCCGGACGCCGTTCTCCATTGATGAGGGATGCTGGATCATGGCGAGGATTGTCGTCGCGATGAGCGGCGGCGTAGATAGCTCAGTCGCCGCCGCTCTGTTGAAGGAGCAGGGACACGAGGTCATCGGGATGATGTTGCGCCTGTGGGCCGAGCCGGGGCGCGTTGAAGACGATGGCGTCGAGCGTGTCGTACAGAATAAGTGTTGCTCGCTGGAGGCAGTCGACGATGCACGGCGCGTGGCGCGCCTGCTGGATATCCCGCTATATCTGGTCAACGTCGAGCAGGAGTTCAAGGACCACGTCGTCGATTACTTTTATCGCGAGTATGTCGCCGGTCGTACACCCAATCCCTGTCTGGTATGCAATCGCCACATTCGTTTCACCGTCCTGCTCAAGCGGGCGCTCGCCCTGGATGCCGATTACCTGGCGACGGGTCATTATGCACGTGTTGATATCGATTCTGTGACGGGCAAGTATCGGCTGCGGCGGGCGGTGGATCGCCAGAAGGATCAGTCCTACGTGCTGCATGTGCTCAATCAGGAGCAGCTCGCGCGGGCCTGTTTCCCGCTGGGAACATGGACTAAGGCGCAGGTGCGTGCGCTGGCGGCTGAGCGTGGTCTGCCCGTTGCCACCAAGGCGGAGAGCCAGGAGATTTGCTTTGTAGCGCAGAACGATTACCGCGGTTTTATCGAGCGTTACAGCCAGGCGCAGACCGGAGCGCTGGCGGACGTAGCAGGTGGTGCCAGTGGCGCAGCCGTTGCGACTGTGGCGGGAGGCGTGATCAGCGTGCCCAGGCCCGGGCCGATCTACGATAGTGAGGGGCGACTGCTCGGACGACATCGTGGACTGGCCTTTTACACCATCGGGCAGCGACGCGGCCTGGGGCTGACCTCACGTGAGCCGCTGCATGTGCTCAAGATTGATCCGCAGCAGAACGCGCTGATTGTTGGTCCTGCGGAGGCGCTGGAGCGCACGAGTTTTACCGTGAGCGCTATGCATTACCTCAGCGGAGAGACACCGGCGGAGCCGTTTAGCGCTGCTGTGCGCGTGCGCTACAAGGCCGCGGAGCAGCCAGCGCAGGTCACGCCGCTGGAGGGTGGGCGCGCTCTGGTCACGCTGGAGCAGCCGCTGCGGGCTATCACGCCGGGCCAGGGCGCCGTCTTCTATGGCGGTGCCGATGGCGACGAAGTGTTGTGCGGAGGCATCATTGAAGCATGACTGATCAGGCCCATATTCGCAACTTCTGCATTATCGCGCACATCGATCATGGCAAGTCGACGCTGGCCGATCGCCTTCTCGAATATACTGGTACTGTCTCCAGTCGCGAGATGACCGAGCAGATTCTCGATCAGATGGAGCTGGAGCGAGAGCGGGGCATCACCATCAAGGCCCAGGCTGTGCGCATGCTCTATACAGCCCAGGATGGTGAGGCCTACGAACTGAATCTGATCGATACGCCAGGGCATGTCGATTTTACCTATGAGGTCTCGCGCAGCCTGGCCGCCTGCGAGGGGGCGCTGCTCGTCATTGATGCCACCCAGGGAGTTGAGGCCCAGACCCTGGCTAATCTCTATCTGGCCCTGGAGGCCGACCTGGCCATCATTCCTGTGATTAACAAGATCGACCTGCCCAGCGCTGACCCTGAGCGCGTGCGTCAGGAGGTTGAGGAGATCATCGGCCTGCCTGGCTCCGAGTGCCTGCTGGCCTCTGCCAAGGAAGGTATCGGCATTCGTGATATTCTGGAGGCCATTGTCACGCGCGTGCCTCCGCCGCACGGTCAGCTTGGCCGGCCGCTGCGAGCACTGGTCTTTGATTCACATTACGACAGCTACAAGGGGGTCATTGCCTATGTGCGAGTCGTTGATGGCGTTGTGCATAGCGGTGAGCGTATCGCCATGGTGGCGACCGGCAGCACCACCGAGGTACTGGAGGCCGGCTACTTTCAGCCGCGCATGACGGCGACGGCCTCGCTGAGCGCTGGCGAGGTAGGCTATCTGGCGACGGGCTTCAAAAATGTCAAGGATTGCCGTGTTGGTGATACTGCCACGCTGGCAGCGGCCCTGGGGCAGATCGAGCCGCTGCCAGGCTACAAGCCGGCTAAATCGATGGTCTTCGCCGGCCTTTACCCCGTCGATAGCGACGACTACCCCTTGCTGCGTGACGCCCTTGAGCGTCTGCAGTTGAACGATGCGGCGCTGTTCTATGAGCCAGAAAGCTCCAATGCCCTGGGCTTCGGCTTCCGCTGTGGCTTTCTGGGGCTGCTGCACATGGAGATTATTCAGGAGCGTCTTGAGCGCGAGTATGGCCTGCGCATCCTGGTGACCGCCCCCAGCGTGGAGTACTATGTGGCGAAGCGCAACGGTGAGGTGGTCAAGGTTGATAATCCCTCAGCCTTTCCTCCCGCAGGAGAGATTGAAAAGATCGAGGAACCATGGGTTGATCTCTCGATCTTCTCCCCTTCGCGCTACATCGGCCCGATTATGGAGCTAGTCACCGCGCGGCGCGGAGTCTTTAAGGAGATGAAGTATCTCGAGGCTGATCGTGTGCTGCTTGCCTACAGTATGCCCCTGGCCGAGTTGATCGTCGATTTTCACGACCAGCTCAAGTCGCGAACCCAGGGCTACGCCTCGCTGGATTACGCCTTTGCAGGCTATCGCCAGGCCGATCTGGTGAAGCTCGATATCCTGGTCAATGGACAGCCAGTGGATGCGCTCTCCATGATTGTGCACCGCGATGAAGCCTATAAGCGGGGGCGTATGCTGGTTGAGAAACTGCGGCGACTGATTCCGCGCCAACTGTTTGAGGTGCCGGTGCAGGCTGCGATCGGCTCGCGAGTGATTGCGCGTGAGACTATCAAGGCGCTGCGCAAGGATGTGCTTGCCAAGTGCTATGGCGGTGATGTGACACGCAAACGCAAGTTGCTGGAAAAGCAGAAGGAGGGAAAGAAGCGGATGAAGATGGTGGGGAACGTCGAGATACCGCAGGAGGCCTTCATGGCGGTGCTCTCGCTAGAGGAGGAGTAGCGGCATTGTAGAGGAGAGTCTACCAGATCAGAGGGGGCCAGCATACGGAGCGGTGAGAGCAGAAGGAGGCCAGGAGACAACTCCTGGCCGGCTTTCTTTTTTGAGACACCCTCCAGTATTGCTACAGGTTGAAGCCGCAAAAAAAACGGGGCATAAATAGGTCTTGCAGTGCTATGCCCCGCGTCTCCTCTGCTTACGTCTACCAGGACCCGACGGTCACCCCGTCGTTGCGACCGCACACCCTGTCATCCAGTAAAGGCGGTTGTCAGATCGATGGCGCGACGCTCAGAGGCTCTGATTGCCCGCCTTTACGGGCACTCCTAGTCAATCTGGAACACCATCCCTAAGAGGCGTATCGGTTTCTTCATCTGCATACAACCTCCTTTCGGGATTCCATGCAAAGCCTTCGCCTTGTGCCAGGGTCTGACCCTGGAAGGGTTCCTCGCCAGGAACACTC
>JBHOQN010000071.1:0-10200 GCA_042408965.1 Ktedonobacteraceae bacterium
CTGTTCTGGTGTCGGGTTGAGTTGTACGACGATCGTCCTATCCATGCACATAGCATATCATATATGTCAGGCGATGGTCAAGCACAGAAAGGAGGGGGCGCATTCCTCCCCACGCCTGAAGGCGCGGGTCTCCTGCGCCTATATGATGAGACAGGCCAGACACGATCGTCTGTACCCTGCCGGGGGCTGCCACGCCCCTGGCTCTCCCATGGTATCCCAACGACGGCAAGAGATGCAAACTCAGGCATGAGTACCTATCACCTGCTTAATCTCTCAGCCCCTCGGGTGGCAGCAGGAGCAGCTCCTCCTCCAATTGCTGCCAGACAAGCTGCTCGGCCTCGGTCACCTTCAGCGGCCGTCCAGCCTGGGCGGAGTCGCGCATCAGAGTGGCAACTCTGCGCTGAAAGAGCTTGAAATACTCCTCTTGCACAGATAAGGAGGGCATAGTCTGCAGGTCCATCATCTGAAGCTCGTAGAAATCCTGTGGCTCAAAGGCCAGCGCCAGAAGATCGGCATATTCCTGCACCAGACGTGTACGCGCGGAGGAGAAAAAGTCGGAGCGGACGCAGGAGACGAGCAGACAGCCAGCCACAGCGCTGGCGCGCAGAATAGGCGCGATGGCAGAACCTACCTCGCCCTCGATGGGCTGCGCCGGAAAGATGCCCTGATCGCGGCCAATGTCCTGAATCACCATCAAGCGTCCCTGGGCCACGGTGTAGCCTGCCAGGGACTCAGCACCGAGAAAACCGGCCTTCTGCTCAACGCTGCTCTGCCAGCGACCAGTGCCGATGCCAATGCGCTTGCGAAGACTGCGCACCTTCCTTTCTCTGCCAGAGGGCGGCATACACTGGACAACGGTGATGGCGAGACCTACTTGATGAGGATCAAGCTGACCGACCGCCTGCTGCAGAATCAGGCTGGAAATAGACCAGAAGCGCAGCACAGCCAGCGAGGTCGCATGCGCGCTGAGCACACGCGCGTAGAACGCTGAGGGGATCTCTTCTACCTCTGCCTCGACCGCCGGCTCCGTCAGGGCAAACAGACCAAATTCTTCATTGAAGGATTGGAGCAGTTCGGTGCGATACTGCGGCAGGGCCTCGGCCAGCAGCTTCAGATTCTGCGGACGCGGCTGCGACTCCCCCTCAGCCCAGCGCGTCAGGGTGAGCGGGCTGACCCCGAGCTTGCTCGCCAGCGTCTGCTTCTGCCGCGGATCGCTGATGAGGCTTCCCAGGAGTTCCCGCCAGTTTCTAGTCTTTTGCATCTAACTACCTTAATCCTATGAAATAGTGCACTATGACACTGTAGCAACAAAATCCAGAAAAGGGTTAACGGGCTTCAATCGCTCAAAATTTAAAAAGAATCCTCTTTCTTGGTGAGGTTCCGCGTGGTCAGAAATGTTGACAGCGGTTATAATTATACCATATTCTGTCCAATCAAGAGGAAAAGGGTAGAAATGCAATGGAGACAGCGCAACGCGCATCTGGCTGCCTTTTCGGCCTGGCCATCGGCGACGCCCTGGGGGCCCCGGTAGAGTTCAGATCGCTTGAAGAGATGGTAGAGGCCTTTCCGCCCGCGGGTCCCCTCGAGCCTGGAGCGGACAGCGAAGGAGTGATCCGGGTCACTGATGACACGCAGATGGCCCTGGCCGTAGGCGAGGCCCTGACCGACGCCCTTGATACGGCAGGGAGCGAGTTGACGATCTGGACACCCACCCTGCTGGAATCTCTCCTGAGAAGGCATTTCCTGCGCTGGGTGCACAGCCCCGACAACGATCGCGCCCCCGGCATGACCTGTCTGAGCGCCTGCTATCGTCTCGAGCGAGGTCTGCCCTGGTATGAGGCCAGCATTCACTCCTCCAAAGGCTGCGGCGCCACTATGCGTGTAGCGCCGGTCGGCCTGCTCCAACCGGAGCGCGACGGCCTCAGCGCAGAGACCCGGGCGGCACTGGCGCAGTTCCAGGCGGCCCTGACGCATGGTCATCCCACAGCCCTGGCGGCCGCTGATCTCACGGCGTACGCCATCGCCGAGCTGGTGGCAGGCGCAGAACCGCTCACGCTGCCAGAGCGCCTGCGCACCTACGCCCTGCAGCAGCGCACCTACTATCATGACGTCTGGCTCGACAGACTCTGGGAATTGAACATGGTGTTTACGTCGCCATCAGACTTCATCGCCCACGGCTGGGATGAGTGTCTTGCCGTCCTTGAGCGCCTCGAGACGGCGCTCCGGCGCGCAGATCGCCAGAGCGATCCCTGCCTGGCCACCGGCGGCGGCTGGATCGCCGAGGAGGCGCTGGCCACCTCCCTGCTCTGCTTCCTACTCTTCGTCGACGACCCACTCGCCGCCCTGCGCCGTGCCGCGCTGACCAGCGGCGACTCGGATACGCTCGCCTGCCTGACGGGGGCCTTCGCCGGCGCCTACCACGGCCTGGCGGCCTGGCCCACAGCCTGGATCGAGCGTCTCGAATACCGTGAGCGTCTCCTGGCCCTGGGCCAGCGCTGGGACTGAGCACACACGTCGGCAAGAGAGAGGGAAAGATTCAGCCAGCGAGCGCCTCCAGCAGCAGATCGCCCTCCTCAGGCGAGAGGCGCCCTTCGGCGATCATGCGCAGAATGGCCTCACGCTCCTGCTCACGCTCGGCGGGTTCTCCTGCAATGGGCCCCGCGGCGGCCGCTTCCGCGCCAGCCTCGGTGGTAGTCTCGCTGGCAGTCCTGGCGCCGGCCCGCGGTGCTGCTGCCTCTGGGGAGTCCGCAGAGGAGGAGGACGCCCCCTCATCGGGCACGGAGAGACCCAGATTCTGGAGGGCTTGCTCCACGGCCTCCAGCGCGCCCACGATTCCCTCGGCAGCCGCCCGACGTGCCTGCTCCAGGATGCGCTGCAGACGCTCCGGGTCCATGCGCCACTCGCGCTCCTGAATGCGCACCTGCACACGCTCGACCGGCCCTCGTCGCTGGAAGCGCCTGAAGCGCCGCTCCCACTCCTCAGCCCGCTGCTGGGCACGACGAGTCTGCTCGTCGAGCGTGCGCAGTACCTCCTCGCTCCAGCGTGCTCCCTGCCTCAGGCTGGCACCCGCCAGCTCCTGCGCAAGATCGTGCATCATCCGCTGCACCTCCTGGCCTAGCTCCTGCCCCAGCCTTTCCAGCAGGCGGCCGGAATCCTGCATCTCCTGCTCAAACTCCTGCCAGACCTGGGCAGCCCTGGCACTGTTGCGCGGGCGAGTCGCCCCCCGCAGGTGAAGATCACCAGCCACATTCATCTCCAGGCGCGCGGCCCCCTGGCCATAGAGCAGCGTGAGCAACGGTCCCCTGAAACCACTGAGACCCGGGCCATTGACGTCACCGCCCACGAAGACCCGTAAGCTCAGGTCGGCCTGTGCGGGAAGCTGCACGCTGGCATCACCACTGACGTTGAGCCGCGCCTGGCAGCCAGGGGGCAGATCGGCCTGCAGGTTCAGATCACCACCGATCACCCCAACGTCGATAGCAGCTCGTAAGGCCTGCAGCCTGGCATCGCCGCCAACGCTGCCCACTTTCAGACGGCCACCCACCTCGTACACATCGAGATCGTGCCCGACGGCGCTCATCTCCACCTCTCCGCGCACATCGCGCACGGAGCAGTTCCCGCCAACGCTGCCACAGTGCAGACTGAACACGCCGCTCACCGTAAGGTCAGCGCCTACCCTGCCGAGCAGCACAACGGTATCGGGCCCGCCCTGGATGACGCCCTCAGCGGCGATACTGCCGCAGCGCAGCGAGCTGGTCAGTCCGATCAGGTGCGCCTCACCACCCACGCGCCCGATCAGCGCAGTGCTACCAGCCTCCAGCGTACAATCAGCTTCCACCGTCTGGATCTCAGCGGCTTCAAACCTGCTCGCGCGGATAGCGCCAGCCACCCGCTCGCGCACCTGCAGCCGCGGCACAGCCCGCAGACGGAGATCATGCTCCAGTGTGCCAACCTCCACCCCGTCCGCCAGCTCCTCAACCTCTAGGTCACCCCGCCCACGTTGCAGCACCAGATGATCAATCCCTCTGACAACGCTATCCCCACTGACCTCAGCAACCTGCAGCCTGGCGTCCGCCGGGAGATACAGCAGAAGATCGTCATGCCAATCGCCCAGATTCAGGTCGCGCTCGCCTGACAGCACCTGGCCAGATAGAGCCTCGGCCTCCACAACAACGCACAGGGCCTCCCCTGAACGTACAGTCAGATTGCCGTCCACACGCCCAATGCTGACACGCGGCGCGGGACCAACGGTAAAGGTCTCTTGCATGCTTCTCTCTCCTCAGACGGCCCGGGACTGGCCGCGGACCGGCAGAGCCGCACCGGTCGGCCAGGGAAGACCAGCCTGGCACCCCCAGCGGCCTCCTTACTCAATAAACATCTCTACGCGCTCGTTCTCCTCGAGATCCTGAAAATCGAGGAGACGCCCCGTCGTCGCCTGCTGGATAGCACACAGCAACTGCTCCAGAGCGCTACCTCTGATCTGCGGCGCCAGGCGCGTCGCCAGCCGCAAGCCCACGTCAATCAGATCGATGGGGACCGTCACACTGACCCTGGGACGGCCAGGCACCAGATCCATCACGCGAATATGGAGCAGGCGCCCATGCCGGCGCTGCTCACTCGCAGGCGGCTCCTCAGGCGCAGCCTCCAGCAGGTCCAGCAACTGCGCCGCCTCCGCAGCCGTGATCTGGCCAGCCTCAACCAGCCGTAGAATGCGATTTCGCTCCTCGCTCGCCATAACCATCTCACTGGCCCTTCAAGAGGCGCATGGCCTCCTCCACAGATATCTCCCTGGCAGCCAGACGGTCAAGAATGGCACGCCGATCGACACGGCCTTCGGGCTCCGGCGGACCGCCCAGCGCGGTCACGATCTCGTCGAGACGGCTACGCGCCGTGTTATAGGCCATATCCATCTCGCTGGCCAGCTTCTGAATGTTCCCCCGGTTCTTGACCAGCCGCTCCACAAAATCCAACTGCTCCGAAGTCAGACGGCCGATCCAGCCGAGGCTGAAGCGTCCCTCGATCACAATGCCACTCTCGGGACACTCCAGGCGCGTGACGATCAGCTCGGCTCCACTCACCGGGTCCCTGGTTATCAGCTTGTGCATGCTTGCGATCACCCCGGCAGTACTTCCGGGCCTCCTGTAAGGACTACCTCTGCGACCCGCAGGCTCAGCCGGCCCGGGCCGGCTGGCAGAGGAATTTTTGCCACAACGGTGTTAATTTTAACACGGCATGGCAATTCTGTCAAATTTAATGGCAAAAATCGATATCACATTGAAGAAATACGCCATCCTCATTCCCAGAGCCCGCCAGAGCCGTTCAAAGCGATAGATAGGTATTTATACGTAAAGATAAGCATTTCCACCTAAACAGACATTGCTACCCCTTCATAGGGGTTACGACGCTGCTGAAGCTTCGTTAAACATTAGCAGCAGACGGACGGAGTTGCCCATGCCCCTGCAGTCAGCAGAGAGCCGACCGTCCGCCGGTGCCACTGAGCCATCTTCAGGGAGAAGTCCAATGCCAGATGCGAAGAGCGCTCTACCAACAGGAGGAGAGCGCCCCCTCGACGGAGCCAGCCTGGCGCTCCCCGGTCAGCAGAGTGGAGAGTCCATTCCCACACTTCGCCAGGCATTGACCTCAACGCGCGTCATCGCCAGCCTTGTAGGCATCACGGCCCTGGGCCTGGATCTCTATCGTCTTGGAGCGCCCAGTCTCTGGTTCGACGAGCTGCTCTCGGTCTCGCGCGCCTCGCAGCCCTTGCCGGTGCTGTGGCAGATCATCACACATACTCAGCCCAATATGGCTCTCTATTATTTCCTGCTGGACGGCTGGCTACGTCTGACGAGCGCGCTGGGTCTGACGCCAACAGAGGCCGTTGTCCGCCTGCCCTCGGCCTTCTTCGCGGCCGGTGCGGCGGTACTGGTTTTCCTACTGGCACGCCGTTTCTTCAACCTGCTGCCAGCCCTGTGCGCAGTCCTCCTCTATATCGCGAGCAATCTGCAACTGCTCTACGCGCAACAGACTCGCTCCTATGGCCTGCAACTGCTCTTGCTGATGCTAGGCTGGTACGCGCTGCTGAACGTGCTCAGCGGCAGCGCCGAGCAGCCACGGCGGCGCTGGCTGTTCTGCTACGTTGGCGCTATGACCCTGGCGGTCTATGCGCACTTCTTCAGTCTGCTGATCTTCGCTGCCCAGGTTGTCAGCCTGCTGGGCCTGCTGCTGCTCCCTACCCCCTGGCGTCCCCAGGTGCGCCGTCTCTTCCGGCCCCTCCTGCTCAGCCTCGCCAGCGTTGTGATCCTGGTCATTCCCATGCTGATCCTCAGCACGGTGGGAGCCAAAACCGGCTGGATTCCGGTGCCCGACTGGAAAGCCGTGGTCCGCCTCTTTGTGACCTTCGCCGATACCAGCCGCAGCTACCTGGCCCTGCTGCTGGTCCTGGGCATCCTGGGCCTGCTGATCAGTCTGCTGGTCAGCACTCCGCGTGGTCAACACCTGCTGACTCGCCTGGGTCTGCTTCCCGCCTCAGACTCGGGTTCGGCGGAGCGGCGTCTCTCCGGCTATCAGAGGCTGGCTGCCTTCAATCTCGTCATGTTCTGCTGGCTGAGCGTCCCGATTCTCCTTAGCTACGCGATCTCTCAGGTCTCCGTACATCTCTTCCTGGACCGCTACCTGGTGACGGTCATTGCGCCATTCTTCTTCCTGGCCGTCGCAGGTGTGGTGGCCCTGCGCTGGCAACCCGTGCGCGTGGCACTGATCGCGCTGCTGGCGCTCATGGCGCTGCGCTACGTCCCCTTCTACTACTCACACGCCGAACTGGAGAGCTGGCGCCCCGCAGCGCTCTGGGTGGAGGACCACTACCAGAGCGGCGACGGCCTGGTCTGCTACGACAATGCTCAGGGCTGTCAGCTCGGCCTGGAGTACTACTTCCAGGCCTATCCGAGCCCGGCTCATGTTGATAGCAGCTCGCCTGGCAGCTTCCCCTGGGTGCAGTACGATCTGACGAATACGATGGGCGACACGCAGCAGGCCGTCAACATCGAGGCGGTGGCTCACTACGCGGCACACCACGCTCACCTCTTCTACATCGTGGCTCGTCTGCCCAACGATCAGGAGGTGGCGGAAGCCGCGGCCGTTGTCGCCTGGCTGAACGCCCATGAGCACCTGACGGCGACCTTCCATACGCGGACCGTGAGTGTCTACCTCTATGACACCCACCCCTGAGGCCGGCCCAACCCTGCTTCTCTTGACAGACTCTCTCGGAGGGCCTATAATTAGAGGTGCAAATCCGAGTGTCAGAGTAAGGATTAACTGGTGGCGCTGTGTCCTCATGTGAGAGGCAGGGGTCTCGACGCCACAGTGAGGTGATTGTTCATGAGCACGCAGGACATCTTCGGTACCACGGAGCCGACGTATACCCCCGGCTTCCACGTGCCTGAAAATTATGCTTTTAAGTCCAGGAAAGGGCTGAGCCGCGAGGTCGTCGAGCAGATCTCCGAGATGAAGGGCGAGCCACAGTGGATGCGTACCTTCCGCCTCAAGAGCCTCGACCTCTTCCTGAAGCGGCCGATGCCGACCTGGGGCGCAGACCTCTCAGGAATCGACTTTGGCGATATCTACTACTATATCAAGCCGGTCAAGGAGCAGGGCCGCTCGTGGGACGAGGTGCCCTCGGAAATTAAAGAGACCTTTGACCGCCTGGGCATCCCTGAGGCCGAGCGCAAGTTCCTCGCCGGCGTGACGGCTCAGTACGAGAGTGAGGCCGTCTACCATAAGGTCCGCGAGGATCTGGAGAAGATGGGCGTGATCTTCATGGATATGGATAGCGCCCTGCGCCTCTACCCGGACCTGGTGAAGGAGTACTTCGGGACGATTGTCCCTCCCTCGGATAATAAGTTTGCCTCGCTCAACAGCGCAGTGTGGAGCGGCGGGAGCTTTGTCTACGTGCCGGAGAATGTGCGCGTCGAAATCCCTCTGCAGGCCTACTTCCGTATCAATGCCCAGAATATGGGGCAGTTCGAGCGCACGCTGATTATCGCGGAACCCGGCTCCTACGTGCACTACGTCGAGGGCTGCACCGCCCCGACCTACACCACTGATAGCCTGCACAGCGCCGTTGTGGAGATCATTGTGAAGCGTGGCGCGCGCGTGCGCTATACGACGATTCAGAACTGGTCGAAGAACGTCTATAACCTGGTGACGAAACGCGCCGCTGCCTACGGCGATGCGACCATGGAATGGGTCGATGGGAATCTGGGCTGTCTGGCGGAAGGCTCGCTTGTTACCACACCGACGGGTATGAAGCCAATTGAGCAGCTCACTGTTGGTGAGAAGGTGCTTTCCTACGATGAGAAAACGGGGCAACTGGTTTTCCGCACTGTCAAGGGCAAACGCTTCTCCGGCCATCAGCCAGTACACACGGTCTCGATTGGCGAGCGTAAGCTGCGCGTCACCGCGAATCACCCGTTCTTCTCATATGTCTATGACGCCAGTGCGCCGAAAAAGCTGGGTCGCTACCGGCTGGCCTATGTCCGCGCCGACCATTTGCAAAAAGCGATTATCCCGCGCACATCCATTGACTACGGCACACCCTATCACCTGCAAATGCCCACGCTGGCGTACGCTTCAGAACTGACGATGACTCGTACCCGTTCCTCGCGCATGATGCAGGTGCAGGAGACAACAGATAGCCTGATGTGGCTCTTTGGCTACTGGACGGGCGACGGCAACATCGAAGTGGCCCCGGCACAAACCGAGGGAGTCACGCGCTTCGCAAAGGTTGGCTTCTCTACACCTACCACTGACCGGGCGCGCGGGCGACTGGTAGAAACCATGACTGCCCTGGTCGACGCCGTTCCTACCGAGCGGGCTGATGGACATCATCTCGCCTGGAACAGCAAAGAACTGGCCGAGTTCTTCCACCTGAACGGCTTCAGCGGCAAGGCCACGATGAAGCGCGTTCCACAGTGGGTCTGGTCGCTGCCAGAGTCGCAGCGCGTCGCCTTCATCGCTGGCTATCTCGATGCTGATGGCTGTGTAGTGAAAGGCCGCTTCAGCCTGAAGTCCGCCAATCGTGGGCTGCTGGAAGACATCGCCTCGCTGCTTGTCACCCTGGGCATTACCTCCCACCTGCACACGGAGTTTGCCGAACCCAGGCAGGTCGAGATCATGGGCCAGACCTGCGTCGCGCACGGTTCCTACCGTCTGGTATTCGCTGCTGATCCGCGTATCTGCCAGCAGGTAAGTACGGTACTACGGCTGCAAGCCGAGCAGGAAGCTCCAACACAGCCCATGAATCGAGCCGTCGGTCGCTCCTCGATTGAACTGCCGGAAACGGTTGAGATCGTGGATGTCGATGTCTCTGCGTCATCGGAAGTTGTGGTTCCGACCTGGGATATTGAGGTTGAGGGAACTGGCAACTTCGTTTCTCAGGGCTTCATTGTCCACAACTCGAAAGTCACGATGAAGTATCCCGCTGTCCTGCTGATGGAGCCGGGCGCGCGCGGCGATATTCTCTCGGTGGCCTTCGCGGGCGATGGCCAGCATCAGGACGCTGGTGCCAAGGTGACGCACCTGGCGCCCCACACGACGTCGCAGATTCTCTCGAAGTCGGTCTCGAAGGGCACGGGGCGCGCGTCGTACCGCGGTCTGGTCCGTGTGAACCCGGAGGCGCACCACACGCGCTGCAACGTGCGCTGCGATGCGCTCCTGCTGGACGAGCTTGCTCGTACGGATACCTACCCGACGATGCGTATCGAGAACAATGAGACGGAGATCGGCCACGAGGCTACGGTCTCGAAGGTCGGTGAGGATCAGCTCTTCTACCTGATGAGCCGCGGTCTGGATGAGTCGGAAGCCTACTCGCTGATCGTGAACGGCTTCATCGAGCCGATCACGAAGGAGCTGCCGATGGAGTACGCGGTCGAGCTGAACCGCCTGATCCAGCTGGAGATGTCGGGCAGCGTCGGTTGATGTCTCCTCGTGTGGCCATGAGAGCACTGGTGGCCGCTGCAGAAACGTTCAGGGCTGTCGTCTCTACGGCGATGGCCCTGTTTTCTTCTGCTCTGGTGAGGCGCCTCTTCGCGCCGCGCCTGCAGCAATTTGTCGAACTGATCCGACTGGGGCAAGAGCGTGGTGAGGTACGTCGCGACCTCGATCCGCAGCTGATCATCGATCTCATCGCCGGGCCACTCTTCTACC
>JBHOQN010000163.1:0-4150 GCA_042408965.1 Ktedonobacteraceae bacterium
GGTGAGTATCTATGGTCTGCTCTTGCGCGAGCGGGACCTGATGGAGTGGATCGCGAAGCAAGGTGGCTACTTCAGCAGCCTCACGCTGTTCGAGAAACTGGCCATTGCTGCTTGTGGCCTTTCAAAAGACCTTGATCAGTCTGAGCTGGAGAAGCGCTACAGAGCCTTCTGGCCGCCACTCGGCTCCTTTCTCGATGACCCGCTGGGTGAGCATGGCGAGCACGAGCTGGCGGCGCTGACGCGGCTGGCCATCAGCCTGGCCCACGATGGGCAGGTGCGCGAGCAACTACAGCGCTGGCTTCGGCGGCAGCCCTATGTTTGCCTGGATGAGCAGGGGCTGGAAACCTGGGCTGTACGCCTGCAGTTTGCTCTCTTGCTGGAGGTCCTGGCGAATAGCCTGGATGCGCTGATCTACGATTGGCGCGAGATGGAGGCCCTTTTTGGTCTCGAAGGCAGCAGCGCGACGCTCTTCTACAGTCCGCCGCCCGATTATGCCCCCTGGTTGCCGGATGCCCCCCCCGATGGGCAACATCCTTGGATTTCAATATGTACGCTCATCCGAGAAGGCCTCGGAGCCGGGAGAGCTACGCTTTTTCCGCTGCATGGGGGTGGGGCGCTGGCTCCTGCTCCACCTGCATGACTTTCTAGCCGCCGATGGGCTGGCTGGTCCTCATGCTCTGTTGCTCTCGGGGACAAGCTGGGCGGGCACCTCGCCCATCTACCATCTTCAGGTGCCGGTGCAGGCGATCCTCCTGCCGCCGCCCGAAGAACGCCAGGCCATTGAAAAGAGCGACTTTGTCTATCGCTTTGCGCGTCTGGAGGAATCGATGGAGGCGGCGGCGGTCTCGGGCTTCCAGGGAGAAGAGCGTCTCAGGCATCTAGAGATCGTGCTTCGAGATCTGGCGCGACACGAGCATCTTGCTAAGGAGCGGCTGCCCAGCTCGCTGGATCGGCTGCGGGCTGAGCTGCCCGAAGGACGGCAGCGCATTCTCCTGGTCGTGGGCAGCTACGCGGAGGCCCGGCATGCCTATCACTACCTGCTCAACCAGGGATTGATAGCCCCGGGTGAAGCTGTCTACCTTGTCCCCGACGATGCCATCTTCGAAAGTCAATGGTCGTGGCAAAGCGATGATCGGCTGCCCCGTGGCCTGGTGAGCGAGTTGAGCAAACGCGACGCCTGGTTGCTCATTGCCCCGCTGCAGGCCATTGAGCGCGGTCACAACATTCTCAATGCAGAGGGGAAAGCGGCGCTCGGGGCAGTCTGCTTCCTGGTGCGTCCGCATCCACGGCCTGATGACATTCATTATCTGTTGCATAGCGTCAATCGCTGGGCCATAGAGCGCTCTGCCAATAGCGAGTGGCTGCGCCAGCTCTGTGGTTCGGAGGCGGTGGAGCTGGAGAAAATTGGCAAGCGCTTTCGCCAGAAAGCTTTCGCCTACTGGCAGGATCTGCTGCACCTGCGCCTGCGCTACAGTTCTCTGCCTACTCAGGAGAGACGTGCCCTGACCTGGACGCTGCTTGTGGCTGTCTGGCAGGTCATTGGGCGCCTGGTACGTGGCGGTTGCCCGGCCCGTGTCCTGTTCTGCGATGCGCGCTTTGCCCCGCGCCAGGCAACCACAGGCGAGAGCGACTACGAACATACCAGCCTCATCAGGGGCATGCAAGAGGTGCTCCGTCCTTACTTTGAGCCAGATGACCCACAGGCTATTCCTCCTCGTGAAAGGCATCTGGCTCAGATTCTCTATGGACCTCTTTATTATGGCTTGAAGGGTATTGAAGAGAGGGAGCAATATTGATGGCTAATGACACAGTTTTGCAGCCGATAGCCTTTTGCCTGGCGAGCGACAACGCCGCCGTCAGAGAGCGGCTGGCCGCTCATCCTTTCTGGGTGTTGGAGTTCCCCGAGGACCTCAAGCGCCGTCTGCGTGAGGTCCAGAGTCAGATCTCCGGGCGTGCGCCGGAGGAAAGCACTCCTCCTCATGTGGTCCTGAATCAGGCGGCGCGCCTGCTGATCCCCGACTTGATCTCGATTACCAGCCGTATCACCGATAGCGGTGTGCAGCCCTGGCTCTATGGTTTTGTCGATCCGGGCCGGCCCACGGAGCCGCCGACCGATAGTGTCATCCTGCGGGCGCTGCTTAGTGCCTGGCTGCGCACCGTCTTTCGTCCTCTCTTCCCATTGCCTGCTCTCATGGATCTGCTCCAGGAGGTGCAGGCCCTGCCTCTCGTCTGGAAGCGGGAAGAGATCGATCTTTGCTACTGGTCGCAGGCCCCGAATGGGACGGCCCGACCGTACCGCGAGGTCGGCCAGCGCTGCATTCAGAATGGCTTTGTGCTCATGCCCGATCTCGTGGCTGCCAGGCTCTCTGCCCTGGAGCTGGCAGGCGACCACACGCGACGCTTTCGCTTCAAACGGGCGCCGCGGGCGCCGGGCAGGCCTGGCTGTGAGCTGGTTTCCTGGCCGCCACAGCGGGAGAGCGTAGGACCCCAGACCTGGTATTGGTCCATCGTGATCACGGTGACGCTCCAGACAATACCTTTTCAAGGCTATCCGCAGTTACACATCAACCTGGGTGTTCGGCGTTGGGTTTCGCAGCCGCTGAAATACACGCCGGCTGAGACCATCAGCGCCTATCTGCTGGATAGCCTGCCCTGGCTCGCCACCGACCAGCAGCGGCAGTGCTTTCAGGTAGCGCCGATTGTCAAGCGCAGCCGCAAGGCTGGAGAGACGCCCGAGGATGGCAAAGGTTGGATTGTCGAATATAGGTGGGCCGATTCGCTGGTTGACCTGCTCAACGATCTACACTGGGCCGAGCTGTTGCCTGATCCGCAGCAGCTCACCCAGCAGCCGAGCGAATGGTTAGAGCGGGCTTTGACGGGCAGCAGCCCGCAGGCTGCGCTTGTCTTTCGGACCGGTATGAGGCCGGATCATGGGGAGGGAGCGGGCTTCTCTCTCAGCGATCGTCGTTTCATGGTGGAGCAGATCGCTGAGCTGCTGGCCCCAGATTTCATACTGCGCTCGCCGCTAGAACGCTATGGGGCGCGGCGCTTCATTACGCACCCGCCCAATTCTTTCTTCCCTCAAGAGAAGCAAGATCGGGAGCAGCCAGCCCAGACGAGGGCTTGTGCTGAGCGTCGACAGGCTGTGGCGGAAGCGCTTGGGGACGGGCAGGCCATGACTATCATCGTGCGCTACCAGACCACGGCGGTGCTGCAGGCCGTGCGGCAGGCTCTCTATGAGGTGCTGGGCTATCCTCTGGACGTCTCTGAGGGCACTATCTGGGTGACGCCGGAGCTGAGGCTGGTGGTGCGCAGCGAGCCGCTGGGCGAGATCGGGAGGGCGCTGGGAATCAAGGAGCATGCGCGGGGGCAGGCTGCCGAGCACTGGCGTCTGAAGATTCAGGAGCGAGCTGAGGCCATAGCGCAGACCTTACCAGAGGCAGCTGGTCCCTATGGAGTCATCATCGAGCTGCCTGATGCCGACTTCTTCCGTCACGATGGAGATCCCAAGGCCGCCATACGTTTGGGCTTCGCCCGCAAGGGCTACCTGACGCAGTTTTTGACGCCGCCGACCTCTGACAGGGAAGAGGAAGCCTCTAAGGAGGACGCTGCAGGAGCGGGCCAGATCTGCCGTCCGTGATCTTCTGCGGCAGTGTGGCGTTCTGGGTGCGCCGCCGAGTTTGCGCCTCAAGGCCAGGATCCAAAAGCCGCCTTTCCAGATTCCTGAGCCGCTGCACTACCTGGCCGCCTGGGTCATTCACCGCAATCGGCGCGGCAGCGAAACCCATCTGCCCCAGTATCTGCCTGTCGTGGTCTACCTGCGCTCCGATAGCCGGCTTATGCTGGTACGCGCGCCTGGCTTTGAGGACTGGCTGCCCTATCGCGAGGCGGCCCTGCAGCTCGCGCGCCTGGAGCAGGCCAGCCAGCGCGATCGCGAGGCCGTGCGTCAGTTTCTCCTCAAGACGCTGCATACGCTCCTGCCGACGCGCGGGGAGACCATCCTCTTCTGCGATGCCTGTAACCTGCGTCAGTCCTGGCCCTGGTTGGGAAACGAGCGCATCACGTCCAGCCTGCCGCCAGAGCTAGAGCGCTTCCCGCAGTTACGCATCGTCCGCATACGAACTGTTTCGCCAGAAGTGCCTGAATGGTA
>JBHOQN010000164.1:0-76306 GCA_042408965.1 Ktedonobacteraceae bacterium
GGACAGTCCACATGCGCATAATGCCGCTTCTCCGTCTCGTACTCCACATGCGCAATCGAAATGGTGATCCCACGCTCGCGCTCCTCGGGCGCCTTATCGATCTGGTCAAAGGCCAGGTACTTGTTCACCGAGCTGGGCAGCACCCGCGAGAGCACTCGTGTGATCGCCGCGGTCAGGGTCGTCTTCCCGTGGTCGATGTGCCCGATCGTTCCCACATTCACATGCGGTTTCGTCCGCTCAAACTTCTGCTTCGCCATAACCTCAAAGGCTCCTCCTGCAATTCAACCTGTACTGCGATCAGATAACGAGAAATCAGCGATAGACATACAGCAGCCGTCCCCTGAACACCTGATCGCGGGTATCCGTTGCCCCATCAGGGTGGCCGAACGGATACGTCCGTGCCAGCCTCTCTCACGCACTCATCATCGGATTCTGTCGTCTCTTCTCTTCGAGCGAGGTCTGGAGAGGAGGGAGCCGACAGGTGAGGGAAGCGACGATCGTATCAGAAGACGGCAGCGAAACGTTAGATAGATCCGGCGCGGATATTCGTGAAGATGCGTGCTGATGAACGCAGCAGGGCATCATCAGAAACCACGGGAGCCCGTGATGGGAATCGAACCCATGACCACAGTCTTACCAAGACTGTGCGCTACCGCTGCGCCACACGGGCCAGATCATCAGCGATGCTCCACCAGGAAGCGGGTATTCAATCACTCAGCGCGCCCCGCGCTGCCGCCGCATCGTATCCCGTCCGCTCGCCTGATAGCGCGCTTCCGCCAGGGCGGGCAGACGCGCCAGATGCTCGCCGGTGGGCAGTGAGGGATTCGAACCCCCGAAGGCTGTGCCAGCTGATTTACAGTCAGCCCCATTTGACCGCTTTGGTAACTGCCCGGATAACGGTTTGCGTCGATGTCCTGATTGATCGACGTGACCATTATAGCCGACGATGTGGCTGATGTCAAGCACTTTCTTAACGAGGTCCTGCGGTCAAAGGGGGCTGCTTTTGTCTGGGTAGCGGCCTGGAGCCACGGACCCCTCTCTGGGGAGACGGTGCTCTGCGATCCCTGGCTGAAGGCGCTGCTGGCTGATTGTGTCTCTGAGGAGGTTCTGAGGAGGCCTGAGACTCCTGTGACTGCTATGGCCTCTGGGACCCGCTACGACGCGCAGCCCTCTGAGGACTGTCGTGGGCCTGGGTAATTCTGGCACCTTCTAGGAAACTCTGGGGGGAAACCATTGCCTGAGGGGAGAATTGCTGGTATAATCTCCTGCGTCGGAGAAAAAGAGCCTTCCCCATCAGCACGGGTACGACCCCTTGCGCCAGCCTGTAGCAGCTTGATGGCGTCTGGATTTTGGAAGTAATGAGGTATGCTTTATGGCGACAAATTGCGACTTCAAGCGTTCTTCTCTGCTCGCTGAGCAGTATCAGCAGGAAATGGCACTGATCGAACTGGCTCTCCAGGAGGAGAGCCTGGAGGAACGCGAAGAGCGCCTGAGCCTGGTCGAGCGCTCCTGGTCCCTGACCAGCGCCTGCTTCCATACACAGATGGAAGGGAGCGATGCTCCTGCGTATGTTCCCGCGGTGTCGGCGCGCCTCTGAGTTGAGAGAGCGCCTGTCGGTTTGCCTGTCTGCCTGTCGATGTCGTGCTATTCCAAGTGTCAAGGCCGGGTGTCTAGATAAAACAATATGCCTCATCCACCAGAACTGCCGCCTGAAGCATTGACGTATCATACGCCCGTGCAGTTCGGCATGGTGTACTGGGTCAATTTTGGCTACCCCGCCCTTCCCCCTGGAATCGAGGAGAAACGCATCCTGGACTGGCACCCTGCGCTGGTCGTCTCTGCTGAGCCGTTCTGTCGCCATGCTGGCGCGGTGAATGTGGTGGCTCTGACGTCTTATCGCGGTAAGCTGCGCCCTTACCACCACCTGCTGCTGAAGCGCGATTACCCGCTGCTCGATACCGATAGTCTGGTCAAGACTGAATTGCTCTACCCGGTTCTGCGCACTCTCCTCGCGGATCAGTACGCCATCTGCCGGCTTAACGATGCTGACCTCTACGCGATCATGGGCAAGATCGCGAATAGTCTGGCTATCACGATGTTCTACTCTCTGCATTGAGCACGACAGTTGCAGAGGTGACGCCTGGGCCGATCCTGGGCCGGTCTGGTTTCACTCCCTGTGGTTCAGTTTCGGTTCGCTTCGGTTCGAGTGGGTTCAATCTATGGAGCAGAGCTTCGATCAAGATCAGTTGCGCCTCCTCCCCTCTATCGCGGTCCTGCTGCAGTCTCCGGAGGGCCTGCACCTGCGCGCTGAGTACGGCCGCGCTCTGTCAACGCGCGCGCTGCGCCTGGCGGTGGCGGAGGCGCGCGAGGCGATCCGCACTGGCGCTCCCTGTCCTCCAATGGCGGCTCTGCTCGCCCGCGCCCGCCGCTTCCTTGAGGAGGAAACGCTGCCTGCACTGCGTCCGCTGATCAACGCTACCGGGGTGATCATCAACACCAACCTGGGGCGCGCTCCCCTCAGCGAGGAGGCTCTGCGCGCTATGCAGGCGGTGGCTCGTGGCTACTCGAACCTCGAGTACGATCTGCTGCGGGGCGAACGTGGCTCGCGCCACGCTCATGTGGCGACACTCCTGCGCGAGCTGACAGGTGCGGAGGCGGCCCTGGTGACGAATAACAACGCGGCTGCCGTCCTTGTGACGCTGAGCACGCTGGCGGCGGGACGCGAGGTGATTATCTCGCGCGGCCAGCTCGTGGAGATCGGCGGCGGCTTCCGTGTGCCGGATGTGATGCGCCAGAGTGGCTGCCATCTGGTGGAGGTGGGCACCACCAATCGCACGCGCTTGAGCGACTATGAGCTGGCTATCACGGAGCGTACGGCGCTGCTGCTGGCGGTGCACCCGAGCAACTTCCGTCTGACGGGTTTCGTGGAGACGACGCCAACGGCGGCGCTGGCGCAACTGGCTCACCAGCACAGCCTGTCTCTGATGGAGGACCTGGGCAGCGGCTGTCTGCTTCCCTGCGAGCGCTACGGGCTGGCGCACGAACCGCTGCCGCAGGAGAGCCTGGCGGCGGGCGTGGATGTGGTCTGTTTCTCGGGCGATAAGCTGCTCGGTGGTCCCCAGGCGGGCATTATCCTGGGCCGGGCGGCCCTCCTGGAGCGCATCGCACGCCATCCGCTGATGCGCGCAGTGCGCATCGACAAGCTGACGTTGGCGGCGCTGGAGGCGACGCTGCGCCACTACCAGCGCGGTGAGGCGGAGCGGGCCATTCCGGTCTGGCGCATGATCACTACGCCTCCTGCCAGGCTGCGCCGCCGCGCTGAAGCCTGGGCGGCGCGCCTGCGGGAGCAGGGCGTTGTGGCGAGTCTGCGTCCCGGTGAGTCGACGATCGGCGCTGGCTCGCTGCCGGGGGAGACGCTGCCCACGATGTTGCTGGCGCTGGAGGCGGCGCGAGTAGCCTCTCCCCTGGAGGAGCTGGCGCGCCGTCTGCGCTCACGTCCGGTGCCGATCGTGGGCCGCATTCTGCGCGATGCGCTGCTGCTCGACCCGCGAACGGTCCTGGAGGAGCAGGATGAGGAGCTCCTGGCGGGTCTGAGCGCCTGCCTGCGCGGCGAGTGAATGATGTGCTCCGCGGGCTAGCTGGCGCTCAGCCGGGACGGGGCGTGCGAGCAGGTGGTCGATTTCGGCGAGGCGCCGCAAGGCGCGCCGGTCCCCCAGGCGCTCCAGGACGGGGCGCGCTCGCTCGGTCTGCTGACGATCACTGCTGCGCTGAGCCAGCACGAGGCGCATACGCGCGGCGTGTACGCTGTGACCGGCGGCTTCGGCTTCGTCGATAGCCTGTTCGAGCGCCTGCAGATTCCTGGTGGCCAGGGCCTGGGCGATGGCCAGGTAGGGGGCAAGCAAGGCGCTGCGGCTCTCACGCTGGAGCTGGTCGGCGCTGCTCAGCAGCGGCTCGGGAGCGCTCAGGTCGTGCTCGCTATAGAGGCGCAGGCGATAGAGCAGATGGAGATAATCGCGTCGCAGCGGTTCCACCGGCATGAGCTGCGGATCGTCCTGCAGGAGGGCCTCCAGAAAGCTGCGCTCTGCATCGAACCGGCGCTCTCCCGGCAGCAGAGAGCGCAGGACCGTCGCCAAACGCTCGCACTCGGCCTCTGATTCGCGCGCCTGGGCGACGAAGAGCACGCAGCCATAGGCATCGCCCAGATGAACGGCACGCTCTGCATCAGGGGCAACCTGCTCACGGATGGCGTCCAGCAAGGGCAGGAGGGCGTCGATCTCTTCCCAATGCCCCGAGAGGAAGGCGGCAATCGCGAGGGCGGAGAGGGTTCTGCTGAGGTGTGGCAGCGGCAGGTCAGTGCGAGCGCGAGCGCAGGCGGCTTTGCCGAGATCGAGCGCCTGCTGGAACTCGCCAAGCATGAGATTGACATAGGCGGCCACGTTGATAGCGTCAATGTACTCTTCGGGTGGCAGAGCGGGCAGGCTCAGACGGCGGCGAGCCACGCTGAGTGTCATCTCACTATTCCCCAGATACGAGTCAAGCAGCCCCTGGGCATCAAGAGCCTCGCTCAGGGCAGTCAGATCGCCACGGCGCTCGCAATACTCTGTGGCCTGGGCCACCAGATCGCGCACGGCTTCCAGATGAGCGCGAACAGGGGGCTGCGATGCGCCTGAGGGCGCCTTCGGGAAGACGTTGGTGCCTGAGAAGATGAGTTCTGCCAGGCGCGTCCGCGCCTCGGATGTAGCGCGAGAGTCGTTCACCAGTTCGAAGCTGATGGCGACGCGCAGGCGCCAGATCTCATCCGCGGAGCTGGCCTGGCTGGCGAGGGTCAGGGCCTCCCGTCCCAGTCGCTCCACCTCTTCTGGCGCCAGCGGGCGCAGCATGGCAAAGCGCGTGCCGCCGCTGAGCACCTTGCGCAAGAGGCGCGCCCCGCAGAGTGGATCGCGCAGCTCCAGACTGCGCCAGCGCTCCAGAGCCTGTTGATAGGCCTTCAGGCGTATATCGCCCCAGTAGAAGCAGTCTCCGAGCAGCTCATAGAGGCGCACCTGCTCGGCGGCTGTGGCCAGCTCGATGGCCAGCTCGAGCCAGGCCCGGGCTTCGGCAAAGGCGCCCGTGCGCGCGGCGAGCAGGCCGGCCTGCTCAAAAGCTCGCATGGCGGCAGCGCTGGTAAAGGGCACTTCCTGGCGCAACGCCCCCTGTCGGGCCAGACGCAGGGCCTCGCGATAGTGATAGGCGCTTAACTCAACTTCGACGTCCGCGCTCTGCGGTAGCCGGACGGCCTCCTGCCCCAGCCAGGCCGCCATCTGCGTATGCAGACGGATGCGCTCAGCGCGCGCCAGGGTGCCGTAAGCGACCCTGCGCACCAGGCTCTGGGGAAAGGCCAGAACCTCGGAGGTCTCGGCTAGCAGGAATTCGGGCTGCAGCAGGTCGGCCAGCGCCTCTTCAAAGCGCTCCTCCCCAGGTCGCTCTTGCAGAAGGATGGCCCGCAGCAGGCGCTGCGACACCGTGCGCCCGGCGACGGCAGCGATCTGCAGCAGGCGGCACGCCAGGCTGGGGAGCAGGTCGAGACGGGCCAGAATGCTTGTATAGACCGTATCAGGTAAGATCAGTTCTGTCGCACTTTTGCCCTGTTGCTGCTGTTCTCGCAGGCTGTGTACCAGCTCCAAGGCGAAGCAGGGGTTGCCAGCGGCGCGCTGGACGATCTCCTCGCGCAGCGATGCGGGGACGGCGCCGCCGCTCTTCTCCAGGAGTTCGCGAATCTGCTCCTTCGAGAGCGGCAGAAGCACCAGGGAGAAGAAGTTCTGACGTCCCCCGCCCCAGCCGCGACGACGGTCGAGCAGCTTGGGCCGGCTGAGCAGCACGAACAGCAGGGGAACACGTGCATGGATGCTGAGTAGGGCCTCCACCAGATCAAGGAGGCTGTCAGGGGCATGGTGCAGATCGTCGCAGACGATGAGACATGGCGTGCGCCGAGCGCAGCTCTCGATGAGCTGGCGCCAGGAGGCGAAGAGGCTCTCGGGCAGAGGACTGCTGCCTGCAGCCCGGCCGAGCGATTGCAGAATCAGCCCGGCCAGGCGGCCGGCGTCATTCTCGCTGTGCCCACCGTCACGAAAGAGTTGCTGCAGCGCGGCTTGATCGGGCTCCCACGCTGGCGTGGCCTCGCCGCCCAGCAGCCCTGCCAGTAGTTCGCGCAGGGGGCTGGACGGTCGAGCGCTGTCCATAGGACGGACAGCGCGTCAGCACGACGCGCAGGCCAGGCGCGAACGCGGGAATACCCTCCTCCAGGAAGGTCGCAAGGAGACGTGTTTTACCGCTGCCAGCCGCACCGGTGATCGAGATGCAGTAAGGCCGCCGCTCTTCTAGCATACGACTGAGCAAGAGCTGAAGCAGCTGCAGATCGTGGCGCCGGCCAACAAAGGAGGATGGCTCCGGGATAGACAGAGAGCAGGCTCCCTGCAGAGGAAAGACGCGCAGGGGCAGCGGCTTGCCCTTGACGCTCAGTTCGCGCGGCAGACCGAAGAGAAAAGAGAACCTGGTCGCGTGCACGGTACGCTCGCTGACCAGAATCTCGCCAGGAGCTGCGTCCTGCTGCAGGCGGGCGGCGATGTTGACGGCATCGCCGGTCACGAGAAATTCACCCTGGCTGGTGTCGCGGGTCGCCACGACCTCGCCGCTGTTGACTCCAAGGCGCAGGCGAAAGGGTGGCGTTAGCACGGGATCGTCCTCAACGGCCTGGCGCAGAGCAAGCGCCGCGGCCAGAGCACGCTCGGCATCGTCTCCATGGGCGCGGGGCAGACCAAAAACGGCCATCACCGCGTCGCCGATGAACTTCTCCAGGGTGCCACCGTGCGCGCCAATGACCTGACGGGCATGCTCCGGCTCATCAGCAGGCGCAGGTCCTCGGGATCAAGCTCATCGCCCAGGGCGGTCGAGCCAGTGACGTCGGCGAAGAGCACCGTGACCAGCTTGCGTTCTTCTGACATGTGTGGCGTCTCCTCTCTTCGCGTCCGTACGGCGTGGCTAGCGCTCCTCCTCTTTGAGCATGCGCACATAGCTCTGATAGCGGCGCTCGCTGATCAGGCCATCGGCGACAGCCTGGCGAATGGCACAGGGATCTTCATCAACATGCAGGCAATCGGAGTAGAAACACTCGCCCAGATAGGGGCGGAATTCGACAAAGCAATCGGCCAGGTCTTCGGGAGGAATATTCCAGGCGGCCAGAGCGCGGATGCCGGCAGAATCGGCCAGCCAGCCGCCACTGGAGAGCGGATAGAGCTGCGAGCGGGTGGTGGTATGGCGTCCCTTGCCGGTGGCGCCGCTGACCATGCCAGTGCGCACGGCCATACCGGGCTCGAGGGCATTGACCAGAGAGGACTTGCCCACGCCCGAGGGCCCGGTCACCAGGGTGATATGCTCCTTGAGCAGTTCACGCAACTGGGCGATGCCCTCGCCCGTTTCACAGCTTGTCCAGAGCAGGGTATAGCCGAGATGCTGATAGACGGCGGCTTCTCGCTCGACACGCCCGTCGTGCGGCAGATCGACTTTGTTGATACAGATAATGGGGTGTAGCTCGGCGTGCTCACAGATCGCCAGATAGCGGTCGAGCATACCGAAATGTGGTTCGGGCTGGGTGGTGGCAAAGACGATCACCACCTGATCGAGATTCGCCAGCATGGTCTGCGCACGCGGGCTGCTCTCCCGCGAGCCGACGTCGCGCCGTGCCAGCTCGCTCTGACGCGGCAGAATCTCCTCGATCAGCCCCGTCTCCGCATCCAGACGGCGCACCTTCACACGATCGCCCACACTCAGGCGCCCGGGCGGCGTGGCGCTCTCCTGCTCTGGCCGCTGATGACGCGCACCGCCGGGACCGGCTCTCACTCTGGCCGGACGGGCGGCCCGGGCGAAGGCCTTCTTGAGTTTTCCACGTAATGTGCAGCGCAGGGTGCCCTGATCGGTATAGATCTCATAGATGCCGTGGGCCCCACTGAGCACTATACCGGTCAGCAGTTCCGGGTCGTTGAGCGTCTCCGGATGTTGGATCAAGGCGTCTCCCTCCCTTTATTTCTGCATCCTCATTTCAGTGCCACCATTTCAGTACCCTCAGGTGAATCAAGTGGGTTCTTTTCACTGGATAGGATAGGCAAGGTGCATTCGGACACGCTGGAGAAGAACTCCCCCCATATGCTGCACCCACTGAACTGGCGAGGCCAGGATTTGTGGAAACAATACGTGTATCTACCGGACAGATTACAGGACGGGCGGGGATTTTGTCAATGCATCGCCCGCCACCCGCCACAGCGCTCTCCCTCTTCCTCTCCCTCAAGCGCCTCCTGCAGTCGGCGAGCGCTGCTGTGGCTATGACGACAGACGGAATTGACTGACTCACAGCGATTGTTATACCCAGAGAATACTGTTTGACCGGGACCGACTCATCGATCTGCATACAAGAGAGAGGAACAAGAGCCGCATGCATCTCTTCATCGGCATCATCAGCGTGATTCTGATCCTGATCATGCTGCAGGACGCCTTCGAGACGGTCGTCCTGCCTCGACGTGTCTCCAGGCGCTTTCGCTTCGCGCGCATGGTCTTTCGCAGTAGCTGGTGGCTCTGGCGGCTCCCAGCGCGTCTGCTCCACAATGGAGGTCGGCGCGAATATTATCTCAGCCTCTACGGTCCGCTCTCGCTTCTCCTGTTGCTGGTGATCTGGGCGCTGGGGCTGCTGAGCGGCTTTGCGCTGTTGCAGTGGGCGCTCGGCTCCATGGTCCACGCGCCAGAGGGACAGGTGAACCTGGGCACGCTCTTCTACCTGAGCGGCACGACCTTCTTTACGCTCGGCCTGGGCGATGTGGTGCCGGCGACGGGACTGGCGCGCGTCTTCACGGTGGTGGAGGCGGGCACGGGCTTCGGCTTCCTGGCGCTGGGGATCAGCTATCTACCTGTGATCTATCAGGCCTTCTCGCGCCGCGAGGCCAGCATCGCGCAGCTCGATGCGCACGCCGGCTCACCGCCGAGCGCGCTGGAGATGCTGCGCCGTCATAGCCAGGGCGAGGAACTGGATGAACTGGTGCGCTCGCTGCGCGACTGGGAGCGCTGGTCGGCGGAGCTCCTGGAAAGCCATCTCTCCTATCCCGTGTTGATCTATTATCGCTCGCAGCATGAGCGCCAGTCGTGGCTGGCGGCCCTGACGACCATTCTCGATCTCTGCACCCTGATCATCGTCTATCTGGATGGAACGATAGCACAGACCGCCTGGTTCACCTTTGCGATCGCCCGCCACGCCGCTGTCGATCTGGCGCAGGTTTTCGATGTCGCCCCCCATGGTGAGGAGGAGTCGCGCCTCACACCGGAGGTCCAGACACGCCTGCAGGAGGCGCTCGCCACTCTGGACCTCAGCAACGGCAGCGCTTCTGAGCGTCAGCAGCGGCTGTTGCTGCTGAGCCGTCTCTACGAGCCCTATGTGCAGGGTCTCTCCCACCGCCTGCTGATGCCCTTGCCGGAATGGGCACCAGAGCATGTGATCGATGACTGGCAGACGAGCCCCTGGGAGCACTCTCCGATGATGGAGCAATCGCTGGCCCTGCAGCGAAAGCTGCTGAAGATCCACAATGCCGCCTTCCCCGTTAAGCGTGATGCTCAATCACGAGACGTGACCAGCGGCGCGTGAAGATCTGGCGATTGTGGCCGGGTTGCTCGGGGCAGGCGACCTCCAGCGGGTAGACGCGGATGCGCACGCGCTCGTCGCCAGGGAGCAGATACCAGCCCGCTGGCCGGCCGCTGGCGTTCCACGAGCGCACGTGGCCGAGCAGGCGTCGTGCCAGATGCTCATCACCGGCGAAGCAGCGCACGAGAAGCTCACAGGGCTGGTTGACGGTATTTTTATCCAGCGTCAGCTCCCGGCCCTCCTGGGGAGTGGCCAGCAGGCAGATCTGGTTGGCCTCAACGAGGCCGATGGTTGCGCGCGCCTCGAGACCGAAGAGTTTGAAGAGCCAGGGCAGGCTTTTGATCTCTTCCTGCTCTTGATGAGCCAGGAGCGTACAGGCCGCCGGGTCCTGCTGCGAGAGCCAGGAGTTGAAGGCGCTGTGAATCTCGTGGAGGGTGGCCATGACCCCACAGGGGAGATCATACCAGGGACCGCTGAGTTTGCGATAGAGGAGGCCTGGGTCCAGCGCCTGATAGTGGTTCAGGCGGAGCTGCAGACCGGAGCCTGGCCTCAGGGAGAAGATGCCGCCCGCCTCGGCGAAGGGGCCGCGCAGCATCATGAAGGCGCAGCAGCGCACGGAGATGCTCTCGAGATAGGAGCCGCGGGCTTCGAGGGCGACGGAGAACTGGGCATCGCGCAGGGAGAGCGGGAGTAGCAGGCGGCCGCCAGGCCTGAGCTGCCGGTACCAGGCGGCGGCGATATCACCCGAGGCCACGGTCAGCACGATGCGATCGTAGGGCGCCTCTGCGGCATAGCCCAGCGCGCCATCGCCACAGACGACGCGCACGCGCTCGTAGCCGGCGGCCTGCAGGTGAGCGCGCGCGCCCTCAGCGAGATCCTCATCGATGTCCATCGTCACCACCTGGCCACGCTCGCCGACGATGTGCGCCATCAGGGCGGCGTTATAGCCGCTGGCGGCCCCGATCTCCAGTACACGCTGGCCGGGCTGCAGATCAAGCTGCTCGAGCATGACCGCCATGATGGCTGGTTGCGAGGAGGAGCTGATGCAGACGCCATCGACGATCTTCAGAGGCACCACCTGATCGCGATAAACGATATCGAGGGGCGTATCCGGCAGGAAGAGATGGCGCGGCACAGAGGAGAAGGCGGCCGCCACAGCCGGCGACTGAATCAGGCCGCGGGCCTTGAGGTCTTCGACCAGCGCCCGTTGCAGCGCTGCAGCGCGCACCTGTTCAGACTCATGAGCCGAATGCTCTTCCATAGGCTGCTCCTCTCCTTAAGGGATCTCCCGGCGATGCCAATCGGTCAGTTGCTGATAGGCATGAGCAATACGCAGAACGGTGGCCTCCTCGAAGGCATTGCCCACGACCTGCAGGTTGAGCGGCAGTCCGCCCCGCGTGAAACCGCAGGGGAAGGCCACGGCCGGCAGGCCGGCCAGGTTGAAGGGCAGGGTCAGACGTAGAGAGGCTGCGCTGGCCTCCTCGCGCACACCCTCAATGCTGATCTCCTGATCGATCTGGGCTCTGGGGATGGCCGGCATGGGCTGCGTCGGCAGGACCAGGGCGTCGACGCGCTGCAGAACGGAACGCACCTGATGAGCGAAGGCGCGGCGCTCCTGTTGCGCACGCAGGTAGTTGATGGCGCTGATGTCCTGTCCCTCCAGAAGCAGACGGCGGGTGCGCTCGCCATAGGCCGCACGCTGCTCGCTGAGCCAGCCACGTTCGAGGTGCACGCAGGCGGCCTCTGGTAGCTGAATGGCGCGGTAGGTGGCAATGGAGGGCCGCTGCAGGAAGACCTCGGTGATCTGTGCGCCGGCCTCCTGCAGGATCAACACGGCGGCTCGCCAGGCGGCGCGCACCTCAGGATCGAGCGGGGCCACAAACTCCTCTGTGAGCAGACCGAGACGCAGTCCCTGGAGCGAGAGGGGGCCTCGTCCCTCAGCTCCGCCGATGAGGAGGCTCGCCGAGCGCGCCGGCGGACCGCTGACACTGTTGGGATCGCGTGGATCATAGCCAGCGATGGCATCAAAGAGCAGGGCGCAGTCTTCGGCGCTCCGGGCCAGGGGTCCGACGTGGTCCAGAGACTGGCTCAGGGGAATGACCCCATGCGTACTGACGCGCCCGTAGGTGGGCTTGAGGCCAGTGACGCCGCAGCAGGCGGCGGGAATGCGGATGGAGCCGCCGGTATCGGTGCCGAGGGCGCCAGGCACCATGCCGGCCGCGACGGCCGCCGCGGAGCCGCCGCTGGAGCCACCGGGAACGCGATCGTGCATCCAGGGATTGCGCGTGGGCGGAGTGAAGACTCCCAGGGCGAACTCATGGGTTGTCGTCTTTCCAACAATGATCGCTCCCTGGCGACGCAGGTGTTCCACCACACCGGCGTCCTCGCGCGCTACATGCTCGGCCAGCACCTGTGAGCCGGCCGTCAGGCGCACGCCGCGCACAGCGATCATGTCCTTGATGGCAACGGGAATGCCGTGCAGAGCGCCGCGCAGGAAGCCGCGGCGTTGCTCGCGCTCAGCCTGTTCGGCCGCCTGCAGGGCCTCGTCGCGCATCAGCGTGACGAAGGCCTTGATGTCTTCATCCAGGGCTTCGATGCGCTTCAGGGCCTCGCCGACCAGCTCGGTGGGCGTTGTCATGCCAGAGCGGATGTCTTCGGACGCCTCGCGGATCGATTGATAGAGCATGGTGACCTTCTTTGTAGCGTGCTGCGCCGTGATGCCTGCGCCCCTGCGGCTGCGCACGCTGCCTTCCCTCCTTCCTTACCAACGGCCTGTGTCGGCCCTGCCAGGGAGGGTGCAGCGCGTCGCCAATACCCGGCGCGGCGGGTACGTTCGTGCACCCATCCCTATTGTACCATGCGCATCTGAACCGGGGCAGTGTCCCCAGTCTCTGACTCGCCCGGTAGCACCGCAGGAGATGCGGAGAACGCCGGAAGCCGGTTCCACCCGACGTTGAGGCCGGGCGGAACCGCTGGACGCCGAGGGGCGTGCGGCGGCCCTTACTCAGTGTGAGCGCTCCTGGCCGGGCTTCCAGCGCAGATTCGGGCGACGCGCCGCCAGGGCCTGATCGAGACGGCCGACCGGCGTCGTGTGGGGCGCATTCTTCACGATGGCGGGGTTCGTGCGCGCCTCGTGGGCGATCTGGCGCATGACACTGACGAAGTAGTCGAGCGTCTCGCGCGTCTCCGTCTCGGTCGGCTCGATCATCATGGCCTCGTGCACAATGAGCGGGAAGTAGATCGTGGGGGCGTACATGCCGAAATCCAGCAGACGCTTGGCGATGTCGGTGGCGGTGACGCCGCTCTCTTCCTTCTGGCGCTGAGCGGTGGCGACAAACTCATGCTGGCAGAGCCGCACCTGGGGGAAGGCGATCTCGTAGTCGCTGGCGAGCTCGTGGCGCAGGTAGTTGGCATTGAGAATAGCGCTCTGAGCGACGTGCAGCAGGCCATCGGGTCCATAGGTGCGAATATAGGCATACGCGCGCACGAGCACGCCGAAGTTGCCGGTATTGGCGCGCATCTTGCCGATGGAGAGCGGGCCGGGATCGGCCCAGTAGTAGTGGCCATCCTCATCCCTGGCGGGCAGGGGACCGGGCAGGAAGGGGACGAGGTGCTCCTTGACGCCAATCGGCCCGGCGCCGGGACCGCCGCCGCCGTGGGGTGTGCTGCAGGTCTTGTGCAGGTTGAAGTGGACAACATCAAAGCCCATATCGCCGGGGCGCGCGATGCCCAGCACGGCGTTGGCGTTGGCGCCGTCGTAGTAGAGCTGGCCGCCGGCCTCGTGCACCAGGCGCGCGATCTCTACGGCGCTGCGATCAAAGAGGCCGAGCGTATTGGGGTTGGTAAGCATGATGGCTGCGACCTGGTCGCCCTGGCTCTCCAGCAGCGCGGTGAGGCGCTCCATGTCGATGCCCCCGGTGGCGGGATCGGTCTTGATCTCGACGGCGCGATAGCCGGCGAGCGTGGCGCTGGCGGGGTTGGTGCCATGGGCATTGTCGGGGATCAGCACGAGGTTGCGTCGGCCTTCGCCGCGCTGCTCGTGATAGGCCTTAATGAGCATCAGGCCGGTCAGCTCACCGTGTGCGCCCGCCGAGGGCTGCAGCGTCACGCGCGCCATACCGGCGATCTCGGCGAGATACTGCTCAAGCTCGTACTGTAGCTGGATGGCGCCCTGAACGGTGCTTTCTGGCTGCAGCGGGTGAATGGCGGCGAAGCCGGGCAGGGCGGCCATGTCCTCGTTGAGCTTGGGATTGTATTTCATGGTACAGGAGCCGAGCGGATAAAAGCCGGTGTCGACGCCGAAGTTACGCTGTGAGAGGTGTGTATAGTGGCGCACAATCTCGATCTCGCTCACCTCTGGCAGGGGGGCCGGCTCCTGGCGCAGTAGATGGGCGGGCACAAGGGACTCCACCGGCTCGACGGGCACATCGAGGGCCGGTAGGGTCGCGGCGCGGCGGCCGGGCGCGCCCTTCTCGAAAATCAGCGTCTCAACGCTCATGCTGCCACCTCCTTGAGGGCCGCCACCAGGCGGTCGATGTCTTCCTTTGTGCGCATCTCAGTGACGCAGAAGAGGATATGGTTCTCCAGGCCGGGATAGGCGCGTCCCAGGTCGTAGCCGCCGATGATATCCCGCTGCAGCAGATGCTCCTGCAGGCGGGCGCTGGCCACGGGGACCTGCACGACGAATTCGTCGAAGAAGGGAGCGCTGAAGGCGGGGCGGAAGCCGGGCAGGGCGCAGATCTGGCGCTGCGCATAGTGGGCCTTCTGCAGGCAGAGAGTGGCCAGTTCGCACAGTCCCTCCTTACCGAGGGCCGCTAGGTAGATCGTCGCGCCGACGGCCAGCAGGGATTGGTTCGTACAGATATTGGAAGTGGCGCGCTCGCGGCGAATATGCTGCTCGCGGGCCTGCAGCGTCAGCACGTAGCCGGTCTGGCGGGCGCCACCCTCTTCGACGGTCTGGCCCACCAGGCGGCCCGGCATCAAGCGCAGAAAGCGCTCGCGCGCGGCCAGAAAGCCCAGGGCCGGCCCGCCGAAGCTCATGGGATTGCCGAAGCTCATCAGCTCGCCCACAGCGATGTCGGCGTTGTACTCGCCCGGCGGGGCCAGCAGGCCGAGAGAGGCCGGCTCGCTGGTGACGGTGATCAGGGCTGCGCGGCCGCGATGAGCGAGCGGTTCGATGGCGCGCACCTCCTCGATGCAGCCGAAGAAGTTAGGCTGCTGGATGACCACGGCTGTGGTCTGCTCGCCGACGACGGCGTCGAGGGCCTCCAGCGAGGTCACGCCGTCGCGCGTGGGAACCTCGCGCACGCTGAAGCCACGCGCATGGGCGTAGGTCTGCAGGACGCGCCGATACTGCGGATCGACGCCTTCGGAGATGACCACCTCGCCGTGGCCGCCGGGACCAAGCGCCATGAAGACCGCCTCCACGAGAGCGGTCGCGCCGTCGTAGAGTGAGGCGTTGGCAATATCAAGACCGGTGATCTGGCAGACCATCGTCTGAAACTCGTAGATGGCCTGGAGCATGCCCTGGCTCACTTCAGGCTGATAGGGTGTATAGGAGGTGACAAACTCGGAGCGGCGCTGCAGGTGGCTGACGACACTGGGAATCGCATGCTCGTAGGTACCGGCGCCCAGAAATGAGATGACGCGATCGAGGCTCCTGTTTTTCGCGGCCATCGCCGTCATCAGGCGCTTGAGATCTGGCTCCGCCAGCGCAGGGGGTAGATTCAGCGGGCGGTGCAGGCGCACTTCTTCGGGCACCGGCTCCAGTAAGTCTTCCAGCGAAGCCAGCCCCAGGCGCTCCAGCATCTCCTGCTGCTCCCGGGGCGTGTTTGGTATGTATCCCATTGATAGATCTCCCGAATCTGGAAACAGGGTTATTCACGGTTGACACAAGTCGATTGCCATGTCACACCTTTTCCAGTGCGATGTGCATGGCACCTGCTGTGCAGCTCCTTCACGGAGAGCCAGATCCCTGGCGCGCTGGCCTCTGGCCACCGAGGGTGGGCGCGCCTCTGCCAGCAGATCTCTCCAGGTCCCTCCATCTATCTCTCCGTCTGCCTGCAGGGGCGAAATGAGGCCGTTCGACGTCTGCTCTGGCACGGAACATGCTGTGCAGAACCCATCTCTGAGGAGAGGAACATCGGAACCTCGGCGCTGGTTGGCAGCGCTGGCACTCTCTCGCGTGCAGCAGAGAGAGGCGCTGGCCCCCGCGCGGGCCTGCACGCCTCTCCTGAAGGGAAGAGCGGCGCCGGGTGATCAGCGCCCCTCCAGATAAGCGACATACTGGTCGGCGTCCAGCAGATCATCCAGCTCGGCCGGGTTGCTCAGCCTGATGACGACCATCCAGCCATCCTGATAGGGCTGCTCGTTGACCAGCTCGGGATGGTCCTTGAGGTCCTCATTGATGGCCACAATCTCCCCACTCAAGGGGGCAACCAGCTCGGAGGTGGCCTTGACGGACTCGATATCGCCGAACTTCTGGTCGCGGGTGATGCTCTGGCCGGGAGCGAACGGGATCTCGACGTAGACCACATCGCCGAGCTGATCCTGTGCGTAGTCGGTAATGCCGATGGTCGCCTGGTCGCCTTCTACACGGACCCATTCATCGGTCCTGCTGTATTTAAGGTCAGCCGGATGAGTAAGGCTCGCCATACGTGGTATCTCCTTCTGCTCTCAATAGTGCTAGCTATTTCTTGCGCCTGTAAAAAGGCAGGGTCACGAGTTGCGCGGCCAGGCGCCGCCCGCGAACATCGACCTCCACGCGGCGCTCAGGGGTGGCCCAGGCGGCTTCGACATAGGCCATGCCGATGTTTTTATTCACTGTCGGGCCGGGGGCGCCGCTGGTAACGACACCGATCGCCTGCTCGCCGGCATAGAGCGCATAGCCGCTGCGTGGCACCCGCGGATCGAGCATTTCGAGACCCATTAAGTGACGGGCCGGGCCCTGGTCGCGCACGCTGAGCAGGGCCTCACGGCCAATGAACTCCCCCTTGTCAAATTTTACCGTCCAGGCGAGGCCCGCTTCCAGGGGATTCGTACGCTCATCCAGTTCATGGCCGTAGAGGCAGTAGCCAGCCTCCAGACGCAGCGTATCGCGTGCGCCCAGCCCCGCTGGCAGCAGACCATACTCCTGGCCGGCCTCCAGCAGGCGCTGCCAGAGCTGCGGCGCCTCGGCGGCAGAGCAGTACAGCTCGAAGCCATCCTCACCGGTGTAGCCGGTACGGGAGATGAGGCACATCAGGCCCGCGACGCTGCCCGGCTGCGCGCGGTAGTAGCGAATCCCTGTCAGATCCACGGCGGTCAACGGCTGCAGGATGGCCTGCGCCTGCGGCCCCTGGAGGGCCAGCAGGGCGGTCTCAGCGGAGCGATCGCTGACCTCCAGCAGTTTGAAGCGGCGCGCCTGCTGTTGGAGCCAGGCGAGGTCCTTCTCGATGTTGGCGGCGTTGACCACGACCATGTAGCGCTCTTCGGCCAGACGGTAGATCAGCAGATCATCGATGACTCCGCCGCTGGGCAGACAGAGGGTGGTGTAGAGGGCCTGGTTGATGGCCAGACGAGCGACGTCATTGGGCACCAGGTACTGCAGAAAGGGGAGCGCCTCGGTCCCCTCGACCTGGAACTCTCCCATGTGGCTGACGTCGAAAAGGCCCGCACGAGTACGGACGGCGCGGTGTTCTTCGAGGATGCTGCTATATTGCACCGGCATCTCCCAGCCGCCGAACTCTACCATGCGCGCCCCCAGGGCGCGGTGTTGCTCGTAGAGAGGGGTGCGCTTGAGAGGGGCCGGAGCGGCTTCTTGTCGCGTCATCGTTGACTCCTTGGCGAGGTGAGAGGTTCGCGAAATACAGATACGCTTTCACTATATCAGATTTTGCAAGCAGCGTCGAATCGGCCCGTCGCCTGGTGTGTGGGACCTGGATCTTCTCTGGCTCGCCCGGGTCCCGGGGGAGTGCGAGCTGGGACGCTGTGAGCCTGAGCCAACGCCGATTCAGTAGCCAAGGAGGGCCTGCAGCTCTTTCTCCGACTGCTTGCTCAGAGGGATCATACTCTCCTGCGGATCAGTGAGCTGGAGGGTATAGCTATTGCGCGTAAACTGGATGACGGCCTTGATATGCTGGAGGTTGACCAGGTAGGCACGGTGGGCCTTGAAGAAACCGCGGCCGCTGAGACGGCTCTCCAACTCCTGCAACGTCAGATTGGTGGTGGCCTCCTCGCCCTTGACGGTGCGCAGGATGGTGCGGCCATCACGGCTGGTGGCATAAAGGACCTCGCCGGGATCGTAGAGCATGATGCGGTCCTCCCGGCGGGCAGTCACCTTGTACGGGACGTGGCGCTCTGGAGCCGCTGGCTCGCCCGCACCGGCCGCGTCGCGCTGCGGAGCGTAGCTGTAATCGCCGCTGACCCGTCCATCCTCGAGTTCGAGGACGCGCGTGCAGAACTTGCCAGCCCAGGCCAGATCTTTGTCGCTGAGGATGACAATGCAGTTACGCGCTGCCAGGTCCTGGATCAGACGAGCGAAGAGCTGGCTGGTATCCCAGTCGACGCGCAGCACAGGCTCATCAAGCAGGGCCAGCGCGGGATCGGCGAGCAGGAGCTGTGCGAAGGAGAGGCGGCGCTTCGCCGAGCAGGGGAGTTTGCTGATCATCTGGCGTGCCTGATCGCTGAGGCCGACCAGGCTGAGTACCTCGTCGACGCGGCTCGCTGGCAGCCGGTAGATGCTTGAGAGCAGGCTTAGCTGCTGATGCGGATTGAGCCGTTCGTAGCAGAGATCCTCGCAGAAGAGCATGGCGATGCGCGCGCGTAGCTGAGCATCGCGGTAGATGTCACGCCCGTCGAGGGTCACGCTGCCACCGCCGGGCTTGATATGGCCGGCAAGGGTACGCAGGAGCAGGGTTTTTCCGCTCCCCAGGGGACCAACAACGGCGACAATCTCTCCTGCGCTCACGCTCAGCCGTTCGATTGAGAGCACGGTACGTCCCTCATGGACCTTCTCGAGCCGGCAAACCTCTAGCTGCATGCTGTCTTCCTCCTGCGGGCGATCGACGCCCCTGCGGTGCGTTCCCTCTGCTCTGCCTCTGTGATCATCGGAGCCTCTGACGTGCTGCCTGGCCGATCCGCTAGCGTGTCCATCCCCTTGTGGCAGAAGGAGCACAGCCTGCGCTCCCGCTCTGATCTGCCCTTCTGCCAGGCTGCCAGGTTGCCAGGCCGTTAGTCTCCTCTGCGAACAGGCCTTCCTCCATCAGTCTCCCCCATACTATAGACGCAACAGGAGAGATCCTTCAACTGCCAGTTTGCTCCCCATAGGGCAGGATCGATCTCATTCATGCCCCAAATTGCACCTGTTAGCGTTGCCAGGACTCCACTGGAGGAATTTTTGTAGCCCGAGGCACGGCGAGATGATACAGTCCTGGTAGAGCAAACGGGGGTCCAGCGGGACCGACGAAAGGAGATTGCAATGCCAGACCTGATGATAGAGGTGCAGGACCTGCGGCGTAGCTTTGGCAGAAGCATAGCGGTGGACGGCATCAGCTTCAGCGTGGAGCGCGGTGAGATTTTTGGGCTGCTCGGCCCCAATGGCGCTGGCAAGACCACAACGGTCCGCCTGCTGAGCGGGCAGATTGATCCCGATAGCGGCTACGCGCGCGTCGCCGGCTGCGACTGCCTCAAGGAACGCGCTCGCCTCAAGGAGCAGATCGGCATCGTTTTTGAAGAACAGAATCTCTACGAGCGCCTCTCCGTGCGCGAGAATCTGCAGTTCTCCTGCTGGCTCTACAGGCTGCCGGAGAGCCGTATCGACGAAATACTGGAGCTGGTGGACCTGCGCGACCGCGCCAGAGAGCCGGTGCGCAAGCTCTCGCAGGGCCTGAAGCAGCGCCTGCTGATCGCGCGCGCCCTGCTACATCGTCCGCAGGTGCTCTTTCTTGACGAGCCAACGCGCGGCCTCGATCCCGTCTCAGCGCACAGCATCCGCCAGGTCGTGCAGCGCCTGGGCGCGGAGGGCACAACGGTGCTGCTGACCACTCACCTGATGGAGGAGGCCGACCAGCTCTGCCAGCGGGTGGCCTTCATCGTTAAGGGACGGCTGGTAGCCAACAACACTCCCCGCCATCTGAAACTGGCCCACGGCCGGCGCCAGCTCACGGTCACTCTGAAGCAGGAGGACGGCACAGTGCCGCAGTTGCACGACGTCACGCTCAGCCTCGACGAGGCGAGCGACCAGCAGCAGCTCTGCCACTGGTTGCGGAGCGGCCTGGTATGCTCCCTCCATTCGCAGGAGGCCACGCTCGAAGAGGTTTTCTTCAAGGTCGCCGGCATGCCCTTCGACTGACATAGCGCCGTGCGCCCGCCCGTGCGATCGTCCATCTCACAGCGAGACAGCAGCACCGTACGCCTACTCACGCCTGAGTATGAAGGAAGAGAGTGAACACATGCATATCCGTAACATCCTGGCCATCGCGCGCAAGGACCTGATCGACATCGTACACAATCGCTCCACACTGGTAGCGATCGGCACTTCCATTTTCATCGCCGTGCTGTTTTCGTTCCTGAACACCCTGATCGCGGGGACGCCGACGCGCGTCATCATCTACAACCCGACGCACTCTCCCGTCGAGCAGGTCATCAAGGCAGCCTTCTCCTCGACAGAGATCACTCACGCCGCCAGTCCCGATGACGTCGTCGCCGCCTTCGGGCAGAATGGCGAACACAAACATTCCCCCTATACGCTCGGTCTGATCGTGCCGCCCAACTTTGAGAGCGATCTGCGTGCGGGTCGCCATCCTCAGCTACGCCTCTTCATCAACGGCGACAACGCGGGGACAGCGCAGCGCAATCTGCTCATCCAGGCCCTCAATGATTATGGCCGCCAGGTGGTCAGTCCGCAGCCTCCCCTGGAGGTCAGCAGTACCACGATCAACCCGCCTCAGGTCAATACCTACACTACCAGTAACAAGGCTTTTTTCGTGATGTACGTCCTGGTGCTGACCCTGATGGGCGCCAGCGGCGTAGTGCCTAACCTGATCATCGAGGAGAAGGAGAAGAAGACCCTGCACATGCTCATGACCTCGCCTGCCTCCTTCGGCGACATCATCACTGGCAAGCTGCTGGTCAGCATCCTCTACGAGATCGTCATGGTGGGCCTGGTCATCGTGATCATGCAGGGCCTGATGGGCAACCTGCTCTGGCTCTTCCTCTTCCTGGTGAGCGGCGCCTGCCTGGCCATCGCTCTTGGCCTCCTGCTGGGCTGCCTCTTCAACACTATGTCGGCTGTGGGAGCCATCTCTGGCGCCCTGATCTTTCTCTTCATCGTGCCAACACTCTTCGTCGGTCCCCTCGGCCAGTTGATCGAAGGCAACGTGATCAACGTACTGCTCAGGGCCATTCCGATCTACTACCTGGCGGAAGGGACCTATAACGCCCTGGCCGCGCAGGGAGGCCCGGCGACAGCGCTGCTCGATCTGGCCGTCGTACTGGGAACCACGCTGGTCGTGCTGGCGGCGGCCGGCTGGAGTCTGCGGCGCCAGGCGGCCGTGGCCAGCAGCATCTAAGAGGCGCCTTCCCCATCCCAGGGGGCGCGATCGTTATCGCGCCCCTTCGATGATACGCAATACAAGCATATATATATTTTTTGTGATTGAGTTCCTTCACATGCACAAGGCTAATGACAAATGCAGCGGCTTGTGATATGCTAGCTCGCAACAGGATCAGTTAGAGCAACGTTGGGGATTTCAGCGAAAGCATGTGCGGTCTGCAAGCTCAATGTGGACGCTGCAGGCCCGCGCCTCTCACCGGCGCTTTTGAACTGGGAACAGGAGAAGCAGCCCATGCCAACAGCTATCTGGGGGGAGCCGGAGTCACAGCGCGATGAAGCCTACCCACTGGCAACCTTAAAGAATCTTGTTCACCAGATGATGACACAATTCGCGGCTCAGGGGGCCTGTCTGGCCCTTTACGATACGAGCCTGGGACAGATGGTCATCAGACTGCACGTGCGTCTGCGCGACCCGGGCGCTCCGGGCCACGCAGGCGCAGGAGAAGGCATCCACCATATTGGGCGGCGCACCACCATCAACCTGCAGGACCCCTCGTCCTCGGCGGTTGGCCGCCTGAGGCGCACGCCAGGAGCACAGGAGGAGCTGGAAGACGTGCAGCCCCGGCCGGGGGGCCTTTTCCCGCTTGGGAGCACCTATCCACTCGGCCATGACCTGATCGGCTATACCTGGCGTGAAAACCGCTCGTGCATCATGGAGCACGATAGCTACCTCTACGCCTTTCATGCGCAGCGAAAAACGCCGCTCACGCCCGAAGTGCGGCCGTTCTGGTATTTCGCCGCCCCCATTCAGGAGCCAGGGAATGGGCCGGCAGAGCGTCCGGGACGGAGCGCTCCTCAGGTGCTGGGAGTGGTGGTGCTCTACAAGCTGGTGCCGGCGCCAGGCTTCGATCTCAAGCAGCGTCAGGAGGCGCATAGCTTCACCGAGCGCATGGCGCTCTATCTTGAGAACCATCGGTTGCGCCTCATTCAGCGGCGCACCAGCGATCACCTGCAGTCTCTCCAGCAATTGAGCGCCATCTTCCCCTCCACGGTGAACCTGGCCGAGCTGCTGGAGCAGGTCTACCAGTTCACCGCACGCATCGTCGACGTCTCAGCGATGCTGGTCACGCTCTACGACCGCGACACGCGCATGATCTACGACGTCTACGCCGTTCACGATGGCCAGGCCGTCGAGGGGCTGCCCACCGAATCGGTCGAGCCGCGAACACGCCTGCAGTGGTGGCGCGTCGCTCAGGAGGAGAAACGCACGCTGCTGCTCAGCCCGGCGCATCTGAAGCCCCATGAGCGGCTGGAGTACGCCGAGCTGCTGCAGGGCGTCTGGGGCGATCAACGCCAGGCCGAATCCTTCCTCCTGCTGCCGATGAAGATGTTCAACCGTGTCATCGGCTCGCTCAGCCTGGCCAGCCAGCGGCCCAACGCCTACCGACATGAGGAGGTGCAGGTGCTGGAGACGATGGTCCAGATCATCACCGTCGGCATCGAGAACGCACGCCTCTATGAGCGCTCGCGCCGTCTGCTGCGCAAGGCACGCCAGCGCGAGGAATCCCTGGCGGCGATGAATAGCGCACTGCAGGCCATCAGCTCCGTGCTCAACCTGACCGAGATGCTCGACAACTTTGTGCGCGCCGTCGCTAACCTGGTGGGAGCAGAGATCAGCGTCTTTTTCCAGCTCTCGCCCGATAAGGAGGAGCTGATTGCCCAGGCCATGTACGCCCCTACAAGCAAGGGAGCCAGCAACGAGACGCTCTCGTTCATGAGCAGTGACCGCGCTCGCCATAACGAACTCATCGAAATGATTCGCCTGCCCTTCAAGGAATCGCTCCTGGAGCGCATGGCCGGAGAGGGAGCCTTCTTCTACCTCGACCAGGCCCTGGCCGAGGAACTGGCGCAGAACGCCAGCGAGGGCGGCGCCATCTTCCTGCGTGAGACGCAGATCAAGAAGATGATTATGATCCCTGTGCAGTACCAGAACGAGCTGATGGGTATCCTGGCGCTGCATACGCCGCGGCAGGAGCGCGTTTTTAAGCCGGAGGAGATCGGCATGCTGCTGGCTATCTGCAGCCAGGCGGCGAGCGCCATTCGCAACGCGCAGCTCTTCGAGCAGATTCAGGAGGCCAACGCTGAACTCCAGCGCATGAACACGCTTAAAGACGAGTTCATCGTCACAGCCTCACATGAGCTGCGCACGCCGCTGAGCGCCATCAGCGGCTACGCCTCGCTCCTCAAGCGTCAGAGCGCCCGTGCGACGCCGCAGCAGATCCTGCGCTTCGCCAGCAAGATCGCTGCCTCGGCGCAGCAGCTCACCTCGCTGGTGGCCAACATGACGGAGGCCGCCAACGTCGATGCGCTCGGCCGCAAGCTGGAACTGCACCCCGGCGATGTCGAACTGCGCACCGCGGTTCAGATGGCCGTGAGCATGCTCAGCATCAACATCGAACAGGAGATCAGCGTTGATGTGCCTGAAGGCATCTGGCTGCACTGCGATCCACAACTGCTGCGTCAGGTGCTGACCAACCTGCTCGATAATGCGACGAAATACTCGCCGCCGGAGAGCACGATCACGATCCGTGCGCGTGAGATGACCCTGGGCGCGGTGCCTCTGCCGGAGGAGGCGATCGACCATGCGATTCTCCTCGAGCACGGCGATGACCTGCCTGTGGCGGTGGTCAGCGTCTGTGATGAGGGCGAAGGCATTCTGCCTGAAGAACAGCATAAGATCTTTGAGAAGTTCGTCCGCGCCTCGCGCACGCTGACAACGCCGGTGCGTGGCTCCGGCCTGGGCCTCTACATCTGCCGCCGTTTCATCGAGGCGATGGGGGGCAAGCTCTGGCTGGAGCGCAGCATCCCTGGCGAAGGCTCGGTCTTTAGCTTCTTCCTACCCCGTAGCAGTCCTCCCCCAGAGGTTCATGAACACGATGATGAGTCGGCAGACGAAGATGGTGAACACTCGTAATGTGTTGATCGTCGATGACGATCCCGTCATCCGCGAGATGATGGTTGATATCCTCGAGTTCGAGGGCTACGCGATCCGCACGGCACGCAATGGTCAGGAGGCTCTGCAGCTCCTGAGCGAGAGCGATGGCTACGTCGTTTTTCTGGACCTGATGATGCCTGTGATGAGCGGCCAGGAGCTCTGCCAGGCCCTGGAAGCCAGCCCGGAGGTGCGGCGCCGCCACAGCATCATTCTGATGTCGGCGATGGACCGCCTGGCAGAGGCCTCCTCCCTGCAGATCGATGGGGTTATGCCCAAGCCCTTCTCAGTCGACGACGTGCTGCGAGTGATCAAGCCCTTCGCAGATCATGCTCCCTGAGATGGCCTGGCCTCTCCCTCATAGAGCGATCTCAGGCCGCGGGACGAGCACGGGCAGGCAGACGGTCCATACCCCCCTCCAGCTCTGTTGTCACGTCTCATAAAATGGTATATGAAAAGACAACAGAGAACCGCTATTTCATAGGAGCAACCTGTATGAGTCCAGTGCACATGTTTGCGGCTCTGGGCATCTTCACTGCGTTTGCCGTCACTATTCCCGTACGTTATCTTTTTTCATGTTTTATGCACTTTTTCTCGATTACAGAGGAATCTCGTCTGCCTCTGCTCGCTCTATCCCGCCATCTGGAGAGCGAGCCTGCTGAGAGCAGCAGGCAGGCCGCCGCTCTCACTCAGCGCGGCCTGGCCTACACGCATCTGGGCCAGCCGCAGCGCGCGCTCGGCATCTATACCCATGCCCTAGCCCTCGCACCCGGCGATGCCCGGCTCTATCTCAGGCGGGGCGAGGCCTGCTGTCTGCTCGGTCAGTACACGCAGGCCTTGAGCGATTACGAGCAGGCGCTGCGCCTTGATCCAGAGCTGGCCGCGGCGCACTACGGGCGCGGGCAGGCCTGCCAGCACCTCGGAGCCTATGAGGAGGCTCTGGAGAGCTATACCCAGGCGCTGGCTCTCGATCCCCAGCTGGCGCCTCTGGTCTATGCGGCCCGTGCAGGCCTCTATCAGCATCTTCACGATTATCGCGCCGCTCTGGCCGACTACTGCCACGCGCTCGACTACGCGCCCCACGATGTCGGCCTCTATTTCCAGCGCGGCATCACCTACCTGCACCTGCGCGAGCCACGGCTGGCGCGCGCCGACTTCAATGTGGTGCTCAGGATGCGTCCGAACTTTGCCTGCGCTTATCATCACCGTGCAGAGGCCTACCTGCACCTGCACGACCTGGCCCAGGCCCGCCGGGACTGCCAGCAGGCGAGCGTGCTGAATCCGCTGCACATCGACCATGGCTGGCTGGCCTGCTGGGTGGAGATGTGCTACGAACCTCCCGATCTGCAGATGGCCTCCCGTCTCGAAGCGACGGCGCGCATCGACCAGGGGACCTACGACGCCTGCCTCTGCCGCGGCGTGGCGGCCTGGCTGCACGGGGAATGCACGCTGGCTCTCGGTGAGCTGGCTCAGGCGGAGGCGCAGAACAGCGAGCGCTGGGGAGCGCCTTTCTGGCGCGCCGTGGTCAGCGTCTCCCTGCAGCGTAGTGAGGAGGGCCACGCTGCCATCAGAGAGGCCCTGCGCCGCGGGCTCCCCTTGCCGCTCCTGGCGCCCCTGCGCTGGCTCAGTGGCGTGGGCGCTGATTTCTATGGACTCTACGCGCACGCCCTGCTGGAGGCCTGAGCCAGCGCTGAGACAGCCCTGAGGCGACCGGAGCTGTTGCCGCGCTTTCACACGCGATCTGGCTAGAGCAACAACATGGCATCGCCGAAGCTGTAGAAGCGATAGCGCTGACGAATGGCCTCCTGGTAGGCCTCTTCGATCAGGGCCTTCCCTGCGAAGGCGCTGACCAGCAGGATCAGCGTGGAGCGCGGCAGGTGGAAATTTGTGATCATGGCGTCTACGACCTGGAAGCGATAGCCAGGGGTAATGAAGAGGCCAGTGTAGCCGTGATAGGGCCGGACCTCTCCGCCATGGAGGGAGGCTACGCTTTCGAGCACACGCACCGAGGTGGTGCCGACGGCAACCACGCGACCGCCACTGCGACGTGTCTCGTTGATCAGTTCGGCGGTCGCCTCATCCAGGTCGATCTCCTCGCTGTGCATCTTGTGATCCCTGACGTCCTCGACCTCTACGGGCCGGAAGGTATCCAGGCCGACATGCAGAGTGACGAAGCCTACGCGCACCCCCTGCTCCTGCAGACGGGCCAGCAGCTCTGGCGTGAAGTGCAGGCCTGCCGTAGGGGCGGCCGCGGACCCGGCGATGCGTGCATAGACGGTCTGATAGCGCTCCGGATTGGCCAGCGGGGCGCGAATATAGGGCGGCAGCGGCATGCGCCCGATCTCCTCGATGAGCTGGCGCACGCTGCGCGGCTCGCCGGACGCGCTGGACCGGGCAGCAGCCTCCTCCGGCGTCAGGGTGAAGCGCACAAAGCGACCACCGGCCTCTGTACGCTCCAGGATCTCGCCCAGCAGGCGCGGCGGCTGGCCCGTGGCAGGCTCTTCGCCAAAGAGCAGCCGCGCCCCCTCGCGCAGGCGCCGGCCGGGACGCACCAGCGCCTCCCAGACATCGGCTCCCCGGTCGGGACGCTCGGCGAGCAGCAACACCTCGACTGCGCCGCCGGTCCCCGCACGGCGGCCGAGCAGGCGCGCCGGGATGACGCGGCTCTGATTGGCAATCAACAGGTCACCGGGCTGCAGGTAGTCGCCGATATCACGGAAGTGGCGATGCTCCAGGGCTCTGCTCGCGCGATGGACCACGAGCAAGCGCGAGGCATCGCGTGGCTCAATGGGTGTCTGCGCGATCAGTTCGGGCGGAAGTTCATAATCGTAATCGCTGATTCTCAGAGCGGCTGGCTGATCTGCCTCCAGGGGGTCCCTGCCTCGCTGAGGATCGGCCGGGCCGCTGCTATCTGCCTGCATAGGTCACATCCCTACCTGATATATCTGTGTGTATGTATACGTGAGTCGTCTAGTGTTGCGCTGGAGCCGCGCTGCGGGTCGAGACGCACTCTCTTGTGGAGCGCAAGCGGTCCTCTCTGGCGTGGAGGAAGCAGTGTGTCGCCCGACGTGGATGCTGCGCTGCCACCTTTCCCGTCAGCAACCCTGGTCTATGATAGCACGTTCGCCATGAAACGCAAGCGGGGGGGCGGCAGCACTTCAGCGCGGCTGGCCGCTGCTCCAGCGTCGTTGCAGCTCTCCCCAGATGTCCTGCAGGTGCGCCGCTTCGGCCTCGGCAGGCTCCTGGCTTCCATAGCGCGCAGCCGTATAGGCGGCAGTAATGACCTCCAGGCGCGGATCGCCCAGGGACATCTGTGTATCCAGGCGGCGCTGGTATTCGGCGGGGGTCTCTTCGCGGCGGCGGGCAGAGCCACGGCGAGCAGCCTCGCGCAACAGGGCACGGTAGATGGCGCGCACCCCGCGAGGATCTAGCGCTGGTGCCAGTGGCGGTTCTGCAGCCTCGCTCTGCAGCGCTCGCCGTGGCCGGAGGAGGCGCAGCAGTCTCTCGAGCATGGCTCTGATCTGCAGCCAGAAGAGTGCCCACGACCAGAGGCTCTCGTGCAGCTCCTCATCGAGGCGGCGCTCGTAGAGGCGCACCCGTCGCCGCCGCAGCATGCGGACGATCAGCCAGACAAGGATGGCAAGAACCAGCAACGGCACCAGGACGGCCAGCACACGCGCCAGGAGTATGGCCTGCTCTGGCGGTGGCACCGGGCGGGTCGGTCCCTTCACCCCCTGCGGGCGCCGGATCTGCGGCGGCTGACTCTGAAAATGCAGCGCCTGCAGCAACCAGACAACAGGCGACACCACCACAACGACCAGCCGCGCCAGCAGAGCGACCAGCCAGTCGTAGATCAGCGCCAGCGGCGTGAAGAGCTGGCGCAGATCGTTGAGCACCGCGGCGCTGGCAGAGGTCAGCACGGAGAATGTCAGCAGGCCGAGGAAGATCCCCAGCAGGGCACATACCATGAAGATAGTACGCTCCTGGGTCGCGGGACTCCCCTCCAGCCCCAGCGGATGCGAACGCCGCACAAAGGCCGCCTGCGCCAGGGCGTGGGCCAGCAGCGCACAGTAGAGCAAGAGAGGAATCAGCAGCATGAGGTCCAGCAGGGCCACACTGGAAGCCTGTACCCCCTGACCGGCATGCACCAGGACGACCGCTCCCATGACGAGCGAGCCAATCAGCGCGCTACGCTTCACTCTGTCTGGCTCATAGAGGAGCCGCGCCAGCACAGTACCGCGCCACGTCAGGCCTGCCACCAGGACGAGGATCGCCAGCAGACGGTACAGGGGCATCCTGAGCAGCAGACTATCGTTGAGCAGGGCCTGCAGCCAGGCGAGATCGTAGAGAGGATAGCGCGGAGCATAGAGGCTGGCCCAACAGATAATGACGGCCAGCAGGGTCTGCAGCAGCAAGAAGGAAGCCATACCGGGCAGAGGCGCTCCGACGCGATCAAACTCGTCCAGGGGCGGCGTGCGCCGGGCGCTGCGTAGCTCCAGGCGGCGCCCCTGCCAGAGCACTCCCCAGAGAACCAGGAAGGGCGCCCAGAGTGGCATGAAGGGCTGATCAGTATCGAAGAGACGGAAGTCTGCAAAGAGGACCAGCACAGCGCTGATCCAGCAGGCCTCCAGGGCGGCACAGAGGTAGGGAACGAGGCGCTCACCTGGCGTCTGTACGCTCGGAATATGGGTGGTGGCCAGCCAGAGGCGCTCCTGGCGGCGGCGCTCACTCGCCTCAACACGCGCCAGGAGGTCGCGCAGCTCCTTATCGGGCGCGTTGCGGTTGCGCCGTGAAGGGTCCATGCTCATGGCCTCGGCGGCTCCCCCTGATTGAATAACTGCTGCAGCCTCGCTTCCCCATTATATGCCCCGGGCTGCAGGCACAGCAAGCCTCAGAGAGGAGGGAGAGAAGTTCACCCCGGCAACGTTTCTCTCAAGAGAGGCATGCTTTCCTCAAAAGAGCGTCGTCAGCCTGGAGAACGAGAGAGAGCTGCGGTGCAGCGTGGTGCAGCGCAGTGCAGCGCTGCGCTACGGATCGGACCGGATCGAATCGGCTTGAACTGGATCGTACCTCATCGTATTGGCATGGATCAAACTGGATTGCATCGTATCGAATCGGATCGGATCGAACTGGACCGGAAAGGAGCAAGCAACGCCCATGAGCGCCCGCAACGCCCGCGCTTTACCCGTTGAGACCGCCTCCAGCCAGCTTGGCCGGCTGGCCCGAGCGCTGGCCCGCCACGCACCTGTGCTGCGCGCACACTTCGCCCAGACGCTGGTCAGCGTCCGCTGGCCGGACCGGGCCGCGCTGGCCGATCTCTGGACACAGGGTCTCTGCTGCGCGCTGGTCGCAGCATGGCTCTACGCAGAGGAGGACGAGCGCCCGCTGGCACTCCACGAGGTAGTGCCGTTCCTGCCAGAACACATTCTGCCGGAACGACTGAGCGCCGCACTGAGGACGCCCCCACTGGCCGATCTGTTGCCCGAACTGCAGCAGATCGTGAGCGCGGCCTGCGCAACCCTGCCGCAGCGGGAGCAACTGGCCGCCGCGCTGGCCCAGGACCCCCTGATCGCCTTCTACGAGACCTTCGCCCAGGCCTGCCACCCGCACCTGCGCGCCACCTGCGGCTGCTACGCCACACCAGCCCCCGTCGTCTCCTACATCGTACGCAGCATCGATATGCTTCTACGCAACAGCGCAGGCCTCGCCGACGGCCTGCTGGCACTGGAGCAGTTAGAGATCCTCGACCCGGCCGTCGGCAGCGGCGCCTTTGTACAGGGGCTGATCAGCCACCTGCACCGGCTGCATCGCCAGCGCCGGGGGAGCGCCACGGAGCAGGGAGCAGAGACCTGGCGCGCCTTCGTTCACGAGCAGCTACTGCCCCACCTGTGCGGCTACGATCTGCTGCCAGCGCCGCTGCTGGTCGCCTCGCTCGCCACCGGCCTCTTCCTGGCGCGCACTGGCTACGATCTGCGCCGCGAGGGGAGCCGGCTCCCTCTCTACCAGGGTGACGCCCTGCAGCGCCTGAGCGAGCGCCCCCTCCACGGCAGGCTGCCGCTGGTCATTGGCAATCCCCCCTACGGTCTCTTCGGTCGCCCACCGTCCAGTGCCTGGCTGCGCAGGCTGCTGCAGGACTACAAGCGTGATTTACACGAACGCAAACTGAACCTCGACGACGACTTCATCAAGTTCATACGCTGCAGCCAGTGGTACATCGAAGAGGCCGGCCAGGGCCTGCTGGCCTTCATCACCAGCCACACCTATCTCGATGGCCTGACGCATCGCCGCATGCGCCAGGCGTTGCGCGAAACCTTCGACGAGATCTACATCCTCGACCTTCATGGCAACGCACGGCAGCAGAGCCTTTGCACCGCAGACGAGCGCGACGAAAACATCTTTCCCATCCGTCAGGGCGTGGCCATCGGGATCTTTCTGCGGCAGGCCAGAGCAGCAGGGCGAAGAGACCGCGCGGCGCTCGTGCGACATGCCGAACTCTGCGGCACACGCCGTACGAAATACGCCCATCTGCAGGAGGCGGATCTGGCAACCACGCCCTGGCAGACCCTGGAGCCACAGGCCGGCTTCTACTTCTTCGTCCCGCGCTCCCTGGACCACCTCGGCGAGTGGCAGGCCCTGCCCTCGCTTCCGACGATCTTCCCCCTCTTCAGCACGGGAATCAAAACCCATCTGGACGCCGTGCTGGTCGGCGAGTCCGACGAGAGCATCGCCCACAAGATCGCCCGCTACATCGCCACCTACGGCGAGGGCCTTCCTGCGCGCGCACCCCGCGGTTCACCGCAGCACAAGGCCGCCCTGCTCCGCCAGCTCGAGTCCCTACCGCCAGAGCAGCTCTACCACGACTACGCCTATCGCCCCTTCGATACACGCCGCATCGCCTACTGGCCCGCCGCCATCGAGGCCGGCGATCATCGCTTCCCCCTCATGCGCCACGCCCTCAGGGAGAATGTGCTGCTCGTCACCACGCGGCAACTCAGCCAGGGCAGCTTCAACCACGTCTTCGTCAGCGCCACCCTGAGCGACATGTGCCTCCTCTCAACAGCAACACGCGAGTGCGCCTACTTCTTTCCACTCTACATCTTCGAGGAGGAAGGAGCCGGACGGCGGCCCAATCTCGCCCCGGCCTTCGTCAACGACCTGAGCACGTGCCTGGGACTGCACTTCGTTCCCCAGGGGACAGGAGACCTCGAGACCAGCTTCGGACCCGAGGCTGTCCTGGCCTACATCTACGCCCTCCTGCACGCCCCCGTCTACCGTCAGCGCTACCAGGAGCTGCTCAGCCTGGACTTCCCGCACATACCCCTGCCAGCGACGCGCGCGCAGTTTCGCGCCCTCTGTCACACAGGCACCCGGCTGCTGGCCCTCCACCTGCAGCAGACCCCAGCACCGCGCCAGAGGGATCACACGAATAGCGAGGGCTGTCTCATCGAGCACGTGCACTACAGCGAGAGTGGCGGCGGGCGCGTCTGGCTCAACGCGCGTCAGTCCATCGAAGGTCTGCCGCCGGCGATCTGGCAGTTCCGCATCGGACATTATCAGATCTGTGCTCGCTGGCTTCAGGAGCGCCAGGGACACCGGCTCAGCCCTCGCGATTACCTCCAGTACCGGCACATCACGGCCATTATCGCCGAGACCTTGCAGCTGATGGAGGCGAGCGACGCCCTTCTGCAGGGCGCTTGATGACCTGGCAACCTTCCCAACAGGGCAGCAGCAGGCGAGGACCCGCAGACAGAAGGTCCTATCAGAAGAGAAAAAACCTGTTCTTCCGCGTCTAATCTCAATGATTGGATGCTATAATTACCAGTGTCCGAGAGCATACTGGCCCGAGACTGGCTGACTGGCTGGCGGGCTGACTGACCGGTCCTCGCCTGCTTGCTTGAGAGAGCAGAGCGGAGAAGAACCAGACAACGAACAAACGAACGCACTGACCTGTGACCGTCTACACGGTGGAAATAGAGCGTAAGGTAAGGGCCGGCGTGCGGGCGGGCCGGCGGCAGCCATTGAGCGCCAGAGCGGGCGAGTGAGGCCTGCCCCGCCCGTAACGTTGAGACGAGACGACCGTTGAGTTGCCGAGTGGGCCCATAGAACATAAGATGAGGGGGCTGCTGGTCACATGACAAAGAAAATTCTAATTATGGACGACGAGCCCACGATCGCCGATCTGTTGACGGAGGCGCTGGCGGACGAGGGCTACGAGACCTACATGACCACACAGAGTCTGCGCTTCTACGACGCTGTGCGTGAACACGACCCGGATCTGATTCTGCTCGATATCATGATGCCCTACCTGGATGGGCGTGATGAGTTAAAGCTCATGGAGATGTGGGGGGAGAAAAAGATCCCGGTGATCATCGTCACAGCCTATCCCAACGTCGCCAGCGAGGAGCAGAATCTGCGCGAGGCCGGTGTGGTCGCGATCGTGCCCAAACCATTCAACCTGGACGATCTGGTTGAGCTTGTCCATACAACCATCGGCGAACCATAGGGAGGGCAACGCATGGCGGCAAAGGTGCGCGTCGCCCTGGACGCAATGGGGGGCGATCACGCGCCCGCGGCAACCGTTCAGGGGGCCGTTGAGGCGGCACGTGAATACGGCATCGGCGTCCATCTGGTAGGCCGAGAAGATCTGATTCGCGCCGAACTGGCGCGCTACGATACGCAGGGACTTGATCTGCCGATCACCCACACCGAGGAGGTGATCGAGATGGACGAGCACCCGGCCAACGCCGTGCGCCGCAAGAAGAACGCCTCCATGATCGTGGCGCTGCAGCTAGCGCGGGACGGCGAGGCCGTCGGCGCGGTCTCCGCGGGCAACAGCGGTGCGATGATGGCGGCCTCGCTCTTCGTGCTGCGCCGCATCGCCGGCGTGGATCGGCCCGCGCTGGGGGCCGTGCTGCCAACGCGCAGCCGCGCGGCGCTGGTGCTCGACGCCGGGGCCAACACCGACTGCAAGCCCGAATATCTGCAGCAGTTCGCCCTGATGGGCTCCGTCTACATGGAACGTATCTTCCGCGTCGCGCAACCGCGCGTGGCCCTGCTGGCCAATGGAGAGGAGGAGACCAAGGGCAATCAGCAGGTGCAGGAGGCCCACCAGTTGCTCAAGGCCAGCGCGCGGCAACTGGGGCTGAACTTTATCGGCAACGTCGAGGGACGCGACATCCCCGCCGGCGCCGCCGAGGTGGTGGTCTGCGATGGCTTTGTGGGCAACGTCGTCCTCAAGCTGAGCGAGGGTCTGGCCGAGACCCTCATCGGCATGCTGCGCACCCAGATGACCGCCAATCCTGTCAGCACCCTGGCCGCAGCCGTGCTGAGGCCGGGCCTGAAACGGCTCTTTAAGCGCCTCGACTACGCCGAATACGGCGGTGTTCCCTTGCTCGGCGTGAACGGCGTGGCCGTCGTCGCCCATGGACGCTCGAACGCCAAAGCCATCAAGAACGCCCTGCGCGTGGCGCGTGAAACGGCCGAGCTGGGCGTGGTGAGCGCCATCGCCGAGGGTCTGGCGAAGCTGGGAAGCGAGGGCAGAGAGGGCAGCGGTGGAAACGAGGGGCAGCCGCGCGCCGAGGCCGAGGTCTAGAGCGAAAGAGCGGAAGTCGGCAAGAGGAATCAGGGCAGCAGCTCGGCCGCGCCGAGATCACGCCATGCGTAGGTCGAGCCGAGCTGAGCCAGGCCAGACAGGATAGAACAGGACGGGGGGCAGTTCTGTCCGGTTCCATCCTGTTCTGTTCCGCCTCACTCCTCCCTCAGGCCGCGTCTCAATTCGCGCACAAAGCCGACCAGGCCCTCAAACCAGGTCATCTCTGTAGCTGCTGTTGTCCCCATTATCCCTCCCTGAGCGCGTTTGAGCCGTGCCTCGCGCAGGGCGCGCACGCGCAGTTCAGCGGCACGATGGGCATCGTAGGCTGCACGCTTACGCGGGTCGCGCAGCACCTCGTAGGCCTCGTTGAGCAGTTTGATCTGCCGATCCTGAACGCCATGGTTGAGATCCGGGTGATAGTGGCGCGCCAGCCGGAGATAGGCCCGCCTGATCTCTCCATCGCTGGCCGTGGGCGTTACGCCCAGCACAGCGTAGTAGTCCTGCATCGTGGCCTCCCTTCCTCACGCCCCTGTGCTGCCGAAGCCGCCGCGCGTCGGCCCCATCGTCGCCGACTCCTCCCAGGAGGCGCGCGCCACCGGCAGAAAGATACCCTGAGCGATGCGCTCGCCGCGTCTCACCAGCACGCTCTCGTCGCCAAAATTATAGACCTGGATCAGCAGCTCATCGCCCTCGCCGCAGTAATCCTGGTCGATCACCCCCAGGCCATGAGGAATCAGCAGGCCCTTGCGACGGGGCGTGCTGCTGCGCAACGTCACCAGCAACATATAGCCGGGCGGTGTGCGTACGATCACATTGCCAGGAATCCAGCCCAGACAGCGCGGCGCGATCTCCCTATCCTCGCGACAGAGCAGGTCAAAGCCCACCGATCCCGCTGTGGCATAGGTCGGCAGCGGCAGTTCCGGGTCGACTCGTTTAATGCTTACTTTGAGTGGTTGCAGAGAGTTCTCCATTTCTGCTATTCTAGAAAAGAGCCTCTGCAACGTCAAGAGAACACGCTAAGATTCCTTGAAGGAGCACTGCAGTTTCATACATAGCGGCCTGCGCTTGCGTCCGCCGCCGTCTGATTCATATGCCAGGCGAACATATGCTCCTGAATGTACGCATAAAAATAGTCCTGCTGGGGCTGCTGCTCTTTCTAGCCCTGAGCACAACAGTCTTTGCCGCCCGCTCAACCTACAGTGCCGTGCAGCACCTGCAGCAGCAGAATGCCCTGGTGAGAGTTGGAGACGTGCACAGTATTCGTTCCTGGATGACGATTCCTTACATCGCCCACCTCTACCACGTACCGGCAAGCTACCTGTACCATGCCCTGCATGTTCCAGATACGCCGGCTTTTCAGCATCTGACCCTGCATGCGCTCTCGCTGCGCTATAAACGGCCCGTCAACGACCTCATTCGCGAGCTACAGAACGCCATTGAGACCTACCGCAGGCAGCATACCCCTCCCGGGAGTAGCCCCGGTCCCGACCACGTGGCACGCAGGCAGGCCAGCCAACCCCAGGCCTGGAAGACAGGCAGAGAGACAGCCGGTACGGTAGAGGTGACCAGCGCATGAGCGTCTTTCTTCCCTATCTGGTAAACTGGCTCCAGGAGTACGGCTATCCGGCCCTGTGGGCACTCGTCTTTATCGGGGCCTCCGGGGTGCCCCTGCCAATTACCCTTGTGCTCCTGGCGGCCGGTGCCTTCGCCGCCCTGGGCGACTTCAACCTGGGGGCGCTGACGCTCATCGGAGTGAGCGCCGCCGTGGCCGGGGATAGCGTGGGCTATAGCATCGGGCGCGTATGGGGCAGCCGCCTCTTGCTCTGGCTGGAGAGCAGTGAGCGGCACTTCATCTCGCAGCGCGCCATCAGACGCTCGCGCCAGCTCTTCCACGCCCGCGGTGGCCTGGCCATCTTCCTGGGGCGCACCGTCTTCTCGGCCGTGGGTGTTCCCATCACGCTCCTCTCCGGCGCCGAATGTTACCCCTATCGCAAGTTTCTCTTCTTCGACTCCCTGGGCGAACTCGCGGGGATCGCTACCCCGCTGGGACTGGGCTTCATCTTCGGCGCCAGTTGGGAGGCCGTGGGCGAGGTGCTCGGCACGGTCTCGCTCTTCCTGCTGGCCCTGGCCGTCGCCATATGGATCAGCTTCTACCTCGTCGCGCTGCTGCGCCACCTGCGCTCAGCCCGCGCCTCCCGCCAGGTCCCCGCGACAGAGCACCAGGTGCTGGGCAGCGCGGAGGGCACCCCTTCGCCAGGCACAGCTTCCCCAGGAACATCTGGTCCATTGCCACTTTAGGATACCTTCAGACGTATGTAATAGTAGTCAAGAAGGCAGATTCTGTCTCTCTCTGTCCCAGTATAGAGCACCGCGCGTCGCCGCCGGCTACTCCGCCGGCCCCACGCCGCCGCCGACGGTTCGCTCACAGACTGGAAGGAAAGGAGGCCTTTAGGGTATAATTGGAGTAGCGCAGGAATATTTCTGGACTTTGCCGTGTTCCTATTCGGTAGAAGTAGAGTATGCGCGTCTTTAACCTTTCTCCTACCCGGCGTTAGACCTGGTGTTCAGGTCGAAGGCTCGCTTTCCCTGAGTGTAGGGTCAGACGACAGCCATACTGCTATCTTGCTGCTTAAGATAGATACTACTTTTCATGGAGGGCGCAAATGATAGACCTGGAGCGTGCCGACACGGGAAAAGCGCTTACACTGGAGGATCACCCCACGGTCGACCCAGATCTGGAGCGGCAGCTTGACCAGCTGCTGGCGAGAGATCTTGAATATATAGATATTGATGATGATGGAGAGGAACCTGGCAAAGATGAAGAGCAAGAGCTGGAAGAGGACCTCAGCGGTCTGGAGCCAGTAGCCCTGGAGTTAGAAGATATGCCTGATATGCATGAAGATCTGACACAATTGCCAGGTTCGCCTGAGCTAGAAGAAACCACCTCGCTGCTCTCCCTCCCCGCACTCAGTACAGAGAAGGGGACCGTCATGCGTCGTTCGGGCATGCGCCGTCGCCGCTCGGAATACGCCGATGAGAGTACAGCGAGCGCTCTCGACGCCGGCGAATCAGATGCCGTCATGACATATCTGCGTGAGATCGGGCGCGTACCGATGATCTCACATGAGCGCGAGATCGAGCTGGCCAAGCGCATTGAGATGGGCGACCGTGAGGCGAAGAAACAGTTCATTCTGGCAAATCTCCGTCTGGTCGTCAGCATCGCCAAGCGCTACGTCGGGCGGGGGCTGAGCCTGCTTGATCTGATTCAGGAGGGCAACATCGGCCTGATCCGCGCGGTCCAGCGCTACGACTGGCGCCGCGGCCATCGCTTCTCAACCCATGCCACCTGGTGGATCCGTCAGGCGATCAGCCGCGCCGTTGCCGATAAGGGCCGCACCATCCGCCTGCCGGTCTACGTGAATACGGCGCTGAATCGCATTCGCCGCGAGCGCCAGCGCCTGCTGCAGGAGCTGGGACGCGAACCGACGGAGCAGGAGCTGGCCGAGGCTACGGGGCTTGACCCGATTCGCATGGTCGAGCTGCAGGCTGCACCCGGCGCCCCCGTCTCGCTTGAGTTGCCGGTGGGCGAGGACGAAGAACAGGAACTCGGCGACGTACTCGCGGACACGGAGTCCGCTTCCCCTGAAGATATTGCCACTACCCAGACCCTCAAGGATGAAGTTCAGCGCGTGCTTGAATCGGTGCTCACGCCGCGCGAGCGCCTTGTGTTGCAGTTGCGTTTCGGTCTGGGCAACGGCCAGGCACATCCCCTGGAGCAGGTAGGGCGCGAACTGGGAATCACCCGCGAGCGCGTGCGCCAGATCGAGGCAGGCGCTCTCGCCAAGCTGCGCCAGCCACCTGTGCTGGAGCGCCTGCGCGGATAGTCGCCTGGCCTGGCCGGAACGGACCGCGCCTGCCGAGAGCCGCTCAGACTGCTACACAGGAGAGGAGAGAGGAGCGATCGGTTCTGCTCCTCTCTCCTCTCCTGTCATGTGTGGAAACCTCTGACACGGTCCGTGCACTACCAGGAGCGGCTCTGCGCTCAGGCCTGGGCCGCGAAGTTCTCCAGGAAGCGCGCGACCGTCCGCATCCCCTTGAAGAACTGCGACAGCGAGTACTTCTCATTGGGCGAGTGCAGATTGTCATCTGGCAGCCCGAAGCCCATCAGTACGATAGGCCCCCCCAGCACCTCGTTGAGGAGAGCCGCCACAGGAATCGAGCCTCCCTCGCGGATAAAGACCGGCTCGCGGCCATAGGTCTCTTTGAGCGCCTCGGCCGCCGCCCGCATCACCGGAGCGTCAGGTGAGACGAGTACTCCCTCGCCGGTGTGCAGCTTGCGTACACTCACCTCGACATCGGCGGGAGCCAGCTCCTTGACGCGCCGCTCGAAGAGGCGATAGACCTCCTCGGCAGTGAGGTTCAGATCGGGCGGGACGCGCATGCTGATCTTGGCCCTGGCCTGGGCTGGAATGACCGTCTTGGCCCCCTCACCGCTGAAGCCGCCGACGAAACCGTGCACCTCCAGGGTGGGCCGCGCCCAGATGCGCTGCAGAGGCGGATACTCGGCCTCGCCAGAGAGCCGGGCCACCTCCATCTCGGCGCGCAGGTTCTCCGCCAGATGCAGGGGGTCCTCACGCCAGAAACGCTGCTCCTGAGCAGGTGCCTCCTTCAGGCGCGCGAAGAGGCCAGGCATGTGAATGTGTCCTTGAGCGTCCTTCAGACCGGCGATGATCAGCGCCAGCGCATGCAAGGGATTGGGCGCAATCCCTCCATAGGTGCCCGAATGTAGATCGCGCGCCGCGCCGAAGGCCTCCACCTCAGTGTAGACGATCCCGCGCAGACCAGTGATCAGGGCTGGCATCTCCTTCGAGGGCATATGCGTATCGCAGATGAAGGCCGCATCCGAGCGCAGACGCTCGGGATAGGTTCTGACATACTGCTCGATCGCCTGTCCGCCAGACTCCTCTTCGCCCTCGACAAGCATGCGTACGTTGACAGGCAGACCACCATGCAGGGTGATGAGGGCCTCCAGGGCCTTGATAACCAGCATCACCTGCCCCTTGTCGTCGGAGGCTCCGCGACAGTAGAGGTCATCGCCACGCACGGTTGGCTCAAAGGGAGGCGTCTCCCACAAATCGACGGGATCAACTGGCTGGACATCATAATGCCCATAAATAAGCAGCGTCGGCTTCCCTGGAGCCTTGAGCCACTCGCCATAGACGAGCGGGTGGCCGCTGGTCTCGATAAGACCTACGCTCTCCAGGCCACAGCGGCGTAGCTGCGTCGCTGCATACTCGGCGGCGCGACGAATATCCCCGGCGTGCTCCGGCAGTGTGCTGATGCTGGGAATCCTCAGCCAGTCCTTCAGATCATCCAGAAAGCGCTGTCCATGCTCTGTTATGTACGCATCTATCTGCGTCATATAAACTCTTCCTTCCTTAAACAGTTGCAAAGTGAATCTGCATCTATCCTAGCAGGTAAAGGATAGATTTGTCCAGGGAGCGCGGCGTCAGCAGAAGAGACGCGCACTGCCAACCCTGTCACTCGTCAGCAAGACTTGCTCTGAGTGGCCGCTGCCCACCGCCTTCCGTCTGAGCAGACCTCCGTGAGAATAGGTTATGATAGGGAAAGAATAGACACCCCCATGGCCTGTAGAGTACAGACTGCCTGCAAGGAGTGAGATTATGTGCGGTCGTTTCACATTGATTACTGATATCAAGACCATCGCCGAGGTCTTCGGTGTGCCCGCCACACTGGAGGCACGGCCACGCTATAATATTGCGCCAGCCCAGGAGGTGGTGTCAATCCTGCACGAGGGGGCACCGCACATGGAGTGGCTGCGTTGGGGCCTGATCCCCCCCTGGGCCAGAGAGGAGGCCATCGGCAACCGGCTGATCAACGCCCGCGCCGAGACCCTGGCTGAGAAGGCCAGCTTCAAACGTCTGCTGCGCGGTCGACGCTGCCTGATTGTGGCCGACGGCTTTTACGAGTGGCAGCAGGGCGCGGGCGGAAAGACGCCGATCTACATCAGCCTGTGCTCCGGGGAGCCGTTTGCCTTCGCCGGTCTGTGGGACCAGTGGAGCGCCCCCGACGGACGCTCGCTGCGCACCTGCACCATCGTGACAACGGTTCCAAACGACCTGCTGGCGCCAATTCATAATCGTATGCCTGTGATTCTTCCTGCTGAGGCGCAGGCACGCTGGCTCGATCCTGCCCTGCACGAGGCGGAGGCCCTGCTACCGCTGCTGCAGCCCTACCCGGCTGCGCAGATGCAGGCGCGGGCGGTCTCGCGCCTCGTGAACGATCCGCGCAACGAGGGGGCAGCGCTGCTGGCCTAGACGCGCGCAAGCCAGAGAGACGCATGCCGCTCTCACTGCCGATCACCAGGCCAGGGGGCTGCTCTTCCGTACCAGCCGCTTCCGTCGGAGCAGGGCCTCCTGGCAATGCTCAGGAAAGGGAGGTCACCGTCAATGGGAGAGGAGGCCAGGTTTGACGTCGAGGCTGTATTCGATCCCGACGACTATCGCTACTTCTATGATATCTGGATTACGGATGAGCGCAGCGAGCGCGAGAGCGAGCTGATCTGGCGGCTGCTTCATCTGCAGCCGGGCCTGGAGGTGCTCGATCTGGCCTGCGGCTATGGGCGCATTGCGAATCGTCTGGCAGCGCGCGGCTGCCACGTGAGCGGCCTTGATCGGAGCGCCGCCTTTCTGGAGGCGGCCAGCAACGACGCGGCCCGGCGCGGACTGGTGGTCGCCTACCAGCAGGGCGATATGCGCTCCCTCCCCTGGACAGCGCGCTTCGACTGTATCATCAACTGGTTCACCTCCTTCGGCTACTTCGCGGACGATGATAACCGGCGCGTGCTGGCTGAGGCTCAGCGCGCGCTGAAACCTGGCGGCTGCCTGCTGCTGGAACTCAACAATCGCGATTACCTGCTGCACCACCTGCAGCGGCATAGTGTCGTGGAGCGCGATGGCAACTACCTCATTGACCAGATGGAGTACGATGTCCTCACGGGCCGGCTGCATACCCTGCGTACGATCCTGCGCGATGGCCAGCGACGGCAGGCGCATTTCTCTGTGCGCCTGCTGACGCTTCCCGAGCTGGCGAGCTGGCTGCGCTGGGCAGGCTTTGCGCGCGTGGAGGGCTATGACCAGATAGGGGGACCCTATACACTGGAGAGCCGACGATTGCTGGTTGTCGCGCAGAAGAGCCGCTCCTGAGGAGCGCAGAGGCCAGGAGGTCAGCGCACCGGCAGGATGCGGCCCGGCTGCGGAACGGGCAGGCCAGCAAGGGCGCGCAATTCGGCGACCGTCTCCTGGGCATTACGCACAAAGACCGCGCGGGTCGCGAGACGCGCCTGGAACTCCTCCCGGGTCAGGTCATCCAGAAAGCGCTCACCAGCATTGTCGAGCATGATGCGCGGCAGGAGAATGAGATCGCCGGGATCGCCCGCCTCCTGCAGGGCGGCCAGCACATCCTGCCCGCAGAGCAGGCCGGCCACGGTCACCTCAGCGCCAAAGAAGCGATTGACCACCGGCAGCACGCGCACCGTGAGTCCCTCGACGCGGCGCATATCGGCCGCCAGGTACTCGATCACCGGCGCCGCCATCGTGCCCGTGACCAGGGTCACACGGCGCGGCTGCGGCATGCACGGCGGGAGGCGGCGCTGCGCCAAGCGCCACTGGTCGAGGAGGTAGCGCGTCATGCCCACGCCGTTCTCGATCTGCGCGTAGTCGCCATAGTGCTCGGCGGTGGGCACCTCGCGGCCCGTCAGGTAGTACCACTCATCAGAGAGGAAGACAAAGGGGAAGCTGGCCGGATCGTGCTCCATAAAGCGGCGCTGGTGAATCTCGACACAGGCCATGACCTCCTCGGCCTCGGCGCGGGTATAGGAGCGCAGGGGCGGCAGATCACCAGTCTTGAGCATATTGTTGTACTTTGTCACGCCCACTGGCACGACCGAGATCGACTCTACGATCGGGCGCAGGGCGGCCAGATCGCGAATGCTGCGCTCAAGGTGCTCGCCATCGTTGATACCCGGACAGAGCACGAGCTGAGTATGACAGGTGATATGCAGCTCGCCGAGACGGCGAATCTGCTCGAGGATCTCACCGGCCCGTGGCCCATCGACCATCTTGCGGCGCAGCTCCGGCTCGGTCGTGTGCACCGAGACATAGAGGGGCGTCAGACGCTGCTCGGCCAGGCGCTGCCAGTCCTGCTCTTTCAGATTGGTCAGCGTGATGAAATTGCCGAACAGGAAGGAGTAGCGGTAGTCATCATCCTTAATGTAGAGCGTCGAGCGCATGCCGTGCGGCAGACCGGGCTGGGCCACGTAGCGCGGCGGAAGGCCCTTGATAAAGCAGAAGACGCATTTATTGGCGCACTGTCGAATGAAAGGGGCTGGCTCCTCACCGAAGAGGAGTCCCAGGCTCTCGCCCTCCTCACGTACCAGTGTCACCTCATGCTGCTCCTGCTGACGCTCGAAGCCAATGGTCAGTACCTCATCGGCGGCATAGAACTGGTAGTCCACTATGTCGCGAATCAGGTGGCCATTGATTGTGCGAATCAGATCGCCGGGCTGCAACCCCGCGCGGTCGGCGGGACTAGCGGGGACAACCTCACGCACCCAGCCGTACAGTTTTGGCATCGGTCCTCTTTCTTCCTTGCGCAGCAAAGTCAGTGACGCATCCAGCAGATTATAAGCGCAAGTGACCGGCCACGTCAAACCCGACACCGACCCGGCAGAGCAGACAGGAACAAGTCGGCCGGAAGAGCCAGGAGCGCCACCAGCCACCAGCCACCACTGTCCTCACCAGCGCCCATCTGAGGTCAGGGCAGCCCGGTCACCGGTATGGAGACGGACCCACACCACCTGCGACCTGCAGCGGCCAGCTCGCCGCCCGGAGGCAGGGCATGGAGCATGCGTCTCGCGCTGACAGGCCGGGGCGCTCTTCGTCCCGGCTGAGCGCAGGGATAGAGCCCGGACAGCCCGCGCATCCTGCACGGGCCGCCGAGACAGAAAAAGCCTGAAGGGAACGTACCCCCTCAGGCTTGCCACCCTCACCACATCACATCGAGTTGTGTTACGTCGCTAGATGACGGAGAACTTCCCAGAGATACCGTGCCACCCTGCCACGTTACCTGATCCCAGGAGTCCCGTTTCTCTGTGTGCCCCCCCACATTGCCTCTCGCCCGAGGAACTCTTCTCTGTCGTCCGTTCCACTTAGATAGTACCTCGATCGCATGAACATACCATGAACGGCCTTGCCTCTCGCATGAAAGATTGTTCATAAAATAAGGGGCCATGCAGAGGCAGAAGATTACAGTTTGTTCATCTTCTGCCAATCGCGCGCAAAGCGCTGCACCGCCTCCTCGCTCAAAGGATCATCAATGAGGGCCAGCAGCACCTCAGGGACCACTGTGACGTCCTGGGCGCCAGCCAGCAGGGCGCGGGTGGCCTCCTCGGGAGTTTTCAGGCTAGCGACCAGGATGCGCGTCTCGAGGCCTTGCTGGCGGTAGAGGCTGGCCATCTGCGCAATGCGCGCTGCGGCGTCGACGCCGGCCCGCTCCAGGCGGTTGTAGTAGGGAATGACAAAGTTGGCTCGCACCTGAGCGGCGCAGTAGGCCTGGGCCACGCTGGTCACGGCCGTGAAGGCCAGGGCATGGCCCTGAGCGCTCAGCCGACGGGCAACCCCCATGCCCACGCGCGTCATAGGGATCTTGGGAATCACCCGATCGGGGGCCACAGCAATATAGGTCAGCGCCTCGTTGTACATCTCCTCTTCGTCGGTCGCCCCCGGCTGCATGAAGACATGCCCGCTGACAGCCGCGAGCAGGCCCTCCAGCGCCTGCAGCGGTGTGAGTCGCTGACCGCGCTCGCAGGCAGCCAGCAGCAGGGTGGGATTCGTGGTTGCGCCGGCCAGTGGTACCGTCCGCGCTACGTTCGTGATATCATCTAGAAAGCCAGTATCAACGTAGAGGGCCATGTGTATGCTCCATTCTCATCTGCTCGCTGAAAGCGTTCCCTTGAGCGCTGAACAGCGTTTGCTCGTGCTCAACTCTGCCGCGGACCCCTTCGTCCTGCGGGCTGCACACCAGATCAGCCGGGGCCGCCTGCTGCTCGCGGAGGACAATGTCGCCGCGCTTGAGCAGGTTCGTGCTGCTCTGGCGCACGGTCAGGTAGAACACATCCCCTTCCATGAGTATACGCGAGAATCCGCACCAGGTAGCATAGATGTTGCTGTCATGAATCTGCTCTACCAGCCAGCGAAGGCCTGGGTGTTCTACGGGCTGGAGGTCGCGCGCTACGCCCTCAGGACAGGCGGCCGCTGCTACGTCGTCGGAGCCAGGGATCGTGGCATTCTCTCGGTGGCGAAGCGCCTGCGAGAGTACTTCGGGAATGTCAGTACGCTGGAGATCAGCAAGGGCTGGCGCGTGATCATGGCCGAGAAGACACCCGAGACGCCTGTTCCTCTGGCGCCACCGCCCTGGCCGCAGCAGGAGATCTTCGCGGGCGGCGAGCTGGACGAGGGCACGCAACTTCTGCTGGACGCCCTGGAGGTCCACGTAACCGAGGTGGCGCTCGATCTGGGCTGTGGCGCGGGCTACATTGGCCTCCATATCGCCGAGCGCGCCCGCAAGGGGAGCGTCACTCTCGTCGATGCCAGCCTGGCGGCGGTGGCGCTGGCGGAGCAACGGCTGCGGGCGAGCGGCCTCACCAACGCACGGGTCCTGGCCAGTGATGCCACGAGCGCCGTGCGTGAGCAGCGCTTCAGCCTGATCGCCACCAACCCGCCATTCCATATCGGCGGCATCCATACCCGCGCTATCGCTGAGCGCTTTATCCGCGAGAGCGCTCCCCTGCTGGCGCGGCGTGGCCGCCTCTATCTGGTGGCTAATCGCTTCCTGAAATACGAGCCGGTTCTGCAGGAATGCTTTCAGGAGGTGCTGGAGGTCGGGGGCAACACGCGCTACAAGGTGTTGCGTGCAACCTCGCCTGTACGGCCGCTCCGCTCTGCTTCCGCCTCAAGGGCCGGCCCGGACCTCGTCAAAGGACACCACAAGCCATGAGTACCATACTCTACCTGAACGGCAACCTCTATACACTGGACCCCCTGCGGCCACGCGCCCAGGCGCTGGCCATCGACCGCGCCAGTGGACGCATCCTGGCGGTCGGCGACAACGACGAGGTGCGCCGCGTCGGCGGCCTGCATCGCGAGATCGTCGACCTCCGCGGGAAAACGGTCCTTCCGGGCTTTATCGATGCCCATATCCACCTGCTGGGCACGGCCTACCGCGCCCAGCAGATCAACGCGGCAGCCTGCACCAGCGAGGAGGCCGCGGCCGCGCTGGTGCGCGAGCGCGCTGCAAGCATGCCAGTCGGGCAGTGGATTCTGGGCGGAGGCTGGGATAAGAATGCCTGGCCCGGCCGCGCCTTCCCGACGCGCGCGGCTCTGGATACGGCGGCGCCCGACCATCCGGTGGCGCTCTGGAGCAAGGACTGCCATCTGCTGTGGGTGAACTCGCTGGCCCTACAGCGAGCCGGCATCACAGCGGAGACGCCAGACCCACCGGGCGGCGCGATCCTGCGCGACGGCGCGGGCGAACCGACGGGCATTCTGCAGGAGGGTGCGGCGACCGAGCTGGTCAGCCGCGTGATCAAGGAGCCGGGTCCTGAACAGAGGCGCCACCTGATCGCGCAGGCCCTCAAGGAGCTGCTGCGCGTGGGCATCACCAGTATCCACGATATCGAGGGCCGCGACGCCTATCAGATCTTCAAGGAGCTGCGCGCCGCAGGCCAGCTACAGCCTCGCGTCTGCATGATACTGCCGCGCCACCTCCTGCCAGAGCTACGCGAGGGCGGCCTGCGCGACGAAGTGGCGGACGACTGGCTGCGCATCGGGGGCATCAAGATCTTTGCGGACGGTACGCTCGGCTCGCAGACGGCGGCCCTGCTCGAAAGCTATGAAGGAAACCCTGGCAACTACGGCATTCTGGCGACCTCAGAGGAGGAGATGCGCGAGCTGGTGGCGGCTGCCACGGACCTGGATCTGACTGTCGCCATCCATGCGATCGGCGACCGCGCAGCCCATGTGGCCCTGGACGCCATCGAGCTGGCCCGCCGCCGCGCCGAACATAGCGGAGGAGAGTCCCCTTCGGCGGCGCACCTGCGCTACCGTCTGGAGCACGTCCAGTTGATCACCCCCGCCGACCTGGAGCGCATGCGCCGCCTGGGAGTAGTGGCCTCAGTACAGCCGTACCATGCCATCGCCGACCGCGACATCGCCGAACGCTACTGGGGCCGCCGTCACCGCCGTGCCTACGCCTACCGTAGCATGCAGCAACTGGGGATTCCGCTGGCGCTCGGCTCGGACGCGCCGGTCGAACTCTTCGAGCCGCTGCGCATCCTCTACGCGGCCACGCAACGCACCGATACCACTGGGCAGCGGCCGCCCTGGCTGCCAGAGGAGGCACTGCCCCTTGCTGAGGCGCTGCGAGGCTACACGCTGGGTGCGGCCTACGCCGGGGCCGAGGAGCAACAGAAAGGTTCGCTCAGCGTGGGAAAGCTCGGCGACGCTGTTGTGCTGCAGGAGGACATCCTGCGACTGCCGCAGGACCCGCCCGGAGGCAACGCCATCCAGGCCACCATCGTGGGCGGCCTGCCGGTCTACGGCGAGGTCTGAATCCTCCCCAGAGCAGCAGGCCAGCGGGCGACTCGCTCTCAGGTGGGCACGGCACCTCAGAGCGAGCGCCGCGGATTGCGCGGACGGTAGTCCAGCGCGCCCTCAAAGCTGACCGTCGTCACCAGGGCCGTGTCAGTCAGACGCGAACGGATGCGCTCATCGATGGCCTGCAGGCCGCGCGGATTGGCGGTGATCACTGTCGGGCAGCGCAGGTTATAACGGTAGTTGAGCAATTGGAAGAGCTTCTCGTTGGCCCAGGGCGAGCTTTGCTGAGCCCCCAGGTCGTCGAGGACGAGCAGCTCAGCCTCACGCATGCGCGCGAAGAGCTGATCGTAGACCTCGGGCGCATCGGGGGCGAAGGCAGCGCGCAGGTGGTCAAGCAGATCCGGCACGGTGGCAAAGAGCACCAGGGAGCCATTCTCCAGACAGAGATTGGCGATGGCCGCCGCCAGATGCGTTTTGCCGCAGCCGTTGGGGCCAATCAAGAGCAGCCAGCCATCGGGATCGCGCACATACTCCAGGGCGGCCTGGTAGGCCTGACGCACCCCCGGCACGCTGTAGTTGAAGTTCTTGAAGCTCTTATCGCGGAAGGCCTCCAGATTGGACATGCTGCGCAGTTGCTGGCGACGTCGCTCCTTGAGGGCCGCCTCCTTGCATTCGCAGGGCACCGGCCGGCCAAAGTTGGGGTGGCCGAAAGGCACGTCAAGGCGCAGATAACCAGCTCCCTTGCAGCGCGGACAGACCCCGCGCGGCGCGGTGGTCGAGAGAGCCGTCGGTGCAGGGGCCGGCGCGGGGGCCGGTGCGGGGGCCGGCGCCGGCAGCGGGACGCCGCTGCTCCGCTCACGCAGCCTCGGCTGGGTGCTCTGAGTCTGGCCCTGCAGCACCCCCTGATGGCGGGCCTGACGCTGCAACACTCCCTGCAGACGCTCGTAGGCGGTTTCTGGCAGCGCACCAGGCCGCAGCGGCTGTGTCACGCGCTGAGCACGAGAGTCCTGGCCCGGGCTGACGGCAGATGCGGGCCGGCCGCGCAGGTAGCGCGTCGCGGATGGAGATGTGGAAGGCTCGCCCGGCTGGCGCGCCGGGCTGGCGAGGACCTCCCGCCCACCAAAGGGGCTGCGGGTCCGCGGAGCCTCCGGCAGGGCGCGCGGGGGCGGCTCATAGAGCGCCTCATCGTCCTCCCAGTCGCCGTAGCGCATGCCAGCCTCATCCTCATCCCAATCCTCTTCCTCCAGGACGTCCCCATGCACAGCAGGCGCGTAATCATCGACGTGATAGTAGTGCTCGCCGGTCTGGCGGTTCAGTGGAGGCCGCGAACGCAGAGGCGCGGGACGCGAGAGCAGCTCGCCCTCCTCAGCAGGGAGCGCCTCCACCGGCGCCACCTCCGTCACCTGCACCCGCGGACGGGGCGCCCGCGAAAGCGGCTGCCCCAGGCGCGCCGTCTGCTCAGGCAGACGAGAACGGGCCGAGGAAGCCGACCCATCCAGCGCCTGGCTCTGGCCCTGGCTCCGGCTCTGGCGCGCACGTTGTTGAAACAACTGCTGACGTCGCTGTCGTACCATGATCTCATTGAAGCGTTCCATAGCTATCTGCCTTCCGTTTCCCAGCGCCGTAAGATCGCGCGAATATAGCGCCAGTTACGCTTGTTATGCTCAACAGCCTCGCGAAACGCCGCCTCGATCCAGTCAGCAGGATAGCGATCAGCGGCATCACGCAACTCATCGGCGATTAACGGAGAAAGAAGTCCAATATTCTGTTCGTATAAGACAAATATATTCGGGCGCTCAATCTGAATCTGTAGATGCTGAGAGGGAGCGTGGGCCTCGCGTGTCTCAGCGGCCGAGGCCAGAACGACCCCCACCTCCTGCTTCTCCTCGACCTCGACGCGCCTCCGGCCCACATCGAGGAGACGCACTGGCACCAGCTCACCCCCCTGCAGCTCAGCCACCACCCGCCGGCTGCGCGCAGTGTTAAAGAAATACCACCCGATCACCTCATCCTCTGAGCCATCGTCGGCCAGCACCTTGAGATAGACTCGCAGCACCGTGCCGCGTGCGACGGCCTTCTCCAGACCCTGACGTACGCGCTCCTCAGGAGGACGCGGATCACCCCGCCGCTTCAGGCTCTTCAGCAGCACGCGATCGCTGAGCAGCTCGTGATCGCTCACGCAGCGTGGCTCGCCGCGCTTCTGCGCCAGCAGCCAGAAGAGGTGAAGCGTTACCTTGAGTTCAGCCACATCCTCGATCTCTGGCAGCAGCGCCTTGAAGAACACCTCCGGCACAGGGACATATGGATTTTTGCCCGAAGGAAAGCCAGCAAAGGACGTCATGCTTCTCTATCCAGCTCATTCAGATGGCGGAGAAAGCTCCAGATCGCAGAAGCGGGTATTACTCGCCTGGAAGTAGAGGCTCACTTCGCCGACAGGACCATTGCGATGCTTGGCGACGATGATATCCGCGATATTTTTACGCTCTGAATCTGGATTGTACACATCGTCTCTGTAAATGAACATCACAATATCGGCATCTTGCTCGATACTGCCGCTCTCGCGCAGATCTGAAAGCTGTGGCACCTTGGACTGGCGCGCCTCCACCGCGCGCGAGAGCTGCGCCAGGGCCAGCACGGGCACATCCAGCTCGCGCGCCAGTGCTTTCAGCGTGCGGCTGATCTCGGAGATCTCCTGCACACGGTTCTCAATGCGGCGACCGCTGCCGCTGGTACTCTGCATCAGCTGCAGGTAATCGACGATGATGAGATCGACGCCGTGCTCAGCCTGCAAGCGGCGCGCCTTGCTGCGCATCTCCGTGGTCGAGATGCCGGCCGTGTCATCGATCCAGATGGACGCATCCGCCAGGCGGCGCGTGGACATCATGATGCGCTCCCACTCCTCATCGTCGATCCAGCCGGTGCGCAGGCGCTGCTGATCGACGCCGGCGTCCATCGAGAGCAGGCGCTGGACCAGTTGCTCCTTGCTCATCTCAAGACTGAAGATCGCCACCGTCTGCTGAAAACGCACCGCGGCATTATGCGCCAGGCTGAGGGCCAGTGAGGTCTTGCCAAGCGAAGGCCGCGCGGCCAGAATGATCAGGTCCGAGCGCTGCAGTCCACCGGTCAGACGATCGAGATCGGTAAAGCCGGTGGGGACTCCGACAATGGAGCCGCGCCGCTCGTGCAACTGATCGAGCTTGTTCAGGTACTCCGAGAGAATATCGCTCAACAGAGAGAAGTCCGAGCGCAGATGGCGCTGCCCGATCTCAAAGATCAGGCGCTCGGCCTTGTCGAGGGCCACCTCGGCGTCGCCTTCCTCATAGGCCACGGCCGCTATCTGCCCTGCGGCATGGATCAGACGACGCAACACGGCCGTGCGCTCGACGATGCGCCCGTAATACTCAATATTGCCGCTGGTCGGCACCTGGTTGATCAGCGAGGTAATATAGCTGGCCCCGCCCACCTCTTCAAGCTTTCCCAGGCGCTCCAGCTCATCACAGAGGGTGATAAAATCTGCTGGCTCGTGCCGCTCATAGAGCTGGAGAATGACCTCGTAGATCGTGCGATGGGCGTCGCGATAGAAATCCTCCGGACGCAGAAAATCTGCCACCTGGACGATCGCTTCAGGATCAATAATGATACTGCCTAATACGCCACATTCGGCCTCGATATTCTGCGGTAAGAGCTTCTCCACGTCCCCGTCTCCAGCGTCGAGTTCAGCTAACGACTATAGAACAGAATAGAGATAGAATAGATCCCTCTCTGTGATGCGCGCAATACAGGCTACACAGGCTCAACTTCTTCGCACCGATTATACCACATCGTCCTGACTTTTCGCGCAGGGAGACACCGCCGAACGGCACAGGCAGCGGGGGTCCCCTGCCCTACCTCACGGCCACTACGCCGCCGGGAATCTCACGTGCCTAAACAGTGTAGCGAATCTTGCGCCCGAAAGCAAACAGCGGGCGGGTGGCATGCCCTGTGGATATGTGGATATGTCTGTGCGTCGCCACGCTTGCCTCTCCTGTTATGGATGAGGTAATCGGGACTTTTCCCCCGGTTATCCACCGTTCTGGCGAGGTTATCCACAGATATCCACAGAGTTATCCACAGAGTTATCCACACAGCACAGTGGGCGTTTCTTCCTATCCAGGCCGCTCACTCCTCTCCCCTCAGCCGGACCGGGCGATACTGCATGGGCAAGAAGGGACTTGACCCACAGGGGTCTGCAGGTTATGATAGCACGCAGAAATTACTCTACCAGTGTGGCCTCTCCCTCTCCCTTGAGCACGAGAGGCATAGGAGCGAGCCATTGGCCGGGGCCGTGTCCGAGCATATCTTGTGTGACTTTTCAAAAAGGAGTTGTATTCAGACCCCATGCCAAAGACGACAAAGCGTGCAGCCACCAGACGAGCGGAGAAGATCGCCCGCGCCCATGCCACCAGCTTGCCAGAGACTCCCGCCAGAGAAGAGCGTCGGCGAGGATCTGGCTATAAGCCACCGCGGCGCGGACTGGCCCGCTATCCCTGGGCCATCTTTCTGTCCCTGCTTGTGATCGCCGCCACGGTCTACGGACTGTATTACTACAAGATCGGCCCTTTCGCTCCCCCAAAACCTGCGCCGAAAACGGCGGTCGTCTCGCCTTGCTTGAAGATCGTTAAACAGCTAACCGACACCGCACCAGCTCCCTCACAGGCGGACTTCAACAAGATCCAGCACACCTATAAGGCACCGCCAAAAATGACGATCAACACCAACAAGATCTACTGCGCTGGCATCAACACGAACCGCGGCCTGATCGTGGTGGAGCTGGACCCGAAGCTCGCCCCGGAGACAGTGAATAACTTTGTCTATCTGGCACAGCAGCACTTCTATGACGGCCTGAAGTTCCACCGCGTCGTGCCGAACTACATCATCCAGAGCGGCGACCCCAAAGGCGACGGCACCGGCGGGCCGGGCTACACTATTCCCGCAGAGCCGGTGAAGGGCAACTACACCGCCGGTACGATCGCAATGGCCAAAAAGAGCAACGAGACGGCCAACAACGGTAGCCAGTTCTTTATCTGTGTGACCGATCAGCCTGCAAAGCAACTGACGAAATCCTACAACCTCTTCGGCCACGTCGTCCAGGGCATGGACGTCGTCAAGAAGATTCAGGGACCGGGCGACGTGGCCTCGCAGAAGAATATCAAGCCGGACATCATCAATCATCTGATCGTGATGGTGGCACCCTGAAACGCAGCATGCCACACATACGTGAGGAGTGTGGCGGAGACGTGAGCACTCGTGTACGCACTCGCCGCTCTCCGCCAGGCCCTCTGAGCATGGAAGCGAACGGCACAAGACAGGGGAGAGCTGACAGGATAGATAACGACGAGAAAGGATCAACTTGATGCCAGGAAAGCGCTACAGCGCCCCGCCGGCGCTGCAGATCGATCCCAGCAAGACCTACTACGCGACGATCAGCACGACGAAGGGTGAGATCCGTCTGCAACTGAACGCGGCCGAGGCGCCGCTGACGGTCAATAACTTCGTCGCCCTGGCCCGCGATGGTTTCTATGACGGCCTGACCTTCCACCGCGTTGTGCCGGGCTTCGTCATCCAGGGGGGCGACCCCGAGGGCAACGGCACTGGCGGCCCCGGCTACCGTTTTCAGGACGAGCCGGTCCGTCGTCCCTATAAGGCCGGTACGCTGGCGATGGCCAACGCTGGCCCCAACACCAACGGCAGCCAGTTCTTCATCTGCCTGGAAGATCAGCCACGCTTGCCTCCAAACTACACCATCTTTGGCGATACCATCGCTGGCATGGACGTCGTCAGACGCATCCAGCAGGGCGACGTCATGCAGCGTGTCACCATCGAGGAGTAGCCTGCCGCTACCTCAGCAGCACCAGGGGTCAGCAGACGAGCAGAACGTAGGCGGAGCGATGATCATGCCGTGTCATCCTCGCCATGCTGACCCCTTTGCTCTTCTTCAACTGGAGCACCTCACTTCCACCCATCCCCGCCTGGGTGCCTGCCTCCCCTCTACCCGCTGTAGCCCACGTAATAGGGATGGCGCCGCGTCGCAATCCAGGCCCCCAGCAGGCTGGCCAGCCCCTCGAGCAGGCCCAGCAGGACGGCGAAGATCACGCTGATGATCACGCCAGCCAGCATCCCACCGGCCGTGGCTCCAGAGCTGCTCGCGATGTTGCCCGGAAAGTGCGGGATGTAACGTGGCAGAAAGATGGCCCCACCATAGTAGACCACGCCAGCCAGAAAGCCCGCCAGAAAACCCAGACGACGATGCACGGCCAGCTTGCCAACAACGAAACCGGCGATGCAGCAGATCAGCAGGCCGATAAGAATGCGCAGACCACAGAGACTGGTAACAGCAATGGCCAGTTGATAGGGGTTGTTCTGCGCGAGCTGGCTGGCCTGATTGAAGGTCGAGGCGTTGAGCAGCACAATCGTGATATCTTGAACAGAGCACAGAATACCAGCGATGATCCCCACAATCAGCGAGCGGAGCAGACGCCCGCGCGGCAATTCAGGTCTGACCGGCACCTCGCGCTGATGCATGCGGCGCCGACGCTGCTGCTCATCTTCATCCTCCAGATCGGGCAACGGCGCAAAGTGGTGATGACGGCCACGCGGGCGCTCCTCATCCTCCTCACGCTCGGGTTGATGCAATGGATACTCCTGCTCCGAATCTCGCATGACAATCGTTACTCCCTTCAATTACTGTTGACGTGGGCATTCGAGGGTATGCTGGAGAACACTCCTGGATAGGTATTGATCGCCTGCCATTTGTTGATTGGCCAGTAGATGGCGATGGCCTTTCCGACGATATAGCTCCTGGGCACCACCCCCCAGTCGCGTGAATCGTCACTATTGGGTCGATTATCGCCCATTACAAAGTACTGATCCTTGCCCAGTGTCCAGACATTGGCGATAGCATTAAAGGGGGTACTCACGTAAGGCTCATTGAGCTGGACCCCATTGACCCAGACATGCGTACTATCGGTTCTGATCACATCGCCAGGAATGCCAATGATGCGCTTGATAAAGTCCTGAGTGGTGTCCTTAGGCCAGTGGAAGACGATCACATCGCCGCGCTCCGGCGGGTGAAAGAGATACGCCAGCTTGTTCACGATGACATTCTCGCCGGCCACCAGCGTCGGTTGCATGCTCACATTTTCAATGTAGTAGTTCTGAATGGCAAAGCGGGTTGCCAGAAACAGAATGAGGGCCAGCGCGATGACCTCTGCAATATCGCGGGCTAAATGTGCTCGTTTCAAGGTGATTACCTCGTCTGTGCTTGCTTGATCTACCGGGAAAGCCGGCCAGCTTCACTGATCGTCTGGCTGCCCGGAAGAAGCTGGCAACGAGTGTTCCTGCGCACATTATAGCGAACCAGCGACCATGCTTCCATGTCTCTCTCCTCAGAACGGTGAGAGAGGCCCCGATGGTACCAGGCTGGCCCCCCGCTGCACCAACCACAACCAGCGCCGCCCGCCATACCCGCAGGAGCCGGCGCGGCAAGGCAGATCAGTCAGTGGGAGCTGCCAGGCCATGACTGCACGAGGCCAGTCGAGTCGGATCGCGATCAGGGTGGAGCCGGGCCAGGCTCTACCAGTTGCGCACAATCAGATGGCCTGCGGCGACGGCGTGAACGATGTCAGCGCGGCTCACGATCCCCACCAGCCGCCCCTGCTCAACGACGGGCACCCGTTTGATCTTACGTTCGGAGAGCAGGGCAGCGATCTCTTCCAGACGAGTCTCTTCGTTGACCACGATCAGCTCGTGGCTCATGATATCGGCGACGCGCAGTCCCTCACGATCCACCTTACTGATAATATCAGCCTCGGTGACCATCCCAATCAACCTGCCGTCTGCATCGACGACGGGAGCACCGCTGATGCGCTTCTGATCGAGAAGTTGCGCGGCCTCCTGCGCACTGGCCTCGGGGCGGATCGTATAGACGGTGTGGGTCATGATATCTCTCGCGATCATAGAGCACTCTCCTCTGATGCTGCGACGAGCGACATTGCTCCGGGCTCCTGCTGGCTGGTCAACACGGCTACGCTCAGCATGGGGGCAGACACATGGCAGAGTTGCAGCAGATGCGACCTCGCCTCTCATGTTGATACATTACCATATCTTGACCTGGAAGAAAATACGCCAGAGCAGAACAGAAGTGCGCAGAAATCAGCTGATGCAGCGCATCATCATGCGACTGGCCGATGAGAGCGCCAGGAGAGCAGATCCCGACGGCCAGCCTGCACGTCATTCCAGCAGACCCGCGTAGAGTTTGCGCAGGTGCCGCGCGTATTCGTGCCAGCCAGGTCCAGCCTCGAGGGAGGACTCTTCGCCATCCAGAAGAGACGGCTCCCGCGTCCGCGCGCAGAGCAGGGCCTGCTCCAGAGCCCGGGCCTCGCCGGCCTGATAGAAGACGACCGCCGCTGCGCCAGGAAGGCCGTGAAAGCGTGGTAGATCGGGCACCACCACAATGCGCCCGTAGGAGGCCGCCAGCAGGGCCGGCTCGACGTTCCCAGCTCGCGCCTCTGGGGCGCAGGGCAGCACCACAGCGTCAGCCGCACCCAGATAGAGCGGAATCTCCTCCTCGACGCTGGCCTTGAGGAAGAGGTGCAGCATGGGCAAACGCGCCGCCAGACGCAGCAGGCGGAAAGGATGGCGACGATCGGCAGGACGGCCCGCCAGCAAGAGCTGCGGAGCGTGCGCGGCGTCCAGCGGCACCGGAGCCAGCGCGGCACACATGCTGCGAAACGCCTCACAGAGGTCAAGCAGCTCTCGCTCGCTATGCTGGTCAGCGAAGCAGAGATAGACAAAGGGAGCGCTCGCAGGCACTCCCAGACGGCGATAGGCCTCGGCGCGCGGCATGGGCACGCTGTAGTAGCCGCGGAAGCCAGCACAGGCGAGGGCCTGCACCCGCTCCTGCATGCCGGGCTCGGGATAGAGGTCCTCCATCACCTGCGAGGGCGCCAGGATGAGCGAGGCAGCGCGCAGACACCAGACCTCGAGCTGTCGCCGCAGAAACGCTTGAAGACCGCGGGCGCTCTGCCACCAGCCGCCGCTATCCGCAACGACCACGGGGATGCCCAGATAGTTCGCCAACCGGAGGCGGAAGAGCAGATCGAGCTGGCGCCACAATGGCAACTGCGAGGCGGCGGGCCGCTGGAGGTGGAGCACACCACGGGAACGATCACAGAGCCGGCGCTGACGCCAGAGCCAGGCCAGCGGCGGCAGGAAGCGCTCCACGCTGCAGCACAGCCCCTCGCGGCGCAGCCCCTGTGCCAGGAGGAGCGTCACAGCATCATTGGGAACTGGCATCACCAGCAAGACACTCGGGCTGCTCTCCTGGGGCAGTGGCTCCCACAGAAGGCTCAGGCGTTGATGCAGCCGTCCCCAGCAGCGCGCCTGCTCCATGGCGGCGCAGAGATACTCAGCGGCCGTGCGCCGCTGCAGCGCGAGCAACGGCTGCTCACAGAGCGAGAGTCGCAGCAGCCGCTGCAACTCCTCCAGTAGGGGCCTCCAGGGATGATTCTCGTTACTCCCCTCGCCGTGCCTCATGACCGAGCGACTCAGCTCCAGCAGAGCCTCGGAGCGTCCCTGCCAGTAGGCGCGACCGAGAAAGAAGGCTCGACAGAGCCGCGCGGCATGGGCACGGTGCGCCACCAGCGCCCGCGGCTCGTACCAGAGCGCATAGCCAGCCTCATGCAGACGCCGACAGAGGTCCTCTACTCCCAGACGAGTCGGAACCGCCAGCCGCTTGTCGAGCAGCGGCGAGAAGCCCCCCACAGCGCGCAGCGCGGCCAGCCTGACCGAGAAGCAGCTGCTGCCAAAGGCCAGAGGGGCGGGCAGTCGCACACGTTGCGGCGCAGGGGCGAAATAGCCCAGCGCGGGCAGTAGCTCGTCGACGAGCCAGTAGGGACGCGGCGCCTCCCAGTAGAGTTCGACACGCCCCCCAACGCCATCGGCCCCTGTCTCAGCATAGGCCTGCACCAGGCTCTCCAGAAAGCGGGGCGTCGCCAGGGCGTCATCGTCCAGGAAGACGATGATCTCGCCACGCGCCACCTCCAGAGCAGCATTGCGCGCGTAGGCCAGGCCATTGCGCGGCTCCGTCAGGCAGCGCACAGACCAGCCTTCATCTTCCTGACGCCGCCCCTGGAGATAGCGCTGCAATACGTCGAGTGTCCCATCCTCGGAGCCGTTATCGACAATAATGACCTCAAAGAGGCGCAGCGCCAGCGTCTGACGACGCAGGCTCGCCAGAGCGGCCAGCACGAGATTGCAACGATTACAGGTACAGATAATGACGCTGAGATATGGCGAGCGCTCCTGACCAGGCTCGCCTTCAGCGCGATGTCCACTCATGGAACCCTCCCGACCCCCTCTCACCAAGAAACTCACCAGCCTTCCAGGGCAGTTCCCCCTCACACCGCCTCGGAGGCATGCGCTCCCCCGGCCGTCGCAGCCAGTGGGAGGCCCTCCAGCGCCTGCTGCCAGTCCAGCCCGGCCTCGAGAAGCTCAACGGACTCCACGCCCTCCTCATCCAGCACGGAGGAGGCCGCTCCTGGCCCATCGGACGGGGCACTCGCGCTCCTAAAGACACTGGCATCGGGCACCATCCCCAGATCTGGTGCTAACATGGGACTCCAGTGCATCTTCCAGAGAATCGTATTGATCATGCTGCCACCTCACTCACCACCGCGGCCAGTCTGGCTCATGGCCGCACTCCTGTGCTCTTCTCTCCTTCTGTCCTCTCCTCTGCGCTCGTCAGAAGGGGCGACCTGGATCAAGCTATGAGCTTTCACACGCAAGGGGAGAAAGGGAAGTGTTGATCAGGTCGCCTTGCACCTATGCTATTCTGACATGTCCTGCGCAAGCAAGAGAAGAGCAACACCGTTATAATCAGGTAATATTTTCTCAAGTTCTGTTAATAATTGAAAAAGGAGCATATATCGCATCCTTTACCATACATACTGCAACTTAACTATATCTTAACCAGAAGCGAAGAGTCGACCACTAGCACAGGACTGGTATACTGAATAAGCAGAACATGTTTCATATCTCTCATGGCGCTTCTGGCCTGTCTGGCGGTGCAGGTGGTAAGAGGAGGAAGGAGAGCTCGTTGTGCAAGAGGAATGGCCAGAGGACTCGATTGCCGTGATCCACATCCAGGCAGCGGCCCGCTCAGCGGTAGCGCTGGAGCGAGCGGCCTGGCGCATCCGACAGCAGATTCGGGCCGCGGACCGCGTGCTCCTGCTGGAGAGGGACTGCGCGATTGTCCTGCAGGCCAGCACGCTGGCGGGAGCCGAGGCCGTTGCGCGGCGGATCACACCGCTGCTGGCCGATGTTGAGCATGAGCAGCGTAGCCTGGCGGGCGAGACGGCGCAGCGCCTGCTGCGTGAGCTGCAGCGGCAGCGGCCACGGGTGCTACAGGTCAGGCCCCCGGCGGCAGTCAGCGACCTCCCGGCGGACGAGATCCAGGGACCCGAGCCGACGGACGGCCTGCCATACCTGGCCTTCCTCTCCAGCTACCCCTCCCTGCGCCTGCTCCACCTCCTCCCCTTCGAGCTGGCCCGGCATTATCGCTGCGTTCCGATCGGAGCTGAGCGCGGCACGCTCACCCTGGCCACCTGGCGGCGACTGGACCAGACGGCCCTCGCTCAACTGGAGGCCATCACGCAGCGCAACATCTTCCAGGTGCGCTGCGACCCGGGGGTCATCGCAGATATTCTGCGCTCCTGGCAACAGCAGCAGGAGCGCTACCTCTTCAGGCGGCCAGCAGAGAGGGCAGGCGATACCACAACCAACGACTCTATAGAAGGAGAGGTCTTATGACACAGGTCGTCATCATCGGTTTCGATGGCATGGATGCCGACCTATTGCGCGTCTACGGGCCATCGCTGCCCAATCTGCGGCGCCTGATGCTGGAGTCGCCCTTCCTGGAGCTGAAATCGAGCTTTCCGCCCGAACCTGCTCCGGCCTGGGGCTGCGTCTACACGGGCCTGAACCCGGCCAATCACGGCCTGCTCTGCATTCCCTGCGAGGACGAGGACCTCGACAGCCTGCAGCCGTCCACGCTGAGCTGTGGCACAACCTTCTGGGATCTCGCCGGGGGAAGCGGCCGCCGCGTCTGCGTCCTCAACCCCTACCTGGCCTACCCTGCCTGGCCACTTAACGGCATCATGCTCTCGCTCTCGCCCAGAGATGGGAGCGTCAGCATCACACCCGTGGATTATGATCCCGGTCTGCCCTTCCCGACACTGCCGCCGCTGCCGGCAACCCTCAACAGTCAGCAGCTCAAGGAGTTCTATCACACTCTGGTCACGCGCACGCTGCAGCAGGCCTCGCTCGCTCTGGAGTTGCTGAGCCGCGAACCATGGGATCTCTTCTTTCTGCAACTCAACGCGCTGGACTACATCCAGCATCTCTTCTGGCGCTACAGTGATCTGAGCGATCCCGGCTACCCCGGCCGCGGCGAGCACGTGACGCGCATCCATAGCTTCTACCGCCTCTGCGATCAGATTGTGGGCGACATCCGCAATGCCATGTCCCCGGAGGGTGTCCTGGTGATCGTCAGCGCCTACGGACATGGACGGCGTGGCTCCCAACGCCTGAACTTGAATGAGTGGCTACGCGAGCAGGGATTGCTGGTGGCGCAGACGCGCGGCGCGCGCCTGCTGGACCGCTACTACCTGGCCGGGCACGCCAGAGCACGCTCGCTGGGGCTGCTGGCCCACTTCGGCCTGCAGGAGATCTCGACGCAGCGGACGCTGCATCGCGAAGAACTCCTGCCCACACGTGGCCCGGGCTACGCCATCGACGAGCAGAACAGCCTGGCGCGCGTGGCCTGCCTGACAGGCGATGGTCCCTTCGGCGGCATCATGCTGAATCAGCGGGCTATCGAGCGCCAGGGACGCCGCTACGCTGAGCTCCGCCAGCACCTGCTGACAGAGCTGAGCCACCTGCGTAGCCGAGGCCGCCCGCTCCTGCGCCGCGCCTGCGCGCGCGAGGAGGTCTATCAGGGCAAATACCTGCACCTCTTCCCGGATATTCTCTTTGAACTGCAGAGCGACTTCGCCGTCAGTGAGAGCCTCTACGTGCCGCTGCTGACCACCCACCCGGCGCGCCGGCTCATCTCTGGTACCCACCGCCTGGATGGCGTCTTCCTCATTGGCAACCTGGCTCACCAGAACGTGATCCTCCAGGAGGAGGCAGAGATCAGCGTCCTGGACGTCGCCCCCACGATCCTTAGCCTGCTGGGCATCCACGACATCTCCTGCGATGGGAAAACGCTGCTCAGTCCCAGGGCCGTCGAGCCGTCGAGGTGAGCAGCCGCTCGGAGAGCGCTCTGGCGGCCGGCAACTCCTCTCCATCCAGCACCAGGATCTGACGGAGATTGGCTAACGCCGTCTGAATCCGCTTTTTGAGGGTGTTCTCTGAGATCTGGAGCGCCCGCGCCATCTCTGGCAGGGTCATTCCATTATAGTAATGGAGCACAATCGCGACCCGTTGCTTGGCTGGCAGCCCCTCAACAGCGCGGGCCAGATCCCAATCGCGCTCGATGGAACCTTTGTGCAGATCGGCGCTGCGCGCCAGCAGATCGGTCTCGAGATCGCTGAGCGCCTGGCGCAGAAAGGCGCTCGAACGCGCCAGGCGCCGCTTAAAGCTGATACACTGGTTAATGACGATGCGCATCAACCAGGGTCGTAACGCCCCCGCCTCGCGCAGGTCAGACAGATGATGCCAGGCCTGAATCAGCGCATCCTGCACGATGTCTTCGGCCACGTCTCGATCACCTACAATCATAAAGGCGGTCCGCAGCATCAATGCACTATATTGAACGGCGATATCGCCAAAGGCATCGCTATCGCCGTGAAGCACGCGCGTAATCAGTACCTGCTGATCGCGGCGCTCGCTCCTCTCCAGGCCCTCTCCTCCCTCCAGCGCGGCCACGGGTGGCGGCGCGATAGCAAGCTGGCTCTCCTGATAAGCGGTCGGTGAGAGCATCGTTGATTTAACCTCCTGTGTATGCAAACCACATACAGATATATAACATAGTATATACAATAAAACAAGGCATGCATACCTGTAATTTTCTGAATAGAAAATCTTTGTATAAAGTTGAGTATACTTTTTGTGTTCATAGAGTGAACAATCACCTGACGCGCGCGCTTCTGATCTCCCTGTGGCCCGACACACGCCCCGTCGCTGCTGGCCCTCGGCGGCCCTTGTGCAGAGAACGAAGAAACTACCCTTCCCTGGAGATCAGCAGAGAGGTGGTGCGCTGGCGAAGAGAGGCGGGCGGGGCCTGCGTCCCTGGGGCGAGAGCGGAAGGAAGAGAAGTGGCGCTGCGAGGCTGCTGCGCGCCCTGATCGGATCGGGGGTTAGCCGAGCGGCAATGGCGAGGGATCGAGCGCGCGCCTGAGGACCGCCTGGCGTCCATACTGGCGCTCCAGGGCCAGAAAGTACTGTAGTCCCTGGCCGTAGAGATCATCGCGTCGGGTCAGGCGCGCGGCCGTGCGCTGCCTGCCAAGCAGGAGCATTGTGCGATAGGCCACCCATTCGGCAAAGCCTTCGGCGAGCAGGAGCGGTTGCTGTTGGGGATGGAGGACGTGCTCATCCTGCCAGGCATGGGTCAGTTCGTGAGCGACCACGGCCTGGAAGAGGCTGCGGGGGAGATAGCTTTCGATATAGATCGTACACTTACCTCCCTTGCGCTCAAAGAGGCCGTACAGATACTGGATCTCTGGAACGAGCGATTCGCTGGCGGCCGTCGATTCCGCAGGATGCAGATCATCTCCCAGCGCTATGAGCTCGGCGCGCTCCACCAGCAGCAGCAGAGGCCGGCTGTTGATCTGCAGGGCAAGCGCTCGTGCCAGCAGGGCCACGATCTCATCATAGAGCCGCTGGGCCTCGGCTTCATCATAGACAGCCTGGCTGAAGCAGCCAGCACAGCGCCTGATGCTCCCATGACGGCCGGAGATGATATGCCCCTGCTCGTTGAGAGGAACGTGGCAGACCCCGCAGCGCGGGCGCTCCTGCATACAGCGCTCGCAGTAGGGCATGGGAGGGTCACCCACCAGATAGCTGCTTTCCAGCAGGGCACGACCGCAGCAGCCGCAGAGCGCGACCTGGCCACGACAGGCGGCGCAGAGCTGCGCCCCGCCCACGAGGTCCAGACTGTGCGCCGGCAGTCGGCAGCGCTCACAGCGGGGCTGGGACGTCTCACAGGATGAGCAGACCACCCGGCCAGTCGCATAGATGCGATAGGCATTCACCAGCGCACGACCGCAGAGGTGGCAGAAGCGCGGCAGCTGCTGGCTCATGGCATCAGGTCCTTCGGGCAAGGTCCCCCCTTTAGTGAGAGGGAGGCGCGACAGCCTCGCTGCCCCGTTCGCCGTCGCGGTCGGAGGCAGAGACAGCGCTTTTCGAGGTGGAGAAAGAGGTCGGCGTGGGCAGCGCCACCGGCGGCTCCTCGAACTGCTCAGGATGGAGCTTGCGCCACTCCTGCCAGATGGAGAAGAGCAGCGCCTGCAGCACACCGGCCAGAGGAGCGGCGAAGATAGCGCCCACGATCCCGAAGAGCTCCGCGCCGGCGAGCAGGGCGAAGAGCGAGACCACTGGATGCAGGCCAACGGCCTTCCCTACAATACGGGGTCCAATCACATCGCCCTCCAGAATATGCACGCCGATAAAGTAGGCCAGCACCAGCAGGGCGGTCAGCCAGCCCTGGCTCAGAGCGATCAGCACACAGATGGCACCGGAAGTCAGGGTTCCCAGAACGGGAATGAACTCCAGCAAGAAGGCCAGCACCCCCAGCAGCACTGCGTACGGCACCTGCAGAATAAACATCCCCACGCCCACCAGCACTCCGACCAGGGCCGAGAGCAGCAACTGCCCGCGAATATAGCCGCCGATCACGCGCTCCACGGTATCGAGGAAGAAGCGCGTACGCTCACGCTGGCGCGTCGGCACACCGCGCCGAAGCCACTTGAGGGAGCGCTCGCCATCGATGAGCAGATAGACGCTGAGCACCATAACGATGACCACATCCAGCACGCCCTCAAACAGGCCGGTGACAATGGGCACAGCGCTTGTGGCAACGTTCTCCAGCTGATTGAAAAGCTGCTGGCGCAGATCGGAGAGCTGGGTCGCCGAGATACCGAAGCGGTTCAGGATGTCCTCGAGGGGACTCGTCTTTCCTCCCGGCCCGGGGGTGAGCATCTTCTGGACAAACTGCGCCAGCGAGCCAATCTGTTCGACCGTCGTGGTGATCACAAAATAGAGCAGCACGCTCAGGCCACCCAGAAAAACCAGATAGACGAGCAGAATCGCCAGCAGACGGGGCATGAAGCGCTCCAGCAGCTTAACCGCTGGCGTGATGGCGTAGGCCAGCAGCGCGGCAATCACCAGCATCAACAGCGACTGGGCGATATGACTGATGCCCCAGAGCACCAGCACGGCCAGGGCCGTCCAGGCGAGGATCGCCAGCGGTATATCGCGTCGGCGTGTCCAGCGAGCGGCAGAACGAATCTCTTCTTCAACACGTGCACTTCCGGGGGATCGGGTACCGGTGGCCATGGATGCTTCTCCCTCTATTCCCTCTCTGACTGTCTTTTCGCGATACGAAGACGCCATGAGCTGAGAACGCAATGATGCTATCAGTATTTTTCAAACGAATGAGCTACCTACTTTTAGTATGTCAGAACTGACCAGACGTTTCAGGGGAACCTGCCTGGCAGCCTGTGGCAGCGCAGGCACAGGAGGATACAGCGAGAGAGCCAGCCAGGACCCTCTCCAGTCAATCCGGCGGGAGGAGCAGAGCCATCGCCCGCATCCACCATCGTGTGTCCCCACCGGCAGCGTCGGCCGCCAGCCTGACCCGGCGCTGCTCTCAGGGTAGCGCAATTGCTGATCGCTGTCAAGCTGCGCCTGGCGCGCCGGCGTCTGACTCGCACACAGCACACTCTCCGCGTCCGTCCCGGTCCGATCCGGCCGGACGGGCGTGATTCGCGAGGGGAGCAGCGCGAGCACGCAGTGCCCGGGCATAAAAAAAGAGGCCGCGGCTGCGACCTCTCTCTCAGGCTGGGGTGCAGGGATTCGAACCCCAATGAGCCGATCCAGAGTCGGCTGTCCTACCGTTGAACGACACCCCATTGAGCGCACCGCTCGCCGAGATCTCTCTACTGGCCGGTGCGGAAAATATATTACCGCAACTTCTGGGATTTGTCAAGACTCCAGAGGGGATCTTGCTCCTCGCCAGCGCACCAGCCAGTCGCGAAGGCCTGCAGCGCCGCCACGGCCTCCTCCCCTAGGCGCGCAGCGATGGCCTCTTCCAGGGCGGCACGCGGCAGCACGCGCGTGCTGCCGCAGCAGAAGCCGAGCAGCAGCATGAGGGCTGCCTGATCAGCGGCGCCGCGAGCCTCCAGAGCCGGCGGCAGAAAATGCGCCCGGACCCCACGCTGATGCAGGGCCGCTGCGATAGCCTCCGGCGACGGGTAGGGAATGCCGGCCATCCCGGCGGCGATCGGCGGTCGCCGCCAGCCGCTGACAAAGGCCTGCGCCCCTACGCGCGCCAGCGGCAGCAGGCGCAACACCTCGCTCATCTCCAGGGCCAGCAGGATATCCGCCTGACCGGGAGAGATGCGCGCCACGGTGCCGGGACCGAGGCGCAGATGGCAGATCCCGGCGCCGCCCAGACGAGCCAGGCTCACCTGGGCCAGCGTGCGCACCTCTTCGCCGGCCGCTCCGGCCGCCAGCGCCAGCACCTCCATCAGCAGCACCGGGTCGCGTCCACCAACGCCCGCCACTGCCAGCGCGACACTCCGCGGCTTCATCTCCAGAGCTTCGTTCTTCATCGACGCTCACTCCTGCACCAGCGCTGGCCGGGCCACGTCCTTGCTCACGGACCCCGACGGCAGAACTGGCTGCGGTCCGATGGCCTCAAAAGGGCAGGCCGCCGCGCAGAGACCGCAGGCGACACAACACTCCTGATCGATCCAGACGCGACTCCCCCCGGCGGACGGCTGCAGCACCAGCGCCGGACATCCAACCTGGTAATAGCAAGGCTGGGTGCTGCAGCCACGCCCGGCCAGACAGCGCTCCTGGTTGACGTACAGCGGCCGCTCCTGCAGCAACCGCCCCGGCGTCGTACAGGGGGCCCGGGCAATGACCACTGAGACGCCCGGGTAGTTGATGGCCTCACGCAGGGCCGCCTGCGTGCGTTGCAGTTGATAGGGATCCACCTCCTGCACATGCTCCACGCCACAGCCACGCACAATGGCAGCGATATCCGCACGGCGCGCCCGCCCCTCAAGAGCCGGGCGCTCGGAGCCGGGATTCTCCTGCAGGCCCGTCATGGCTGTACGGCCATTGTCCAGCAGGATCAGGGTCAGATTCATCCCCGCCTGGACGGCGTTGAGCAGGCCAGCGATACCGCCGTGAAAGAAGGTGCCATCGCCCATCGCCGCCAGCACTGGCTTGCGCAGGCCAGCATAGACCAGGCCCTGGGCGATACCCACGCTCGCCCCCATCGAGACCTCCGTCCAGCAGACTTCCAGTGGAGCATGGATGCCAAGAATCGTGCAGCCAATATCGCCCGTGGTGATGATCTCATGCGGCGCGTAGCCCAGCTCCTCGAGCGCGCGCTTGAGCGCGTAGTAGGTCATGCGGTGCGGACAGCCAGGACAGAACTCCAGCGAGCGCGGCAGCGGCGACAGCGGCAGGGTTCCAGGCTCTGACGACGCTGAGCCTGCTGCAGGGGTAGCTGGCAGGAGCGCGCGCGCCTCCGCTGCGGCCTCGGCATAGCCGGCGCACTCCAGCAGATGCGCCACGGCCTCCGCGACCAGGGCCACACTGTAGTCGCCCACCCGCGGCAGCAGGCCGCCACGCTTGCCGAGCACCTCGACAGCAAGACCGCTCTCGGCGAGCAGCGCCGCCACACGGGTCTCGATAAGGGGCTCCAGCTCCTCCAGGATCAGCACGCGATCCAGTCCCGCCAGAAAGGCCCGCAGCTCCTCCTCCGGCAGCGGATGCACCACACCGAGCTTGAAGACCGCCAGCGGTGGAGCTGAGTGCAGATGCGCACGCACCTCCTGCAGGTAGGTGGCGCTGACGCCGGCCACAATTACCCCGAGGCGCTGGCCGCGAGGAGCAGCCAGCACCGCGGCAGGCCGTTCCTGCTGATTGGCCGGCGCGAGGAGGGTCCCCGCCTGCTCCAGACGAGCCAGCGCCGCGGCATGCTGATCACGACACCACTGCGGAACTGCCTTCGTGAAGCGAGCTACGTCGCGCGGCAGACCGCGCAGCTCCGCCACAGCCTCGGCCTGCCTGGCAGCATGCGCCGCCAGGGGGGCTACCGTCAGGAAGGTGCGCGCGTTGGCCACCGCCGTCGTCGCCAGCACCAGCACCGGGGCACCGCACTGCGCGGAGGCCGCAAACGCCTGACGGGTCATGTCATAGGCTTCCAGGGGATCGGCTGGCATCAAGAGGGGAAGCGTGGCCAGTAAGGCATAGTAGCGCGAATCCTGCTCGACCATGCCGTAGTAGACCCCCACATCGTCCACCGCATAGATCACCAGCGCACCCACAACGCCGCTATGCGCCACGGCCAGCAGCGAATCGGCCATCACGTTGATGCCCGACATCTTCATGGTCACCAGACTACGCCGACCGGCCCAGGCGGCACCGGCCGCGACCTCGAGGGCAACCTTCTCATTCACGCTCCACTCGGCAGCGATGGCATAGCGGCGCGCGACGGGCAAAAGCGCGCTGAGGACCCCGGTGCCAGGATTGCCGGGATAGCCGGTGACGACATCGACGCCGGCCTCCAGCGCTGCCCGGGCCACCGCCTCATCGCCACTCAAGAAGAGCCGCTTTCCAGGGGCAGTTAGAACATTCAAGGCTCTCCTCTGGCTCCTCACGTCTTCGATATCCTGGCATCAGTGTACGCGACGTGTCAACAAACGCTCGTTAGAGAGTCGGGCCAGGGGAGAGCGGCCAGGCGCTTAGCTCAACGGATGGAGATCAGACCATCGGGATATGCTCAGGCGGAGCACGCCGCGCCTCCTCCTGACTGCGGCGCAGCAGCAGGCGTTTCATGACCATACCGAGACGGCGGATGCCCTCCTCGATCTGAGCCTCCCCTGGGTAGACGTAGCTCAGGCGAATATACTGCTGTCCGCCACCGTCTACGTGGAATGGCTCGCCGTTCAGAAAGGCCACGCGCTCAGCGGCGGCCTCGCGCAGGAGCGTGCGCGCCCGCAGTCCGCTCGGCAGGCGACACCAGAGGTGAAAGCCCCCGCTGGGGCGGTTCACGCGGACCTCCCGCGGCCAGTAGCGCTCGATGGCCTGTAGCATCAGATCGCGCTTGCGCCGATAGGAGGCGCTGGCGCGGCTCAGGTGCTCGTCGAGAAGCCCGCGGCGCAGCACCTCGGAGACGAGCCACTGGCCCAGAGCATTGGTGTTGAGGTCAAAGACCTGCTTGTGCAGAGAGAGCCGCTCGATCATCGGCTCGGGTCCCGCCAGCCAGGCCACGCGCAGACCGGGCGCCAGCATTTTAGAATAGGTACTCAGATAAATGACCTGTTCACTGCTGTCCAGGGCTTTGATCGGTGGCGGTGGCGGCGCGTCGAAGTAGAGTTCACCATAGGAATCATCCTCCAGCACAGGCACCTGATAGCGGCGACAGAGCGCGAGCAGACGGCGGCGCCGCTCCGGTGACATCACCACGCCCGTCGGATTCTGAAACGTCGGCAGCGTGTAGATCAGCCGCGGCCGATGGCGAGCCAGAATGCTCTCCAGCAGATCGAGACGCATGCCCTCAGTATCGAGCGGGATACCGATCACCCGCGCCCCCAGAGCGCGAAAGGCCTGAATAGCTCCGATGTAGGTCGGCACCTCCACCACAACCTCGTCACCTGGACGCAGAATGAAGCGCCCGATCAGGCCAATCCCCTGGGTTGAACCGGAGAGAATGAGAATATGACGCGCATCCACGGCGACTCCCCGCCGGCGCATGCGCGCGGCGATGCCCTGACGCAAACTCTGGAGGCCCTCCACAGGGCAGTATCCCAGGGCGCGCTGCCGATCGCGGAGCAGTCCATCGCTGCAGATCATGCTGAAGATCTCCGCTGGCAGCAGCTCCGGCGCTGGCGCGGCGCTGGCAAAGGAGATCATCTCCTCATGCTCACCCAGGGCGGTCAGCTCGCTGATGACTCGCGCATCCGGCCCCAGCAGCTCGCTTTCGCCAGCCGCCAGCCCCAGCAGCCAGGAGGGCATCTCAGGCTCGCATTCGTCGCCATCCAGGTCGGCAAAGCTACGCCGCACCAGGGTGCCACGTCCCACATGGCCCTCGACCAGACCCTCGCTGGCAAGTTCGTTGTAGGCATTCATGACCGTCGTCCGATTGACCCCTAGCTCACGCGCCAGGGCGCGCTCGGTGGGGAGACGTGCTCCTTCGGGCAGGTCTCCCGTCAGAATGGCCTCGCGCAACTGCTGACAGATCTGCCGATAGAGCGGGACACCACCGCCACGCTCAATCCTGACAAGCGCTGAGACGGGCACAGGGAAGAGTGCTCGCGACCGGCGTCCCGATGAATGCGATTGCATAGGATCTTCCTCCTGATTGGCTCCTACCAATAGGAGTCTAGCGCGTCTGAGGAGCGATCACAAGAGCCAATCGAGAGAGAAGCGTCGAGAGCCAATTGAGCAGTCACCCTCGCCGCACTGGCGGTCTGTTGCCAGGAGCCACCCCCGATGGCATAATAGAAACAATAGCAGGACCACTCTTGCTGCCCGGCACCAGATTGCAAGAAAGGCTGCAGAGCAGAAAGGAGCACGCATGGAGAATCTAGAGGAGCGGATCGCGGCGCTGCGCGACGATCGTGAGCATGGGTCGCGCTGGCTGGTCGCCGAGGCCATCAGGCTGCTGGAGGAACTGGCGCGCGCGCCAGGACTGACCGAGGAGGAGCGTCTGGCGCGTCTACAGGCAACCGGCGAGGCGCTGATGCAGGTGCGCCCCGCAATGGCCGCCATTGCCGGAGCCGTCAGGCGCATTTTGCAAGCCCCAGGAGGGCCGGCCGGCATAGCGCAGGAGGCCGCGCGCCTGCGGAGGGCCAGCGAAGAGGCCCCGCGACAGATCAGTGCTCACGCGCGTGGGCTGCTTAGTGGTACGCTGATGACCCACAGCCTCTCCGGCACGGTGCTGGCTGCTCTGCAGGCCTGCGCTGCGCAGATTCAGGAGGTCATTGTGCTCGAGGGGCGGCCGCGCTACGAGGGACGCGAGGTAGCTCGCCAGCTCCAGGCCCGTTCCATGGCCGTTACCCTGATCACCGACGCCGAAGCGGCTATCTTCCTGCCGCAGTGCAGCGCTGTGGTCGTGGGCGCCGATAGCGTGCTGGCCAATGGCGATATCATCAACAAGGCCGGCACGGCCCTGCTGGCCTGGGCCGCGCGTGGCTACGGCCGCCCGCTGTACGTGCTCTGCGAAACCCTCAAGTTCTCACCCCAGCGCTGGACCGGAGATCTGCGTCTGCTTGAGGAGAAGGAGCCAGAGGAGGTCCTGGAAACTGCTTTGCCCGGTGTACAGGTGCGTAACTTCTACTTCGATCGCACACCCGGCGAGCTGGTGAGCGCTCTCATCACCGAGCATGGCATCTTCACGAGCAGAGAGGCAGCAGAGCGGCATGAGGTGAGTCACAGGTCCTACTGAGTTGCTGAAAGCATAGAGAATGAGTATGCTATCAATTGCAGTAGTATCAGATGTTCCTGCAGAAGGGTCCGGACTGTCTGCAGCCAGGAGCGGAGCAGAGCAGAGCGCTCAGGGTGATGACAGAAGACGCAGAGATGGGAAAGGTCATCGGAATCAATGACCGGGCAGAACCCGGCAGGATAGGACGTGATCGCCGCGTCCGCGCTATATGTGCACTGTGTGAGCACCCTGTGAGCACCCTATGAGCACTGTGCGATCACGCGCCTGGATGTTGGAAGGGGGAAGTCGTATGCAAAGCGATCCTGAGCAGCGGTCTCAGGCTGAAAAGAAAGAGAGCCAGCCCAGAGAGGGACGACGCAAGCGTTCGACAGACTTTGTGGCGCCCGGCGTCCCGATTGTGCGCAGCAGCACCCCACGCCCACTCTCACTTGCGCTGACCGGGGCGGAGGTCAAGACGCACCTGGAAGATGGGAGCAGCGCCTTTCCAGAGGAGGCGCCGGGAGCGCCGCCGGTTCCCGAAGAGTGCAGCCCGCTTGAGGAGACGCCACTGCCCATCGCCAGCCAGGCCGAGCGGGGTAGTACTGTGCAGACGGCCCAGCCGGCCCACGAGCGCAGCGAATTTCTCTGGCTCTTTGAGTACGGACCAGAGATGGACACCGTGCTGCTGAACAGCCCGCAGATGCTCGACGGGCTGGCGCTGCCCTATGGGCCGGGGGTGTTGAAGGGCTATGAGCTGGGCTTTGGTGCCGTGCGCACCGTGAGTGGAGAGGTGGTCGCCTCCATCCTGCCGAGCAGTGAGGCGGGAGCCGCCGTCTGGGGCATGCTCTACCGCGTTCCGCGCCGGCTGGCTCAACCCTCCGAGGAGAACGCACCCCTGCTGGATAAAGTCCACGATGCCGTGCCTCCGGTGGGGCTCTTCGAGCCATTGACCGTCGTGGTTCACGAGCCACTGCGCCAGCGTGAAATCATCTGCACCACCTACATCGCCTCGGCGACAGTGCGGCGCTACTTTCATACACGCCTGCCAGAGCGCTTTCTCGGTGATCCCTACGCGCAGCACCTGCTGGAAAGCGCGCGCCGGCAGAAGCTGCCAGAGGGCTACCTGCTCGAGCTGGAAGGGCGCATCAGCATGCCCATGGAGGTGACCGAGCCTCCGCCGGACAGCCAGCGGGAGCAGGATACCGAGCCACTGCCCGTGGTCAAAGGCAGCAAGGAGCAGGCACGCGAGAGCCAGCCAGGCCCAGGCCGCCCGGAGGCGCCGCCTGCCTATCGTCCAGCCTCCCAGGGCTGGCTGCTGGCCATTTCGCTCTACCACGCCGTTCTCCTGCTAGCCATCCTCAGCCTGGCGGTCATCGAGGGCCTGGGTCTGGGACAGCAGATCTTCAACCCGAACTTTACGCCCCTGGGCGTGCCCTGGTTTGTGCTGGTCTATGGCCTCCTCGGCGGCTGCGTGAGCTGCCTGGTGACCCTGGGACAGCGCATTTCCACCAGACAGCCAGTGTTCATGCTGATCACCTGGTTTGTGCGTCCCTACCTGGGCATCGTCCTGGCCATGCTGGCCTACCTTCTCCTTGATAGCGGCCTGATCGCCCTGGGCGCAGCCGCCGGACATAGCACCGCCCTCTTCTCCCTGGTGGGCATTCTGGCAGGCTACTGCGAGCATCGGATCTTCACTCGCCGCAGCTAAGCGTCAGGAGAGGTAAATAGCTATACAACAGGCTAGAGGGGAGTGAGAGGCCGGCAGTAGAGCTTGTGAAAGTGATATCGATAGTGTACAATTGCAACAGAAGTCCAACTCTGTAACGCTCCATCTCCAGTGCAACGCCTGTCAAGGGCGAGGAGGACCTATGCCAACCTATATCAGCCTGGTCAATCTCACAGAGCAGGGCATCAGGGAAGCCAGGAACGCACCCGAACGTCTGCAGATGTTTGAAAAGGCCGTTCAAGAAGCAGGAGGCAAGTTACTGGGGTTCTACCTTGTCATGGGGCAATACGACTACATCATCATCACGGAAGCCCCTGACGATCAGACAGCGGCCCGTCTGATCCTCGGCACCATCGCGCAGGGCAGCCTGCGCACTCAGACGATGCGCGCCTTTCCGCGCGAGGAGTTCGAGCAGATTGCGCGTAGCCTCTCATAGAGGGCAGAAACCAGGGCAGCGGTGTCACTCCTGCCAGTAAGCAAGGCGGGCGGCGCGGCGGCACCTCCTTTTCTTCTCTCTGATTGTCTCTCTGTCTGGCTGTGCCGCCGCACGGTGATGCCTCTCCACGGTAGCGCCTCTGGATAGGCGCAGCAGGGAATCTAGAGCGTATCGGAAGAGAAAATAGCCCGCACCAGGCGCTCGGGATCATGGCGGGCCAGCATATCGTCTTCCAGATTGAAATGACCGATGACCACATTGGGAACCATGCGTGAGAGGCGCGCGCGGTCGACGACGACCGGCTCGCTCCTCTCCTCGGCGTAGGTGCGCAGCACTTCTTGAGGGAACGGACCATCGTTCACAATCACCCGGTCGACGCGGCCGCCCAGATAGCGGTGGATCTCGCTCACAAAGTCGGAGGCCTTATAGCCGTCGGTCTCCCCATGCTTGGTCATCAGGTTACAGACATAGACCTTCTCCGCATCGGACTCACGCACTGCACGGGCGATGTCCTTAACGAGCAGGTTGGGGATCAGGCTGGTGTAGAGATCGCCTGGACCGATGATGATCAGATCGGCGCGCCGAATAGCGCGAATGGCCTGCGGACAGGCCGGGGCGTCCTCGGGCACCATGCGCAGACGCATGATAGGTGAGAGTGGCCCCAGATGCTTCTTCCCCCGCGTGTCAATGTCGGTCTCGCCACAGATCGTGGTGCCATCCTCCAGATCGGCACAGATGGTCGTTTGCGCCAGGGTCACTGGCAGCACGCGCCCGGCCGTGTTGAGCAGCTCCTGGGCGTCCTCGATGGCCAGCATCAGATCGCCATTGTTCAGATCCTGCAGCCCCTTCAGAATCAGATTCCCCAGGCTATGTCCCCCTACCCCCCCCTTGCGCGCCGCTCCCTCACCTTCTGCCTCCTCCTCCGCGGACTCGAAACGGTGCATGAATACCTCTCGCCAGAGCGCCCCATTGCGCGCCAGCGCCACCAGCGACATGCGTAGATCTCCCAGAGGAAGCTGGCGACGAAACTCGTCCATCAGGCGGCGCGAGCTTCCCCCACTATCGGACATGGTCACGATCGCGCTGATGTTGTAGGGATATTTCTTTAAATGTGATAGGAGTGCAAAGGTTCCCGAGCCCCCACCAATGGTGACAACTCGTTTTCCGGCGTTCCGCTCTCCTGTGCGATAGTAATGTTCTGGCACCTTACATCTCCTGCACTGATATCTAGTCTCAACGGTCAAACTACGTGTCTCTCTCGTCTATAGAAACTATACACGGCTGAAGAATCGGAAGGGAGGGGACATGCCGATCGCTCTCTCGCTCAAATAACACCTCCTCCAGCAAGCACAGAAGCCCTGGCTCTCAAAACAGGCTGGCTCCGAATCGAGTCAGTCTATCACGCCCTCTCTTTCCTTTGCAAGCAGGCAAAGAAAGGCCCCCTTGACAGCAATCCGATATATCGTTTATACTCCAGAGAGAGTATTCGATATATCGCATTCTCACTCTCTGATAGGCAGGCATGCCTGGCAGTACAGAAAGGACGATCGCACATGTTTGGCAAACGACTGGCGTACGAGTTCTATGGCTGGCACGATGAGGAACCGTTTCTCTGGCAGCGAGCTCCGCGGCCACCCTTCCCACCCTTCTGGCACCTGCGCCAGGCCCGGCGTTTCTTCGGTCCCCACGGGCCTGGACCGCAGAGACCCCTGAACGATGTTGTGGAGCGCCTGCGCATCTTCGGGCGGGGGGATTTGAAATACGCCCTGCTGGAGCTGCTTCAGGAACGCCCCATGCACGGCTATGAGATGATGAAGGTCCTTGAAGAGCGCGCCGGGGGCTTCTACATTCCCAGCCCCGGCTCGGTCTACCCGACGCTGCAGATGCTGGAGGATCGCGGGCTGGTGAGCGCCAATGAGGTCGAGGGGCGCAAGGTCTACACGATCACTGACGCCGGCCGCGCCTTCCTGGCGGAGCACAGCCGCGAGGCCGGTGAGGCTGGCCCGCGCTGGAGCCCCGGTCATGGGCCAGGAGGCCGTGGACGCGCCTGGTCTCCTGAACTGCAGGCGCTGCGGCAGGAGGTTCACGAGGTGACACGCCTCTTTATGATTGCCGGCCGCACAGCGGTGAATCAGCCTGAGCAGCTGGCCCGCCTGCGCGCGGTGATCGAGCGCACGCGCAAGGACCTGGCAGAGATGATTTACGGCTCATCTGCCCCGGCCTCTCCCTCGACGGAAGGCGCCAGCGAGCCCGGCGAGACGCCGCCTGCTACTCCTCCCCAGCAGTAAAACCCGGGCTGGGGGGCCAGACAGAGCGGGGCAGCACAGGTCAGCCCGCGCGGCGCATGCAGAGAACGAGCGGACCATCCCGAGCAGAATCCTCCTCGAGATGGTCCGCGCTGCTCTAGAGAGCTCTGCCATCCTCCAGCTTCCTCTACGGACGCACTTGCCAATCGTTGAGGCACCTCACGATACACTGAGACGCAATCAGAGGTGGAGGCACCCGGCGGTCTGCTGCCACTCTATGTTGAGTTTTGATAGCAACTATTCATTTTAGCAAGAGGTGTACATGGACGAGGGGGACCTTATATCCAATTTATCCTATATATCTTGTGTACAACGTGAGATTTGGGTTATACTCTATAGGACGGGAATCGCTCTACCACTCTGTGGGCGCGGTGGTGGGGATACAGATATCCCGTTTTCTATTTTTCAGGGGGATGAAGGCCCCTGCCATGCTGGTCGACACTCTTGCAGCGCGGCATTATGGTTCAGGTTGTAGCCGCACCAGCATCAGCCCGAACCAGAGAACCCAGAGCGCAAAGAGCAACGTTGTCGGCGTGGTCAACAGTGCCTGGCCGCTGGTCGGAGCGCCCGCCACCTCAACAGCGCTGGCGCTGAAGAGGGCCGCCAGCAGAATCGCCAGGTAGCCAAAGGCCACCCAGGCCGGCGGCCAGAGCCGCAATCCGCTGCGCGCGATCAGGAAGCCGAAGAGGAGCGACGCCAGGGCGAGCAGCGCGCCGCCCACCGTGCTACTCAGGATCGTCAGCAGGCCTACCACGAAGGCGAAACTTGTCGGCACGCCACTGACCAGTGTAAACGTGTGTACCACCCCCGCCAGATAGACCATGCTCGCAACGCTGCCCAGCACGAAGAGCAGGATGCCCAGCATACCGCTCCAGGCGGCAATGACGGCGAATCCCTTGCCAGGCCAGGCGATCGCCAGCAACTCCTCCGCCGTTGCCGGCGCAGATGCCGACGTGCGTCCGCCAGCGCCATCGCTCCCATCGCTCCCATCATCCACTACCTCGGCCACTGCCTCCTCCTGCGTCTCCTCCGCCTCTTCATCGCGTCCCAGCGTCTCCTGCGCCACCAGAATGCGGAAGAGCGTGAACGGCAGACTGAGCACCAGAGCGAAGGCCACGATCAAGAGCAGACGATAGCCAGCAAAGGACCAGAGATGCGCCTGCAACCAGGCGACATAGGCGTTCAAGCGGCCAGTATTCGCCGCACTCAGGGCCTCCGCGTAGCCCTGTGGCAGCAGCAGCAGCCAGAGATAGAGAGGAACCCCCAGCAGCAGCAGGACTGCGCTGAGCAGATAGTAGGCGCCGTTGATCCGCAGGCGCGTGAGAAACGTGGTTTTCATCAGAGAACCCCTTCGCCATCGAGCTATCATACATATCATAGCAGGAGGCGAGCTGTTCTGACAGCCAGGTCCCTGGCAGCAGACAGAGTGGCCAGAGAGGCAGAGCAGAATGCAGACAGACGCAGGAGTGGCAGGACGCGCGAGCAGGGGGCCGCTGGCGCGGCCCTCTCCCCTACTGAGCCGGAGGGAACAGGGCATCGGGGATACCCTGCACATGCAGGAAGTGCAGCGGGCCGGTGGTATACACATTGCCCAGGATATTGAGCGCCGTGATCAGCAGAAAGCCGATGATGGTCAGCGTGATCAGAGCGCGATCCAGCGGGCGAGCCTGCAGCTCAGTCAGCCAGGTGCGCCGGCCCATGCCGAAGCAGCGCAGCTCCATGGCATTGACGATATCCTCCGCACCCACCACAGAGCCAATCACAATGGGCACCACCAGCGGCGCCAGGCGCGCAATCTTGCCAAAGATCCCGCCACGCAGCTTATCCAGCTCAAAGCCCCGCGCTCGCTGCGCATCGAGCGTCACGCTGAAGTCGCGCGCCAGGGTTGGCAGAAAGCGAAACGAGAGATCAATGGCATAGGCAAACTTATCGGGCAGCCCCATCTGCTTAAAGGCGACCCCGATATGGCCCGGATCGGTGGTATAGGGAATGGCCACCGCCAGAAAGGCAATGCTGAAGTTCCGCAAGCCCATCGTCAGCATATAGGCGATACTCTCCACACTGAAGACCAGCGGCTTCGGGCCGACATAAGGCGGCGTGGTAATGAAGCCCACAAAAGGGAGCGAAAAGAGCGTATGCTGGTGGCTCAAGTCGACGCCCTGCACAATCGCCCCGCCAGAGAGAAAATAGTTGAAGACCACGATCATCACATTCAGAGCGATAATAAAGAGCCAGGCGCGTTTCGTCTCCGCCCACTTGAGTCGTGCACGGCTATAGTAAAAGGCCGTCGCCAGAAAGCCACCCAGGATCAGCCAGATATTGGAGGTCTGAGCCGCCGCCAGACCAAAGGCGATCAGCAACAGAAACTTGCAGCGCGGGTCGAGCCGATGGATCGGCGTCTCGCGCTTGATATAAGGAAAAGTGATCAACATCGCTCATATGCCTCGGAATTCGCTCATCAGGAGAACAGCCAGAGGGGACAGAGCACATCAGCGGCCGCAGCCCTGCCCCTCCGACACAGCAGTGCCTCAGGCTAGCGGCCGCGGCGCACAACCGCCGCCTGATAGGCCAGCAAGAGAATGGGCAACAGGATCAGGCCATTGATCAGGTCAGACCCCGCGGCCGGAATCAGATAGCCGGTCGTTGCTGCCAGGGGTGTCAGCTTCGAGAGCCAGATCTCCGTGTAG
>JBHOQN010000166.1:0-3709 GCA_042408965.1 Ktedonobacteraceae bacterium
AAAGGTGAACAGGAAGAGTTGGAGGAGACGCGCCGCAAGCTGGCTCTTGGCATTTTGCGGTCGGATGGGATCAACGCCGATTTGCCAGATGGCCATTTGAGTGTGGTGGTGCGCGCTTCGGAGGAGCAGCAACTGATTATTATGAAGCAGCTCCCGCTGGAGCAGTTCATTCTGGAACCAGTCGGCACTAGCGATAATGAGGTCGTTGAGACTTTGCCCGAGTTTCTGGTACTGCGCCATCGCTCGGGAACGCCTCGCCTGGAGATCTCTCTCGATCTGTTTGAGCTGCTGTTGCGCCTGGCGGATGGCTTGCAGCGAGAGGCTCTAGAGCTGCAGCCGCTGCTGGAGGATCTGCACCATTTCAAGCATGCGGTGCTGCTGATGGAAACAAAGGATCTTGTGTTGATCGAGAAAGGCCAGCACCTGCATCACTTGACACAGCGCAACGGGAAGGTAGTACACACGATAATCGCTTGATATCAGGGAAGGAAGAGATGCAGTGAAAGTAAAGCTACCGGAAGCCCTGCGTGGGGTGCGCTTTTCCCAGGTGCTACCCATCGAGCTGAATGATTTCGATATCGATCTGCTTCTGCCCCTCCTCTTCTTTACCATCTTATCCAGCGGGCGCGGGCGTGCCAGGATACCGAACGATCCAGGCGCGATCGGCCTCTACATCGACAGGCTGAGCCAGCACCCCGACGTCGAGGGGTTTGCCGACCTGGAAGGAAGACGTCTGCTGGAGCGCCTCGTACGCGCTGCACTGATCACCGTTGGGCGCGTTGGCCGTGGTCACAAAGATGAGCAGATCACTTCTGTCATACCGTACAGCCTCCTCTGTTACAAGCCCGGTTTCCCTAAAGAGGGCAGCCGCCTGCGCAACGTCGATACCTTCCTCTACCAGATCCTGCGCGGCTACCTGGGAGGCGATCAAGAGCTCCGTCAATTTGTGAAAGAAGTCTTTGGACGCGGTATCACGATCGGCCCTCCTGGTCAGCCGGAAGGAAGCTATGACGGGACTACGGAAGTGGATACGCTGACGCGCCTCTCTCTGGCCTTTCTCGACGGCTTCGAGAGCGCCAAACCTGGGCTGAGCCGTGAAAAATATCACGCCGGTCCTGGAGCCTGTCCCGATCTGGCACGCGAGCTAGCGGCGGATCTTCTACACTATATGTCAGCCTACCACGTGGCAATGCCAACGCCGGCATTCATCGATCACCTGCGTATCTTGATCAATTTTGAGCTGTTCACCTATACACTCAAAGTAGTACAGGCTGTCACCGCGCTAGTCGAAACCCCGGAGAGCCTACCGCCGGCTATGCGCGACCCGGTGGAGCCTTCACCGCCAGCCATCTATGTGGACTTCACCGGCCAGCCTGGCCCTAGCCAGGAGATGACCCGCGCCTGCGTGCGCCGTGACATTGAAACCTACCAGCGCTTTCTCTCTGCCAATCTGCTACTGCGCCAGCTCCACATCTATGTGGAACAACTACAGCGCAGTTCCCGTCACAGTGGTGAGATCGAGCGTCTGCTGGATTTCAAGACCAGCGGACCGCATTACTTGCAGAATCTACTGAAGCTGCGAATGCATACAGATATTGAGGCATCGGCACGTCATGAAATTGGTAGAATTTTTCAAGGGGATGTAGGTAATAATGAGCGAGAGAAGCGAAGCCGTAGCAATCAGGAAAAGGCAGAAGGCATGGACAATGAGCTGGCCATGAAGCGTTTGAAGGAGCTACTTGCCAGCACAGAGAGTGATCTGGACGGTCTCGTCACTCTCCTGACGGAAGGTCAGCGCGATGCTACCCAGAGCTTCGTGCGCTGGTACTGGAGTACGGGCGGATTAACCAAGCCAGAAGGGCTACTACGGGGGCAATTGAAATACCGCTCATCCTGGCAATATGCATCGACCAACGGCCTGCTGACCGTCTTAGTGCAGCTTGCCGCCGCCCGCCTAAGAGCCCGCGATGAGAGCGGCAGCAGCGGTAGCAGGAATGGGCAGGGTAGTCTCCTGCCTATCCGCCTGCAGGATTTCCTGCGCTTCCTCGACGAGCGCTTTGGGCTGCTCATCGACCGACCTCCTCCGCCCTTTGAGGGCGCAGAATATATCGCAGCGGCCCAGGAGAACCTGCGCGCTATGCTGCGCCGCCTGCGCCAGATGGGTATCTTCCGCGACCTCTCCGATGACTTCACGGTCCAGCGTCTGCACCCACCGTATGCGGCCACATCCGAGCTAACCAGCTACTACTAAGAAGCATTGAGCCTGGAAAGGGTCTACCTATGGTAATCTCTTCTCCACAGAGCGAGCTGAAGATCGAGCTACTGGCCGAGGCGCTGTTAAAAGAAATCAGGGGGACAGGCGCCGGCCATTGTGCTCGTATTGATTTCCTGGAACTGGACGATGCGCTGCCCCTCTGCCAACGGCTACGTACAAGCGAGCAGGCAAAGCAGGGAACCATGTTCCATATCCTGGCTACTGAACGCCAGCCTGGACCCGACGACCCGCTCTTTATCACGCCTGACCGCGCGATTGAGCTACGCAACCGCAAGATCGGGCGCTTCTGCCTCTTCATTCCCGCTGGCAGAGTGGACGCCACCGCCAGCTCACTCGCCAACGCTTTCGCACCCATCGACGGACGCCAGCTCTATGAGGCCGCTCTGCGCGAGCTGCTGCGCCGCCTCCAGCAGCGCTCGTCCGAGGTTGCCGCCCAGGTTCGCACAGTCTTCAGCCATCTCCGCACCTGGCCTGGCCTGAGTCATGAGCGGCGCCTGGACTTCGTTATCGCCGTCTACGCCCATGCACAGGATGGCACAGCGGAGACGATTGGTCTGGAGCTGTGGCGCGTCGGCCTCATCAGCGACGCCCGGCCTGATTTTACGCGCTATCTCGAACGCAATCGGCGCCTGACGACGCTGTTAGCTCGTCCCAAGAAGTTCGATGCTACCCTGGTCGAGCGCGTGCAAGAGCTGAAGGTTGACAGTGCCACCGCCAGAGAGCTGCTGCACTTCCTTCAAGGCAAAGTCCTGAGCGATGCCCACAGCTGGTCACGCCAGCTGATCGAGGCCGGGCTAACGCTGGACCGCTGGGAGTTCATCCAGTATGAAGAAAGCGACTTGCGTGAATTCGAAATTGTGCCTTTCCTCAATGATAAAGCAGAGGTTGAGCGCTTCTGTCACCTGGCTCAGCCCACTGGTCGTAGTGGCATCCTTCACGCCTACTATGGCGGTAAAGGCGATGTGGTGGTACGCTGGAAGTGCAAGCCAGATAAACCGCGCAACCTCGGTGGCTGGCGCGTGGCCATCGTGCCCGAGGACAGCGAGCCAGGTTTCCGCGAAAGCCTGTGGGAGCACGATTTCACTCAAGGACGACGCAGCGTCACCATCAAGCTGGAACAGCTGAACCTGAGTGTCGAGGAGCCGCCCGATTACCTGGTCTGCGTGCGTATCGCTCCCCTTGGACCGGACGGCAATGAGCTGGTTGATGAACAGAAGAATATCTACTACAAGGACAGTGTTGCATTCAGCCTCGTTCCTGAGAAGGGGCCACTGCCGGAGCAGACTCCCCGCGAAAAGCGCCAGACTGTCCCTACCCTTTCCTGGGGACGGCTCAAAGTCGGTAGCGAGGTCCGCGAGACAATCCTGGAGGAAAGCCTGCCCCAATGGCAGAACAGGCGCGCCTATTTCAGCCTGCTGCTCAATGGCAAGCACC
>JBHOQN010000167.1:0-28628 GCA_042408965.1 Ktedonobacteraceae bacterium
CGTCAGCTCATTGACGGGCTGGTCGAGGCCTGGCGGGCTGCAGGCCTGGAGGAGCCCCATCCCTCCTTCATCGAGGCCTGTGAGCAGGTCCGCACCCTGCGTATCCTCTAGCCAGGCCGCTCCGAAAGGTTTGAGGGAAGGGCCACCGCATCCCCCTGGCTTGCACGTAGGGGCTATCATCCTGGACAGATCGTCGAAACGCGGCCACAATCTTTTTGCGGTATTTCGGGCACCAGACAAAATGGTAAGCCAGCTTATACGTCACGTGTTTGGTGTGCAGCGCATCCATCCACATCAGTATAACATGTGTTCTAACTTTCCAGAAGGGCTACGTCGGGCCGCCTTACCCCTAGATGAATCGTAGGGGTATCCGGCGGCCCTTTCATGTCCCTCCAATCTCGCCAAGACCGTCGTGCAACAGATTCTGCAGCAGAATGCGCAGTAAGGACCTGCCAGAAGAGCCGAGAGGGGCGACCACAGCACCCCTCTTGCCACCCTGATCAGAGCATATAGCTCACGTCCGAGCTGTTTGTCGGGTAGGCGTAGACCATCTGCTTGAGGTCGCTGGCGCTGAGGCCCATGCGAATGGCCAGGGCGAAGAGGTTGATCACCTCCTCGGAATGCGGGCCGAGGAGGTGGGCGCCCAGGATGCGTTCGCTGCCCTCCTCGACGAGCGTTTTGAAGCCGGTGTGTGTAAGGGCAAGCCGTCGCGAGGAGTACCAGCCTGAGGTCTCCTGATAGTGTGTCTTGAAGCGCAGCCCCTGGGCATGGGCCGTCTCTTCCAGTATGCCAACACGCGCCAGTGGTGGATTGCTGAAGACCACACTGGGAATGCCGCTATAGTTCGGGGTGGCGTGGCGCCCTTCCAGCAGATTGCGCGCCACGATGCCGCCCTGCATGCCCGCCACAGGAGTCAGCGGAAAGCTGCCACTGGCCACGGCGTCGCCCGCTGCGTAGACCGCCTCATTGCTCACGCTTTGCAGGTAGTCGTTGACCAGTATCCCGCGTTTCTCATAGGCCACGCCTGCAGCCTCCAGATCGAGCTGATCGATCTCCGGCACACGCCCGGCGGCGTGCACAACGAGGTCGGCCGCAAACGTCTCCTCACCAGACTCACCGTGTGTGTGCACGAGCAGGTGCTCCCCCCAGCGTTCGACAGCGCTGACCGCCCTATTGAGGCGCACCTCAATGCCGGCCTCCTGACTGGCCTGAACGAGCAGGGCTACAAGGTCGGGGTCGAACTGGACCAGGGGGCGGCTTCCGCGGTGGAGCACCTGCACGCTGGCACCCGTCTGAGCCGCGATGTGAGCGAACTCGAAGGCGATGTAGCCGCCGCCGACGAAGATGATCCGCCGCGGCATCTCCTCGAGGTTCAGAAACTGGCTGCTTGTGGTGAGCAGCTCCTCACCCGCGATGCCCAGATCGGCGTGGCGCGCGCCCGTAGCAATGGCCACGTAGCGGCCGACCAGCGTCTCCTCGCCCACCTGAACGCTGGTGCGATCCACAAAGCGAGCGTGACCGCGGCGCGCGATGATGCCCGCGCTCGCCAGGCTGCGAGCGTTTTGCTCTGGCACGCCGTCGGTGAAGGTCCGTTTGAAGCGCAGCAGATCCGTCCAGGTGAGCGTGGAAGCCGCGGTCTCAGTGGTGATGCCCCGGCCCTGCATACGCCGGCAAGCCGCGATCAGGTCTGCGACGCCGACCAGGACCTTCTTCGGATCGCAGCCTCGGAGCTGGCAGGTTCCCCCATAGGGATGATCGTCGACGAGCGCCACACTCCAGCCTGCCTCGCGGCAGGGGTAGGCGATGCTCTTGGCGGCGGCTCCGCTTCCCAGAACTATCAGATCAACAACGGTTTGCATAGGTAGATCTCCTCTCTTCGCTCCCGAGCGCAGTTTGTAAGAGGCACGTTTTACGGGGCACATTCGGTTCACACCACACCACATCACACCACGCCACACCGCATCACATCACACCATGGAGACTCGACGCAGCGATCGCCCACCGTGGCTCGCCCCAGGGTCAACAGAAGAGAGCGGCGGTCGACTCTCCGTACTCTATGATATGGAGGCCAGCGATGCAAGCGAGGAGAAGATCCCTTGCGCAGCACTGATGAAGGCCGCTCCCCCATGGCCTGTTGTGGCTACGGTGTGTGGCTCGCAGCGAGCAATGGGGATATACAGCTGGGCTGTGCGATCAGTCAGTGCTGACTCTCACCAGTGACGGCGCGAACAGTCACGATCTCCTGTTGTGCCGCCCAGAGATTCAGGTCGCGACGCTGGATAGCGGCCGCCATCAGGTCGGGGAAGAGGTCCGGAGTGCAAGCAAAAGTTGGCACCCCGAGAGCAGCCATGCGGGAGGCAGTCCTTGTCGAGAAGACCGGAGTACCTCTGTCGCTGAGAGCCAGCAGACAGATGAGCTGCACACCGCTTTCCACCAGCCTGGCTGCGCGCTCTATCATGCTTGCCTCGTTGCCGCCCTCGTAGAGGTCGCTGATCAGCACGAGGATGGTCTGGCTCGGGCGGGTGATCACCCTCTCGCAGTAGGCCAGCGCCCGATTGATGTTAGTACCCCCGCCCAGTTGAGCAGCGAAGAGCAACTCAACCGGATCGTGCAGCTCCTCCGTGAGATCGACCACTGCCGTATCGAAGACCACCATGCGCGTTGAGACAGCGCGCAGCGAGGCCAGCACCGCCCCAAAGATCGAGGAGTAGACGACGGAGGTTGCCATAGAACCGCTCTGGTCGATGCAGAGGATAATGTCGCGCAGCGAGGAGCGTTTCTGCTTGCGTGGATGTCCGACGAGCCGTTCGAGGAGAAGCCCGGCCTGTTCTGGTCGATAGTGCTTGAGGTTAGCACGGATGGTACGATCCCAGTCGATGTCTGCTGGTTTCGGACGGTAGCTGTAGTGAACCTTATTGAGGCTCCCGCGTACAGCCTGCACGAGCAGGGTGCCCAGTCGGCGCTCCAGTTCCTCAACGATCTTGCGCACCACGTGGCGAGCGGTCTCCCTGGTTTGCGCAGACAGTAGCTGCTTGAACGAGAGGATAGTGGCCACCAGGTTGACATCCGGCTCCAACTGGGAAAGCAGCTCTGGCTCCATCAGGATCTGATGGAGATGGAGCATCTCCAGGGCGTCCTGTTGCAGGATCTGTACGGCCGACACGGGGAAGTAGGTCCGAATATCGCCAAGCCAGCGTGCAATGTAGGGCGACGACGCACGCAGGTCAGCTGAGCGTTCACCCTCATAGAGCGCGGCCAGAGCCTCATCCATCGCCTGGTAGGGCGCGGTGAGACCGTCCGTCTCCTCGTTGCTGATGCAGGAGTCTTTTCCCAGAAACAGGCGCCAGCGGCGCAGGCGCTCGGCTTCAGTGAGTGACATGCGCAGGTACCCCCAGAATCTGTGATAGCACGGGTAGAACCAGGCGCGCCCGCTCCTCATCGAGACGGCGACCGCCAGTAGCAAGAGCAGGGCGCGGCGTGTAGAGCCATTGTACCTTTTCTCCGATAGCCTGACGCTCGGGAGCGGAGAAGGAGCGGCAGGCGCGTCTGAGCAGAGGCAGCAGGCTAATGAACTGCTCCGGGTCCAGGCTCTGCAGCCAGTGGTCCAGAGCCAGCCAGAGGCTGTCCAGCAGTAGCAGGCGGCTGGCGTTCCCTGTGAGCAGGCCCTCGATCCAGGCGGCGGCCTGAGTGGCAGGCGTAGTCAGGGAGAGTGTCAACCGCGCCAGCCGGCTCAGCTCAGTCTCCGGGAGCAGCAGCCGGTCGAGCAGCAGTCGGCAGCAGCGACCGCGCACCAGCGGATGGACCATCTCATCATGGATCAGACGCTGCAAGAGTGCCTGCCAGGCCTGGAGCATCTGCATCTCCGAGAGGGTGTAGAGGCTGGCATCGAGCTGCTGGAGGCTCTGCTGCAGCGTAGCGGCAGCAGCATCGTCGAGGAAACGACAGGTGCTGGGCAGGCCAATGAGCACCCGCTCAAAGAGGGCATTGATGACCTCCTGCACCTGAGCTGTATCACTCTGGCGAACATCGCCATAGCGGGCGATCTGTACCAGGGGAAGGATGGCCCTCATCATCTGCTCCACATCAGCCGTGAGAGCTGCGCAGGAGCGCAGACGCCGCAGCACGTGGGGGAAAGCCGCGGGTAGGGCAGCGAGGCGGACCCGTTCCAGCAGCTCGCTCAACGCCGGCAGCTCGCTCACATGTTCAGACTGGTAGAGGGCGAAGTGCGTAGCCGCGCTCTCCAGGGTATTGCCCCAGATGTTTGCCCCAATGAGGGCCAGGGTGAAATCAACGCGCCAGGTGAGTTGCCAGTACTCATGAAAGGTTCCACGCTTGTTGGCGGGCACCTCGAGCGGTTCACCCCAGGCGATGCCGAGCAGACGCAGACGATAGAGCATCTGACTGCGCGCGCGGTCCGTCTCGTCGCGGAGGTCGAGCTCCAGTTGCTGCGGCGCGGTTGTCGGTTTGAGCCGCAGGCGGCGCTGGAGCTCCTCCACATTGCGCTGGAGAGGAACGGTCGGGGTCTCGTCGGGCACCTGTCCCAGGCGCTCCCCGATCTCCAGGCGTCGACGGATCAGCTCCAGCGGGCCGCGTTCACCCTGGCAGAGCAGGGTTTGAATGGCCTCCTGGGCCTCGGCCAGGCCAGGTGCGCTCAGGTCACGCAGAGCGGCCAGAGTTTCGGCCAGGCGTACAGCCTCGATGACGCTGGCGGAGGAGACGTCTCGCCCCTCGGCTCTGAGGAGCTGGGCTGCCTGTGCGATCCAGCGGATGAGGGCACGGTCAGGGGCAGTCCAGAGTAACTCGTACCAGCCCGGCGACCTGATGCCTGCCCCGTAGCCGCTGCGGTAGGAGAGGCGTTCGTTGGTCCAGGGAATCCAGGTGACTTCAACCTTGACGCGCTTGAGCTGGCTGAAGAGGGCCAGATCCTCGCGCTCGTCGAAGGCCTCGAGCTGCAGCAGGGCGGGCACATGCCAGGCGCCACAGACCACAGCGATGCGCTGAAAGCCCGCGGTGCGTGCCTGGCGCAGTGTCTGGCGCATATATGCCTCGCGCTGTGCTTCACGCCTGCTACGAGGAACCTTCTCCGCCCGCAGCGCCAGCATGGCAGTGTTGATGCCTTCAAAGACACCGCGCGCGTCACGTCGTTGCTCGATCTGTTGTTCCCACCACAGCTCTTCGTCATCGTAGCCAGCGGCGAGTGAGAGGAGCCGTAGGGGATCATCCTCGATCGATGGCTCGTCGGGGGTCTCGCTCTTGCGTGTCTCCTGAGCGGGACCCATCCTGGTACCGTCGTCATTAGCGCCTGGACCGTCTTCGCCGCGCTGGCGGTCGCCGAACAGCAGAGCCTGCGGCAGATCCATCAGGCGCACCGCGACGCCGCGTTCGAGGGCGTAGTGCAGCGCCTGCCATTCAGGTGAAAAGATCGCCAGTGGGTAATAGCTGGCATAGAGCGGCTCATCAGGCCGATAGATCAGTAGCGCCACGGGTGGTTGCATCTGCTTGTGGATGAGCAGCGGAATGACATGGTGGGCGTCAGCAGGTGCCTCGACCAGCACGACATCTGGTTGGAGCTCCTCCAGTGCGCTGCGCAGGCTGCGCGCGCAGCCCGGTCCGTGGTGGCGGATACCAAAGACATGGACGCTCACAGCTAAAGCACCTCCCGACAGGCGCGGTAGAGATCGCTCCAGTCCGGGCGCTCCTTAACCACCGTCTGCAGGTATTCCTGCCAGACGACCCGGTCCTGGACAGGATCTTTGATGATAGCTCCTGTGATGCTGGCAGCCAGGTCGGCGGCCTTCAGGCTTCCATCGCCGTAGTAGGCGGCTATGGCCAGACCACTGTTGATGACCGAGATGGCCTCTGCCGTCGAAAGCGTACCGCTGGGTGTTTTGATCTTCGTTGTGCCGTCCAGGGTCTTTCCGCTGCGCAGCTCGCGGAAGATCGTAACCACGCGCTTGATCTCCTCCAGCGCGGGTTTCTCTGCGGGCAGCTCCAGGGCCTTGCCCAGATCAGCCACGCGCTGCTCGACGATACTGACCTCTTCCTCGAGGCTCTGGGGCAGCGGGAGAATGACCGTGTTGAAGCGGCGCATCAGGGCGCTGGAGAGTTCGTTGACGCCCTTATCGCGGTTGTTGGCTGTGGCAATGACGTTGAAGCCTTTGCGGGCCTGCACCTCCGTGTTCAGCTCTGGAATGGGCAGCGTTTTCTCTGAGAGAATGGTGATCAGCGTATCCTGGACCTCGCCGGAGATGCGCGTCAGTTCCTCGATGCGAGCTATTTTTCCTTCCTGCATGGCCTGCATCAGTGGACTGACCACCAGGGCAGCAGGCGAGGGGCCTTCGACGAGGAGGCGTGCGTAGTTCCAGCCATAGCGCAGGGCACTCTCGTCGGTGCCAGCGGTTCCCTGGATGAGCAGGGTTGAGTCGCCGGCGATAGCAGCCGCCAGGTGCTCGCTGACCCAGGATTTGGCCGTGCCCGGAAGTCCGTAGAGCAGCAGGGCGCGGTCGGTGGCCAGGGTGCTGACTGCGATTTCGATCAGGCGCGCGCTGCCAATGTATTTTGGTACGATCTCGAAGCCGTTGGGCAGCCTTCCCCCGAGCAGGTAGGTACGTACAGCCCAGGGTGAGAGCTGCCAGCCGGGCGGCCGCTGGCGGTCATCGCTGCTGGCCAGGACCTCCAGCTCTTTTGCAAACTGTTGTTCGGCGTGCTGGCGCAACAGGGCGCTCAGTGGCGCTGGAAGATTCGCTGCAGGGGTGTCTGCCCGGGTCGGAGGAATCGGTTGTGTGCTCATGAGCGTTCAATCTCCTCTAAAAGGCGTTGGCGAAAGTGCACGGTATCAACGAATGGCTGGAGTATCTTCTGGCTGACGTATGTGGCGAGGTGGTGAGCGCGGCTGGACTCGCTGGTGACCTCCACGGAAGGTGGGATCTGGAGCGCCAGATCAAAGCGGGAGGCGGGCAGCGTGATGGCGGCGTACGGCAGTCCGATCTTCCAGAGGGACCACTCCATGCTCAGCTCTCTGACTGTTTCCTCCTCCTCGACGATGGGTAGCACGCTGATCAGCCTCTCCAGGGTCTTCAGGAAGTAGTCAGTGAATGTCTGGCTCCAGGGCCTGGGTAAGAGCTTCAGAAATCTGGGCCACTGTTCATGGTAGAGAACGCCTCTCTGGCGGATGATCTGCAGAAGGATCAATTCAGCCATCTCCTGGGGCAGGAGGGTGAAGAGTTCGGGAATCTCGCTCTCTGGGAGCGAGAGGCCCTCAGCCGCATGCTGGCACTGCTACCAGAGAGCGAGTGCCCAGGCCTCGTCATGGTAGAGCCGCGTGGCCTTGTAGAGGGTCTCCAGAGCCACCTCAGCCCATGTCCCCGCGGCGCCCTGCAGGAAAGCGGCGGGGGAGACGTGAAAGCGTTGTTCCCAGTGTGCGGGGGGAACGAGGCTGATCAGTTGCTGCAGGCAGATGTGGCGGAGGCCGGAGCTGACAGCGATGCCATAGCGCTGCCACTGTTGTGGCACCTCCGCTGGCGGGTTGGCGACGAAGACGATACGCCCCTCCTGTTCCTCCTGCTGGATCAAGCAGTCGGCCTCGGCTAAGAGTTCGGGACGGCAGCGTGAGTCAGGAAGGGTCATCAGCAGGCTGGTGGCCATCCTGCGCACCTGAGGGCTGCGATCGCTGAGGGCGTCTTCCAGGAAGTCTTCGTCGTCGGCGCTTAAGCCGCTGCTGAGGAGCGTGAGGAATTGCAGGCGCACGTCGGCCTTCTCGCGGCTCCAGACCTCTTGTAGGCGCCGGCGGGCCTGTGCGGGATCACGGAAGCGTAACCGGCGCAGCAGGTCCAGACGCTCTTTCACTGTTCCCTCACGCCAGGTTGCCTCAGCCTCCGGCGTCAGTGTGCCATCCTCATTGATGGTCGCTATACGGGCCCAGCTCCAGGCTGATAGAAAGCGGGTGAGCCAGGCTCCACGCTCGCCAAGCAGCCAGCGCATTGCTGGCTGCAGGGCCTCGGGAGTAGCTGTGAGGGCCAGAGGCAGCAGCGCCGGGGGCAGACGCTGCCCTTTGTGCTGGAGCTGCTCCACCGCCTCTGGCAGGCACTCTGTAAAAGATCCCTCCAGCATCAGCCTGATCATGAGCGCCAACTCTGGCGAGCACTCCGCCAGCTTTTCTGGAGGGGCAGGCTTGTCAGCGATGTCCAGGAAGATGCTGGCAGCGCCTGCCATCTCGTAGATCTCCCGTACTCCTGCCAGCAGCAGAAGCTTGCGTTCGTAGGCCATCTCTGATGGCAGGTACTTGAAAAGCGCGCTCAAGGGAGCAGCCATGGGCAGCTCTACTCTGTCCTGCTGGCGTGTTCCGCGCAGGGCAGTTCCCACAAGATGGTCCTTCACTGGTGTGGTCCTCCCAGATCGCAGCACTAAAAGCGGAAGGGTCGCACCCTGGGGATCTCCAGGAGCTGGTAGTTCTCTGAGGGAGCCATGGCTCCCAGAGGGAGCAACGTGTAGCCGTCCCATTCGCCGGCACAGTCGATGGCCTGGCCACCGGAGATCGCCAGCAGTTGCCAGTGGCCGCCTTTGCGTAGCGGCAAGGCATGGCCGTGGCTGTCGCGCAGGAACCAGCGCAGGCCCTCCTCCAGACAGATCGGAGTGACATCGTGGAGGAGCAGGAGAAAGCGCTCCTGCCAGGGTTGACGGGCGAGAGCTGCTGCCACCTCGGCCAGGGCCTCGTTGAGGCAAGTGGTAGCGGGGGGGAGTGTACGGATCGCCGTGATCTCTCCCTCCCGTTCGAGGAGCCGGGCGCGTTGCGGGGCGGCGCTCGGCCAGAAGACCAGCGTCGCTCTCTGCTGGCGGCCGAGTGGATAGTTCTCGGCAAACGCTTGTGCAGCCTGTGGTACGCAGAACTGGAGGAGCAGGGCGCGCCGGCCTGTCTGGCGTCCCAGCAGCCAGGTGCGCTGGGTGATGAGTTTCTTATCTTCCTCGACATACTGACCAAGGAACTGCCAGGTGTCGCTCACCCACTCGCCACGCGCGTCGACCTGCTCCGCGCGCAGTGGCAGACCGAGGGCCTGAAGGACGTCTTCCTGCAAACCGCTGTCGAGCTGTTCGAGATGATAGAAGGCCTCGCTCAGCAGGGCGATGCGTCCCAGCCGGGCCAGCAGTCGCTCTGGCCAATCGTCTGCGCTGCCCGGAATGGTCTCCAGGCTGCGTATCTGCGCGGCCAGTGCTGGAGCCTGGGCGTCTTCAAGCAGGGCAGCCTCCCTTGCCCAGAGGCTGGTAACGCCACGTTCTTGCTGCAGGTCGGCGAGGCCATTCTTGATGAGGTCGTTCAGCCAGAGGTCGAGCTGGTTGAGGCCGCGAGTGATACGCTGCAGGCGTTGCTGCTGCCGTTTACCCGCGCGCTCTGTGTTGCCGCCGGGCGGCGTGTCTGCTCGCTCTTTGCTCCTGGCAGCGGTTCGGGCCAGCCAGTCGCTGACCCAGGCGGGCGGCTCGGCAGAAGGGACCGCCTCTGGCTCCATGACCACCAGGAAGAGCAGGCCGAGGCTGTGTTTGCATGGCACCTTGCGGCTCGGGCAGGTGCAGCGCGTCGTCATGGTCGCCGTGTTAACGCAAACCTGGTAGAGCGCGCTGCCCTGGCAGAGGCCCCAGACGGCACTCGGACACTGTCCTGTCTCCTGCCAGTGAGACGGCCCGGCCAGTTTGCGGGCGGCGTTAACTGCTTTCTCGTCGGGAGCGAGAGCCCGGATCTCGCTGAAGGTAAGTGTCAGAGACAATGTGGAAGCCTCACTTGTCTGGCAAACTAGGATGACTTCTGTCTTCCTCAGGACTATTCCTCCGTCTGGTATTGAGAGTGGAAAGGCAAAAAAGAGGACTCTCCTGAGTTTCGCGCGTCAACCCCTTGGAGCCTGGTCCTGACGGATCTGGAACAGGTGACGCCGCCATTGGTGACTGGTCGGTTGCTACCAGCGCCCTCTCAGGTGCGGCTGAGGGTTGCGGAGTGTCCATCCTGGCGATGCATAGGATGGGGGCAGCGTGGATCGTGATCCAGCGCCAGCCATCATACCAGCATGCTGGCTGGCTGACGTCAGGCTAGAGCCAGACTGCGGGCCGAGGTCTCTTCTGACACGAAGAGCGGGCGCGTTCCGTGTTGGAACTGTTGTTGCTGAAAGCGGGATTGGCAGCAGAGCGACTGGCAATCGCTGTGCTGGCTGAATATATCTGATAAAGGAGAAAAAATGCAGGAGAGGTCAAAGATCCATCATGTTCCTGTGAAGATGTACCGCAGTAGCGATCGGCTGGTCGTCGCGGCACCGATGCCCGGCATGGAGCCAGCAGATATTCACGTCGAGGTACGAGAAGATCAGCGCTGGATTCTACATGGCGATCTACGGGCCTGGCTCAAGGAGGTCAAAGAGTTGCTGGTCGATGAGTGGAGCATCGGCGTCTACCATCGTGAGCTGGCGCTGGACGCTCCAGTCGATGCGAGTCGTGCCAACGTGACCTATGGCAATGGGGTCCTGGTGGTCTCGCTACCATTGAGCAGGCAGATGCGGCCGGCCCATCTGACCTTAAGTGGGCAGGGACAGGCTCATGGAACCTATCAGGGTGGAGCTGGTCATCCGTCGGCGTGGGACTGATCCGCGAGTGCTGTACTTCCTATAGTCTCTGTTCCCGGGGAGTGACAGCACTGGAGGTCTACCTGGCCAGCTGGATCAGCGCTACGTGCCGCTCCTGGCAGGCGCTGCGGTGTAGAGAGGAAGCAGGCCGCCGAGGGATAGAGAAGCTCCAGAAGAGGGCCGGGGTGATGAGTCGTAGCTGCGTCAGGTCAGATATTGACCAGGAACACAGCTGTATGCCTATCTGGAGGTCTATGTCTGCACCTATCCCAATTGACAGGCGTATCAGCACATGGACTGTATGTAATGTCAATCACCTCCGGTCTCTGACCGGAGGCTTGTTCGTTACACCTGGACTCCACCGCAACTCAGCGTACCTTTGCAGGCGCGCTGCTTTGGCTTCACGGTCCGATGCATCAGGGGCCATTGACACAAACCCCGTCTCGACCCAGCCCTGCCGGATCAAGAGCGTCCTCATGGTGACATGGCGAGCGCCAATCAGATCAGCATGCAACGTGTACCCACACGTCGGGTTCTGGCACACAAAGCGCAGTCCCTTGTTCGGGCGGTTCACATCTAGTGGGTGTCGATATCAACGAGCACATGGTCAACGATGCCTTTTGCAACGGCGAACGTGCCCATATCCAGAATGTGGGCTTTGAGGTCATGGACGTGCGCCAGCCACTGCGTTTTGGCGATGCCTCCTTTGATCTGGTGCACGCACGTCTGATGGTAGGCTTTATGGATAAGGCGGCCTGGCCTGCGCTGTTGAGCGAGTGTCGGCGTGTCCTACGTCCTGCGAGCATTATAGGCCTGACAGAGATCGAGACGCCAGTGAGCCACAGCCCCGCCTATCAACGCCTCTATAGCTGCATGAATCGCGCCATGGCTCAGCAGGGACGTACCTTCTCCGTTGATGGCAACTCGATGGGAATCGTGTACATGCTGGCGCGGCTCCTGCGAGAGGCAGGCTTTGAGAGTGTACAACAGCGAGCGTTTTGCGCCGATGGCTCGTACGGCATGCCATTGCATCAAGGGGGCTACAGAGATATGCAGGCCCTCTTCTCTCTCTCGGCCCTTTCTACTGGCGGCGGGAGTGATCGACGCAGAGACCTTCGACCGCCTCTACCCAGAGCTGCCGGAGGAAATCGCAGCGGAGGATTACACTGTCCCTGGCTTCAGACTGACGGCCTGGGCAGCCCGCCCCTCCTGAGTGAGCAAGGCGAGCCGAGCGGATCAGCATACATGGGCGGCGCGCCACATGCGCTGATCCCGCTCAGGCGTCCGGTGTCTCTGTCGTGCGTTGGGTCTCTTGCTGTGCAGCGATAGCCGCCATCATCTCCGGATGCGGATGCCAGGTGCCATCGACAAAAACCTCGCGGTCCCAGGGAAAGATCACCAGTTCGTCGCTGACCAGGATCGAGATGTCGGGCACGGGGTGGGCCCAGGTATGGCGAACCAGGGAGGCAGTAATCACACGGGCAGCACCCAGTTCGCGAGCAGAGGCAGCGACCAGCGCCAGCGTCTCACCCGTATCGGCGATTTCGTCCACGATAGCGACCGTTTTGCCAGCAATCTCCGGCGAGAGCGGCACTCTCCAGACAGGCGAGGGGTAGCGCACCTCATCATTGAGGCGCCGGGTGATACGCACAGGGTAGTATTCCAGCCGCAGCGCACAGGCAGCGACCGTTGCCGGCAGCAGACCACCGCGGGCGATGCCCACAATGATCTCAACCCCAGTTGGAGCCAGAGCCTCAGCCAGCCGGGCGGCCAGCTGGCCGAACTCCTCCCAGGAGATCGACCTGATCCCCTTGCGATGAGCGTAATCATAGCTCTGCATTGCCCTTCGTTCCCTCCGAAAGAATCGCGTGATCCAGCTCGATACAGGTCAGCCAGGTTTCCGCGCGAGCGGCCGCAGCGGAGGATCGCGCTGGGAGCTGCCCTGCACCGCGAGGAACTGTCGAGCCAGGCTGCTCACTCACAGGCAGGAGGCAGGCCCTGGGTGGCGACAGCCCCCATGAACCCGGACAGCGGCTGACTATCGATCGCCGGAGCCTCCGCCAGGCTTGCGCTGACAGTACCAGAAGCAATCTTAAGCCCCGCCAAGGTAAGCCTGGCGCACCAGATCGTTCTCCAGCAGATTGGCGGCGCTATCGCTCAGCACAATTTTACCGGTCTGCAGCACATAGCCGCGGTCCGCCAGGCTGAGCGCCATGGAGGCGTTCTGCTCGACCAGAAAGATCGTCACGCCCTCAGAGCGGATGCGCACGATCGTCTCAAAAACCGTCTCGACCAGGATCGGTGAAAGGCCCATTGACGGCTCATCCATGCACATCATGCGTGGCCGTGACATCAGCGCGCGCGCCATTGCCAGCATCTGCTGCTCGCCGCCGGAGAGCGTACCCGCAATCTGCTTCAGGCGCTCCTTGATGCGTGGAAAGATCTGGCAGACGTGATCGAGGTCCTGCTTCACCTCGGCTTTATTCGTCCGGATGAAGGCCCCCATCTGCAGATTTTCCAGCACCGTCATACGGGGGAAGATACGCCGTGCCTCTGGAACCAGGACCAGCCCCATGCGGACGATATCGCTGGGAGGGCGACGCTCGATGCGCTGACCATCGAAGCTGATCGTACCGTGACGTGGGCGCACCAGCCCGAAAATTGTTTTCATGGTGGTCGTTTTCCCGGCTGCGTTTGCACCCAGCAGGCAGACGATTTCGCCGCGTCTGACCTCCAGGTTGATATCGTGAAGGACCTGGATCGGACCGTAGAATGTATCGACATGCTCCAGATGTAGCATTACTTCGCTCATTGTTATGGTACTCCCGCGCCTGCACTGTTTCGCCCATCGAGGGGCGAGAGAAAATTACTCATTGCCGGCGGCCTCTTCTTTTGCTTCGGCCTGGCGGTAGGTTGTCGCTGACTTGCCCAGGTAGGCTGTGATGACCCGTTCGTCGCGGCGCACCTCTTCGGGCAGGCCCTCTGCGATCTTACGCCCATAGTCGAGCACAGCGATGCGATCCGAGATGCCCATCGTGACCGCCAGCTTGTGCTCGATCAGGAGAATAGTCAGTTGCAGCTCATCGCGCAGGCGGCGAATATACTTGACCGCCTCCAGCGTCTCGGCCTCATTCATGCCAGCCGTTGGCTCATCGAGGAGGAGCAGCCGAGGGTTGGAAGCCAGAGCGCGGGCGATCTCCACGCGGCGTCGATCCGCGTAGGAGAGATTGATCACGTATTCCTCCTGGCGGTCCACCAGTTCCTGGCCGAAGAAGCTGAGCAGTTCGATGGCATGGTGGCGCGCCTCCTCCTCCTCACGAACGACCCAGGGAGGACGGATCACCGCATCGAGCACTGAAGCTTTCAGACGCAGGTGCAGGCCCACGAGCACGTTTTCCAGCACCGTCATATTGTTGAAGAGGCGAATATTCTGGAAGGTGCGTGTGATTCCGCGCCTGACGACTTGGTCGGGACTCATGCCAGCCAGCGAATGACCCTCGAAGAGGATATCTCCCGACGAGGGCCGGTAGATCCCAGTGATCAGGTTGAAGACCGTTGTCTTCCCGGCCCCATTAGGACCGATGATGCTGACAATCTCCTGTGGGTAGACCACCAGATCCACATCCTGAACAGCCGCAAGGCCACCGAAATGCTTGGTGAGCTGCCTGAGCTGGAGAAGCGGTTCATGTGCAGACTGGGAGCTTGGTTGTGTACTCATCGTCACTCTCTCCGAATGAGATCAGGTTGCGGCTATTCAACACGTATCTCGGACTCGAATCCCGGTGCTCCAGGAGGAGCATCCAGCGAAGAGATCTCCACTCCTTCCTCCTCGCTGTGGTGCAGCTCTCGACGTCGGCGCGTGCTGGGGATCAGGCCCTCTGGCCGGAAGATCATAATCACGACCAGGATGGCTCCGAAAATCAGGTTACGAATATTGCTGAACGAGAAGCTGGGGAAGATGTGCACAATCTGGGTGTACAGCGGATAGATGACGCTGCCGGGATCATTGCCCAGCGAGTCGAGCTGAGGAAGGACCAGGACAGTGATAGCGTAAACGCTCAGGGCGCCGACGACCACGCCTGGGATACTACCCAGGCCACCCAGCACGACCATGGCCAGGTAGATCACCGAGTCGCTGAAGCTAAAGTTGCTGGAGGCCACAGTGCTCAGCTTGGCGGCGTAGTAGGCCCCGGCGATTCCAGAGAAGAAGGCGCCAGCGCCGAAGGCCAGCAGCTTTGTGCGGATCAGATTGATGCCCGAGGCTGAAGCGGCGATCTCGTCTTCTCGCATAGCGATCCAGGCGCGGCCAATGCGAGAGTCCCGCAGGCGTACATTGGCCAGGAGCACGATGGCAATCAGGGCCAGGATCAAGTAGTAGTAGGGTTCGGGTGTTGAGACGTTCCAACGGACACCAAAGAAGGCCGGAGAGTAGATGCCGGTCAGGCCGTTCGGACCATTCGTATACTTATCCAGGTTCTGCACGACGATGGGGATAATCTCACCGAAGCCGAGCGTCACGATCGCCAGGTAATCGCCGCGCAGGCGCAGCGTGGGGGCGCCCAGGGCCACACCCCAGAGCGCAGCGATCAGCGCCGCCACGATCAGCATGGGCCAGAAGAGCCAGGACCAGATCTCCGGGCTGATGCTAATTCCCGTCAGGACCGTCAATTGAGGTGAGCCGATCATGCCCCAGGTATAGGCCCCGATCACAAAGAAGGCCACGTAGCCCAGGTCCAGCAGGCCCGCGAAGCCCACCACGATGTTCAGTCCTAGGGCCAGGATGACGTAGTAGCCAGCATCACCGTAGTTAGAAAGGCGTGCGTCCGTACCGGAGCCGAAGAGGAAAGGGTCCAGCACGGGATAGAAGAGCAGAAAGGCGAAGAGCAGAATCAGGTAGAAGTTGCGTGCGCCGGTGCTACGGAGGGGAAGATCATTCGGAACGAGGTCGCGAGCCTCTTCTCGCGCGCGCGTAGCCGAGAGCGAGCGGAGCTGGCGGGTGCTACTGCGCAGATCGTGGCTGTCACCGTTCCTGACAGCTCCGTTCCCATTCGCACGCAGGGCGTGGCGTACGGCTACCAGGCCCCCCAGGCGTCCCAGAAAGAAGCCAGCTACAGGCAGGAGCAGCGTCCGCAGGATGACCCAGGCCAGCAGGATGAGCGAGGCCTGGCCGTACTGGCCGCTGAAGAAGAAGACCAGGTCAACGACGAGCGCCACAGCGGCGAAGGCGCTGCCGAACCAGAAGCCACCCGCCTGGGCGCGGCTCATCAGCGTGCTGTGGAATTCAGCGTCAAGTACCTTCAGAGTTGGAAGCGGCGGTGGAGTGGCCGCGGGACGCAGCCTGCGCAGCAGCCGTCGCCCATAGAAGTAGACCACCCAGGTCACCACCGAGAGCGCCAGCCCGACGAAAGGGTCGCCGACAATGTATATCAGAAAAAGCGGCAGCACCGTAAAGAAAAGCATACTGATCCATAGATCAAGAATGCCCTGACGGCCGCTGTCGGCAGCGACCAGATAGCCTGTCAGACCCATCAGGGCTGCGTAGAAGAGCAGCATGAAGATGCCGGCCTCGATGAGGCTGGGCAGATTGTAGGGGGAGCTGGCCGGGAAGAAGAGGCCGATCAGCACGGCATTCATGATCTCCTCACCGCTCCAGACAAAGGTGAAGACGGTCAGCGGGACCAGCAGTGCGATGACCCATTTCACGAGGAGGAGCCGCGTGTCACGGGTCTGTGGTAGCAGATTAGCAGGAAGCAGGGTAGCCATCGTTGTATGACCTCACGTGTGTGTTCACTCTCAAGCTCAGACCTTCTCCGCCAGTTGTTGCCCAAGAAGACCGGCGGGGCGGAAGACCAGGATCAGGATCAGAATGGCAAAGACGACGGCATCCTGCCAGGCAACGCCACCATGTGGCAGGCCGAAAGGAATGTCTTTATCGGGAATATAGGTCACCAGAGCGCGAATCAGGCCGATCACCAGGCCGCCAAGCATGGCGCCAGTCAGATTTCCGATCCCTCCCAGGACTGCAGCGGTGAAGGCGAACAGCCCCAGCTCGAACCCGATATTGAAGACGGTATTGTTCCCCAGACCGGGTAGGAGAAAGATGAAGGCGGCGGCCCCTGCCAGGCCAGCGCCAATAAAGAAGGTGATGGCGATGACACGGTCCACGTTAACGCCCATCAGCGCGGCGGCCTCACGGTCCTGTGCCACTGCGCGCATAGCTCGTCCGATGCTGGTGCGGGTGACCAGCCATTGGAGACCCACCATGAGGATGGCGGCTGCCACGAGGACGACGATGTAGGTGTTCTTGATATCGATCGAGCCAATGAAGTAATCGGTGGGGGTGAAGATCTGCGGGGTCGTGACCGGAGCCGTTCCCATGATAAATTTGCCAATATCTTCCAGCATCAGAGAGACACCGATGGCGGAGATCAGGGGAGCGAGTCGAGGTGCGTTGCGCAGTGGCCGATAGGCGATGCGCTCGATCAGGACACCGAGAAGGGCGCAGAACAGAACTGCGCCTGCAAAAGTGGCGATGAGGATCAGCGCGGTCATGCCAGCCGAGAGTTGAGAGGCGTCCGATACCTGGAAGACGCGCGTGACCAGCGCCCAGATCACCAAGGTTCCCATCATAAAAATATCGCCGTGGGCAAAGTTAATCAGTTCGATGATCCCGTAGACCATCGTATAGCCCAGGGCGATCAGCGAGTAGATGGCTCCGATTACAAGGCCTTCCACAAGGAGTTGCAGAAAAAGCGTCATGGAATATGCACCTCACCTTCGTGCCAGCAGGGTCTGCCGGCATCTATTCATAGGGGCAAGGCGAGAAAGAGCCAGCCATCTGCATCGCGCTGGCTCCCTCCCGCCTTATCCATGAGTTGCTCGGTGAGAGAGCACCTGCAGCCAGACAGGCGCTATCGCCGAGAGGAGTCGGGTCGCGGCATCCCCGGACGGTACCAGGTCTGGCCGGACTGTTTACTGAACGGTGACGACCGCTTTAGAGAGCAGGTCGGGCTTACCGCTGACGTTGGCCACCTGGTAGATCGTGAAGATCTTATTGGTGGTGTCGCCGTTCTGGTCGAAGGTGATATGCCCGGTGACTCCAGTGTAGTCCGTCTGCTTCAGGGCGTCGATGACCGCCTGACGGAAGACCTGAGCCTGAGCAGTGTCGCTGGAGTCCTTGGGAGTATGGGTCTTCGTCAGGGCCACCTTGATCGCCTGAATCAGGATGTTCATGGCGTCGTAAGCGGCAGCGCTGTAGGGACCCAGGTCGCCATACTTAGCGGTGTAGGCCGAGATGAAGCTCTGGGCAGCGGGGATCTTGGTGGCGTCGGGGGCCGCGATCGTGAGGTAGGCCTGCCCGCCCGAATTCACGATCTGCTTGTAGAAGTCGGAGTCGCCCGTCAGACCGTCGCCGCCGGCGAAGACGGCCGTTTTGAGCGCCGGAATGGTCATCATCTGCTGCTGAATGACCGTGCCTCCGGTCGAGTAGTTACCACCAAAGTAGATCACATCGGGCTTGGAGGCTGCTGCTGCAGTCAGCAGGTTGAGGTAAGAGGTCGTGCTCTTCACACCGTGGCTCTTCCCATCGATCACCGTGCCACCCAGCTTGGTCCACTCCTGGACGAAGTACTTGGCGAGGCCGGCGCCATAGGTCTCGGTGTCGTCGATGACGTAAGCCTTTTTCAGGTGAAGCGTGTTATAGAGGTAGTCCGCCATCGCAGGGCCCTGATGGTCGTCGGTCGCTGCCAGGCGGAAGTAGGTCACCTTACCGGTTGGCCGCAGCTTGGGAACAAAGTCGTTGGCTCCGGTGCAGCCTACATCGGCACCTTCCTTGGTGAGACAGGGGTTGGTGTTCGCCGGGCTGATCATCGCCAGTGGCGCCTGGTTGGCGATGGGCATCTCGGCCTGAGCGACACTACTGTTGAGCGGGCCAACGATACCGGCAACCAGAGCGTCATCTACCAGGGTGCGCACGTTGTTCGCGCCCTTGGTCGGATCGTGGACGCCCGAAGCCCCAACATCATCCTGAGGATCGAACTGCAGCGTATAGCCAGGAATGACATGATTGGCGTTCGCCTGATCAACGGCCAGATGGGCGCCGTTCTCGGTTGACTTACCGATACCGGCGTCAGCGCCGCTGACAGGGAAGTCGGTGGCGACTTTGATGATGGTGGAGCCGCTGCTCGACGTAGTGGTCGTTGTTGTACCGGCGCCGCAGGCGGCCAGCATCGCCAAGAGCAGAGGAATGCCCATCACCAAAGCCATGAAGCGTAACCAGTTTCTCCTCATGGTTAAAACAGCCTCCTTCGCAAATACCAAGTGTGCACCACAAAACTTGGGGTGGCAGGGGGCGGTGAGCGCGATTTTTTGTGATCGCACAGAATAACCCCTACGAGACAATACGCTAAGGTCCTGGTAAAACCTCACAGGTTCACTTCTGTGGAGTCAGCACCTCCCTTTCTTGTGGTGTGGGGACCTGGACGTGTCTCTGCAGGATAGGTCATGAAATAGGGTGACCAGGCCGATAGATGCGCTGATTATAGAGAAGCCCACCTGAACCTGTCAATACTCTTCTGGTAGGAAGAGAAGCTACTCTGATCGCTGGGAACGCTCCACCGGCCGTATGTGGCTCAAGTCCACTCCACTCATTCAGGTGCCCTCGGGTCTCTACGTCCTCTTCGCGCGGACAGCGAGATCAGATTGTATACTTAGAGGGAGCGTTGCCCATGCTCAGCTCACCATGGTGCCCGAGCACTGGTGGCGTTAGTGAGCAGGGCGAGGCGTTCCAGACCAATATTCTAAGGAGGGAGCAGTGGAACAGCAATCCGTCAAGAACAGTGTTGGCATCTGGGCGTTTGGACCCAGTGTGACGCGCTTTGTCCCGCCAGGCTATCACCCCGAGGTGAGCGCTGAGGATATGGTGACGCGCACCAGGCGTGTCGTCGATGGGCTGGCGGATCTGGTCGATGGTCTCGAATACCATTATCCTGGAGAGGTCAATGAGGACACCCTGGCGGCTATCCAGGCAGCGCTTGGTCCGATGGATATCTACTGCATCGCTGCTGGTCTGCACACCGATCCCACCTATAAGCTTGGAGCCTTTATCAACCCTGATCCCGTGCTGCGCCGCCAGGGCATCGAGACGCTCAAGCGTGGCGTCGATCTGGCGGCGGCCATCGGCGCCAACTTCATCATCTGGCCAGGAGCTGAGGGCTATAACTATAACTTCCAGCGCGACTACGCTCGTACCTGGCAGCTCTTCGTCGAAGGAGTTGCTGAGGTTGTAGCCCATGCCGCCTCCAAAGGGGTCAAGGTCTTTCTGGAGCATAAGAACAGCGAGCCGGCGATGAACATTCTGATGCGTAACATCGCCGCCTGTCTCTATACCATTGAGCGCATCGGCCGTCTGGGGGTGGACATCTCTCTGCTGCAAGTCAACATGGACTGGCAGCATCTGATCATGAATGGTGAGAACCTGGCAGAGTATGCGGCGCTGCTCCATACCGAGGGACGTCTGGGCCATCAACATGCCAATTCGGGCTGGGGCACCTTTGATGATGACAATATGGTGGGGGCCTCCTTCTTCATGCAGACGCTCGAACTGGCGATGACACTGCAGGACGTTGGCTATGGTCGCCACGGCGAGCGCATCGGCTATGATCTCTATCCCTATACTGAGGATCAGGTTGCCGCAGTGCGTCGTTCTGTACTCCAGTGGGCCTTTATCGATGATCTGGCACGCAAGATCGATCGTCAGGCGCTGGCCGAGGCACGGGCCCACGCCGATGCCGTTGAGGGCTACCGCATTGTCTATGAAACGCTGGGTCTTGATCAGGCCTATGCCGAGCGCGTGATTCAGCAGCGTCGGAGCCGCACGTAGCCATGGGACCGAAAAGGTGCTCTCGGTCATGGAACCGTCTTTGTGAGAAGGGGGGCTGGTTGGCAGGAGCAGATCCTCGCTGGCGTATGCTTACAGGAAAGGAGGGAACCTGTGCCGTCCTTACTGGGTATTGACATTGGCACCAGTGGAGTCAAAGCGGCCCTCTTCGCCGCCGAAGATGGTCGTCTGCTCGCCTCGGCCTTCATTGACTATCCACTGGCGCATCCACGGCCGGGCTGGGCTGAGCAGCAGCCAGCTGACTGGTGGCGGGCGACGCTCGAAGCAATGCGGACCTGTCTGGAGCGGGGAGCGGACGAGGGTCTACGACCTGAAGATGTGGCGGGGGTCGGTCTCTCTGGACAGATGCATGGTATTGTACTCCTGGATGAGGCGGGCGAAGTGATTCGTCCCTGTATCATCTGGGCGGACCAGCGCAGTGAGCCGCAGTGTCGCTGGATGAGTGAGCGTGTAGGAGCGGAGCGGCTGATCGAGCTGGTCTGCAATCCCGCGCTGCCAGGCTTCTCGGCCCCGAAGATGCTCTGGGTGCGCGATCACGAGCCAGAGCATTTTGCGCGCGTGCGCACTGTGCTGCTGCCCAAAGATTATATTCGCTATCGTCTGACCGGTGTCCTGGCTCTGGAGATCTCTGATGCCGCCGGCACCTGCCTGCTGGATGTGCGCAGCGGTCACTGGTCGCGTGAGGTGCTGGCGGCCATTGGACTTGATCCCGCTCTGCTGCCACCGGTGGTGGCCTCTGATGCCGTCTGCGGCACCATTACGGCCGAGGTGGCAGAACTGACGGGACTGCCTACCGGAACGCCAGTAGCTGGCGGTGGAGCTGATAACGCCTGTGGTGCCGTTGGCAATGGGGTGGTTCAGCCAGGCCTGGCCCTTGTCTCGATTGGCACCAGTGGCGTTGTCCTGGCTCATGCGCAGACACCCCAGGTCGATCGCTCAGGACCGATCCCGCGGGTGCACACCTTCAACCACGCGGTGCCGCAAGCCTGGTATCTGATGGGAGTAACGCAGGCGGCGGGCCTCTCCTTGCGCTGGGTGCGCGATTATCTGGGCCTGCCAGAGCGAGCTTTGGAGCGCTGGACCGATCTGGATGCCTATGACCTGTTGATGCGCGAAGCGGCGGCGGCCCCACCGGCCTGCGAGGGGTTGCTCTTCCTGCCCTATCTGCAGGGGGAGCGCACACCCCATCTCGATGCCTCTGCTCGTGGAGGCTGGATCGGACTGACGGCAGCCCATGATCGCCGTCATCTGATCCGCGCCGTCCTGGAGGGGGTCGCTTTCAGCCTCAAAGACTGCTTCGGCATTATTGCGGAGCAGGGACTGCATTTCACGCAGGTGCGCGTAACCGGTGGCGGCGCCCGAAGCGAACTCTGGCGGCAGATTCTCGCTGATGTCCTTGGCGTTGAGCTGGCCACGACGACTGCGACGGAGGGACCGGCCTTCGGAGCGGCGCTGCTCGCGGGCGTAGCGGCGGGCCTCTACCCTTCCATTGAGGAGGCCTGTCGGGCTACCGTGCGCGTGGTTGAGGTGACCGCGCCTCAGCCTGGGTTAGGGCCAATATATGCACGCGCGTACGAGCAGTATCGCGCGCTTTACCCGGCCTTGCAATCGGTCTTTCAGTCGCTGGCGGCCCTCTGATCGTGGGCTGGCGGGCTGGATAGCTTCACCCGCGGGTCACCCCATCTGCTGGCGTGCCTCGCGGGGCGATCCCGTCTCCCCTGCGAGTGCGGCCGTCCTGCTGCAGCTCCCAGCGATTTACTTCCTGGGCGAAGGAGGACCCGAGCGGCGCAGATGCCGTACGCCTCCTATAAGGGCGCAGAGCGCTGCCAGCAGCAGCAGAATGGTGATGCCAACGAAGGTGTCCCATTGTCCACTCACGTCGAAGAGCACGTAGGCGACCGGCAGGAGGAAGAGTCCGCTGAGCGCCAGCGTCGCCAGGCAGCGCGCCAGATTGCCGAAGGAGAGGCCACGTTCAAGCAAGGTATCGATACTGAGGTAGATAAAAAGAGAAGCTACCAGCGTAAAGGCTAGCAGCGGGATCAGCGTCAGCGTATCCATTTCTTTCTTCCTTGCACCGCCTCTATGGAGGACAGGCACGGGGCGCTGTCTCCTGCTCAGTGTAGCCTATGACCGGCCGTGCCTGCAATAGGGTAGCCGAGGTAGGCCTGCCTTGCTACTCTGCCTACCGGCAAACCAGAGGCCAGAGAGACCTGAGGCGGTCTCTGGCAGCCTGCTGAAGGAGGCCGCATGACCCAGACACATCATTCTGGAGGCTGTCTATGACCTTTCTCGATGCTCTGATCACACAGGCCACAGGCTCATTACGCGCGCGTATTCTCGAACATCCACTCTGGAGCGGCATTGAGGATGGAACGCTGGAAAAGGAGCGTCTGGCGTTGTTTGCCCTGCAGGACTGGCTGATCGTCCGCGACGCTTACCGGCTGGACGGAATGGCGATCGCGGCGGCGGCGCCCGATCATGTCCTGCAGGAGCTACTGATTGACAAATTGGTGGCAAAGAAGGGCTGTCACGAGCTGCTCATACGCTTTGGCGAAGCCGTTGGACTCTCGCGGAGCGCCTTTGAAGACGTTGAGCCAGTGGCTGGCTGCCAGGCGCTGGTCAGTTTCTTCTACTGGATGCTGACCACAGGCACGCCGCTTGAGTGGCTGGCGGCAGTGGGAGCAAGCGAGGCGATTTTTGCGCAGATCTGTCTGCGTATTCAGCCAGCGCTCATGCAGCGCTATGGGCTAAGCGCCGCCCAGGTGGAGTTTTTCACGGCCCACGATGTCATTGGAGAGCGTGTTGAGCCTGTCGACCGTCTGCTGAACGAGCGTGCTACAACGGCGCATGATCAAGCCATGATCGCGCGCGCGGTGCGCCTGAGCCACGAGTACGAGATCATGTTTTATGATGCCATTCTTCAGCATCCCCTGGAGGGGTTGCGTTAAGGCTGTCACCAGCTAGCTGGTCAGGGCTGGTCGCTGCGAGCCAGCCTCTGGCAAGGAGGCGAAGGGTGCGGCGGGTCTGGCCATCACGCGCCCTTCGTCGCCACCATCTGCAGCCACATGCGTGGAATCTCGTGCAGTCCCAGCTCCTGGCCAGCCTCGTAGACGGCGACTGCCAGCGCCTCTGCGCCCAGGGGCAATGGTATACCTGGCAACGCACCCTCGATGAAGAGCCAGTACTGACCCAGATCCTTCCAGGCGTCGAGCGAGATAGAAACGACCGACTGGGCAGTCTCCACCTGTTCAAAGCCGCCCGCCTTGAAGAGTTCGACGTATTCTATGGGCGAGAGCCACTGCATCGCCTGGGCCTTGGCTTCGCGGGAGGGGCGCACCTCGGGGTGAGTTTTGCGCAGCCAGCCTACCGCGCGGCGGGTCCACATACGGTAGAAGCGCTCGGTGCCGGGGACGTAGGTGCCTTCATAGAAGGCGCTGTTGCAGGCGAAGATGCCACCGGGACTGAGGATCGAGGCCACCTGGCGGAAGGCGGCGAGCTTATCGGGAACCAGATGAATGGCGTTGCAGAAAAAGGCCATATCGGCGTGTCCAACAATGCGCGGCAGGTCCTCGGCCTCGCCCTGAATAAAGTCGGCCGCCGCGCCCATCTCGGCCATGCCCTTGCGGGCCCGTCGCAGCGCTTCCGCGGAGGGATCAACGCCGATCAAGTGGGCATGATAGCCCTGGCGTGCGATTTCTTCGGCGATCAGGCGTGTAACGGCCCCCGTGCCGCAGGCCATATCGACAATGGTCAGGGGCACCTCATGTGAGCGCCCGCTGAGGTGGGCCAGAGCCTGCTGGACGAGAGCCCGATTGATTTCCGTATAGAAGTGATGGGCAGCGAATGGCTCAAAGGTAAACTGATTGGTCTCCTCAGTCTCGATCAATCCCATGAGTTGAGCCTCCTGTTTTCTGTCAGTGTTACCGATTTAGAGAAGGCTCACTCCGAATTTGTTTCATCTGGCGACCGTCAAGTGGAAAGAGAGGAGCGTTGCATCAGACATGCATGGCCATACCCCCATCAACACAGAGGATCTGGCCTGTGATGTAGCCGGCTTCGGGGCTACAGAGGAAACAGATAGTCGCTGCGACCTCTTCAGGGGTTCCGAAACGGCCCAGGGGAGTGAGGTCGAGCATCTGTTTACGCTGTTGCTCAGTTAAGGTGGAGGTCAGTTCTGTCGGCACGAAGCCGGGAGCCACGGCGTTGGCTGTGATGTTGCGGCTTGCCATTTCCCGAGCGGTGCTCAAGGTCAGAGCGATGAGGGCGGCCTTGGAGGCGCTGTAGTTAGCCTGGCCGGCGTTGCCAAGCAGGCCCGCCACAGAGGTCACGTTGACGATCCGCCCCCAGCGGGCTTTCATCATCGAGCGCAGAGCGGCCCGCGTGCAGAGAAATGCAGAGCGCAGATTGGTATTCAGGATCTGCTCGAAATCGCTGAGCGACATCTGCAGAATGAGCTTGTCGCGCGTGGTCCCCGCATTATTGACCAGAATACTGACAGGCCCCAGCTCTCTGGTGGTCTCCTCAAAGAGCCGTGCGACTTGCTCTTCTTCGCTGACATCGGCCTGGACGGCGATCGCGCGTCTGCCCAGGGCTGCAATACTGGCGCGCACTTCCTCAGCGGCCTCTCTATGGCTGCGGTAGTTGATAACAACATCAGCGCCTGCCTGTGCAAGACGCAGGGCTACAGCCCGCCCAATCCCCTGACTGCTTCCGGTAACGAGTGCGATCTTGCCTTCCAGCGGCAATTGCTGTTCACTGGCCATACAACTCTAACTCCTTGCTGGATACCTTGGCGTCCCCGCCCGTTTGCCGCTCTAGTATAGCATATTTGCGTGGCCTGTGGAGTGGCGGGATTGCGTCTCATCGGTAGAGTTGTGCGACCCACCAGCGAGGAGAGAGTCGAAGCTATGGTCATGGTGATCGTAGCTTAGGACGGCTGCTCCTTAGGGGCCGGGGTCTTGCGCTTCAAGGCCTGCAGCTCCTGTGTATCCACGATATGGTCAGTAACCTGCGGATCAAGCAGGCTTTCACTGCCTGCCTGTGGAGCGGGCGGCAGTGGATCGACGAGACGCTCGATAAAGGGCAGAGTATCCAGGGTAGGGACGGCGAAAGGCGTCTCCGGCACCTGAGGGAAGGCCTCTGGTGGGCCTGGCTCGCTGGTCAGCGTGGATTCCTCCTCCAGCCCTGTGGCCTGCCGGGCGGCCTCTGCCTGGAAGGGAGTGATTCTCTCAGCGGAAGGTTCCACAGACTCGCTCCCAGCTCCTTGCTCGTCCATATACTCGCGCTCTGGTAAACCCTCGTCCTGAAACGTGGCGGTGCGCTCAGCCGCGGCTCTCCAGAGGTTTTCCCAGGTGCTGGCGGACCAGGATTCACTGGCTGAGGTTGGGAACTCCTCCTGCTCGTAGTGCTCGGTTGTCCCTTCTAGCGACCCACCGTACGAGCCTGTGGAGAACTCCTCCCGATCAGCATGCTGGCCCTGTAAGTCGCTCTGGGAGGGCTGAATTCCAGGGGCGAAGTCGAAGGCCGGGGTGGCGGAAGTACCGCCCAGCGCCTGGAGCCAGGCAGGAATCTCGGGCTGCTCATCCTCGCGGCGGCCTTCCAGCAGGTATGCCAGACTCTCGGCTGAGAAGTAGTCCTCGCTGGAGTCCTGCTGCTCGGACTGCCCCAGCTCTATTTCTGGTGGAGATGGCTCTGGCTCGACGAGCGCGGCTGGCAAGGTTGGTGCCATTGCTGGTGAGCTGTCAGGCTCGCTCTCTGGCGCCCTGGTCAGTTGCTCAGAGATGGTAATGGAAGAGGCACTGGCTCCCTCGGGGGGAGGGGTGAGAGAGGCGCTGGTTTCCTCAGAGGGTCCCTCCTGCGTGTGAACTGCTTGCCTGCCATTCGCCTGGGAGACCTCGCTGAGAGCCTTGCCCTGCTGGGGTTTGCTGCGAGAGGCGTTATTTCCCACAGCGGGGCGCTCAGGAATGATTCTGGCCGGGCGCACGGCTGGCATGCGTGGAGATGTTTCCTCCACCTCCTGGCTGCTCGAGTCACGCTCCTCGCGGATAGCCGATCGCAGTTGCTCAGAGGTCAGGCTATAGACGTTGCGCAGATTGGCGCCACTGAGGTTCGTGTGATGGAGATCAGCCACCAGCAGGGTTGCCTCACTCAGGTTGGCGTTGCGCAGGTCGGCGTAGGCCAGATTCGCCCCCGTGAGATTGGCTCTGGTGAGGTCAGCACCAGCCAGGCAGGCACGCGAGAGATCGGCCATTGAGAGGTTCGTGCTGACCAGACGTGCGCCGCGGAGGTCGGCCCTGCCGAGATAGCGGTGAGACAGATCCCGATGAGAGAGGTCGGCTTTGTGGAGGCTGGCCGGTCGCCAGTGGGCCGGCATCCCTGTTCCCTCCTCGGCGGCGCGGGAGAGAATGGGGGTCTCATCGACGCGCGGCAGGCGAGCAAGCTCCAGTTCCACCCCAAGCTGATTCACTGCCTGTGTGATTCGCTCCTCGTAGGCGCCGCGCAATTGCTCGATCTGTGTAGCTACGCTCTGCTTCAGCGCTGCCATCTCGCGCTGCTGACGCTGTTCCCAGATTTGCCGGCGAGCCTCTTCGGCACGTTCCCAGGCCGACTGCTGCTTGCGTATACTTTCCAGGAAATGGCGCTGAATGCGCAGCCCCAGAACCACACCTGAAGCACCGGCCAGAATGAAGATGACGCCCCCGATGATCAAGGTCTCAACCATAGCAGTATACTCCTGGCTTGATCTCTCTTCTCCGCACTAGTGTGACTGATACCGGCTATCGCGACCTTTATTATAATCAACGACGTGCGTTCCGGTCTATTTTTGGGAAGAGAACAGGACTTTTGCGAGGGGAGGGGGTCGCGCTCGTATAGGGGTTCGCGTGTCGAGATAGATGGAGCGCGGACCCCCCTACAGACGATTCCATCGGAGGCCAGCCGTCCAGGCGATCCTCGGCGTTGCCTGGTCCCCGAACCTTTACCTGCGCTCACGATTCCACGACCGCAGTTCGGCGCTGGCGTAGCTGGCTGCACGTTGCACCTCGGCGATCAACCATTCGCGTCGCCTGGCGAGCAGATGCTGATCGAAGGAGATGGCCAGCGCGGCGCTGACCCGGCCATGGACGTCAAAGATCGGGGCGGCCAGGCAGGCGATGCCTGCATACAACTCCTCGCAATCGACGCCGTAGCCCTGGCGTAGCACACGGTTCAGCTCATCGATCAAGTGGGAGGGTTGCACGATGGTGCGGGGACCGCTGGGGAGCAGGGCATGCTGCTTGAGGTAGTGTTCGACAGAGGCGGGGCTGCTGTAGGCCAGCAGGACCTTACCCAGAGCGTGCGCGTGGGCCTGACCGCGATAGCCGACGTAGATACCAGGGATCTTTTCTGCCCGTGGCGGCTCAATAATGGCCTGCAGCTCAACCTCTCCAAAGCGCCACTGGGCCAGATAGGACGGCTCTTGAAGCCGCTCACTCAGGCTGTGCAGCACCGGACGAAGACGCGCCAGAGGCGAGCATCTGGCCACGGGACTCGCGCCTGCCAGGAAATCTTCCTCTTCGGCTGCCTGGTGCATGAGTGACTGCACATAGGCCTCGTTCAGGTAGGGAATCTGGGGGCCGAGAACGTAGAAGCCACTCGGCCGTCGCTCGAGGTAGCCGGCGGCAACCAGGGTGTTCAGACTGTGGTAACACGTACTGAGGTTCATCTCCAGCAAGCGGCTGACCTCCCGTATGGTCAGACCACCCGGACTGCGAGCGATCAGATCCAGTATGCTCAACGCCCGTTGGACCGAGCGGAGCAGGTCATTTTTCTGGACTGGCAGGAGCTTGCGGGTCTCTCTCTGCCGTGGCTGCTTTGCCATTGCTCTTCCTTCCTTCAGACTGCTGGAAGCTTGTGCCGAGCGCGTCTTTCTCTGCCGCAGAGGTTGTTGTATTACCTGCGATTATAGTGAGCATCGTCTTAAAGTCAAGCCAGGAAGGGACACTATTTCAAATAGTCAATCACCTCCGGCTAGAAGCCGGAGGCTTGCATCTAGACTCCACCGCAACTCTGCATACCTTTGCAGGCGTACAGCTTTGGCTTCTTTGTCCGATGCATCAGGGGCAATTGACAGGTGCCCCGTCCTGATCCAGTCC
>JBHOQN010000168.1:0-5739 GCA_042408965.1 Ktedonobacteraceae bacterium
GGACTGGATCAGGACGGGGCACCTGTCAATTGCCCCTGATGCATCGGACAAAGAAGCCAAAGCTGTACGCCTGCAAAGGTATGCAGAGTTGCGGTGGAGTCTAGATGCAAGCCTCCGGCTTCTAGCCGGAGGTGATTGACAGTCAGGTCCTTCAAGATGTGCTGCGGCGAGTAGACAAAGCCTGTGACTACTCCCCATGGCTAAAGCCAGGGGCTTCTAGGGAATCTCACCCAGGGATTGTAGTCCCAATCCCAGGATGTTTTTAGCAGCGTTGAGGTCGCGGTCCATATGCAACCCACAGCATGGACAAGCGAATACCCTTTCAGCAAGAGGCATCTTTTGCCGATGTCCACACTGACTACAGGTCTGACTGGTGTATGCAGGGTTGACTGTGAGGAACTGGCGACCAGCCTCTTCCGCTTTGTGCGCCAGTTGCTCAAAGAATTGACTCCATGCTGCATCAGCAAGACTCTTTGCCAGACAATGGTTATGCATCATGCGATTGACGTGCACGTCTTCCACGCAGATGGCGCCGTATCGGTTCACAATCCGGCGGCTGTGCTGGTGGGTGAAGTGAGAGCGTCTGAACCTGATGCGCTCATGCACACGGGCGACCGCTTTGCGATGCTTGCGCCGTTCAGGAGACCCTTTCGCACGTCTGGAATGCGTGCGTTGAACCCTGGCCAGTGCTTTTTCTTCTTTCCTGAAGAAGCGGGGGTTCTCAATGCTTGTTCCATCGGACAGTGTCGCAAAGGTGTTGAGCCCTCCGTCCATGCCGACCCGAGAGGGAGTGTCCGGCAAGCGTTTGGGATCGTATTCGACAGAGAAAGACGCATACCACTTGCCAGTAGAGGAGCGATGGATCGTGAGCGTGTTGATCTTGCCCTGAATGGGCCTGTGATACACGAGCCTGATACTCCTGATCTTGGAGAGGCACACGCGGTGATTATGCGTCAAGGAAAAACCCGACTGCGGATAGGTGAAACTATCGTAGCGGCCCTGGCCTTTGAACCGAGGATACCCAGGCTTCTCTCCTGCCTTGACACGACGGAAGAAGGCTTTGAAAGCCAGATCGATCCGAACCGCCACGTTCTGCAGCACCTGGGAATAGACAGCGTTCAGGGAGGGCCGCAGTTCTTTCAGCATCGTGATCGAGCGAATTTGCTCATAGCAGGAAAAGCTTTTGCCCGCCTGCTCATAGGAGGTTCTGCGCATCTCAAGCAGGTGGTTGTAGAGCCAGCGGCACTCTTCCAATGTATCGTTGAACAATCGCTCTTGCTTCTTCGTGGGGAAGATCCGATACTGAAACATCTTATGCACGTTCAGTTTGTGCTACAAACTGATCAGTCAGTCAAGGGGGAAGGTGCCCCAGCACTTCAACCCCAGACAAGGAAGCGCTATTCAGCCCCATGCCTGAAGGCAGGGGTCTTCTAGCACTCCCTGATCAAACATGCGCTGTCAATTTGCTGATCATTGTTGGAGAGGAGCCTGGGATGGCCTATGCACTGGTAGCGCTCGATACCGATCACATTAAAGGCTATGTCTTTGGCACCGACAGGCTGAAAGAGATCCGCGGCGCCAGCTCGATTCTCGATCGGCTCAACCGTGTGGACATGAGGGATCTTGCCAGGCGCTGCGATCCTGAGGCCCACGTCATCTATGCCAATGGCGGCTCAGGCCTCTTCCTGCTGGCCGAGGAGCACGCCGAGGAGTTTGTCAGGTCCATCCGGGAGAGGTATCGCCAGCAATCGGCAGGTGGGGCTTCGCTGACTGGCGCCATTCAGCCACTGCCGGCGGGGCTGACAGTGCAGGAGATCTGGCAGGCTGATCTGCACGAGCAGCTCGAGCTGCTGCGCTACAAGCTGCGTCGCGCGAAGGATCTGCCTCCCTCACTGCTTGCCCTGCCATCCCATCCCTTACTGCAGCTATGTGCCTCCTGTGGTAGCCAGGATGCTGTCGATCAAGATCGTTTTGCCTCTGATCCAGGGGAGGATGAGGAACGCTATTGCAGTGTCTGTCTCAAGAAGAGAGCCGAAGATGTCGCTATTAAGCAGACGATTGACGGTCTGATCAACAAGCAGATTAGCGGCGATGGGAAGAGCGATCCCGAGGCGAATGATAGCCTCTGGCCGAACCTTATTCGTTGCTTGCCTCCTGACTATTTCAAGATTGGAGACCGGTCGGTCGTGCCTGGACGTCCGCGCGACATCGATGCGTTTCGTAGCATTGCCAGCGCCAGAGAATACATCGGACTCGTCTATGCGGATGGCAATGGTATGGGCAAGACCGTGGAGAGCCTGGGAACGCTTCGGGATCTGCAGAACTTTGCCGAACAGATTGACAGGACCATCTACAAGGCGCTGGCTGCCGCGGTGCAAAAATACCTTCCTCCGGTTCATCTGGAGGGCGGAGAAGAGAGAGAAGACCAGGGCCGTGACCTCTTCCCGTTCGATGTCCTGCTGCTTGGGGGCGATGACCTGCTGCTGCTGACCACGGCGGATCGCGCCATGGATGTCGCGCTGGAGGTGGCGCGCGTCTTTAAGGAGAAGGCTCGCTTCTCCATCGCTGGCCAGGGCCGGGAGTACCAGGGCAGCCTCTCGGTTGGCGTTGTGCTCGCGCCCATGAAATATCCCTTCGGTCTGTTGCTGGACCTGGTGGAGAGCACGCTCCGCTTTGCCAAGCGCCATGGTAGCGATGAGCAGAGAGCAGGTGACCGCGAAGATGACTCGCGTATCAATTTCATGGTAGTCGCCGGAGGCAGCAGCCGGCAGTTTGACTATCTCTATGAGCAGCTCTACTGGAAGCGCACTGCTACCGCTGAGTTCCGCGCTACCTTGCGTCCCTATCGCCTCGCCGAACTGGAATCTCTGCTGCGGGCCATCCGTCAGGCCAGGAAACAGGGTTTCCCACGCTCAAAACTCCATCAGCTGCGTGAGGCGATCCTGAAGATGAACCTGACCAGCGCCGTGACAGAGGCCCTGGTGGCTCTGCAGGGGGCCCGTAAGGAGACACGCAACTACCTGCTGACCTGGACCTATGCGTTCGACCAGCGCTATCGCGAGCGCGCTCAGTCCATAGAGTCTGCGGACCTCTTCCCTGGCTTTCCACGCATCGTCTTCCCCTGGTCCCGGATGCAGGAGCGCGGCCCTGCGGGGCACGAGGTCTATCAGACGCCGCTGCTTGACCTGATCGAACTCTATGACTTTATCTCGCCAGAGGAGGGTGGAGATGAAAACGCGGACTGATCGCCTGGCCATCGACTATCGCCTGACCTTCCTGGCTCCCTTCCACTTCGGCACCGGGTTCCGCGAGGGCCTGATCGATCGCACGGTCGCGCGCGATCGGCAGCACCGTCTCTATGTGCCTGGCTCGACCTTCAAGGGTGTCCTCCGTGAGAACTGTGAACGACTGGCGTGCACCTATGAGGAGCTGGCGGAGATGAGTGAATTGATGGCCTCTCCTCATGATGAGAGGCTGGCCTTGCTCGGCCTCGGTCCAAGGATTAGCATGATCATGCGCATCTTCGGCTCGCAGATGCGACCCGGCCTGCTCTTCTTTGACGATGCCCACTTGCTGACAGCGCAGGAGATCGAGCAGCTTGAGGGACCAGCGAGCGGCATGGCCGCTGTCGTGGAAGATGCGCAGGCTCTGGCGCAAGTCTCTACCCAGGTGCGTCTGCGGCGTCTCACGCGCACGGCGGTGCCCGGAGCGCTCTACAGCAGCGAGTATGGCCTGCGTCACCTGGTCTTCCGCGGCAGAGTCCGTGGCTGGCTGACCTGTTTCCCCCTCGATGAGCAGCCGCGTAGCCCGACCTATTCGCTCCTGCTGCTGCTCGCCGGTCTTCATCTGGTCGAGCAACTGGGTGCCAATAAGTCCACGGGTAAGGGACGATGCCGCTGCGAGCTGTTGCATCTGGAGGTCAACGGTGAAGCCTATACCGCCACCGAGTGGAGCGGCTGGCTCGAACGGCTTGCAGAGCTGATGTATTATTCAACTGTCCAGGAAGAAGAGGAGCAGTGATGCAGACGTTCGCCCTTCTTGCAGAAACGCGCTCACCGCTGGCGATCCGCTCTGATCATGCGTCGCGGGGCTTTGAGTGCCTCGATTACATCCCCGGGACCGCCCTGATGGGCTCGCTGGCCAGCCTGCATCGCCTCTTCTACCCTGATCGGCGTGCGGAGTTCAGCCGCCTCTTTCTGAGTGGTCTGGTCCAGTTCTCTGATCTACTGCCAACGCCGCTGCTCATCGAGCATGATGGCTCGGCCCAGGCCGATCGCAGAGGGCCACTGGCTCCTGTCTATCCGCTCCCGCGCACAGCGCAGAGTTGCAAGCGCCATCCCGGCTTTCAGGAGGAGCGCGGTCGGGACGAGGGTGAGCGCTGCCACGGTGTTCTTGATACGCTCTTCGCCTGGGCGGTTTTTGATCTCGCTGAGGGAGAGCCGTCGAAGATGCTGCGGGCCCTGCGGGACTGCCGGCGGTGTCGTGTATGTGGGGCCAGTATGGAATATGTCTCTGGTTTCTATGCCAGCGATGGCCAGCGACGCTATCTGGCCAATCCCAGGGGACAGCGCCGGCTCCGCACGCATACTGGGATCGATCGTCTGCGGGGGACCGTCCAGGAGGAGATTCTCTATAACCGCGAGGTGTTCGAGGCGGGCACATCCTTCTGGGGACTGTTGCGCGCGCCCGAGGAGGAGGCGCAGCCCCTGCAGAGCTTCCTTGAGGAGGTGGGTCGTTCGGGATTTGTGCGCATGGGCAGCGGGCGCACACGCGGCCTGGGTGCTGTCGAGCTGAGGTTGCTGCCTGCCGGAGAGACGACGTCTGCCCCTGCTCGCTTCAAAGAGCGCCTGGCCGCCTTCGATCACAACCTGCGCACGTACCTTGCTGGCCATGGAGTGCCCTGTGAGGCGAGCCTCTATTTCGCCCTGAACCTGCATGCGCCGGCCATCCTCTGCGATGAGTTCCTGCGCTATCGCGGGTGCATCGATGAGGAGACGCTGGCGGAGCTGCTCGGTCCACCCTTCACCAGCGAGGCTTTTCGTTGCCTCCATACGGCGGCGGGCCTGCGGCGCGTGACCGGCTGGAACGACCTCTGGGGACTGCCACGTACCAATGAGATCGCCATTGAGCGCGGCTCGGTCTTTCTCTTTGCCTGCTGGGAGCGCAGCGGCACCGGCCTTGATCGGCTGATTGAGGCTCTTTTCCGTCTGGAGGAGGAGGGTCTCGGACGCCGTCGTAACGAGGGCTTCGGTCGTGTGCGCGTTTCTGATCCTTTCCACTTTGAGGTGTTGTGACTATGAGTACAAAGGCCAGGGCGATCCCTGAGATTCAGATTGTGATTGCCGTGAGTAAGGAAGCGGACAAACCGGACTTCTATGAGCTGGCCGAGCGTCTTGGATACCATGCGGCGGTCGTTTTGAAAAAGGACCACCGCTCGCAGATGACCGGGCTGGAGGCCATCGTCAATGGAACGCTCAAGCGCAGCGATGTCCTGGACTATGTCAAGAAGCAGATTGGGCGCTTAACTATGAAAGCGTGGCGCCTGCCATGCAGTGAGGATCAGCTTGATCCTCAAACAGGTTTCGGCGAGCGTTTGCTGCGTGTCCTGGAGCAGGATATGGCCGCGCGTGCTGACAGAGTCTGCCAGGAGCTGGGCATCGGCGAGAAAACTGAGGAGGACCGCCAACTCCGTCGACGTGTCCATCTCTCCTTGATGCGCCAGTTTATCCGCTCGATGGT
>JBHOQN010000171.1:0-10095 GCA_042408965.1 Ktedonobacteraceae bacterium
GAACACACATCTGTATCCACTGTGGGGTCGTTCTCGACAGAGATACCAACGCTGCGATAAACATACTCAGGCTTGGAAGAAGCCAACGTGGAGAAACCTGCGTAGAAGCCCCTTGCCTTTAGGCATGGGGTACTTCACCAAGAAGGCTGGTATGCAGCACTATCATTCAGGGACGTTGATCAATAATCTGGTCGGCCCGGGCGAGACAAACGCCGGGCCGGTTGAGCAGCACTCTGCCGAGATGGCCTTGCGCATGGAGGAGGCAGCGCGAGCGGCCGAGCGTGCACGCCTGCGCCAGGGCATCATGCATGTGCGCATTCGTCACTTCTACTGTACACTCGAGGAGATGGCCGATCCCTCTCTGCGCGGGCAGCCGTTTGTCGTGGGAACTGGCATGGGGCGGCCCAACGAGCCAGGGCGCGTCATCGATGCCTCCCCTGCTGCGATGCGCCTGGGAATCACGCCGGGCATGCCGCTGCGCCGTGCTCACCGTCTGGCGCCGCGTACGCGCTTTCTGCCGGCCTCCTATGAGCGCTATCAACCGACGTTGCAGCAGCTCCGTGAGCGCTATCGCGCCTACTCACGCATCATCGAGTCGGTGCCGATCGCCGACGCCTTTATTGATCTCCGTGGCTGCGAGCTGCGTTTTGATTCTCCGGTACATCTGGCGCAGCGCCTCTGTGCGGAGATCGCCGAGCTTGGCCTGACGGCCCTGATCGGCATTGCCGCTGGCAAGACGATCGCGGAGCTGGCGGCCCTGATGAGCCGCAAAGATGGACGCGAGGGGGTGCTCTACATCCCGGCGGGACGCGAGGCCTCCTTTGTGCAGACCCTGCCACTGACGATGCTCCTGCAACTGCGCGCCGCCGGCTCTGGCGTTCCCGGCGCTCTGCCAGATCTCGATGAGGAGGGCCACAGCTCGCGGGCGGGTGAGATCGAGGGACGCAATGAACCCTTTGACAGTGTGGCTCTGGCGGAGCTGGTGGCCCACCTGCGTGACTTTGGGATCACTACCTTTGCCCAGGTGGCCCCGCTCGCTGAGGAGGGCCTCGCTCGCCGCCTGGGCAAGCTGGGGAGCTGGCTGCATCAGATCGCCCGGGGTGAGGACCATAGCCTGGTGGTCCCCGATGCCCCGCCGCTCAGCCAGAATGCTCGCATCCGCTTCCAGCACGCCGCCGACGCTGATGAGACCTGCGCCGCTATCCATAAGCTCGCCAGCTATCTGGCAGAGCGTCTGCGTGAGCAGCGCCTCAGGGGGCGTGTGGTGGCTCTCTTGCTCTGGCCGGCGCGCCAGCGACGTGAGACGCGCCGTCTCCTCCTCGATGAACAGGGGGACGAGGTGGCTCTCACCGCGGCAGAAGAGGCGATCGGCGGCCAGATTACCCTGACGCGCCACACCGACGAGGTCGATATCATCGCCCATCATCTCCTGATGCTCTTTGCTCACTATCATCGCTCGCCTGCTCGCTATCTGCAGGTGCAGGCGCGCATTGGCGATATCATTACGGCTATCCCGGCCTATTACCCTCCCCCGGCCCGCTCCCGTGGCCGTCAGACGAGGCGTCTTGATACGACGACCCGCAAGCTGAACGGCGGCCGGCTCTAGATGGCGCGCGCGTGGCTCCTCTGGTTCTTGGAGACGCCGCGCGCGCGCTCGGCTGGCTTGCCTCTCTCCTGCGCACTTGCCGCTCTGCTCATACTGAAAATAGCCATGTCTGCCGTCCTCGCACACTGAGAGAAACGATGCTGGTCGGCGAAACGTTATACTCAGGAGAGTGATCTATCTCTATCTCCTATCTGATGTCTGAGCTGATAGCGATTCAAGCGCTGGCTTCGATGCAAGAGTAGTTCTCCGCTGGTATATCTGTTGAGGGTATTCTATGTCTGATCTGGTGATCCATGATGACTATGCTGATGGGAACTCCTGTGAGGAGGATGAGGCGCGCTCTGGCCTCTCAACGCCGCATGCTCAAGCGATAGAGAGCACTGCCGAGGAGCGCGCGACCTCGGCCTCAGGCCCGGAAGCTGCTTCTCCCGACGCTTCTGTGCTGACGGCCGCTGATGACGAGGACACGATCAAGCTGAAGCGCATCACGGTGGCCGACGCTGTCGAGCGGCGGGTCCTTGAGGAGACGCGACTGGCGGCGCTGAGGCAGCCTGCCACCTCTGAGAGAGAGGGGCAGGAGACAGGCGAGGAGGAAGAGAGGGAGGAGGAGGCGAGGCCGCTGGAGGAGGGAGCCGAGGAGAGAGAGGAGGAGCTGGTGACTGCCGCGTCCGGACGCAGCGAGAGCGCCGTGACCGCTCCTGCACTCCCTGCACTCATTGAAGAGAAGCGCCATCTACAGACCCCCCGGCGCAGACGTCGCGCGGCCCAGAGCCGGCCACGGCGTCTCGTCACCCTTCTGCTGCTGGCCACACTCGCCCTCGGCATCCTCGTGCCCCTTGTAATGGGCCTGGCCTTTGGGGTCCAGGTCTACATGACCTATAGCACCCTGCGCAGCCAGGCCTCGGAAGGCGTCGCCCATCTCCTGAACCTGAAGACTATCTTTAACGGCATCAAAGCCCATCCCTCGGGCTTTCTCGACGTCCATAAATTGCAGCAGGCACAAGAAGAGCTTCAAAAATCACGTCAGGCTTTTCTCAATGTGCGAACCACCATCGACGATTCTAGCACTATTCACACGATTATCTCGATCTTCCCGCAGTATCAGGCCCAGGTTCGATCTGCCCGGGCCGCTGCCCAGATCGGACTTGACATCACCACGATCGGTCTGCACCTCATACCCACTGCGCGTATCCTGGCGCCCCACTTCCGCGGACCGCTCCTCACCAGCTCGACGCAGCCGCTGGTGACCCAGGGCATGCTCGATCTATTGAGCCAGACCCTCGATGGCATCATGCCGCTGCTCAACGATATTGAAGGCCAGACACATCAGCTCTCGCTCGCCTCACTGCCGCTGAGCGCCAGCCAGCAGAGCGAGGCGCGCCAGCTCCTGCAGGCCCTGCCAGCCATTCAGAGCGATCTCACCCAGGCACGCGAGCTACTTGCGGCCGCCGGCTGGATGCTGGGGGTGGATGCACCTCGCACCTTTCTCGTGCAGACGATGGATCGGGCCGAGCTACGGCCGACAGGGGGCTTCACCGGTCAGTACGGCGAGCTGACCATCAGCGCCGGACGGCTTGCCCCCTTCTCATTGCGCGACATCTCGTTTATCGAGTACACCGACAACAGTCCCACGCTTGGACAGCGCGCCCCCGCGGCCTACCGCTCCTGGTGGCCCTTCGCCAACTGGGGACTGCGCGACTCCAACCTCTCAGCTGACTTCCCGACCTCCGCACAGATTGCCATTCAGGCCTACCAGCATGAAGTCGGCCACCACGTCGATGGCGTCATCGTCTTTACCCCCTTCTTCATTGAGCATGTCCTCGACGTCATTGGTCCCCTGACCGTACCAGGCTACAACGATACCATCACCGCCCAGAATCTGGAGGATCGCCTGCACTACTATCAGCAGGACAACAGCGGCATCCGCAAACAGGAGATTGTCCAGCATATCGACGCTCCCACCCAGGCGCGCAAACTCTTTACCTCGCGTCTCGCCCAGACCCTCATGGATCGTGTGCGCCATGCCCCGCCTGATGAACTGCTGGCCATCGCTCGCCAGGCGCTCTACGATCTCAAGACGCGCGACATTCAGGTCTACGTCATCAACCCACAGGTAGAGAATCTGCTGATGCGCTACGGCTTTGCCGCTCAGATGGACCGCTCAACGAGCCACGACGGCCTCTACATTGTGCAGGCCAATCTGAACGCGACCAAGGCCTCACAGTATGTGCGCACCCTGATCCATGACGTCGTGACCCTGGATGACGCCGGGGGGGCCACCCATAACCTGCAACTGCGTCTCTCCTTTACCCAGACCGGCCCGACCTATGGCTATGATGCCTATCGCGATTACGTGCGCATCTATGTCCCTCCGTCCAGCAAGTTCATCAGCGGCGATGGCTTCGATACCGGCACGCCCCTCTGCGGCGGCCCGGCTCCAGCCTGCAATGCGACCGCGGTCTATCCGCACGATGAGCTGCTCTGCCCACGTGATCAATTCCAGCCCGGCGCGGCCTCACCCTCACTCTCCGATGAGAATCCTGGCGACTGGCATCCCCTCGACACCATCGGGCCGCCGACGAATATGCTCAGCGACGAACCAGGGCGCGCCATGTTTGGCGGCTGGGTGGTCGTCCCGAAGAACTGCACCATGACGGTCTCGCTCTCCTGGTACGTCCCGCCGAGCGTCGGAGGACATTACTCCCTCCTGGTGCAGCGCCAGGCTGGCACCTTCCCCGAGCTCGACCTGACCATTCTGCCGCCAGACAACTGCACTTACCTCGGTATCGAGGGGCTGCATGTCGATACCCTCATGACCCTCGATGCCCTCTTTACGCCGCGTGCCTTGCCTGCCGGGAGCAGCGCCTCCACCTGCTATCCGTCCGTGACAGTCTAACCTGGCGGCCGGGCAGGGCACGCCCTGGCCGCCCTATCCATTTATGCCCTTTATTAGAAGAAAAACTTGACCAATCGACTGCAATATAGTATGCTCGTTTTGCCGATAGCTGCTGACCGCTCTCGTCACATCCGTCGAAAAACTGCAGTTGCCAGCGGCTCATCGTTGGGTTATACTGCTCTTACAACCAGGTGATAGTGTCTCAGGGCCAGAGACTCTGATTATAGGGAAGATTGTAGAAGAGAAGGACTCATGGAACTGCCGGCGCTCTTGAGTATTACTCGCACTGAAAACATCTATCGTTTTCGGCTTGACCTGCCTGATCATCCCGTGCGGGAAACGCAGGAGTACGTCACTGAAGTCAGCGCAGAGCAAAGGGAGCGGCTCAGGCGCAGCCTGCAGGCCGTGGCCCAGTACATGCAGACCCAGGCGTTCACCGAGAGCCGACGTCAGACAATGAAACTGGGCGCGATCAACGATTCTGTGCAGACGCTGGGGCGCTTCCTGTTTGAGAATCTTGTGCCACCACCCGTGCGGGAAGCGCTGCGGCGCCTGGATGCGCCCTTACTTCTCGACACCAACACCCCCGACATTCCCTGGGAGATCTGCTTTGATGGAGGGAGTCGGCCCGGCTCATTCCTCTGCCAGCGGCTGAGCGTCAGCCGGGCGGTGGGCGAACATCAGGAGCGGGCGGCCTCGTTGAGCGAGCGTCTGCGTCGGCCAGGGCGGCGCGAGCCGGCGGGCCTCTCCGTGCTGTTTCTGGTCAATCCCACCGGCGAGCGAGCCGCGGCCGAGGAGGAGGTTGCCGCCCTCTGTACAGCTCTGCCAGAGGCCATCTCACGCAGCATTCTCTATCGTCAGCAGGCGAACCAGTTGGAGATGCGCATGCGCATGAACAGCGAGCCGCCGCAGATCATCCACTATGCGGGTCCCTGGCCGCAACTGGTGAGCGATCAGCCCACGCTGGCGCTGGCCGGCAGCTCGCGTCTGGATAGCGAGGTGGCCACGCAGTTATTCCAGCAGCTACCGCGCCGACCGCTGATCTTTCTGAGCCAGTATGACGCCGAGCGTCAGTCGGGGCGAGGTACCCAGCCTGGGCAGCAGGAGCGCGAGGAGTTGCTGCAGTCTCTGGCGATCCGCCTGGTGCAGGCTGGTGCCGGTGCCGTCGTGGTGCTGCGTTGGCCTGTGCAGATGCAGCGTATCCGTGAGTTTACGGCACTCTTCTATCAGGAACTGGCCGATGGCGTGGCTCTGGGTGAGGCGCTCCGCCGCGCGCGGACGGCGATAGCTCAGCGGCGTGCTGAAAATGCCTCCTGGGTCTCTTTTGTACTCTATGGCGATCCTTTGCAGCGTCTGACGGTCGGTGTGCGTGATCGCAACGCCGATGATTATGTCGATATCTTTGAAGAGGAGGAGCCGCTCATTCCATCGATCCCACCTTCGGCGCACGCGCTCGACCGGCGTTTCCTGGAAGAGGTGCTCAGCATTGCGCTGACGGAGGCGCGCCGCATGCGCAAAGATTATCTGGGTACGCCGCATCTCTTTATCGCTCTCACCAAGCTCGATGGCGGCTGTACCCAGGATGCCCTTCGCAGCCTGAATTTCTCGCCCAGGCAGGTGCGCGAGGTCATCCGTCTTGCGCTGGGGAATGGCAAGGCCAGCAGCGACGCCCCCATCCTGCCGACGCGCCGCTGTAAAGAGATTCTCCTGACTGCCGAGCAGAATGCCTTGAGCGCCGGGGCCACAATGATCGACGAGCGCGCCATTGCCCGCGCCGTGCTGAGCGCAGGTGACGGCGTAACACACGACCTCTTGACCAAGATGGGCATCGATCCCAACCAGTTGATCAGCCTGATCATGGCCAGTGAGGCCCATGCCCTGCTGGAGCTGGCCCCCTCGGCGGAGGAGCATCAGGTGCCAGCCGTTGAGATGCCAGCCGGCTTCGGGTCAGTTGAGGTACCCCCCAGGCCCGGTAACTCGCTGCTGGAGCGCCTGGGCCGCGACCTCACACGTCAGGCCAGCTTGAAGCAACTGCCACCCCTGATCGGCCGCGAGAAAGAGCTGCGCCTCTTGATGCAGACGATGATGCTCAAGGATCGCAACAATCCCATTCTCATCGGCGAATCGGGCGTCGGCAAGACGACGATCGTTGGCGGTCTGGCCCAGCGCATCATCGATGGCCGTGTGCCTCCCGAACTGCGTGGCAAGCGTGTCATCGAGCTATCGGCCAGCTCGCTGGTAGCGGGTACCAAGTACCGTGGCGAGTTTGAAGAGCGTTTGCTGAAAGTGCTTGAGGAAGCTGAGAATAGCGGCAATATCATCCTCTTCATCGATGAAATGCACCTGCTCATCGGCACCGGTCGCGCCGCCGACGGCAGCATCGATGCGGCCGGTATCCTCAAGCCCGCCCTCGCCGGAGGACGGCTGCGCTGCATTGGTGCGACGACACCTCAGGAATATCGCATGATTGAGAAGGACGCAGCCATGGAGCGCCGTCTGCGTCCCATCACGATTGAGGAGCCATCCGCCGAGGAGGCTCTGGAGATCCTGCGGGGCATGCGCGAGCTGTACGAATTGCACCACCATGTCAGCATCACCGATGAGGCGCTGCAGGCCGCTGTCCATCTCTCGGTGCAGTACCTGCCCAACCTGCGCCTCCCTGATAAAGCCTGTAGTGTGCTGGATGAAGCCTGCTCGCAGGCGCGTGTCTACTGGGTCGAGGATGAGTCGATCGAACGCGACAATCGCGATGAGTTGGGCGAAGAGCCAGTCATTACCCCGGCGACGGTCGCCGATGTCATTTCGGCCCGCACGGGCATCCCCGTCAGTGCGCCTGGGCGTGAGGAGCGCGATCGCCTTCTTAACCTGGAGAGCCGCCTGAAGGCACGTGTCATCGGCCAGGATGAGGCCATCAAGCGTGTCACCCAGGCCATCCAGGTGGCTCGCGCGGGACTTAAGCCGCGCAACCGGCCGGCGGGCGTCTTCCTCTTCCTGGGGCCGACCGGCGTTGGCAAGACCGAGCTGGCGCGCGCGCTGGCCGCGGAAGTCTTCGGCTCCGATGAGTACCTCATTCGCGTTGATATGTCGGAGTACATGGAGAAGCACGCCGTCTCGCGTATGGTCGGTGCTCCGCCAGGCTACATTGGTCACGATCAGGAGGGACAACTGACCGGCAAGCTGCGTCGCCGTCCCCACTGCGTGGTCCTGCTCGATGAGGTCGAGAAGGCCCACCCCGAGGTCTTCGACCTCTTCCTGCAGGTCTTTGATGCCGGTCGCCTGACCGATGCCCAGGGCCATACAGTGGATGCGCAGCATGCCATCTGGATCATGACCTCCAACGTTGGTACCGATATGCTCGGTCGCTCGCTTCCCAGCGGCTTCCGCGCCAGTAGCAAGGCCTCCCTGGAGGAGATGCAGCGTGAGCGTCTGTTTGAACGGCTACGCCAGACCTTCCGCCCGGAGTTTCTCAATCGTATCGATGAGGTTGTGATCTTCCACCCTCTGACGCAGGAGCAGGCGCGGGCGATCACCCGCCTGCAGATGAATGAGCTGGCCTCGCGCCTCCTGGAGCAGGGGCTGACGCTCCAGGCTGATGAGAGTGCTATCGATCTGCTCTGTAAAGAGGGCTTCAGCCAGACGCAGGGTGCGCGCCCGCTGCGTCGCGCAATCGAGCGCTTTCTGACGGTGCCTCTGAGCCTGCGTATCCTGATGGGCAATGTACCCAAACCCGGTGTGGTGCACGTCACTGCTCTGGAGGGAAAGCTCGATATTGTGGTGGGCGAGCCGGCTCGTGAGCTGCAGCCAGAGAGCGGCGCCGGCGAGGAGACGCGGGTGACGGCCGATGTGGAGGTCGATGCGCTCTGACGGCCAGCAAAGGCAGCGCCAGGCCCTCTGCGGGCCTGGCTCCTGCTCTCGGCTGTACGATCGCCTGAACGGCCCGGAGCCGTCGGGCGTCCCTCACACAGGCGACGCACTTCTGCTCAACGCGCCAGGGCGGAACTCTGCGCTGCCTCCGCTCAGAGATCAGGCCCGAAGGCCTCCTGCTGTGGCACTCAGCAGATCTCAGCCGGAACCTGTCAGGGGTCCCTTGGCGGCGCGGCGCGGCTCGACGCTCGCTGGCTCGGAGCTGTATGTGCGCCGAGCCGCTCGTACGCCCACCTGGCTCAACAGGCACGCTGGCACCCGACGATCACTACAGCCTTCTGTCTCTAGTGTACCCCTGACCACTTTATGATGACTTTAAAAAAGTCGCTTGTTCTTGTATAACCAGGGGCGCCCGGCGCTGCGCTTGAGGCGATTCGACTTCCCCTGCCTCGGGGTGCTCCCCTGCCTGCTCTGGCTCCGTAGGTCCTCTCTGGCCACCCGGGATGGAGAAGAATCCTGCCAGTCTTACATAAGACAACCGTGGCCTGCCATGCGCCCGGCTCGTCGCGGTCCCTGGAGCTGCCTGGAGGCTCTTCCTCCCCTCAACCCTGGCCAGGTATGATATCATAGAAGCTGGATGATCCTTCAGAAGAACGGTGCACCTCCTGCCCACCGGCCGCTCTCAGCGCACGGGCCTGATCTGCACCTGCCTATAGAAGCATCAAGGAGGTTTTGCCTTTCTATGAAAGCAGTTAAAACACACGTGGGCCGCTGCGATACCTGCGGCGAGCCAGCGGCTTACGCCCAGCTGCTCTCCGGCGGGCGCACATTTCGCTTCTGTGAGCAGCACGTTCCCCCCCTGGTCAGGAAACAGGCGGAGGCGACCGCTGCGAAAGAGGAGCAGAAGAAGTAGGCGCGCTTCACTGACGGCTACAGAGAAACGCTCCGTAGCATATCCATGACATAGAGAGATTCGCAGTGCAGCTCAGCGGCTGAGGCGCGGACGGTCGGCCCGCCAGCGCGCCGCTCGCCACTGTAGCCGCGGGGACCGTTATACAATCGGCGCGGGGAATCCCCCGTCTTTCCAGCGGGGGATGAGAGCGCCGTTCCTGGTTTGGGGGTAGGGTGGGGAATGGTGACAAGGTACGTTGTTTGTCCTATACATGTATACATGAATGACGAGTATATTCACGAACAACATACGGTTCATCTCAAGCGAATGCCCTCGCTGTGGACATGTTCCACGTTCTATAGCACAGCAGGATTCGTCAGTCAGGACACGATGCAAAAGTAGATTGAGAGGTAGCGTCGAACCTGATGCTGATCGTTGAGTACAAGCTACGAGGCAACAAAGCACGCTATCAAGCCATTGATGAGGTGATACGGATCACACAATTCATCTGAAACAGGTGCCTTGCCTTGTGGATGGATAGCCGTGGCGTCAGTCAGCCGGCCTTCACAAGTCGGGATGGTAGCGCCTGTGGCAGCAGCGTCAAGAAAAGCCTGTCCGTGAAGACGCACCTCTGTGCTGGCTGCGGACTCGTGCTTGATCGTGACCACCATGCCGCACGCACCATTCTGGCAAGAGGCTTAGCATCTGCGCCGTAAGCCCCCTGGCATTCAGACAGGGGGATATAAGGCGCTCCCACAAGCAATAGATACTATTGACATATCTATTGCTTGTGGGTTATACTCTGCTGTATGAGATATGATTTAAAGACAAATAACA
>JBHOQN010000073.1:0-13134 GCA_042408965.1 Ktedonobacteraceae bacterium
CAGAAGCCGCTCAGATCATACCCCCGCAGATCATACCCACCCAGATCATACCCCTTCACCCACCGATACCCACCCTCCTCCTTCGCCTCCTCCAACAGCCTCCTCACCTCCTGTGGCACCTCTCTTCTCATCGCTCATACCTCCTTTCTCTCTCTTGCTCCTCCTCTGCACCAGCTGCGCTGGCCCTACAGAGCATAAGCTGACAACCCGCAGAGGGACAAGCCCCCGACTAAGGATACCAGCAGATATCGTCCTTGTAACGAGGATACCACGACGCCTCCAACAGCCGCTCACGCAAAACTCCCAGATCCTCGGAACTCAACCCCGAGGTATCGATGACCACTCCCTCACCCTCCTCAAGCTCGGCTCGGATATCCCCGAGCACCCGATCGAGGTCGAAGGAAGACACGCCCTGCCCCAGACTAGCACTCTGATAACTCTTGATATCCCAGACCCGGCCTGTCCCATCCACAAACTCACCCGCTCCGCTGGCGTCGCGAGTAATCGGCAGAGACACCTTACCATGCTCAGCCAGCCAGAAAGCAACCTCGACCTCCCGGAGCTGCAGCTTCTTCTGAGCCGGATCAAAAGCGAGAGAGAGCATCCAGAGCATCAGGCCACCTGCACCCAGCAGCTTCACCAGCTGTGGACATTGTCCCACAAGAGCCTCAAGCCCGGCCATCTGCCCAGGTTCTACCTTACTGAGGGCCTGCTCCGCCTGCAGAAACATAGCCACGATTCTACCCACGAGATTCCACTGATCACGCTGATCCTCGGGTCCGGCGTACTTACTCAATTGCACATAGAACGCCACAAAGATAAGCCAGAGCTGATCCAGACTGTCACCAGCTAGCTGTTTCCGCAGCCGAGGGAACTTCTGAAGGTTCACCCTCCACTTGGCCCAAAGTATCACAAGCTCTCCTACCGTCAAATCACCAAAGATACTAAGCAATTCGCGAATGAATGCCTCAGAGACACCCAGCTCGCTGGCAAGCTGCGCAAGCTGCTCTGGTGAAAGATCCTTCAGTCTGGCACTCTTGGGGAGCGCGGAATCGTAGGGAATAACGAACGGCAAATCCAGGGTGACAGCAGCGGAGATCTGGACGGGGTCACCCGGCAGCGGCGGCAATGGCTCACCGCCCAGCCCCTGGATCTTGCGCTTCCAATCAGACAGCAGGTCAAAGGCCGGCTGCATCAGCCAGTTCTCATATTCCGCCCCCGCCAGCAGGGACCCCGCCACCAGCAGAAACGGCCACATGCCCGGACCACCATCAGGTACCCCCTCCGGCGGCGGCTCCGCAGATCCCGGCTGAGCGGGGGTCTCAGGCAGCTGCCTTGTCGCAGTCAGCAGCGACTGAAAGCGCGTGAGCTGCTCGCGGATCGAGCGAAGCAGCGGTTCGAGCTGACTCAGCAGGCTGTCGCTGGCCGCCAGGGCCCCGCCAATCCGCACCGAAGGGCCACCATCATCCCAGCGACACAGCCCTTGTTCGGCCTGCAAGTAACGCCCCACCAGCTCCGCAATGGCATCCGCCGCCCGCCCCTGAAAGGCTTGCTGCGGCCCAAAGAGCCGCGCCATCGCGCTGTTGAAGTCGCGCACAGACTGATTGTGCAGTGCATCCAGCGAGAGAAGCGCCTGCCGCGGCAGGCTGTGCAGGGCCTGCACCACATAGAGGTGAAACTGATCAAGCTCATCCATGCGCTTCTCCCCTTAGAGAGCCGGGGGCTCCCCTGAGGAGGGAGCATGCCCATGCGAGACAGGCGGCTCCCCACCCTCACCAGAGAAATAGCCCTGCAGCTGCTGATCCAGCGCTCCCACACGATCCACGAGCGCAAAGAGCGCCTGCGCGAAGCTGATCTGCCAGTCATAGGCCGCGCGCAGACGTCGGGCATAGGGTTCGAGCAGCTCCTTCAGATAGAAGCGCACCTCAATCCAGCGGCTATCATCACCGCCGAAGTCTACGCGATCCATGCCTCCATAGGGCTCCGCCTCCAGCCAGGACTGGACCGTAGCCCAGGCCCGATCATGCTCCTCACGCGCCAGATCAGCCCGGGTGAGGATAGCGGCTGCAACATCGCGCAGGGTGTCCACCGGATAGAGGACCAGATCATCGGCACCCCCTCCGGGCGGGCCTTCACCGATCAATGGCACAGCATTCCTCCTCTCTCACCGTTTCAATCAGAGTGAGAGCGTTCACATCATTAGAAAGATCCCCTTAGTGATTGGATCGATAGATAGAATCTTACCTATGATAAGTCTATCTTGTCAAGTTACCCCTTTACTGATTCACAACCATCTGGTATCTATCAGATTCCGTTCTTAGTGAATCGAAACACTTTCAGCCCGATCTTCCAACACCGATCAGACCTATATCGCAGGCCCAACAAAAAAAGGCATCTCAGCTATAGAGAGATGCCTATCAATCAATGACACATCTTGATCGTTGCTGTTCCAGTCGTCCACCTCCTCCCTCTGCAGTACGCCGAGCACAGCGGCCGCACCAGCGCCGCCGGCAGAGCAAGCAAGAGGGCGCTCATCAGCCCGACGAGAAACGAGGAGGTAAGCACAAAAAAATTCCAGCGGCATGCAGCCAGCAGCTCATGTCCGCTGGAATCGCTCCAGCCTTGCCACGCAACGAGCGAGGCGCCCCACCTGGAGAGGCTACTCTCTGACCACCAGCCAGGAGGGCGTGATCGCCCAGCGAGCGAGGCGCCATCTAGTCCTCGACAATGCCCATCACATCGCTCTCGCGCAGAATGAGCAGCTCCTCCCCCTCGATCTTAATCTCCGTGCCCGCATATTTCGAGAAGAGCACATGATCGCCAACCTTCAGCTCGAGCGGGATACGCCTGCCATTGTCCAGCACCTTCCCTGGCCCCACCGCCAGCACCAGTCCCTGTTGCGGCTTCTCCTTCGCCGTATCGGGCAAGACGATGCCAGTCTTCGTCACCGACTCGCGCGCCACCGGCTGAACCAGAAGACGATCACCTAACGGGCGAACCTTCTCACCTGCTGTAGACATGACACAACCTCCCTGAACACAGATAACAGACGCTCGCATTCGCAGCGTACCGTCGCAGAAGAGACAGCCGGCTGGCACTCCCGTTGGAAGAGTGCAAACCGGCTATTATCATACAGCACAGCAAGCCCGGCTGCAAGGGGGTGAAACAGGTTTTTAGAGCACAATCGTCTGATAGGTCGCAGCCGCCAGGACCTGAGCCACCACCACCGCCAGCAAGAGCACGCCCCAGTCCAGCAGAGCAGCGGGGACGACGCCGACCACCAGAAAGCCGCGCAGCAGGTCGACGACGTAGCTGAGGGGATTCACTTGCGCCAGCACGCGCAGCCAGTCCGGCATGATCGCCAGCGGGTAGATAGCGTTACTGGCGAAGAAGAGCGGCATGGTCAGAACCTGGCCGATACCCATGAAACGCTCGCGGGTTTTGACGACAATCGCGATGAGCATCGAGAGCGTCGTGAAGAAGCTGGCGCCCACCAGCACAGCCAGCAGACTGCCGACCACGCCGACGACGCTCCAGTGGAGGTGCACCCCCAGCACCAGGGCCAGCAGGAAGATGATCACCGCCTGACTGAGCGAGCGGACCGCTGCGCCGAGACCCTTGCCCGTCACAAAGCTCGCGCGCGGCACCGGCAAGACCAGAAATTTCTGCAGAATACCCGCATCGCGCTCCCAGATGATACTGAGGCCATAGAAGATCGAGATGAACATCAGCGACTGCGCCAGAATACCAGGCGTCATGAAGGTCAGATAGCTGACAGAGCCAGTGGGGATGGCACGCAGGCGTGAGAGCGCCTCACCAAAGATGACCAGCCAGAGCGCCGGCTGGACGGCGCGCGTGAGCAGCTCCGTGGGATCATGGCGCAGCTTGCGCAGCTCGATCTCCGCCACCACAAGCACACAGCGCACATAGGTCACACACTGCTCCCAGATAGAGGGGGGACGCAGCAGCTTCTCCAGCGCTGCTGCTGGCTTATCCGAAACGCTGAGCACGCCGACGTAACTGTCTGACTTCACGATAGCTGCCTCCTGATTCAAGAGTATTTCCCGTCACACTGGTAAAGACGTCCTCCAGCGTGGCACCTGACCGATTGAGGCTGGCCTTGAGCGCCGCTGGCTCGCCGATGGCGGCGATCCGCCCGTGGTCCATGATGGCCACCCGCTGGCAGTAGTTATCGGCCTCCTCCATGTAGTGCGTGGTTACGAGCAGGGTAATCTGCTCCTGGCTGCGCAACAGCTCCAGCGCCTCCCAGACGGAGCGCCGCGCCGTGGGGTCCAGCCCGATGGTCGGCTCATCCAGGATGAGGATGCGCGGACGATGCAGAATGGCCTGCCCGATCTCCAGACGCCGCACCATGCCGCCCGAATAGGTCCGCACCAGGTTGCCAGCCGCATCCTGCAGGTTGAGCAGCTCCAGCACCTCCCAGATGCGCTTCTCGCGCTCCTGACGCGGGAAACCCAGCAGCTTGGCCACCACCAGGAGGTTCTCATAACCGCTGAGCATGCTGTCCGCCGACAGAGACTGCGAGACATAGCCCAGCAGGCGCCGAATGACGACCTTGTGGCGCTGCACGTCGAGTCCCGCGATACGCATGGAGCCGCTGGTCGGTGGAATCAGGGTGATCAACATGCGAATGGTCGTCGTCTTGCCAGCCCCGTTCGGCCCTAGCAGCCCGAAGGCCTCTCCCTCCTGAATGGAGAATGAGATATGGTCAACGGCCGCTTTCTCTCCAAAACGCTTGACGAGGTCCTCTACCTCGATCATGGGTCTCATGGCACTGCTTCTCCCTCTACCTGAGCGGTGACGTCCGGTGAGGCCGCCGCCGACTCCGTAACATCCGACGGCCGCTCGGCCGCCTCCAGCACGCGCTCAATCAGGCGCTGCAACTCATCCTGCTCCTGCTGCGTCAGGGGCTCGAGCATGCGCGAAAGGACCTCACGCCGCTCCTGCTGCCAGGCATCAAGCTGCTTCACCCCCTGGGCAGTCAGCTCGACCAGCACGACACGCTCATCAGCGCCGTCGCCCTGACGCACACGCCGGACCAGGCCGGCCTTCTCCAGACGCTTGCAAGCGCTGGTGACCGATCCGGCCGTCAGACCGAGCATACCGGCCAGCTCGCCGACGCTGCGCGTCCCCCGACGGCTCAGACTCCGCAGCAGCCAGTACTGCTCTGGGGTGATCTCGGCCCGCTTCACTGGATGCGTGCTGCGTCTCAGCAGCCGCCAGAGGGCTAGCAGATCTTCAACCAGACGCTCGCTTACCATCGCCCTCTCCTTTCGCTGAGCAAATATTTTTACTATCAAATATATTGATACAACGGATTTTTGAGGATGTCAAGCCCGCCTGCCCCCCACAGCGGTCCCCTCGGCTTGTCCCTCGCCACAGAATGGGTTACAATAAGGACCCGATGCCCCGCAACAGAGAGAGCAGCGACTCGCTTGAGGATAGAGAAGAGAAATGGAAGCACAGCTGTTAGCCGGCCTGAACGAGCCGCAACGTGAGGCCGTGACCACCACCGAGGGGCCAGTTCTCATTCTGGCTGGACCCGGCAGCGGCAAAACGCGCGTGATCACCCACCGCATCGCCTATCTCGTGCAGTGCCGCCAGATCAGACCCTGGCGCATCCTGGCCGTGACCTTCACCAACAAGGCCGCGCGCGAAATGCAGGAGCGCCTGGAGCACCTGGTCGGTATGGAGGCCGCCAGAGAGATGACGATTGGCACCTTCCACGCCATCTGCGCGCGTGTGCTACGAGCCGAGGCCGATTACCTGGCCCCCCTGGGCCTGACGCGCTCGTTCGTGATTCTCGATACGGACGACCAGGCCACGGTGGTGAAGCAGGCCATCCGCGACCTGAACCTCGATGAGAAACAGTACCGCGTGGCGGCCATCCACGCCGCGATCTCGCGCGCCAAAAATGCCATGCTCTCGCCAGACCAGATGGCCGAGCAGGCGCGCAAATACATCGAAGAGGTAGCGGCCCGCGTCTACAAGCGCTACCAGCGCCTGCTACGCGCCAACAACAGCGTGGACTTCGATGACCTCCTCATGCTCACCGAGCAGCTCTGGCGCACTGAGCCGGAGGTGCTGCAGCGTTACCAGCAGCGCTGGCGCTATATCCATGTCGACGAGTTCCAGGACTGCAACCTGCCCCAGTATAAGCTGATTCGCCTGCTTGGCTACGGGACCTACGAAGAGCCCACGGGCACCGGCAACGTCTGCGTCGTGGGCGATGATGATCAGATGATCTATAGCTGGCGCGGCGCCAGCTCCGAGAACGTCCAGCGCTTCGAGCGCGATTTCCCCAGCGCCAGAATCATCCTGCTGGAGCAGAACTACCGCTCCACGCAGCATATCCTCGACGCAGCCCAGTGCATCGTACGCCACAACGCCAGCCGCAAGGACAAGCGCCTCTGGACAGCTCTGGGCAGCGGCGAGAAGATCTTCTATCACGAGGCCTACAACGACGAGGCTGAGGGCCTCTATGTGGCCGACGAGATCCTCAAGCTGCTGGCGCGCGGCGAGGTTCAGCACCGCAGCGACATCGCGGTCATGTACCGCACCAACGCCCAGTCGCGCGCCCTTGAAGAGCAGTTCCTGCGTGCCAGCATTCCCTATCGCGTCATCGGCAGCCGCAAGTTCTACGAGCGCAAGGAAATTAAGGATATGCTCGCCTACCTGCGTCTGCTGGCCAATCCCCACGACGACCTCAGCCTGCAGCGCATCATCAACGTGCCCAACCGCAAGATCGGCCCGAAATCCCTGGGCGACCTGCAGCGCTGGGCCCAGGAGCAGCGAATCTCGCTCTACGAGGCGCTGCAGCGCTCCGAGGACCATCCCACCCTGGGCCGCGCTGCGAAGAACGCTCTGCAGGCCTTCGCTCAGCTCCTCGCCGATCTGCGCGGCGCCATCGAGACCCTCGCGCTGCCGGCCCTGCTGGACCGCGTGGCCGAGCGCAGCGGCTACGGGCCGGAGCTGCGCGCCAGCGCTACCCCGGAGAGCGAGGAGCGCTGGGGCAATATCCTGGAGCTGCGCCGCGTGGCCGAGGACTATGCGGAGATCGAGACACCGCTGGCCCTGGAGCTGTTCCTGGAGAATGTGGCTCTCGTCGGTGGGGCCGATACGGCTCAGACGGGCGAGGAGGGGACCCTCCTCCACGAGGAGCACAGTGATACGGTGACGCTGATCACGCTGCACGCAGCCAAGGGCCTGGAGTTCCCGGTGGTGTTCATCGTGGGCATGGACGAGGGCACCCTGCCCCATACACGCTCGCTCGACCACCCCGAACAACTGGAGGAGGAGCGCCGCCTGGCCTACGTCGGCTTCACCCGCGCTATGCGTCGCCTCTACCTGGTGCGGGCTCGCCGCCGCTCCTACTTCGGCGAGACGCTCTACACGGAGCCATCGCGCTTCCTCGCGGATATCCCCCCGGACCTCTTTGCCGCCGGCCCGCGCCACAGCGGCCAGCGCTCGACCCTCTACGAGGGGGACGACCTGCGCGAAGGTGATCTCTACGCGGACGCTGGCGGCTACGTCTTCGGCGGTGGCCGTCCACGTACCACCCGCTTCGGGGGACCCGCTAGCACCGCTGCCAGCAGCCGCCGGACAATAGATGCTGCGCCATCTCACTCGCGTCCGGCCAGACCGGCCCCGGCTGCCGCGGCACGCCAGGAGAGCGCTGAGGCCCGCTTCAAACCGGGCGACCGCGTGCTGCACCACCTCTTTGGCCAGGGCGTTGTTCTCAAAAGCGAGATGGAGAGCGGTAGCGAATTTGTTGAGGTCCAGTTCCAGGGCAAACATGGGAAGAAGCGCCTGAGCCTGGACTATGCGCGCCTGGAACGGCTCTCCTGAGCACCTTTGCTCTTGGGCGCAGACCGAAGGTACCGGCCTCCCCCAAAGCCCACCTGGCTGACGTTGATTTGTTTCAGCAATGGGTACGATCCAGAACTGTTTCGGGGAGGCTTCTCATATGGCATCATCACCATCTACACCTGCTACCACGTGCCAGCGTCACCAGCGGACGACCCTGGCCACGCTGGGTCTGCTCGCCTTGCTCCTGCTGGCCGGCTGCTCCCTGCCCTGGCAACAGAGCAACACGGCAAGCGCCCTGGGCCCGCATCCCAGCTCTGCGCAGTTGCTGGCGGCCCTCCAGAAGAGCTTCCGCAGCGTGACCTCCTTCCACGTCATGATGCGCGTGCGCAACCAGGGCCACGCCGCCAGCAACCAGATCCAGATCACCAGCGCCGATGGCGACGTCGTCATGCCCGACCGCGTGAAGGCCCAGGCGACAGTCATCCTCGATGGCCAGGCGGTCACCGTCGACCTGGTGAGCATCGGCAAACAGCAATTCATCACCGACCCCATCACCGGACAGTGGCGCGCCATCAAGGGGGTCATCGACCCGCGGACCTTCACCAATCCCGATACGGGCCTGATCTCGCTCGCCAGTCGTCTGCAGCAGCTCAGCGAGCCGAACAGCGACCAGGTGAACGGCGTCGCCTGCTGGCGGGTGAACGGCCTGCTGGATGCAAAGTATCTGGCCTTCTTCACGGGCGGCGGCGTGCCGGCGGGTACCTTGCTGCACACCAGCGTCTGGATCGGTCAGAGCGATACGCTGCCGTACCGTCTGGACGTGACGGGGATCGCGGCCAAAGGCGACACCCCCCAGACCACACGCACCTTCCTGCTGTCAAAATATAATGAGAACGTCACAATCAGCGCTCCGCAGATCTGAGCTGAGGGCCATCGCGTACGGGACAGGCCTGGCCGACTGACCTGCGGCAACCGGGGGCGCATCAGCGCTCTGCAACCGGTACGCCTGGACAACGTTCTTCTTGAGAAGAAAGAAGAGACGCTGCTCTTCGCTGGAGAGTGAAGGGAGACAAGCCAGCAAACGAGTATGCTCCGTTTTGTATGTAGTGCCAGGATCGGGAGAAGATGTACACGTTAGAAGACGATCAAGAAACTTCGGCGCGGCTGCGCAAACAGGCCGTGACCCGCGCATTGCAGACCTCCTCCGACGAGGAGATGCCAGGAGCCGCGGCTCACGGCGGACCACAGACCCTGGCGCTGCCGGGTCTGGCACAGCTCTCAGGGGCCTTCAAACGTATTACAACGCCAGACCAGACGCGGCAGCAGGGACGCCCCACGCTGGCACTGGCCGCCCTGACCATCGCCTGCGTGGCAGTCTTTTTCACGGCGCTCGATCAGACGGTGGTGGTTACCGCTCTGCCACAGATCGTAACCGATCTACAGATCCCTATCACCCAGATCGACCACGCATCATGGATCGTGAGCGCCTATCTGCTGGGCTTCGTGATCATGATGCCGCTCATGGGGCGCGTCTCCGACCTCTACGGGCGCCGGCGTATCTTTCTGCTCTGCCTGGCGATCTTCGGCGCTGGCTCGATCTTTTGTGGTCTCGCTCCCCTGCTCGGCCAGACCTGGGACCTGGGCTTCCTCGGCGCCCTGGGCATCGATACATCCACGCAGGGCCAGGTAGGGCTGATCTGGCTGATCGTAGCACGCTTCTTTCAAGCGATCGGGGGCGGCGCCCTGGTGCCGGTGGCGATGGCCATCGCCAGCGACTTCTACGGCGATGAGCGCCGCGGCCTGGCCCTGGGCCTCATCGGGGCAGTCACGGAGGCCGGCGGCGCCATCGGCCCCCTCTATGGTGCCCTGATCGTCGAGCACCTCGGCTGGCAGGCGATCTTCTACCTGAACGTTCCCATCGTGCTCGTCCTCACCGTCTGCGCCTGGTTCCTTGTGCCGCGTGGCACCCGCCTGCGCGAGACCATCGACTGGCCCGGCACCGGCCTCCTCGGCCTGGCCCTGGCCTGCCTGAGCCTCGGTCTGGCTCAGCAGGGGGCCGAGCTGGGTCCGAGCGCCACGCAGGCCACCGCGCAGAATAACCCCATCGCCCTCGCTCTGGCGCTCGTCTTTCTGCTCGCCTTCGTCTTCGTCGAGCGCAAGATGCGTCACCCGCTCATCGACCTGGCGCTCTTCAAGCGCCTTTCCTTCAGCGCGACCTCGCTGGTCAGCCTCCTGATCGGTGCCGCCCTGATCATCGCCCTCGCCGACATCCCCATCTTCGTGGATACGGTCCTGCAACGACCGGTCATCGATAGCGGCCTGGCCCTGCTGCGCATGACGGCCATGATCCCCATCGGCGCACTCCTGGGCGGCTGGCTCTGCGGCCAGATCTCCTGCCGCCTGACCGCTGTGCTGGGCCTGCTCTTCACCGCCGCTGGCTTCTATCTGATGAGCCGCTGGCCGCTCGACGTTGGCTGGACTCAGATCACCATCAGCACCCTGACGGCGGGCCTCGGCTTCGGACTGGTGATCGCTCCCATTGGCACCACAGCGCTGAACGCAGTGCGCACAACACAGACAGGGATGAGCGCCGCCCTCGTCACGGCCCTGCGCATGGTGGGCATGATGCTCGGCCTGGCGGCCCTGACCTCCTGGGCGCTGGCCTACTTTAAGGCCCTGGCCGCCACCTACCCCTCGCTGCCCGCAACGGCCAGCGCCGCACAGTTCGCCCAGTGGTCAAAGGGCTATGCCCAGCATCTGATCAGCGCCGCCCACACGGTCTACAGCGCCGTCTTCTTCGCCGCCATGCTGCTCTCACTGGTCGCCGTGCTGCCAGCACTCTTCCTCTGGGGACGCCGCCCGGCCGCCGCGAGCAGCGCGGCAGAGACCAGCAGCGCCGCCACACTCGCGGCCAGCGCGGCGGCCAGCACAGCGGGAACGGTTGACCCGGAGGCGCTCACCCTGCCGGCGGGCCTGGAACCGCCAGGTCCGCCAGTCACAACACCCCCTCCACCGCAGGGACCCCGCCGCCCATCCCGGCTCCGCTGGCCCCCCCGCCGCCGCACGCTGCTGCTCGCCGGCCTCAGCCTGCTGCTCGCCCTTCTGCTCGCCGGCGGCCTCCTGGCCACCTGTGCCGGACCCCGCAATGGGGGCCAGGGCACAGACCCCAGCTCCGCGACGGCCACAGCCAGCGCCGGCCCACACATTGTGCAACTGGCCCTCAGCGGACCAGTGCTCGGCACCCTCTTCACGCAGCAGTTGGGAGAGCAGAAGACCATCACGGACCTCAAAATCCGGCTACTGCCCGCCAGCGGACTGGTGCTCAACCTGAATCTCCATATCGATATGAATGGCATTCATCGCACGATGCCCGTTGAACTCGACACCGTGATGCACCTCGACAGCCAGCAGAACATTCAGTTGCAGGTCCTGCATCTCAAACGCGATGGACGCGACGCCGGCCCGGGTCCCGCCGCCACCATGCAGAGCGCCCTCAACCACCTGCTACAGGCCACCCTGATGCCGATGCTGCACCGCCAGCTCAAGGGCGTACGCCTGCTGGCCCTCTCAACAAGCAACAGCACCGGCTGCGGCAGCGGCGAGATGATGGCAGTCCTCAAGTTGCTGGTCCCGGCGCCCCAGGGCAGCAGCGCAACAGGGCAGACCCCCACCAGCACAAGAACCCTCTGCCTGAACGACACCGCCACCTTGAAGCAATTCCTGGGCACCGGCCAATAGAAGAGGAGGAGAACGACCATGAAAGACCTGACCCGACGCGGCTGGCTACTGGCCCTGACGCTGCTCCTGCTGAGCCTCCTGCCAGCACCGGTCAGCGCCGCCCGGCTGCCAGGAGCGAATCACGCGCAGGGAGCCGCCACCACGGTGAACCTGAATATCTATCTCCAGAGCGCCACGCTGCGCAGCCTGTTCCAGAGCCAGATCAACCAGCGCACGCCAGCCCTGTTCAACGACGCCCTGGCGCAGACCATCAGCCGTCTTCCCAGGCAGGACCAGGAGTGGGCCCGGCAGATGGCCAGCGCGCTGATCCAGCCCTCGGTGCTGCTCACCGGCCTGCAGGTGCAGTCAGGCGGTCTCGCCACCAGTCTGCGGATCAGCCTCTACAACGGCGATCCCCTGCCCATTAACGCCAGCCTCCTGCTCAAGTTCAGCGCCCTCAACAGCGCCACCCTGCAGGTCAGCGCCGCCCCCCTCAGCGGCAGTCCCACCCTCGTGAGCGGTCCGCTGGCGACGCTGCAGGTGCCCTTCGGGTCCCTGAACCGCGTCAAGACGACGCCCGGCTGTGGGAGCGCCGCGCTCCTCATGGGCCTGCGCTACCCGCTGAATCTCAACCTCGGCAGCACCCAGATGCCGAGCAGCACGCTGAGCACCTCCACAGGCGCCAGTTCGGGACAGCAGCAGCCGGCGGCCGGCACCATCGCCGCCACCGTCGAGCTGCCAGCCGCCTCGCTGGCTGCCCTGGGCAACAGCGTTGGCACGGTGCAGGTCAACAGCGCCATCAGTGCACAGAACATCAGCATTGGCGTCCAGGGAGGAGACCTGACGATCACCTCCGATCTCTATCTGGGGACGAGCCTCCCCATTGGCTCCGCAACAACCGTGCTGCAGCCCGCCGCCAGCAACGGCAGCCTGGCCGTCCACGTCCTCAGCACCAGCGTCAGCCTTTTTGAGCTGATCACCTTTCCATATAACTCCTACAACCAGCGCATCGAGCAGATGCTCAACACAAAGCTCAATGGGGCCCTGGGGGGCAAATTCTACATCACGCAGGCAAGCGTCGGCCCCAGCAGCGCCATCCCCTGCGTCGCCGCCGATAGCCTGCTGCTGAGCGGCAGAACAGCATGGGCGGCCTGAGTCCATACGCCAGCCAGGGAGAGGCGCGCCGGGAAAACCGCCGCGCAGCACAGCCCCCACGAACCGGCAGCACGACGAGCACGTGCAGGAGCAGGAGCTGACCACGAGCGATCAGCTCCTGCTCCTTCTTCTCCAGAACACCGTCAGCTTCCAATTCTGGCTATTGCACTTTTAGATAGCCTTATGTATGATGTTATAGACCATTCGAGGGAGTGGCAAGGGCATGCTATCAAGAAAGGACGATCTAAAAAGAGGTTATGTTAAAAAACACCCCAGGGACAGCAGGAATCCCTACACATAAACCGCCTGTGAGTGCCCCTTGCTTCAGCTACGGGGGGTGAAACAGGCGTTCCTTATTTGGGGCTTGGGCATCGGGGCACCCTTGCCTCTTGACAGTACAATACTAATTCATTATAATTAGGATTATGAAGA
>JBHOQN010000172.1:0-99946 GCA_042408965.1 Ktedonobacteraceae bacterium
ACATTCGAGAGAAGTACCTGGCTTCTCTTGCTCAGGATGGTATAGCTGTCCTGAGTGGGCCGACCTGTCAGGCGGCCTCTCGTGTCCACCCTTCGGGGTGAGATGCAAGCCCCCGCCTTCAGGCGTGGGGTCCACCTGACAAAGAGATCACTCTCCGCACGCGCCGTGCTCTACACGCGGCGGCGCGTGCGGGCATCCAGCTCACCATCACGACCGGCCAGATGCTGGCGGTGCTGCGGCAGGCCTGTGACGGCCTTTCCCTGAGCGGACCCCAGATCATTGAGAACGGAGCGCTCATCGTCGACGCTGAGAGCGGAGCTGTTCTGCACGAACGCCTCCTGCCGCGTGAGATGATTCGCCCGGTGCTGGAGATCACACGCGCCCTTGGTCTCTATCGCGCCTATCACACGCCCGAAGGGGTCTATGTCGACCGCCACACACCTCGTGCACGCCAGTGGTATCGTCCACCTGTACCACCGGTGATCGAGGTTGACGATGTGGCCGCTCTGCACACGCAGACCTGCATCAAGATTGCCGCCATCGGAGAGCCAGCAACGCTGGCCCAGAAGCGCCTCCAGCTTCAGGAACAGTTCGGTGAGCGGCTACATGTCACGCAATCGGCCTCCGACCTGCTGGAATTTCTCCATCCCGAGGCCACCAAAGGAAACGCGCTGAGTCTGGTGGCCTCCTTCCTCGGCATCGAGCCGCACGAAATCGCAGCCATCGGGGATCACTACAACGACCTGGGCATGTTGCGCTTCGCTGGTCTGGGCATCGCCATGGGCAACGCTCCACCAGAAGTGCAGGCTGCGGCAGACTACGTGACGAGCGATAACCGCAGCGATGGCGTCGCCGCCGCTATCGAGCGGCTGATCCTGCCAACGGCCGGCCTTGATCTGGCAGAAGGGCACGGATCCTGATGGTCACGCCCCAGCGCGAATGATCCCCAGCTCGCGGCCGACGCGCGCAAATACCTCCAGAGCCTTCGAGAGTTCCTCATGCGAATGGAGGGCGGTCACAATCGTACGTACGCGGCATGCATCAGCGGGAACCGTTGGATAGACAATGCCCTGGGCAAAGACCCCCTCCTCAAAGAGCCGCGAGCTGAAACGCATGGCCAGCGCGCCATCGCCCACAATCACTGGCGTAATCGGCGTCTCGCTTTGACCAGTGTTGAAACCCAGCTCCGTCAGCCCACGTTTAAAGAAGCGCGTGTTCTCCCAGAGCTGCTCCAGTAAACTGCTCTCGCTCTCCAGCAGCTCCAGGGCGGCGATGCAGGTCGCTACCACAGAAGGTGGATGCGTGGTGCTGAAGAGAATCGGGCGACAGCGCTGCAGCAGAAGATCACGCAGATCGCGGCTGCAGGCGACGTAGCCCCCCATGGCGCCAATCCCTTTGGAGAGCGTTCCCACCTGGATGGCAACTCGACCCTCCAGCCCGAAATGGCTGACGCTGCCGCGGCCATTCTTACCAAGGACGCCGCTGGCATGGGCATCGTCCACCATCACAAAGGCTCCGTAGCGCTCGGCTAGCTCTACAATCTCTGGCAAGGGAGCAATGTCACCATCCATACTGAAGACGCCATCCGTCACCACCATTACTTTGCCAGCCCCCTGAGACTCCTCCAGCGCGCGGCGCAGGCCAGCCATATCCTTATGGGGATAGATGCGGCGCGCAGCCTTCGAGAGGCGCGTCCCATCAATGATGCTGGCGTGGTTCAACTCATCGCTGATAATCACGTCGCCCTCCTGCATGAGCGCGTTGATCACCCCCAGATTGGTCGCATAGCCGGACTGCATGACCAGCGCAGCCTCGGTCTGCTTGAAGCGCGCCAGTTTCTCATCGAGTTCCTCGTGAATGGTCATCGTGCCAGCGATCGTGCGCACTGCTCCGGTGCCGACTCCGTAGCGTTCGATGGCCCGCACGGCGGCCTCACGCAGGCGTGGATGCACTGTCAATCCCAGATAGTTATTGGACGAGAGGGTGATGACCTCGCGCCCATCCATGATGACGGTCGCTTTCTGCTCTGTTTCCAGCACACGCGGCCGGTTGAAGATTCCCCTGGCTTTGAGCGCCTCGAGTTCCTGCTGTACATACGTTTCCAGCTTACCCATGTTGCTCCTCCAGCTAAAATGTCAGCACGATTTTACCGCAATCGCCGGATTGCATGATCTCCATCGCCTCATGAAAGCGATCAAATGGCAGGGTATGGGTGATCACCTGCTGCAGATCCAGTTGACCAGTCGCAAGAATGGTGCGTGTCCGGTACCAGGTATCAAAGAGGCGCCGGCCGGTGATTCCCACGACCGTGGCCCCTTTAAAGATGATATCGTTGGCCAGATCAAGCTCAACCATGCGCGAGGGCAGACCCAGGAGCGAGACCGCTCCACCGTTGCGCAGGGCGGCGAAGGCCTGGCGCACCGCCTGAGGCTGACCAGACATCTCCAGAGCCACGTCGACGCCGAGACCGTCGGTAAGCTCCAGCATGCGCTCCACAGGATCACAGGTGCGCGGATTGAGCAGCCAGGTGGCCCCCATGCGCGCGGCCAGCTCCAGACGGCGCTCGCCCGGCTCGACGGCGAAGACCGCCGCAGCGCCCGCCAGACGCGCCAGGCCGATCGCCCAGAGACCGATCGGACCACAGCCGAAGACCGCTACCGTGCGATTGAGCATCTCAAGCGCGTAGGTCGCATGCACCGCATTGCCGAACGGCTCCTGCACAGAGGCGATGCGATGGTCAATCTCCTTGCCTGTTTTCCAGGCCACGCGCGCAGGGATCGCGACATACTCAGCAAAGGCCCCATCGCGATCGATGCCCAGAATCTGGACGTTCCGACAGACATGCGCCTGTCCGGTCTGGCACTGATAGCAGTGACCACAGGTGATATGGGTTTCAGCCGCGATGAAATCGCCAGGGACGAGGGTTGATACCTCCCTGCCCACCTCTACCACCTCACCGGCAAACTCATGACCGAAGATGCGGGGAAGACGCAGCCGATGCTGCGCCCAGGCATCCCATTCATAAATATGCATGTCGGTGCCGCAGATCGACGCGGCCTGCACACGTACCAGGACATCCTGGGGGCCGATCTCAGGAATATCGACCAGGGCAATCGTTGCTCCAGGCGCCGCCTCGACTTTGAGGGCCGCCTTCATCTTACCTTGCATAAGAATACGCCTTCCTTTATACCTCCATGAAGGGTAGAGTAGAGCGCGTTTCCTGGTCCCATTATGCGCCTTATCGCCACGGATTGCAAGCCGTTCGGGCGCCAGATCAGCAAAAAAAGACGGGCAGGGTGAGGACATGCTCATCTCTGCCCGTCAGTGCTTCTATTTCAGACTGGCTCCTAGACGTTGCTGGTGGCCGGGACCTTCTCGGTGATCTCCAGTTCGATTTCAAGCTTGACTTTGTCATCAACGACCACTCCACCACTCTCGATGGCCTTATGCCATGTCAGGCCAAAATCTCTGCGGTTGATCGTGGCCGTTGCCAGAATGCCCGCCCGGCGCAGTCCGAAGGCATCGGTAATCGGACCATCAAACTGACCGGTGAAGGTCACCGGCCGCGTGACACCGTGCATGCTCAGCTCGCCGGTTACCCGATACTCGTTGTCGCCCAGTGGCTCGATCTTCGTGCTGACAAAGGTGATGGTCGGATACTTGTCGGCATCGAAGAAGTCGGCGCTGCGCAGGTGCTGATCACGCGCCTCCTGGCCGGTGTCAATGCTGGCCGTCTCAGCCTGAGCGACAATCTTAGAATTGGCAGGATTCTGCTCGTCGTACTCTATTTCACCGCCGAATACATTAAACGTGCCGCGTGCCGTGCTGACCATCATATGCCTCACGGCAAAGGCGACACGGGAGTGCGCTGGATCAATTTGCCAGGTCACTGCTGTGCTCCTCCTCAGAAAAGTGTGAACTATGTTTGCAGCTAAAATAAAGTGTGCAACTTTACTTATGTAAGTAGTATAGCACCGGCAAGAAAAAGCTGTCAAGAGCAGGCCCAACTTTCCCCCAGGTTTCGGACGTGGAGGATCTGCCAGCCGCGCCACACGGAGCGGCATCAGCGAGCTGGCGGTGCGTTCGTGCTGCTGGCCCTGCAGGGGCTACGAGAGAGAGGCTGGTACTGGAGGCGTGGTTTCTGCATCGTGCACATTGTATCAGGCCCGCTCCTGCGCTTGACGTCAGACCACTTCGGCCTCATACTAGACTCCAGGCTGTCGTAACGAATGCCAGGCCCTGATCGCCAGCCTTACAGGCTCCTGCAGCCCTGGATAGATAGCCAGGCCGGTAATCCACGAGGTTTACTGTGTCCATGTGTACGCGATGGTCTCGAGTCTGCTGGCCAGGGTGCTATCCTTGTCTCACCTGGCCAGATATTGTATAATCGAGCGCACGAGGGAATAATGGGAGCATGTATAAAAAACTTCTCTCTGTGATGGAAACTCTGCAACGGCAGAAATCAAGAACAGTCTTTTTTGTGGCTTTGCTTCCATAGCAGCCAGCGGAGCATCAGCCACGAGACATTTTCCACATACCCGATCTATTGGGTCACGATATGACAGGAACGACACACAAAAAAATGGAAGCAGCGGCACAGAAGACTCCGTCTGTACGCTCTGCCCCTATGTTGAACGATGGTTCACGACCATAGAGAGCCTCAGCCAGAGCACGTCATGCTTTCCGTTGGGCAACCGCTCAGGAAGTGACGTCTCCGAACGAGTGCTGGAACCTGTACAGGGCTGCGAGACTACGACGCTACTGAGAAGGAAAAGCTATGCAACAAGATCCTGTGATTACTCTCCTGATCTCCTGCCTTGACCGGCCGGGGATCGTTGCTGCGCTCTCGCAATTCATCTTCGAGCATCAGGGCAACATCGTGGAATCTGATCAATACGCCACGGCCCGTCAGCATGGAACCTTTTTCATGCGCATCAGCTTCTCGGAGGAGGGCTTCCTTCTGACAGAGCAGCAGCTCAGGCGCGCCTTTGAACCGCTCGCCGCCCGCTTCGGTATGCAGTGGAGCATCCACTATTCACGGCGACGCAAACGCGCCGCTATTCTGGTCTCTAAGCTTGATCACTGCCTGGTTGATCTTCTCTGGCGCTGGAAAAGTGGTGAGCTGGCGCTGGACATCGCCTGTATTCTCAGCAACCACCCCGATCTCGAGCCGCTGGCACGCATGTATGAGCTTCCCTACCACCATTTTCCCGTCCGGCGGGAGAGCCGCGCGGAGGATCAGCAGCGTATGCTGGCCTTCCTCGAAGGCCAGGTCGATTTTCTGATCCTCGCACGCTACATGCAGATCCTGGAGCCATTCGTCGTCCAGGCCTACCCACAGCGCATCATCAACATCCACCACAGCTTCCTGCCGGCCTTCACCGGGGCACGGCCCTACGAGCGCGCCTTTGAGCGAGGGGTGAAGATCATCGGAGCTACTGCCCACTATGTGACAGAGGAGCTGGACGAAGGTCCGATCATTGCACAGGATGTCATCCACTGCAATCACCGCGATAGTGTGGAGGACCTCATTCGCAAAGGCCGCGATGTGGAGCGCCGCGTGCTGGCCGAGGCGGTCCGTCTGCACAGCGAGGACCGCGTGCTGGTCTATAATAACCGTACGATCGTGTTCTAGCCAGAGGGCGATAGGTATGCGATACTATCCTGTAAGGGTCCTGTACACGCTCACCTCTCATCCAGAGGGGGAGAGTTGTCTACAGGGAGGAATCCGCTAAGCAGCTCTACGAGAGCAGAACAGGATAGCGCAGAAGGATATGATTCTTTGACAGAAAGTGATGGTCCGATGACAGACGAGCAGCATGCAACGCGGATAGAGCCGCTGCTGAGGAGCCGGCAGATGATTCCAGCTTTTACGCTGCCGGGACCGGATGGCATGCCCCACGGTCCCTGGGACTATAAGCAGAAGGAGCATCTGGTTCTGCTCCTGACACGCAGCGTTCAGGCCGAGGAGACACCGCTCCTGCTGCAGCGCGTTGCACGGGTCTATGCACTGCTGCGCGCCGAGGCCTGTGCAACGCTGGCGATCACTCCTAGCACGGTGCTTGATAACCTGCGCCTGCAGAAAGAGCTGCATCTGCCCTTTGCGCTGCTTGCCGATCCCCAGGGTAGGGTCATTGCACGTTTCACGCGCTGGGATAGCGAGAGGCACGATCTCGCACCCAGTGTCCTGCTGGTCGACCGCTACGGCGAACTCTACCAGCAATGGATCGCTGAGCGGGCAGAGGCCCTCCCCACCCCTGAAGAACTGCTGGATTGCCTCCAGTACCTCAACCGTCTGTGTTGCCCATAGCATTGAACCAGGAAGATTGATCGATGGACACCAGAGCATCGGCCTGGGCCTGGATAGCACTCTGGCTCTTCCTTCTGGGCGCAATCTCTGGAACTGCCCTGGATGCCTTTTATGTCTACATAGGCATCGAGCGCTACAGCGCATCCACGCTCCTCGGCCTGCCCTGGTGGGGTCCGCTGCTGGCAGGCAGCGCCGCCGTTGCCATTGGCGTTTCGCATCCTCTGTTTGACCCTCTGCTCGCCCACTGGAGGACAGCGCGCCGTCTCTCTACGAGCATCGCCGCTCTTGGCTGGCTCCCTCTCGCCTATCTCATCGGAGCCACGCCGCTGGCCACAGGTGCCCGCTTTGGTCTGCTGGCTCTCGTCTACCTGAATTTCTGGCTCCTGGAGGGGCGAAGCTGGCAGAATCTGGTGTTCTCGGCCGTCGTAGCGGTCACGGGAACCCTGATTGAGATGATCCTGGTGAACGCCAGGATCTTTTCCTATCTACAAGATAGTGATTTGCTTGGCGTACCCGTCTGGCTCCCCTGGCTCTACGCCTGTGCCTCCCTGGCGGTGGGAGATCTGGGACGGGCGCTCATGACACTCCAGAGAAGGGGACAACCTTGACAGAACAGACATCTTCAGCCTGGAAGCTGGCTACGCATCTGGTACAGGGCGGCAGGCAACGCTGGCACCGAGAGCCTGCCCATGTTTCTACAGTTCAGCCGATTTACGCAAGCACCACCTATCTCCATGGCAGTATGGAGCAGATGGATGAGGCCTTCCGCAGCGCAGAGCCGGGAGCGCCGCGCTCCTACGTGTACGCTCGTCAGGGGAATCCCAACGCCAATACGTTGGAGGAGGTGCTGGCCTGTGCCGAAGGGGGCGTGGGGGCCGTGGTCTTCGGCTCGGGTATGGCCGCTATCCACGCCGCTCTGCTGGCGGCGGGGGCTGGCCCCGGCAGCAAGCTGCTGGCAGCGCAGGACCTCTATGGGCAGACGATCTCCCTCCTACGGCAGGTGCTTGTTCCCCAGGGGATGGAACTGGTGCTCTGCGATCTCTGCTGCCCAGAGGCAGCCGAGCGCATCCGCCAGGAGCAGCCCGACCTCATCTATGTCGAGACCATCTCCAATCCGCTGGTCAAGGTGACCGACCTGGACGCGATCAGCGCTGCGGCCCGCGAGGTGGGGGCAATCACGCTGGTCGACAGCACGTTTACCACGCCCTGCCTGGTGAAACCGATCCAGCATGGCTTTGATCTGGTGATCCACAGTGCCACCAAGTACCTCGGCGGGCATGGCGATAGCACCGGCGGCATCGTCGTGAGCGCCAGAGCCAGCCTGCTTCAAGCGCTGCGCTCCTACGCCTCCCTGCTGGGGGCGATGCTCAGCCCCTTTGAATCCTACCTGATCCTGCGTGGGCTGAAAACGCTGGAGCTGCGCATGGCACGCCACTGTGACAACGCTCTGCGCATCGCACACTTCCTCCAGCAGCACCCCGCTGTGACACGTGTCCATTACCCCGGCCTGTCCGAGCATCCTCACCATGCCCTGACCGTGGACTTGCTGGCCGATGGACGAGCTGGTGGCCTGCTCTCCTTTGAACTGAAGGAGCAGACGCGCGCAGCCGTGTTCCGCTTCATGGACCGCCTGCGCCTCTGCGCGCCCGCTACCTCGCTGGGCGACGTTCATACCCTGGTCAGCTATCCTCCGATCTCCTCGCATCGCGATCTCTCGCCCTGCGAGTTGCAGGAGGCTGGTATCACCGAGGGCTGTGTCCGTCTCTCGGCGGGCATCGAGGATGCAGAGGACATCATACAGGACCTGGATCAGGCGCTGCGTGCCACAGAGTAGGGCCGGTCTGGCGATAGCGCGGGCCGTGACCCTCCTCCCTCCCTCCCTCTCCTCGCCCGGCTCAGCGCTTGCCAAAGTAGTCGCCGCGCTTGCGAGCACTGGGGGTCAAAAAGCGCTCGGTCTGAGCTGCGGCGGCACGTCCATTCATAATCATCTCGTGCGCCCAGATTAGATCTTCGCCCAGCACTTCGGTACGGTCTTTCTCCAGGGCGTGCATGGCACCAGCGATGCAGACCTCGCGGAAATGGCTGCCCGGCTGCCTCAACAGCAATGAGGCGACCGCGGCATGCTCTTCCTGACGATAGGCCGCGCCCAGAAAATGTTTGAGGAAGCGCACCGCCAGGGCCTCTTGCTCGACCAGACCGATCTCGATGAGCACGTCGATACGGCCGGGGCGATCACGAATGCGCTGATCGATCTTCTCAGGATCGTTGCTGGTCGCCAACAGCAGCGTGCCTGCCGGATTGTCAGGGGTCGCTACACCGTCCAGCGTGTTCAACACCATCTGCAGCTCATGCGGGTCTGAAACGAACATCTCGAAGTCCTCTACCAGCACGAGCGCCGGCAGACGGCTATCGGCGGCCGCCTGCAGAGCGTGTGCCAGATGCTGCCAGGAGGTGGGCCGACTGTTGCGCGGCGGTGCACAGACATAGAAAACAAGGCCGCCCTGCCTGGCGTGATAGGCTCCTTCAGCTTTGAGCAGGGTGGTCTTGCCAGTCCCCGGTGGGCCGATCAGCAGCACCTTGCGCAGGCGCGGGACACGCAGCGCGGCATAGCGCCGTAGCATCGCTGTGTCAAAGATGCGCCGCTGAGCAGCAACCAGCGCCAGCGTCTCCTCGCTGAGCACGACATCGCTGAATGAGGCCCGCCTGATGACGTCGGCCAGATCATCGGTTCCACCGACGATCTCGATAGAGCCGCGCCGCTGGCGGCGGGAGATGCTATCATGGATCTCGTCCAGCAGCCTCAAAAAGGCCAGCCAGTCGTCCTGGCGCCCCAGCGGTAGAGCCACCAGCGCCACTGCATCACTGCTATCGCTCTCGTAGAAGTAGACTGAGAGGGCCGCCCAGCCACCCTCAAAGGTATAGGCTTTCCAGCCATAGCAGGGGGCTGGCAGTGTCCCTCGATCACCAGCATCGGCATGCCTTCTCATATCTGGCTTGAGGAGCATATCGGCATCAACCGTGCCTGCAATGCCACAGGCGGAAGCTGGCGGCGTGATCTGACGCCAGCTTAGCAGTTGACCACGCCGGACTCGTTTGCGCGTTTTACCAGCGGCAATCAAACGATCAAGCAACAGAGGATGATGCTCACAGAACATACGATTCTGCGCCGGGGAGGAGACAATCAGCACCTTGCCGGGCAATTGCAACTCGCGCCAGAGATCTTCCAGTGCCTGCGCCAGCACCTCACGCCGATGTACAAACAGATGCCTGACAATACCATCAGGGGCCTGCTGCCTCTCACCCAGGGACGCCATAAACTCGCGGTCAATAGCAGTCAACTGCTCTCTTCTCTCCATATGCATTCTGCCAGACGCACTATTCAGCACATAATGAAACGCAAAGACACAAAAAGAACGATCGCTCGAACTGTATTGTCAAGATCATACCTGTCAAGCAGTGCTTTGTCAACATATTTCACATCCATTATAGTAAAAATCTGACAGCACTGCAGCCTGCAGGACACGCTGGCGCCTCAGCAGCAAGCACGGCGGAGACGATGGGGGCCATACGCGCTAGATACTGACTCATGATCTGATCGGCCGCGAGCGACCGACCAGGGCAGCCAGTACACGGCCTCTAAGCCCGAAGGGGAGCAAATCGGGGAGGGACGAGTGGAGGGAGCGATCCAGGCAGTCCAGGCCGTGCTCCCTCGCCAACTCGAGCCACTAGCGGGTATGTCTGACATAGCGGCCGCCGGGTACCAGGTCCTCATCCCCCGCTCCCGTGGAGGCCATCACCGCCAGGCGAGCAGCTTCCGGGTCGATCGTCAGCTCATTGATGACGGCGCGTACCCCCTCCACGGAGCGCACGATCTCGCCAGCCACTCGCTTCTGCTCAGCGGTTCGTACGGCTCCGCTCAATCTGACGACGCCCAGGCGTGGATAGACCCCGATGGGCAGGCCGCGCGTGCGCGGATCATGGCCCAGCCTCAGAGCGATCGTGCTCGCCAGGGTATCATCGCCTATCAGATTATTTTTGATCTCCAGCAGCCCGGTCACTCCCATCATCTGGCGCTCGACCAGATCAGCACGGAGCTGACTGGAGATGTTGCCGTCAAGATAGAGCACTCCATCGAGCACGCGCACGCTCATGCCTGGCATATCAACATGCAGAGGATACAGATCAAACAGGACGCCCTCTGCCTCTCGCTGCAGCTCGCTGTCCGAACGATACGGTGGCAGTTCCTTGAGGTCCTCTTCGGCGAGCGTCAGGCGGACCCGCTCCTGCGCAAGCTCGGTAATAGACTCCGCCCGCACAAGGGTGTCCTGGCCCGGGCGCAGATGATGAGCGACAATGTAGGTGATCTCGCCGGAGGAGGGCCTGACCGCAACGAGTAGCAGCGTTCCCTGATGTCCGGCCCCCGCAGGTGTGACCGCGCTTCGGGCGGAGAGCGGCACGCCTGCCAGCTCTCCCACGGCCTCTGTGGCCATCTGAGCGCTGCTCACATGCAGCCTGATACCATCGCTCGAAGCCTCGACCACCGCACTGAAGGGGAGACGCACCACCTTTTTGAGGAGCAGCCCTCTACTGATGCCAACCTGCGTCACCACGCATCGAGCGGGGTCAACGACGAGATGATCAAGGATACCGTATGCTCCATCAGTACAAAATATGGTGCTTCCGAAACGGAATTTGAACATTTCGGAGATCAGCATCGTGTTCGCCATAACAATCCTCACAAGTACTCTCTCAGCCTGCACTTGCGGCCTCTTGCTGGCCCGTTGTCAGGCTGCCAGCAAACAGCCGGTCCCTCTCAGAAGAGAGTGTAACACGACTCTCCACCGCTGACAAGCAAGATCCTTCTCCACATCCTGGCTTTCTGGTAACATGAAAGAGCAGGAGAGCACCAGGCGGGTGGCCCATCAGCGACCTGGCCGCCATGGACGCCACACTCCTGCTTCAAGCGGAAGACCAGAGAAAGGCGACGAAGCATATGGTTGAGCAGCATGAGTGCTATATCGAGCAATTTCCCCACCGCCTGCCCCACCGCGATCTGGCAGAGCTGCGTCCCTGCGGACACTACGCCTGCCCGTCCCATACCATCACCTACTATGGAACCGGCGACGACGATGAACTCACGGGCGACTACTGCATGGTCTGTTATGCACGCAGGTTTCCACAGCACTGTCCCGATCCTCTGTTGCGCAGCGCCGTCCTGGATGAGGCTGAAGAGCCGCGCTGACCAGGTCAGGCCAGCAAGCGACGTGCGGCTACCGAGGCGGTGCCGAAGATGCTCTCGAGAGCCTCCGGGGCATAGCGCTCGACAATGCCCTCGGTAATGCCGTTCGCCCGACAGATTTCGCCAAACATACTGGCGCTGGGGCGCGGTCGCCGTTCCTGGGTCTGGGGATTCAGCTCGACCAGGCCAAAGCGGGCGCCCCACCCCTCGTTCCACTCGAAGTTATCCACCAGCGTCCAGTGAAAGTAGCCACGCACCGGAATGCCCTCTCTGATGGCGCGATACACCATCGCCAGATGCTCCAGAATCGCTCGTGGACGCTGGCGATCTTCGGCATCACTCAGACCGTGCTCGGTCACATACAGTGGCCTATTGCCTCGTGTGCGCCGATAGACCAGACTGAGGACACGGTAGAGGCCAGCAGGATAGATCTCTCCGAAGTAGCCCCCCTGGCTGGGGTCCTGCCGTGGCGCTCCCGGGCGAATGAAGCGCCGTCCGAAGCATTCCTGCGGCAGATACGGGTCAAAGCGCACCAGATCGCGGGTATAGTAGTTGATACCGTGATAATCGCGCGCTCCCACCGCCCGGGGAAGAGGAGCGAGGAGCAGACCAGTCGGCAGCGGGAAGCGTCCATTCTCTGCTGCAGACAGCGCGGTCCAGTTGAAAAAATGATCCTGGATAGCGGCCACCGCACGATCCAGAGGGGAGAAGAAGCAGGCAGGATCAAAGAGCCGATAATCAAGGCAGTAGCCAATCTGGCTCTCTGGCTGGAGCGCCCGTAAGGTATAGAAGGTCTGCACGTGAGCCTCCAGCAGGTTGCGCAGGACTCGCAGGCCGCGCAGCACATGACGCTCGCCCGGCGGATACTCGCCAGTGACATAGCCCAGAAACGCATAGACGTTCGGCTCGTTGAAGGTCAGCCAGAAGGAGCAGAGGTCTCGCAGGTGCTCGACGACGAAGCGCGCAAAGCGTACGAAGTAGCGAATATTCTCCTCACGGGCAAAGCCATCGCGCTCGGCAAACCAGAGGGGATCTGTAAAATGGTGCAGAGTCACCAGTGGCTGGATGTGCCGGCGTTGTAAATCGCTCAGCATGAGACGATAGCGTTCCAGCGCCGCCCTGTCCCAGCGCCCCTCCTCAGGCTCGATGCGGCTCCATTCGATGCTCAGCCGCAGGGCATTGTTCTCCATCTGCTCCGCCAGGGCGAAATCGCGCTCAGCCTGTTGCCACCAGTCGGCCGCCTGGCCACAGTGATCACCGGTCAGCATACGGCCCTGTCGCTCCCAGCGATACCACTGCGTATTGACATTGCTCCCCTCACATTGATAGGCCGAGGAGGCCGTTCCCCAGAGGAAGCCCTCGGGAAAGCTGAGTCTACGTTCTCTGGACATGGTAGGCATCTCCCTGGTCGTGCGTGCTCTCAGGATAGATCAGCGCTATCTCTGCCTCTATTCTAGCCCTGGCGATCGTCAGAGGCAAGCAGTAGATCTGGTGAGCACCTCCTCCCCTCCACAGACGAGGCGGACAGGATGGGGTCAGGCAGATTCCTGCCCGGCTCGCATCCTGCCCGTCTCGAAAAGAGGAAGAGGCACGCCGGCTGAGCTACCCTGTGCCAGTGATCAGGTTCGCTCAAGCGGATTCAGGCACGTAGACAGTCACTCTGCCGGTGCCCTGACAGTTGGGACAGACCATCTTCCTCGTGAGATCCAGATAGCCGGAGCCGCCGCAAGTGGTGCACTCGTCCTCTTCGCCATTGCGGGTCACGCTCTCCGCCGCAGACAGCTCGTTCATGGAAGACCTCCCCTGGTATGAGCAGATACCGCACGTCCTGTCTATCGCAGGTCGCGGGTTGCGCGAGATTTCGCGCTGATTCAAGAGTACAGCATGGTCACACAATCCAAAAGTGACTTTATTCCTATTTTTTGGGGAAATCATGGCACAGTACATACTTATATATTACCATGTTTTATAGTCAAATTTAAGCATTGACCCTGGATATACAATTTAAAGCAAGTGTTTGCGTATTTAGCTCCATAGGAGTTGCGTATGCCCGAACAATGGAACGCGCTTGTCACCCATTTCTCGCAGGTCACCGACGGTCTTGGTAAGCGCATCGATCCAGAGATCCTCGAGACCGTGGTCGCACTCAACGCCCTGGACATTCCGACCGTCATGTCTTGCGGCGGACATATCGATGATGGACGTGGCCTGCTGCTTCCCTGGGTAGATATTCAGCCAGCGGACCCCGATATGCAGGACCTGATCCAGCAAGAGGCCCACCTCGTCGAAGAAGCGAAAGCTGCCCACGAGAAGGTCACGCACTTGCGTGAAACGCAGGCAGCCAGGGCGCAGCTCGAAGAGGCCCAGAAGCTGGCAGATGCCATCTACAGGCAGCTCAATGACACCAAGTGGCAGCTTCGCCTGAAGCAGGCAGAGGTGCGCCAGAAGCTGGCCTCCTACCTGACAAGCTTCTACGAAGAGCGCCTGGTACCCTTCGACCGGCGTCTGATCATGGCGGGAGGTGTACGCACACGCCTGCAAAATCAAGGGGCCCTGGACCTGTACCTGACAGCTCCCTATGCTGTCCAGCGCCAGAAACTGCAGGAGTATCGCGAGGAGATCGCCAGCTTTACCGCTTTTCTGAAGCGGATCTACTTCGCGCAGCAGAGCCACTGAGGGCAAGGCAAGAGAGAGGCCGCTGCAGGAAGCGCGATGGCCTTTCCTGGGCTGAGGAACGCTCACCACTCAGGTCAGGGCTGCGAGTCCTCGTCCAGCGCTTCAATGGGGATAAAGCCTATCACCTCATAAGGAATATTGAGCGCTCTCTGCAAGGCCTTCAGCGTCTGGATGTCGCTGATGGCACGATTGTAGAGTTCAATCTTGGCAATAGCATCGCGACTCATGCAGACGGCCTTGCCAAGCGCTCGCTGGCTCAAGTGCCTGCGATGACGATACTCTCTGAGCTGCCTGCCGGTGAACATAGAGCCTCCATCTGATGGACCATAGCATGGATGAAACGATCTATTATGCTTAAAAACTCCTTCAGTTATGCATCTATATATGTATCAGACGTACAGCAGAGCAAGCGATAAAAAAACCCCACCCGGTCCGAAGGAGCGGGTGGGAGCGGGGATCAGACGACTGCGTTCAGGCGTCGCCTTAATCACGGATCGTCCGCGGCGGCAGGGGCCGCACCAGAGGACTCATCACTGGTAGATCCTTCTTGCCGCGCGGCAATCGCTGGCGGACCAGGTAGTTGGGAGCCAGCGCCAGGTCCTCTTTTTCCAGCGTCACATCGGGGCCGAAGCGGTTGAAGAAGGAGAGTTCAAAGTTGGGCGTCTCGCCCAGGGCACCATGCGGGCAGACCTCCACGCAATCGCCGCAGAAGATACAGCGGTCAAGGGCGAAGGAGTAGCGCACCAGTTTGCGCTCGGCCATCATCAGCGAGCCAGTCGGGCAGACCTGCACACAGGCGCCGCAGGAGACGCAGTCGGTATCGTGCAGACTGACGTTGAAGGGGGTCGAGACAATGGTATCGAAGCCCTTGCCGAACATGCCATAGCAGTCCGGCCCGATGACATCGTGGCAGACGCGCACACACTGTGTGCAGTTAATGCACTTATTGGGATCGCGCAGGATGAAGCTATGCGACAGGTCCACCTCATAGTCGTGGTAGTCGCTCGGCTCGCCATCATGGAAGCGATTATCCACCAGGCCATGCTCGATGCTGTAGCGCTGCAGATCGCACTGGCCAGCAGCCGGGCAGGCGCACTGGAGACAGCGAGCCGCCTCACGCCGGGCCTGCTCCTCGAGATAGCCCATCTCGATAATCCTGAAGTTGCGCTTGCGCTCCTCATAAGGCAGCATGGGCATCTTCACCTTCGGCTCGACGGGCTTATAGGGCACGATATCGAAGAGGTCAGGCTTGCGCTCCTCCAGCTCCAGGCGACGAGCCACCTCGTTCATATCCTCGCCGTTGAGGTAGGCGTGGATCGAGCGAGCCGCCAGCTTGCCCTGAGCGACGCACTGGATGATCGTGCTCGTCCCCAACTGGGCGTCGCCGCCGGCAAAGACGCCGGGGCGATCAGTCATCAAGTTGTGAGGGTTCGTCTGAATGGTGCTCCACTTCGTCCACTTGATGCCCGAACGCTGATCGAGCACGGAGGTATCAGGCTTCTGCCCATAGGCCGGAATGATCGTATCGCAGGGAATGACATGCTCAGAGCCGGGAATCGGCACCGGACGGCGGCGGCCACTGGCGTCTGGCTCACCGAGTTTATTTTTAATAAACTCCAGACCCTTGACGCGATGCTGCTCGTCGGTAATCACGCGCGTCGCCTGCTCGTAGAAGAGCAGCTCCGTGCCCTCAGCCTCCGCATCCTCAATCTCTTCCATCGTGGCCGTCATCTCTTTAATCGAGCGGCGGTAGGCGGTATGTACCTTTGCCCCCAGGCGCAGAGAGGTACGAGTGCAGTCGAAGGTAGTGAAGCCACCACCCAGGACAATGACCTCGGCGCCCTCCTTGACCGGCACTGGCTTCCCCTCCACCTTCTCACCCAGGAAGGCGATGGCATTGACCACACCCTCAGCGTCCTCGCCGGGAGCGCCCAGCGGGTTGCTCGTCCAGGCGCCAATGCCCAGGAAGACCGCATCGAAGCCCTGGGCGAAGAGGTCGTCGATCGTAAAGTCGCGACCCAGCTTGACATTGCACTGCAGATCGACCCCTAGCTCCCAGACATGATTCAACTCGCGATCCATCATGTCCTTCTGCAGGCGATACTCAGGGATGCCATAGCGCAGCATACCGCCGGGCTGAGGCTGCATATCAAAGACCTTACAGTAATGGCCTTTGAGCGCCAGATAGTAGGCGCAGGTCAGCCCGGCCGGGCCGGCACCGACAATGGCCACCTTCTTTCCTGTCGGCGGGTCCTTGACAAAAGGCACTGGCGGATCAAGCAGACAGGTCTCCGCCGCGTGGCCGTGCATGCGGCAGATGGCGATCTCTTCCTCCACCAGCGCCCGCCGGCAGGCCTTCTGGCAGGGTGCAGGGCAGGTCAGGCCCAGAATAAAGGGGAAGGGCAGCACCTCCTTGACCAGGCGCGCGGCCTCCTTCATCGAGCCTTTGGCGATCAACTCCAGGTAGCCCGGGATATCGATATGCGTGGGGCAATCGACCTGACAGGGCGGCTGACAGTAGGCGTTGTGGTCGGAGAGAATCATCTCCAGGTTGGTACGCCGGATATGGAACAGCTCATCCGATTGTGTGCGCACCACCATACCAGGCTGAGCTGGCGTATTACACGATGGCAGTGGTCGATCATAGCCCTCGATATGCACCAGGCACATCCGACAGGCTGAGGTCGGTTCCAGCTTCTCATCGTTGCAGAGGTTGGGAATCTCGATGCCATTGTCCTCCGCTACGCTCAGGATCGTCTGATTTTCGTAAGCGCGCACGACCTTGCCATCGATGGTCAGCGTGAAGCTGGGCTGTCCGACCTCATCGCGCACCATCCCATCATGTCCATCCTGATCCAGCGGCATGAAACGATCTCTGACGGATATAGCCATAAATACGCCTCTTTCGAGTTACCAGTCTGTGAGCGTGCCCGTCGCGCCGGAGCGCACGGCGCCATGCGTTGCAGGCACATATCTGCTATGGCAAGACATACTTCGTTACGAAACGATGTGAACGTACCGGAACACAGGTTCCCACCGGGCACCGCTGCTCTTCGATATGCATCTGGAAGTGCTCCGGCCAGTAGCGCCTGGCCGTCTTGTAGGCATTGGGCGCCTGGATACCAAAGCCGCAGAGCGAGCCATCGGGGACGTACTGCGCCAGCTCATCGAGCAGCTGCAGGTCGCTCTGCGCTCCCAGGTCGCTGGCGATGCCCTCAAGCAGACCGGTCATGCGCTTGACTCCGATGCGACAAGGAACACATTTCCCACAGGATTCGTTGCTCAGATAGCGGCTCCGCTCCATCGCCCAGGCGACCATACAGGTCGTGGTGGGCAGCAGCTCGATGACGCCGGAGCCGACAATAGCCCCGGCCTCCTCCAGCGGATCAAAGTCGAAGGGCATATCGAGCAGATTGACCGGCAGCGCGCCGCCCTCGGCCCCACCAACGACCACCGCACGCAGCTCGCTATCGGGGTGGCTGATCCCCGCATGACGCAGAATCTCGCGCAGCGTCGCCCCGAACGGAACCTCCACCAGCCTCGGCTCACTATCGGGCAGATAATCATAGACCGTCAGGACCTTGGTACCGGGGGTGACCGCCGTACCGACACGCGCAAAGGCCTCTGGCCCATCGCGCAGGATCACAGGCACATTTGCAAGTGTTTCGATTGAATTGATGACCGTAGGCTTATCCCAGAGCCCATAGACAGCCGGATAGGGGGGGCGCTGCTCTGGCATGCCACGGCGCCCTTTCAAGACAGCGATCTGGACCGTTTCTTCGCCACCGATAAAGCCAAGATCCACCCCGACAACGTTCAGTGTGCAATGGAATTCCGTCCCCAGGATACCCTTGCCCACCAGACCCGCATTCAGCGCCGCCTGCAGCGCCTGCTGAAGCACCTCGATGCCTTCGCGAAAATAACCACGAGTCAGCAGATAGGCCTCCGAGGCCCCCACAGCGTAGGCGGCCAGCACGATCCCTTCAATGACCTGATGGGGATTACGCTCCAGCAGGGCACGCGCCCCCCACGCACGTGGATCAGCATCGTAGGCATTGCAAATCACATATTTGATGCGTTCCTGCTGGCGAGCCACCACGCGCCACTTCTCACCCGTCAGACGCCCGGCGCCACCGCGGCCGCGCAGGCGCGCATCGCTCACCTGCTGCATGACCCGTTCGGGCGTCTGTTCGCGAATCGCGCGCTCCAGGGCGCTGTAGCCACCGGCATGGCGATAGGCGTCCAGCGAGCGCAGATCAGGCTCGCCGCGCCGCCGCAATACGCGATAGACAGTATCGAACTCAGGCATTTGGCTGCCTCTCATGATGAATATTGCCCCAGACACCGCGCCTGTCGGGCGCCAGACCGCGCTCAGGCTGGTCCGTGCGCCTGATGCCCTTGACGGCTGGCGCTGGTCTAAACTTCGGACTCATGGTGGCAATGCCGAAGACATCGCTCAAATCAACACCACGCGCCTGCACAATGCGCTTGGCGGCCTGGAGCGGTAGATAGCCATAGAGATCCATCACCGCATCCAGCAGCGAGGCGAGCGCCGGAGCCTCCTGGGGCCAGACGGCCAGCAGCTCATCAACCTTGCTGAGATCGATCTCTGGCTCCAGCTCATCCTTGACTGGCATGGCCACACAGGGAGCAACAGGGCGGCCAGGATAGGCCGTCGCGTACTCAGAGATACGCGGTGTATAGAAACCGGCCTTCGATGCCCCGCTGGCCTCGGGGATCTTTCGCGAGGCAAACTTCTCCGCACCCTCGCGAATGTACGAGCGAAACCAGGGCCGCTCCTTCCAGCGGTGGAGCGGCTCATACTCAATCGTAATCGCGCGCGGCGGACAGGCCTTCTCGCAGAGCAGGCAGGCCTCACACTTCAAATTCAGCTCGGTCTTGAGGCCCTCCTGGGCAATCAGCTGAATCAGCCCGCGGCTGCGCGGCGGCAGGGTCGGCTTTTCATATGGATAGAGGCGCGTCACCTTCGGCCGGAAGAGGTGGCTGAAGGTCAGGCCCATCCCTTGCAGAATTCCACGCATCGGCTACACCTCAATCTCCTTTTCACCGCGCACTTTCAGTCCCTGCTTGAGGATCTTTTCACGCAACTTCAGGATACCCTCAATGAGCGCCTCTGGACGCGGCGGACAGCCGGGGACATACACATCTACCGGGACAATGGTGTCCACCCCCTGAACGGTATAGTAGCTATCGTAAAACTCACCGCCGGAGTTGGCACACTGCCCCATGCTGATGACCCACTTCGGCTCGGGCATCTGCTCCCAGAGCAGACGCAGGCGTGGAGCCATCTTGACCGAGACAGTCCCCGCTACAATCATCAGGTCGGCCTGGCGCGGACTCGAACGGAAGACCTCTGAGCCGAAGCGCGCAAGGTCATAGTGAGCCTGGGCACTGGCCATCATCTCGATAGCACAGCAGGCAAGACCGTAACCCAGGGGCCAGACAGATCGGGAACGCGCCCAGTTCTGCGCCCATTGCAGCATATCGGCAAGGCTGGTGATCGCCACTGGCAGTTCCTGATCGCCAGGGGTATATTCGTGAGGACCCGTCGCCATCGTGATAGGCACGGGCTTGCGCCGCGTCCCCGGAACCGCGGCTCTGGCCCCCTCTGGCTGGCTCATATTACTACTCATAGTATAATTGCTCCTCGGCAAAGGTTTAGCAGCACCTATGCTCGGCTTCTATCGCAGGCATCTCTGAACTCATCCCTGCATGCCAGGACAGGCGTTTCTGATACGGTGCAGGGGAGCGCTTTGCTGGCCTTCTGATTCGCAGTTTATTATAGCACGTTTCACCCATTCACGCCAGAAAAGGGCGCGCGCCGCTCCAGGGCCAGACCATCTGGCTGAGTCTTTCGCACGGCCGCCGGTGCGCTTGTCTTTCCTGCACATGATACGCTATCATAGAAAACGCGCTGCCTGGCGAGCGCGGCCAGAATCCGGCAGGTCGCCCACGAACGTTCGCCGGCTGACGACCCCGGTGGCCGCTCCGTTCTGACCAGCCCCGCCAGAACGACGTTTCGACCTGAGAGATCTTTGTAGCAACAAAAGGGGGTTCGTTCCTTGGGAGCCTACACCATTGCAGTCCTGCCGGGCGACGGCATCGGCCCGGAGGTTACAGCACAGGCGCTGCGTGTGTTAGAAAAGATCGGCACGCGCTTCGGACATACCTTTACGACTATCCACGCCCTCGTAGGAGTGGCCGCTATTGAAGCCGAAGGGGACGCTATTTCGGACGCTACCATGGACGTGTGCCAGCGCAGCGATGCCATTCTCTTCGGCGCCGTTGGCGGCGCGGCGCGCTATGAGGGACCGCAGGCCCGGGTGCAGCCAGAGCGCGCGCTCTTCCGCCTGCGCAAAGAGCTGGAGCTGTTCGCAAACCTGCGCCCGGTGCGCCCTTTCAAAGCCCTGCTCAACGCCTCTACCTTGAAAGCGGAGATTCTGGAGGGCACGGATCTGCTGGTTGTGCGCGAGCTGACCGGCGGGATCTACTACGGCAAACCTAGCGAGATTCGCGAGACACCGCGCGGCCTGGAGGCCATCGACACCCTGATCTACACCGAGGCAGAGATCGAGCGCATTGTACGCACAGCCTTCCAGCTTGCTCGCGAGCGCCCAAAGAAGAAAGAGACCTCGGTCGACAAGGCCAATGTGCTGAGTTCATCACGCCTCTGGAGGCGGGTGGCGGAGCGCGTCGCGGCAGACTACCCGGAGATCACCTTCGAGCACCTGCTCGTCGATGCCTGCGCAATGCACCTGATTCGCCGTCCGGCCAGCTTTGATGTGATCGTCACTGAGAACATGTTTGGCGATATTCTGACGGACGAAGCCTCTATGCTGGCCGGGTCGATGGGCATGTTGCCTTCGGCCAGCCTCGGCACGCGCCGCACGGCACATGGTATCTTCGGCCTCTACGAGCCTATCCATGGCTCAGCTCCCGACATCGCTGGGCAGGGCAAGGCCAACCCGATCGCCTCGATCCTTTCGCTGGCCCTCCTGCTGAACTACTCGCTCGGCCTGAAAGCTGAGGCGGCGGCCGTGGAGCAGGCCGTCAATCAGGTCATCGAGGCTGGTTATCGTACAGAGGATCTGCGCGAGGAGGGAACCACACTTGTGGGCACGGAAGAGATGGGAAGCCTGATCGCCAGGGCGCTGGAGGCCTGAGCTGAGCGGGCGCTTCCTCTCAGCCTCTGAGAGCGCACAGGAGGAATCAGCACGGGCAGGGGACGCCGCGCGGAGCGCAGTGCGCCAGACCACATCAGCAGTGCAGCGCTATCACATCATCGGCCGGGGACAGGGGCCCAGCAGACGCAACTGCTCACGCAGCTCGGCAAGTCGGGCAGCTCTGCGCTGGCGGGCGGCCTCGGCCTCCCTGTCCTGCTGTCCCTCTTGCTTGAGCGCTTCCTCCAGTTCATTGATCTGGCCGAGCAGCGCCTGGCGCTGCACATACCAGCGCGTCACAGCGCGTTCAACCCCCATAGATCATGCTCCTTACCATGCTGATCGTCGCTCCACCAGCAGCACAGGAGAGCAACCTGGCCCGGTCGAGTCACTTTGTCGAGAGCGGTGAACGAGCCAGCGGCTCGTAGACGCGGCTCAGCTCCCCGCTCCATAGACCAGCGTATTGAGTGTGTTGATCAACTCCTCATCCTGGTAGGGCTTGACAATATAGGCGCTGGCCCCCAGCTGCATGGCGCGCTGCTGATGCTTGGCGGCCGCGCGCGAGGTGAGCACAACCAGCGGGAGGGTGCGGAACTGCTCCTGGGCACGCACGGTGGCCATCAACTCGTAGCCATCCATGCGCGGCATCTCGATATCCAGCAGGACCGCAGCCGGAGGCTGGCTGGAGATCAGTTCCAGCGCCTCCACTCCATCGCGGGCGGCCTGCACCTCCCAGCCGTGCTGCTTGAGCATGTTGCTGACAACGCGGCGGACGCTGGGACTGTCATCGACGACCAGCACATGCTTGCCACGCTCCGGGGCGGGCGCGCTGGCGGCCGGCAGCGGCGCGCGTGTTCCGACTGCCACAGTGCTGCTCAAGGCCGCGGGAGCGACTGGGGTCGCCGTGGAGGTGACCGCCGGGGTCGGAGCAACCGCAGGTATGCTTGCTGGCAGAGTCGCCGGTGCAGACGGTGGCGCGACAAAGAGCGTGTCGCGCGAGCGCGACAGGGTCGCGGCGATGTTGCTGCTCCTGCGCTGGACGGAGAGCAGTTCGTTGAGTTCCAGGATCAGAATGACACGCCCGTTGCCCAGGACCGTGCCACCAGCGATCCCGTGCACATGGCGCAGATGGGGACCGAGGTTCTTCATCACAACGTCCATGCGTGTCTTGACCTCATCCACCACCAGGGCAACACGATGGCGTCCAGTATTCACCAGCAGAAGCGGCGCACGCTCGTCAATCTCCGCGGCAGGCAGTTTCAGGAAATGCGCTAGCTGGCCAAGTGGATAGACGTCATTTTGTACCAGGACTGCCGGCCGGCCGCCATAGGTGGTGCGCTTGAAGGTGTCGAGTCGACCGATGGCCTCCACCAGCGTCGTCGGCAGGGCATACTGCTGCTCGCCGACACGCACCATCATCACACTCTGGATCGCCAGGCTGGTGGGGAACTTCATCGTAAAGGCCGTTCCCTGACCGGGCGTAGAGTCAACTTCCAGGGTAGCACGCAGACGCGAGATGCTGTCACGAACGACATCCAGACCCACCCCGCGTCCGCTCTCCTCGCTGAGCACCTCGGCGGTGGAGAAGCCGGGACGGAAGATCAGGTCAATGACGTCGCTGGGGCTGAGCAACTGATCGGGCCGGATGAGCCCGCGCGCAACGGCGGCCTGGCGAACCTTCTCAGGATCGATGCCAGTTCCATCGTCGCGTACGGTGATGATCACCTGGTTCCCTTCATAGGAGGCAGAGAGCTTGACCAGACCGGCCGCGGGCTTGCCCTTGCGGAGACGGGTCTCCGGGTCCTCAATCGCATGATTGACGGCGTTACGCATCAGATGCAGCAACGGGCCGGCAATCTCTTCATAGACGGTGCGATCGACCTCGGTGTCCTCACCCTCGGTGACAAAGTTGATCTCCTTATGCTGCTTGAGGGCTACCGAGCGTACAGCACGGTAGAGGCGCGGGATCATCGATGAGAGCGGAACCAGGCGCGTCTTCATCAGGCGATCCTGGAAGGTGGTGCTCAGACGGCTCTCGCGCGCGAAAATGCTCTCACACTCACGGATCACTGCCTCCATCTCGCTGCTGAGGGTGGCCATATCAGAGACACCTTCGCTGAGACCGCGTGTGAGCTGATGGAACTCCGTATAGCGGTCAAGCTCCAGCTCATCGAACTCTGCCAGGTGAGCCGGCTCGGCGGGAGTGAAGCCGGAGCGACCCGCGTTGAGCGCAGCGAGGCGCTGGGAGCCATTGCCCGTGCCTGGCATAGCCTGTACTGTGCGGCCGCTGGGCAGGGTGGCAGCCTCGAAGCGGCTCTCCAGCTTCTGCCCCACATCGCGCAGACGCTCGCTACTCATGCTCACGTCGGCGACCAGGCGCATCAGCCGCTGAATATGCTCCTCAAGGGCGCTGCGGTTGACGAGCAACTCACCGAAGAGATTGACCAGCTCATCGAGCTTCTGGAGACGCACGCGTACACTCAACTCAGAGGGAGCGGAGCGCTGAACGACCTCAGCCGTCTGCATCGATTCGGCGACGAGGGAGGCTGCTCCGCTGGCCTCACCGCCATCCAGATAGCCCTCCAGCTCCTCCTCCGCTGGCAGAGGCGAGAGCTGCTGCTCACCAAGTAGCTCAGCATAGCGAGCGCGCATGCCAGCCACCGCGGCCTCCAGGACGGCGCGATCCTCGCCGCGATTATTGATCAGGCGATCCAGGGTCTCAGCGGTGTCCAGAATAATTCCGACCACCGGCGGCGTGATCCCCACACGCCCCTCCATGATGCTATCCAGCAGATCCTCAGAGACGTGACAGAGATCGGCGATCAGCCGGAAGCCCATCATGCCGGCAGCACCCTTGAGTGTATGGGTCGCGCGGCGAATGCTCTGAAGGATGTCGCGATCCTCTGGCGCCTTCTCCAGGGCGGCCACATTCATGCTGATGGTCTGGAGATGCTCCTCAGCCTCCAGGCGGAAGATCTCGGCCGCTTCATCACCAAAGTCGGTGACCGCAGCCGCCGAGGAGGAGGCAGAAGCCGCAGGAGGAGGTGGGGGCGCCACCACCGACTGTGGCGCAACCGGCACACGCGGAATCTCCAGTTGGGGCATAGCGCCTGGCGTGGAGAGAGCCTGCAGAGCGGAGGGCGATTCGAGATCGGCCGTGCCACCGGTCAGATTGGCCAGGAACTCACGGCGCACCTCGATCTCAATATCATTGCGCAGCCGCCTCACCAGCTCTTCATAGCTCTCCTCACCTCCGGCCCCAACGATCTCTTCCTGAAGCTGGCGCTTGCGCTCGAACTCCTGACGCACCTCCTCGCGGATCTGGCGCTCCAGTTCTAGTCTTGCCGCCAGAGAGGGCGGTCGCGCCTCGTATTCCTGGCGGATCTCCTCGCGTAGCTTCTGCTCAAGCTCGGCGCGTAGCGTCGCCAGGTCCCCCTGGCGCTCAAAGGTCACCCGTTCGCGAACGCCGGAAGCATCACGAGCAAGCTGGACCTCCCAGGGCGACCAGCCACTCTCGGGCGTCGTGAGAAAATCTGGCAGATGCTGCAGCACCTCTCCACAGGCATCAATCGACCCCCGAAGCTGCTGCAGGGTGGCCTGAATCTGCTCATCGGTGGTCTCCGCGCCACTGCTCACACGGCTCAGCAGCTCCAGAATCTTCTTGAGCTTGTTGTTCGCCACCCACATGACGGAGAGCGGTAGATAGCGGCGCACTTTCTCGGGGCTGTTGCGCAGATTGAGGCCCATCGCCTGACCAGCCCAGTCTTCCATACGATCTAGTGCATCTTTCGAGCCATCCAGAAAGCTTCTGAACTCACTGCGCTGATTCTCAATAATGCTGACGGCTTGGCGTAACTGTCCGAGGGTATCGCGCAGAGCCGCAATCTGCGCCTCCAGGGAGCGGGTTCCCTCACGCAGGCTATCATAGAGCTGCGAGACCGAGGCGGGCAGCAGGACCTCGGAGGAGGACGGCGCCGGCGGCAACTGTGAAGCGAGCGGCGACATCGATTGAGAGGGCAACGAGGCCTGCCGAATCTGAGGGGCTGCTGACTCCAATGGCTCCTGCGGCCGCTGCGTCCAGAGTGGCCTGTCAGAAGACGCCATGCCCTGAGCATCGGCCTCCATGCCGCCAGTGCCTGGCATCGCTGAAAAGAGGGCCGCCAGGTGAGACATGGAAGACGGCGCGCGCCCGACGTCCTCAGCAGGAAGCGACGGCGTCGGCGGCACCTGTCCCGGCGTGGACGGCACGGCGGAGGAGTCCTCCCCCGGAAGTGGACCCGCGGGTGCAGGCTCAGGGCCACGCACTGTCGCGGCCAGCATATCCAGAGCGCTGGGCGTTGGTGGGGCTGGCTCCAGCATCGGCGAAGAGAAGGGATCTTCCGGCCAGGCCGGCTCTTCTCCCTCAGAGACACTGGGGGTACGAAAGGCGGCCAGCATCTCGTCAAACGAGGGGAGACGCGACTCCTGAGGAAGGGTCTGCGCAGCCTGATACTGCGGCTCTCCCGGCGACTGGGGCTGGTAATAGAGCGCTTCAGAGGGAGCTGCTGGCTGATAGTCATAACGAGGTTCGATCAGAGGCTGCGACTGCGCTGGCGCATGATACTCATAGTATGGCTCCAGTCCTGGCTGCTCCTGAGGTGCATGATAGCCCTGCTCAGCTACCCGATCCATCAGCCCCAGGGCAGCATTGCTCTGCTGTCCAGCCTGACCTGCGGCCTCCACAAGAGCGCGATAGTGACCGTAGTCGTCGTCGTCCTCCGCAATAATGGCATCCTCATTGACAGAGTTATCACGTATACCATTGACAAGCACATGCAGACGTCCCAGGGAGCGACGCAGCAGAGAGAGCGCAGGTTCATCGAGGGCAGTCAGGCCATCAAGGACATCTCCCAGAATATCCTCCATTCCATGCGCGACATGGGCGAGGCCTGGGAAGTCCATCATTGAGGCGGAACCGCCAATCGTATGCGTGCGGCGATAGGTCTCCTCAAGAGCTTCCATGTCGCCAGGTGACTGTGCCAGGCGTTCAAGGTTTGCCTCAATCTCCGGCAGATAGCTCTTCACCTCTTCGATAAACGAATCGAGCACTGACAGTTTATCAAATGTATTCGACATGCTGCACGCACCCACTTATTCTAGTAAAATCGGTTTCGAGGGATGCCTGAACTCGAAACACAAAAACACCATTGGGGCGCCTACTCGACCTGCCCGGAGGCGAGGGCAAGGGGCGCCCCTCCATCAAGCGATCCTACTGGCCGAACTGCCCATTATTTCTTGGGAACGGCGATTGCTCCTGGCCGTAAGGTAGCTGGCCCTGAGGTTGGGGAGCGCCTGGAGCAGGCCTGGCCTGGCGTGTCGGCGGAATCCCACCCGGACCCGGCTGAGCCAGGTTTCCGAAGGGCTGTTGCTGCACAGGCGGGAACTGGCTGGCAGGCGGATAGCCTCCTGGAGCCTGGTTCGGGAAGGCGGGAGCATTCCCGAAGGGCTGCTGGCCAAAGGACTGCTGACCCCCAAAGCTCTGATTACTAAACGAATCAAAGGCGCCAAAGGCCTGCTGGCCCTCAAAGTTCTGGCCAGAGAAAGCGGCCGCACCAAACTCCTGCGAGGCAAAGGGCTGAGAGGGTTGTGAGCCGAAGGCAGCAGCGAAGTCCTGCTGGCCGCCGAAGGCACCCATCTCAGCGAAGCTCTGGCCGGCGGAGAAATCCTGCTGGCCGCCGAAGGCATACTGGCTCTGCATCTGGCTCTGGCCCGCAGGAGAGGACATGGCCACCAGACCCGCGTTCTCAGGCTCAGGCAGCGGAGGGAAGCTCCCGGCATAGGTCTGACCCCAGCCATCGCTGGGAGCTGGCGAGTAGAACTGATCGCCGCCAGCAGGCAGACCGGGCATAGCCGTAGGACCACCCATGCTGCTGTTGATCGATTCGAGCACGTGATCGGGCAGACGGAAGGTCGAGACTGAGGCACGGAGCTGATCAGCCAGCTCAGCGAGATAGCTCACGCTGGCGGCGGCCTCCTGCGTCCCGGTATTGGTCTGGCGCGTGATCTCGGAGATCTGGCCCATGGCCACAGCCACCGCCTCAGAGACGGTTGTCTGCTCATTGGCAGCGCGAGCGATGCTCTCGATCATCTGGGCCTGGCGCTCCACAGCGCTGTAGATCGAGTTCAGGGCGCGGCCAGCTTCATCAGCGAGCTGTGAACCCTTGACCACCTCCTGAGTACTGTCCTCCATCGCCACCACAGCCTCGTAGGTATCGCCCTGAATACTTTTCACCAGCGTCGCAATGCGCTTGGTAGACTCGGTGGAACGCTCAGCGAGGAGGCGGATCTCATCAGCCACGACAGCGAAGCCACGACCGTGCTCACCGGCCATCGCGGACTGAATAGCAGCGTTGAGGGCCAGCAGGTTCGTCTGATCAGCGATGTCTTCAATGATACGTACAATTTCGCCAATCTCGTTGGAGCGCTCACCCAGGCGCTTGATCTTCTTTGCAGTTTCCTGGACGTTTTCGCGGATGAGCATCATCCCATCGATCGTCTGGCGCACAGCTTCCTGACCGCTCTGCGCATTGCGGAGCGCCTCCTGAGCGGCTTCATGGCTGAGCTGCGCATTGCGCGCTACATTCTGAATGAAGATGGCCAGAGCTTCGACCGCCTCCGTTGTCTGAGAAATCTGCTGCACCTGCATCTCAGAGGCATGAGCCAGCTCAGCCGCGCGATCGAGAATGCGGCGCGTCGCGTTGGTCACCTGCACGGCAGTGCTCTGCACGCGGCCCACGACCTTGGCCAGCTCTTCGATCATATAGTTGAACGAGTCGGCCAGCACACCGAGCGTATCAGGCGTCACCTCAGCCTGGACCCGCAGATCGCCATCGCCGACCGCACTGACCTCCTGCAGGAGCTTTTCGATCTGGGCCTGCAGAGCAGCAGCGTCACTTCCGCCACTACTCAGCGTTGCACCGGCACCGACCTGCGCCCCCTGCTGATCCAGGAGGGTGTTCAACGAGGCCGCCAGGCGCGAGAACTCGTCATCGCCATCGACCGGCGCGCGCACACGATGATCACCGCTGGCAAAATCGTGGCAGACATCGGCGAGTGCCAGGAAGCGATCCTTGATGCGGCTATTCACCAGGTAATTCGCAATGACGACCGCCAGAAGAGCAACGATAGCACAGATAATGACGACCACCAGCAGCGGCGAGGTATCGGTAGCAGTAATCGTGAGTCGCGCATAGATACCCACAACGATCAAGAGGATCGCCGGGATAATTGCGGACGCGGCCAGCCCCAGGTTCATCAGGCCGCTAACGGTCATCCCGCCTCTGTTACGATCAGGATTCATCCGCCAGACCTCCTATATTTGAAATACATAAAGTAGCACAATGGTACTAATCCAGGGCCTCGTAGTGTTGCATCTTCTCGGAAAACAGCAGGCGCGCAGCATCCAGCAACACGATCGCCCGTCTGGCGAGCAATGCCGTCCCAGCAGCATAGGGAGCAGCCCACTGCGGAATATTGGTCTGGCGTGTACTCACACTGGCAATAACGTTGTCAGGAATGGGGAGCATCTCGCTGACGCTATCCACCACCAGACAGATCACCATATCGTTGTATTGCACCGATAACAAGCGAGTGCGCGGATTATAGGGTAGCGGCTCCCTATCCAGGAATGTTCGCAAGTCCACCACAGAGGCAATGGAACCACGCAGATTGATCACTCCGCAGACCCAGGGAGCAACGTTGGGCACAGGAGTGACATCGATGAGGCGCTCCACACTCTGAATATACTCGGCCTTGAAAGCAAACTCGCGATCAAGCAGGGTAAAAGCAAGGTACTGCTCACCGGGTACCTCAGTGGGTACACCGGGAGCAGCCACATCCGTACGCAATTGCCCGGATTGCAACGCCGAGGCCCCCCATGCCGGAGGATGCGCTCCCCTCTGCTGAGTCAGGAGAGCGCGTTGCAACGTTTTCAGGTCTTCGCTTGCCACAGGATTACTCCCAACTTCTCGTCGCACACTGGACGAACTCCCCTGTACAGCCTAAAGGAGCCGGCGGACATTGGCCACCAGTTCGTCCTCGTTAAAGGGCTTGGTCATGTAGAGATCAGCGCCCTGTCTCAACCCCCATGAGCGATCGAGGGGGGTGTTCTTGCTGGTGAGCAGAATAATCGGAATGTGCCGGCTCAGTTCAGAGGACTTGAGCTTCCGACACAACTGAAACCCGCTCTGCTTCGGCAAGACGACATCCAGGACGATGCACTGCGGACGCTCTTTAAAGACTTTCTCCACAGCCTCGTCCCCATCGACCGCTGTCACCACCTCAAAGCCGCTGTTACGCAGCGGTGTTGCAATCATCGTCAGTTCAGTCCAACTGTCGTCGACAACGAGCACCTTCTGCCCTGGCATTTCCCCTATACCTCTTAACCTTTCCAGAGTTCAAACATCAGCCTGCTGGGAAAGAAAGGCCAGTCCCACCACGCCAGCTACGGCCTTCCCTATGCTACACAGGATGCCAGAGAGACATTCAGCTCGCTCTTCTGTCTCCGTCTGCCTGGTCTAGCCGCGGCGGCGCAGGCGAGGACGCATGCCCTCATAGCGAGGCGGCATGCGCTCCTGCCAGTTGACTAGATGCTTCTTGACGGCCTGCACCAGCTCAGCGGAGTCAAAGGGCTTGGTAATGTACTCTGTCGAGCCGGCCAAGCGACCGCGCATCTTGTCGAACAAACCATCCTTCCCACTGAGCATAATAATAGGTATCTGTCTAAACTGCAAGCTTTTTCGTATAACCTGGCAAATTTGGTACCCGTCCATGAGGGGAAGCTGCACATCCAGGAGGATCAGCGCCGGCATCTCGTCCGCTACCGAAGCAAGGGCGCTCAGCCCATCCCCCGCAGCAATCACGCGAATATTCTCTCGCTGCAGGGTCATCTGCACAATCTTGCGCACCGTCGGGCTATCATCCACAACCAGTACCGTCGGTACCGCAGTCATTCTTAGATCGACCTCCTTCGTGTCTCAGGCCACCCGTAGGCGCTACCGCCCTCCGGGAACCCCTGCCAGTTTGTCTCCTCCCCCGCACGTGGTGGTTGCGGCTGAACCTCACGTCCTCTCGATCGCTGCACGTTACGATAGGCTCTGGCCTTCTGATACTCCTGAATCTCGCCATCAATCTCGGTCAGGAAGGCCTTCCAGGCGACATTGAGCTGCTGCCTGGTGTGCGAATTGCCTACTTCATCCTGTAAGACCGCCGTGAAGACCATCCGTAAGAACGCCGACAACCCCACAACCGCCTCCCAGTAAAACTCCTCTAGCTGCTCGCCCTTGACCAGCTTGTCCAGCGTCAGAATATCACTGCAGTCAAGCTGACCATTGACAAAACAGGCCGTTTCCAGAATCGGATAATATTGCTTCGCCAGCATCTGCAGCGGCTGCGAGAAGGTCCGCTCCAGATAGCGGATGATCTCCCCTACCGGAACATGACCTCGGCCGCGCAGGCTCTTTGCGAAATGTCCGTGATGAATTAAGAGACCATTGATACACTCTACCAGCACTCGCAACAGATTGACCAGATGCTGCTCAGGGCTGACGTTCTTGCGCTGCTGCCAGAGCGTGTGTTCACAACGCAGCAAGAGATTATTCAGATCCTGCTGCAGGGCCTTCTCCAGCGCCGTATCTACCAGCTCGATCAAACCCAGCTCCAGCAAACGCGCCATGATGCGTGCCACCCGCGCCTCGGGCATCATCAGCGCCAGGGCCACCGCCTGCAGGGGGATCTCTCCGTTGCAGAGCGAGAGCACCTCGATGCTCTCCTGGCTCAGGCCAAGGCCGCGCAGATCATTGCTATTCCTGACCTCTGGCAACCAGCGGGCAACGGTATTGCGCGTCAGGTGTAGCTCGCCCATCTCTTCCCACTCATCGGCCTGGCGGAGGGCCTCCAGCAGCACTGAGTCAATGTCGAGTGGCTGCAGGCGGCTCTCGATGGCCAACAAGCGCCGGTGAAAGGAGAAGCGCCCCTCGGCCCACCGCAGGGCATGACTGATGGATTGCGTGACGGCAAACTCCAGGCGCTTCTGCATCTCCTCTACACTCATCCACCCACGCTCTACCAGCAGCGTCAGTGACACCTGCATGTCTCCACGCGCCAGCTCGCGAATCATCTGCGCTCTGGGGGGGTCCAGTCTATTCAGCAGACAGAGCATGCCCAGCAGATCAGGCTGGGGAACATCCTCTTCACGCAACGCCACGATCTGGCCCTTGCGTAAGGAAATCGAGAGCGTTTCAGGACCTGAATGGACAAACAGGGTGCCAGTTTTGCCACTCAGGGCAAGCATTTTAAGAATGGACTGCAGACCAAGGGTCTGCAGGTCTCCATCCATGATACGATCTTGCTGCTCCATTGTTCTCTTCTTCCTCTTCTTTACGCAAGTGGTCGGGTTGCCGATGCTAGCTTTTGCAACGCCTGCTCAATGGCCGCGTGCAGGTGTTCTACAAAAAAGGGCTTCTCTACATAAATGACTGCTTTGCCTCTTAAATCAGGCCGCTTACTCGCAACCTGCCACGACGTCAACGCACTCATGACTACAAAAGCCGGCAGTGCAGGCAACGGGCTTCTATCAAGGCAACGAATCATCTGATATCCGTTCATCCAGGGCATGATCAGATCGGTTACGATGCAATGGGGACGCCACTCCACATAACGCTCCAGCGCCTCTAACCCATCGTACGCCACCGCCAGCTCGTAATCGGTCACATCCTTCAAGCAGAGATGAATCGCTCTGGCAACGTCGATGTCATCATCCACAATCAGTACCCGCGGAGGCCCTTCTGCGACTCCTTCGATCGTATGATGCTCCTCCTGTAGCAGGCGCCACAGAACCGCTAGATAGCGCTGCAGGCGCTCGATACCAAAGGGCTTCATCAGCAGGGCGACTGCTCCGAGTTCCTCAAGCTGTTCACGCGAGACAGAGCGACTGCTCATGACAATCGTAAAGCGGGCGTAGGGCCACAACCCTGGCCTCTCCTCCTCGCGACCCTCAACCGGTGGGAGCATCTGAAAAGCGGCTCGCTTCTTCAGCGACGACTTTGCCAGGCGAAAAGCCTCGTCCATATCATACAACAAAACATCGCCGTAGACCTCCCCTGCGGCGGGAATGCTCTCCATTGGTAGCAGCACGGCTTCATAGCCGCGATGCCGAATATTGGCTGCCAGGATATTGTTCAGACTATCCTGCTGACCCATAATCAGCACTCTCAGAGGCCGCGGCCGATCCATACAGTGCCCCTCCTCCTCAGAGATTCTTCGTCGCACGCTTTACGTCCTGGTTACGAAAGAAAAGCCGGCAAGGTGGGCGGAAAATCCCACTCTCCCGGATAACAGTGTACGGCAAAACGTCTCAAATCAGCATAAAAAACCCTGTCAACAGTATTAAAATCTTATTAAGTATCCGCCTGTAAGGAGCTGGCCGAAGCTGACGTGGCCGCCTCGCTCTGCTGACTACGGCGGCCATCGGCCTGGAAGACATAGCCAACTCCTGGCTCGGTGAGGATATAGCGCGGCCGCGAAGGCTCTGGTTCAACCTTACGACGGAGCTGCCGTACATAGACACGCAGATAATCGGCCTCCTCGCCATATTCTGGCCCCCAGACGGCGCGCAGCAGCGTTCGATGGGTCAGTACCTTGCCGGCATGCAACATCAACTGGCGTAATAGCTCAAACTCGGTCGGCGTCAGGCGTACCTCGCGATCACCCGCACGCACATGACGACGCTCGCTATCCATCGTCAGATAGCCGTCACTGCTGTGCAGGATCTGTGCATCGCTCTCGCTGGCCTTCTCTCCTCCATTGGCGGCTCGCCTCAGACAGGCGCGCACCCGAGCCAGCAGCTCGGCATTGCTGAAGGGCTTGGTCAGGTAATCATCGGCTCCCAGATCGAGTGCCTCGACCTTCTGCTTCTCTTCCGTTCGCGCCGAGAGCACAATGATGGGAACCTGGGTCAGACGTCTCACCTGCTCGCACACTTCCAGGCCATCTATGCCTCCTGGCAAACACAGGTCCAGCAGAATCAGATCAGGCTCGTGCTGACGCACGGCGGTCAGGGCGTCTTCCCCGTTATCGGCTACCAGCACCTCATATCCGCTCACCATGAGATTGCGCCGCAGAATGCGCTGAATGGAAAGTTCATCGTCAACAACTAGAATACGCTTCCCTCTGGATCTCATCAATGCCCCTCCGACAACCTCGTCAAGGACGAGGATACGCTATTTGTCGGACCACAAGAACAAACTGGCAGGGTGAAGATAAAGCATGCCCCTCCGCCGGCAGCTGACTCCACCCAGATACGCCCCTGATGGGCTTCGATGATTCCACGACAGATGGCGAGGCCAAGCCCGTTGCCTTGCGGATCTACGCTGTAGAATGTCTTAAAAATGCGCTCCCGCTCCCCTTCGGGCACTTCATAGCCGCGGTCAATGACGCACGCACGTAGGATGCCATCGACAATCTCTAGCTCAACGCTGATCTCGGAATCTCGCGGACTGTGACGCGCGGCATTCTCCAGTAAGTTGTAGAACACACGCTCCATCTGCACGTAATCAACCTGCGCTAGCAGAGGTAATGGCGGCCGAAAATAGGTGCGCACCTTGCGCTTTCCCAGCACGCGCTCGATACGCTCCAGGGTGCTGTTGACCAGCTCGGCAATATCACACCACTCCTTCTCCAGCGTCAGTGCCCCCATTTCAATGCGCGACATCTCGATGAGAGCGCTGATCAACACGGTCAGGTGATCTGTCTCGGCATCTATCTCCTCTAGAATCTCGCGACGGGTCTCTTCATCCCAGACAACTCCAGGCTCCAGCAGGCCGGTTACGGCGGCTTTGATGGAAGTGAGCGGCGTGCGCAAATCGTGCGATACCGAGGAGAGCAAGGCCGATTTATTTTTCTCATCACGCACTTGCTCGCTGATATCGTGAGCCTGCAAAGCGTAGGCCTTCAACTGGCCTGACCGATCATAGACGGGATGCCGTGTGAAGAGATAGTAGCGATCTGCGTAGCTGCTCTCCTGGGCGCCACCAGCCTCTCCCCGCTGCTCTCCTGCGGCTGCCTCCTGCAACGGCTCTGCAGCAAAGGCACAGCGAATCTCCCAGGGCGCTGTCGGCTCTCGCGTGAATTGATGCAGGTAATGCCGTAGCTGCCCGGCATTGCGCGCCAGCGGCAATACTTCGGCGAATAACTCCTCCAGAGAGCGTGTATCTGCTGTACTCATTCGCAGACGGCATAATCCCTCAGCCGCGGGATTCATATAGATACAATACCCGTCCAGGTCAATGGCAAACCAGGCATCGCTAAGATGCCCTGGTAAGCGCTCATGTAATTGAGCCAGGCGGCTTAACTCGCTCAGGATACTGGCCCGCTCCAGGGCCTCCTCAGCGGTCTGCGTTAATACCTCATAGCTGCTCTCTCTCCCCGACGCTTGCCCCTCGGCTGCGCTAGAGGGCAGCATTACCCTGGCAGGTTCGTGCCCGTTTTGCTCACCTCCGTCGCCCTGCTCGGCGGCGCGCAGTACAGCCTGCAGATCCTGCTCGGGACGGGTGAGAAGGTGATCGCAGATAAAGCGCAACAGGCTGGCAAAGCTCACTCCGAAGGTCTGGCAGGCTTCTCGCCGTGCCAGTTGCAAGAGCTGCTCTTCCTCTTCATGGGCCTGGCGCCTGTGGGCCTCCTCGAGCTGCTCTATGATCTCTTGAAAACGCCGGCGCCGGCGCGCGGCTTCGAGCAGCATGCCATTGTGTATGGCAATCGTCGCCTGGCTGGCAAAGAGCGAGAGAATATCGGCCTTTAAGGGCGTAAATCCTCCCGGCTCTGCTGAGCAGAGGATCAGCGCTCCGTAAACGGTGGGGCCGGTGACGAGGGGATGAACAAAAATCGAGCGTACTCCAAGCTCACTATAGAGTGGTCGGCTGGCTGGGAAACGTGTATCGCCTCCAATATCGTTGGAGACCTGAGGCTGACGATGGCGCAAGGTATAGCCGAGGATGCACTCGTCACTGAGAGCACGCTCACTCTGTAGAATGTGGCTCAACGCCTGGGCATCCAGCTCGGCCTGCGCCTCCAGACGGAGAGCTCGCCGCTCCTGATCAAGGGTGACGATCGCGGAGGAAACGTGCAGGGCGCCAGAGACCCCTGTGACGATGCGCTGAAAAATCGTGGGGAGATCCATGGTGGAGGTCAGGGCGCTCGAGACGGCTTTGAGGGCCTCCCTCTGGCGATCCTGGATCTGGACGTTACCACCCACCTGCACACCCTCGATGGCTGTCGCCAGCACTCGCGCCACGGCCTCGATCAGGCGCCGCGCCGACGGATCATCATAGGTGGCTGGCTGGCAGCTCCCTAGCTCCAGCGTTCCCAGTACGCGATCTTCAACGGCCAGCGGTACGATCGCAGCTGCGCGCAATTGCGGATGGCCGCTCAGGGCATCACCTACCTTTGCCGGCGGCCCGTCAGCGCCATCCGGGTAGTTCTCAACAAGCATGACGGGGCGTGCCAGGACCTGCTCGGCCCTGGATTCGGCCAGCGGATGCTGATGATAGCGTGCCTTCCACGACTCGCCCTCACGCCAGCAGACGGTGACTCGCACCGCCTGACGATCATGGCGCAGCAGGACTACTCCGAAGACATCAAAAGGTATGGCAGGCGCCAGTTCAGCGGCAAGCCTGGTATAATCAGGTTTCGTTCCACGCACGCTCGAAATAATTCGAGCCACACGCTCGACGATAGCAGACTCATCCAGCGTGGATATGCGCGTCCCTGCTTTCATAGCTTCCCCCGACTATGTGCTGAGCTACCACCTCTTTAGAAGTCAGCCTGGAGTTTTTTTTCTACACAATCATCAGCAGTATAACACAAAAGAGGAACTCGGGTAGCCAGCAAATTCATACTATTTGATAGAGTAGCTCCTCTATCTGGCTCCAGCGACATCTGCTCTCGGCTAGCCTGAAGGTACTAGCGAGGACGCTGTGCCCTCAGCGGTTGGCTTGACTGGCCTGCTACCTTCCTCCGCTGTTACTGCTCGCCTCCACTCAGCTCGCTCTGGCATAGCCGGTCAGCTCAACGTAGCCCTCTCCCTCAACCGGCCGTCCCCTGCGCTCTCCCTCAATGCTGACCGCCCCTTCCCAGTAGGCGTTACCGGTCGACTGATAGGTCACCAGTTCCTGATCCTTCAACTGAGGAAGTAACGTCAGCACAATCGCCGGGCCTGGAGCGCTGATGACGATGTGCCAGCCTGACGGATAGTGGGCCCCGGTGACGGGACTGGTCCAGCTTCCCAGCACCGTTATATGCAGAGCGGCGGGAGAGAGCAGCTGCTCCTGGCCAGCGGGATCGATCAAGCCAGCGTAGGTGGAGATCACCCGCCCACTGGCATCGCGAATGAGATAGAGCATCATCTCGCTCTGATCGTTCAGCTGAATGCTGAACCAGTCCCAGCCTCCGCCGGCGAGGGTCAAAAAGTTACCCCACTGATGGTCCATCCAGGCCAGACCCGTGACAGCGAGTGTCTGATCATGATCGCTGAGCAGCCCCGCGACGTTCATACGGGGACGCGAGTAGTAATAGGAGAAGCCGGCCAGGCCATAGGTGATCAGCCCATTGCCATTGTGCAGCACAGCCGGTGTGGTGGCCTGCAGATCGACCTGCAGACGATAGCCGTTCAGCGAAGCCTGGAGCTGATCATGTCCGCCCAGACCCTGCATAGACCAGTCGGCCACCTGCAGATGAAAGCCCTGCATCGAGTTGTCAGTTCCCAGGCCGGCTGCCGGCTCCAGCACACGCCGCTGATCAAAGTGAAACTGGCCCCGCGTGATGTCGCTGACGGCGAAGTGGGCTGTGTAGACGGGCGGCAGATCGCTGCGCAGCGATTGGAAGATGACGAACTCGAAGCCATAGTGCCGTACCTGACCACTGGCAGTGCGCCCCTGCAGATGCCCAGTATAGTACCACCACTCGGTGAGGTTCCGATGAGGCGCCTCATCCTGCGGGAAGTGGATCGGCGGCAAGGCTGTGGCCTGCGGGGTCGTCTCGACCTGGGGCAACTGCGCCGACGTGGCGGCAATGCCGGGAAAGTCACAGGCCGTGAGTAACAGTAAAGCGAGCAGAAGTCCTGCCAGGCCTCTCTTCATCGCGGATCTCCTGTGGGAGCATCAGCAGGCGCGCCGGCAGAGGCCGACGATGGCTCTACCAGGCGCGCGCCGGGATACTCGGCCAGCGCAGGCGGCTGCCGCTGCACTCCATTGAAGGGAAGCCACCAGTTGAGGTTGCCGAGCAAACGCATGGTCGCTGGCACCAGCAGACCGCGCACCAGCGTGGCGTCAATCACCACAGCCAGCGCCATGCCCAGGCCCAGCGCCTTGACCAGAATCATATCAGCCGTGGCAAAGCAGGCGCTGACAACCACAACGATGACCGCCGCGCTGGTGATGATGCCACCACTGCGCTGCAGCCCCAGCGCGACTGCCTGGGTGTTCTCGCCGCTCTCCCAGAAGGCCTCCTGCACTCGCGAGAGCAAGAAGACTTCGTAGTCCATGGAGAGGCCAAAGAGTGAGCAGAAGAGCAGAATCGGGCTGGAGGCCTCGACGAATCCCAGTGGTGTAAAGCCAAGGAGCTGATGCAGAAAGCCCTCCTGGAAAATGACGACCAGCGCGCCATAGCTGGCCAGAATCGAAAGGGTATTCATCAGAATCGCTTTCAAGGGCAGAATGAGCGAGCGGAAGAGCAGCAGCAAGACCACATAGGTGATGGCTGCGACAATCAGCACCGCTTTGGGAAAGTCACTGTAGAGAGAATCAACATAATCGATGTCTCCGGCCGTCCCTCCATCAACCAGTACACGCATGCCGCCTCCAGGTGCGGTGTTGCGAATGGTCAGGACGAGGGCCTGCGAGCGCTGGTCAAGCATATTGTAGTTGCTGATCACACTGACCAGCGCTGTATCGCCGGCGACCGACGATTTGAGCAAGGAGGCCAGATAGGGATCGCTGATCAACTGCGGATGCGTGTAGAGGGTCTCGTATTGCTCCCGCGTCAGGCGCGGATCAGCGCTGACGATGCTGTCGACGCGCGCGACACGTGGATCAGCCTCAATACGGCGGACATACCAGTAGAGGCGCGCGATGTTCTCAGGCGTTAGCACAGCGCCCTGCATCTGGACAGCTACCAGGATAGGCGTCGTCTCGCGCGCATTAAAGCGTGTCGTCAGTAGATCGTAGGCAGCTCGCGACGGGACATCAGCCGGCAGGATGGAAGCGTCAGGTGCTGAGAAGCGCACCTTCAGAAACGGGAGTCCCAGCGCAATCAGCAGGAGGAGCACAGGGAAAAAGATGCGCAAGGGATAGCGCATCACCACGTGGGAGAGGCGATACCAGAAGCCCTGATGGGGCTGAACCAGTGCGCTGCGGGCGCCGGCCAGGGCGGCCTCATCCTCAGTTGCCAGGGCCGCTGGATCACGCCGCCAGAGCCAGGAGAGGCGCACGGGCAGGGCGTTGATACGCTTTCCCAGAATGGCCAGCGCGGCAGGCAAGAGCGTCAGGGCGGCGATCACACAGAGCAGCACCACCAGCATTCCACCCAGACCAACGGAGCGCAGCATGTTGATGCGAAAGAAGGTCAGGCCGAAGAGGCCGATGGACACCGTCAGCCCCGAGAAGGCCACTGCTCGCCCCGCCGTCGCGACGCTGACGGCTACTGCCTCCGCAACGCTCCGACCCCGCGCTAGCTCTTCGCGAAAACGGCTGACCATAAAGAGGGAGTAGTCTACTCCCAGGCCAAGGCCAAAAAGGGTCGTGATGTTCAGGACAAAGATGGAGAGCGGTGTGAGCTGTCCCAGCCCATAGATGAGGGCGAGGGTCACAATGACAGCGCTCCCCCCAATGATGGTGGGCAGAATCGCGGCTACTACCGAGCGAAAGACCAGTAACAGGGCGATGAGCGCAAAGGGAAAGGCCAGCAACTCGGCACGCCGCAGATCACGTTCGCTGACAAACTGGATATCTTCGTAGAAGACGGGGCTTCCGCCGATATGAATCTGCAGATCGGGGACAGCGCGCAGGCGATGCTCCAGCTCGGGCAGAAGCTGGGGGGCATGATCAGGGTCGGACCTGAGCAGAACGTTGGCATAGGCTCCATGCTGATCAAGTGAGATCTGACGCGGATTGTCTAGATAGGTCTGCACTCCGGAGACTTCCGACCAGGTGCGGACCTCAGCCAGAGCTTGCTGCATCTCCTGGGCGAATTGCGGACGCTCCACCGTGTAACGCTGACTGATGAAGATGACCTGCACAATGGTCAGGTTGAGGTGAAGTTTGCTGCTCAGGAGATCAACGGCCTGCTGGGACTGGACGTCGGGACTGACAAAGCCTCCAGAGCGCAGGACCTGACTGGCCTGCGGCGCAAAGGGCAGAGCTACCACCGTTATCAACAACCAGACAGCCACAATCCACCAGCGATAGCGCGTCGCAACACTGCCCAGCACATAAAAAATTGACCTTTTCGGCGTACGCATGTATACTCTTCCTCACCCGGAGATCACAAAGCGTCGGCTCTGACTCTCATACTGGCTCTACACCGACGTCCACAGCGACGTCCACAGCGACGTTCAACACAGGTGACCCCCCAGTAACGAGCACGGGATCAGACGCAACCATTGTCCTTGCTGTTATACTAGTAGACGGCTTTTGTCCGCGTGTCAAGGGGAGACCGGAATCCGGAGGAGGTTTCATGGCGAAGCAGACGCTAGTCAGAAAGCAGACACAGGCTCAGAGCGACAACAAGCCGATTCAGATGATTGCGGTCAATCGGCAGGCCTACCACGACTACGAGGTCGAGCGCACGCTCGAGGCTGGCATCGCCCTGAGGGGAACGGAGATCAAATCGATCCGCGCTGGGCATGCTAACCTGCGCGGCTCCTACGCGATCGGGCGAAACGGCGAAATATGGTTAGAGAACATGCATATCGCTCCCTACGAGCGCGGGAATCTCTACAACCATGAGCCGCTGCGCCCGCGCAAATTACTGCTGCATCGACGTGAGATCAAGCAGTTGCTGGCTCGCGTCTCACAGAAAGGGTTGACGCTCGTTCCTCTCAAGCTCTATCTGAAAGGCGGTATCGCTAAGATCGAGCTGGGCCTCTGCCGCGGCAAAAAGCTCTACGACAAGCGCGAGGCTATCGCAGAGCGCGAGAGCAGGCGCGATATCGAGCGGGCCTTACGCCGCCGCCACTAGATCCAGGTAGGCCAGGCACGGCCAGCCTCTACAGTTCGCAGCAAGCACATGCACTATAGCTTTCGTGAAGGAATCTGCATGGAACACGAACAGCAGCAAGGCGCGAGTATCTTCTTCAAACAGACAAGCGAGCGCCCAGGCTTTGGTCAGCTCCTGGGAATGATCATAGAGAGCGCCGAGCCAGGGCGCGGGCGCGTGCGGATCGCCGTGGATGAACGGCTGATGCATCCGCAGGGTATTGTCCACGGTGGGGCGATTTTCTCGCTGGCCGATACGGCGATGGCGATGGCTCTGTTGGCCGCCTATCCTCCCGGCACACGTGCGGGCACCATCGAGGCGAAGATCAACTACCTGCGAGCCGTACGCAGCGGTACCCTGGTTGCCGAAGCTGTGGTCATTCACCAGGGACGCACCACCGCCGTGCTGGAAGCGACGGTCACCAATGTGTTCGAGGACGGACGCGAAGAGCGCCTGGTAGCCAAAATATTGAGCACATTCTATGTCTTCACCTCCGAAGAAGGGGCGCGACAGCCTGCGTCCGAGGAGAGGCCAGAGACACGCTGAGGTGCCAATGGGCCGGAGGAAGGGCAAGAGCTAGAACGAGGCAATTCTGGAGCGCTCAGGAGGAACAGACGGCGACGTTTCTCGCTGGCGCCTCTGGTAGCGCTTCTCCAGAGATAGCAGGGCCAGCAGGGAGAGCAGAGCCACGCAGCCCAGCAGCGCGGTCAGATAGACCAGGCCATCGAAGCCGAGATGATGGGCGAAGAGACCCGCCAGCCCGTTACCGAGGAGCTGGCCAAGACCCAGAAAGACGGAGTAGAGACCCATCAGCAGGCCACGATCAGCAGCCATCTCTTCGGTCAGATCGGCTAGATAGGCCAGTGCTGAAGGAGCAAAACTGCTCTCCGCAAAAATGCCCAGCAGCAAAACCGGAATCCAGATCTCCGCCGCCAGGCCGGCGCCAATGCGGTGATTGATCCCCCACAGGGCCAGGCAGCCGACATAGATGCCTGCCACTGAGGCGAGCATCATCAGCAGACGCGGCACATGGCTGAGAAAGCAGGCCCAGAAGAGCAGTGAGAGGCCAAAGAAGAGTACATAGCCTCCCAGGACGACGCTCAGACGACCTCCCCCCCCGGGTCCACTCATCATGCCCATAAGAAACTGGTGCTCGTCGTGGCCAGGCCGCGAGAGGAGAAAGGGCAACTGCGAGCTGACCCACACGCCCAGCAAGGCACTGATGCAGATCCAGGCTGGCATGAAGATGAAGAGGCGGGGCATGCGCACAATACGCATGTAGCGCCGCGCCAGCAGCAGAAGATTGCCGCGCTCACCCGGGTGTTTGACGCGCGGCGCCAGGAGCATGCAGAGCGCAACTGTGAGGTAGAAAAGGGCCAGCAGGCCGAAGGCACGCAGGGCCAGACGATCCCAGGCAAACCCTCCAACCACCACACCGACCGCAACCCCACCACTGGTCGCCAGCTCGTAAAATCCCATCACGCGCATGCGCTCACGCTCATCGCGTGAGGTCAGGTCGGCCAGATAGCCCAGCACAGCAGGGGTCATCATGGCCGATGCCAGCCCGGAAAGCATCTGCAACGAGAGCAGAAACGGTAAGGGCGAGGCCAGCGGTGTGAATGGGGTCAGTAGCATCACCAGCACACCCAGCAGAGGGCCAACCACCATAAAGGTACGTCGTCCCCAGCGATCGCTGAAAGCGCCCATCACAGGGGCCAGTGATAACTCCGTTGAGTAGTAGACGACAGCCAGCAACCCTACCTGGATCGCTGTAATGTGGTGTCCGGCATGAATGGCAAGATGCGCCAGAAACAGCCCTGATACTATCCCGCCAGCTCCCGTATTGGTGCGCAGCAGAAACGTACCAATAAGCAGTGGGATCGTCGATCGTCGCGACATCCTTCTCCTGAAGCCTCTCTGAGCAGCGAGCCATCCCGTGGTCCCGACACTCAGGAACGGCTCTCGCTCTCACCTGGAACAGCATACGATCTCGCAGCTCTACGGTGGCTGCGCAGCGTCACAAGAGCAATGACACTTCCGCTGATCAAAAGCACAACAGCCACCAGGAGCATTATCAAGAGCACAACACGCAAACCCTGACTATCAGAGGCATTCAGCAGGAAAATAGCCACGAATGGCATAATGCAGTCCTCACTCGATCTGTCGCAAGAGTAGGTGGTGGATAGTTCCCCCGGACAGCTATTCTATCATCAATCAGGACGTGACAGAGAGAAGGAAAGTAACGCTTCCTCCTGCCACGTCAGAAGAGGCGATGGGAGCAGCGCCGGGTCAGTATCTCGACGCTCCAGAGCATGAGCAGCGAGGAGAGCGGCCAGGGGAGCCAGTGAAGGAAGGTACGCTGACGCCCCTCTCATGCTCATGCTCAGGCACAGGTGGCCGGTCTGGCTCAGCTAGATGGAGCCTTTGTTCGCAGTCTCTAGGGCGAGACTGACCTGGTCTCCACGTAGAGGCTTTTCATAGCAACGGTACTGCCGGACAAGATACTCGCCAGCGCGCTCCACAAGCTGCACGCTGCCAGAGGACGGGGCTGGCAGCTCCTCCAGATCGAGAGCCAGCCGGTCGCTGCGCTGCCAGAGCTGCTGCGATGCGTTGAGCTTGATGATGACGCGCCAGAAGCTCCGCACCAGTCTGTAGCCCTCGCGCTCCAGTAACTGGCAGGCAGTCCTGTTGCTGCTGACCACCGTCGTCGTCAGCAGTCGCAGAGCAGCCTCACTGACCACGCGCGCTCGCTCCTCTGCCAGGCGCAGCAAGAGCGTACCTATACCACGACCTCGATAGGCCGGATGGACGCAGACGCAGAGCGTCAAGCGCTCGCTCCCGGGCTTCTCAGACCAGATCGCAGCATAGCCTGCAACCTGTCCGCTGCGTGCGAGGATGAGCCAGGCATCGCTCTGCAGTTGAAAATCTGGCCGCTGCCAGACCAGGGCCAGGTCTTCCAGTTGATAGCCATCTATATTTCCCTCAGCCCGCGCACAGTCAGCGAGTAAGTCGCTGACGGCACCGAGATCAGCCGGTTCTGGAGCACGGGCCGTAAGATCGTGCAAGCAGATCGCCATCACGTTCCTCCCTCCTTCAGCGAGGAGTGGCCCTCAGGAGAGCAGGTCTCTCTGCCTGAGAGCGAGGAAAGGCGAGGATGGCCCCTCAGCCGTCAGATCTCTGCTGCCTCTGTCACGTAGCTTTCAACGAGATGAGAGAGAACAGCTCGCTCAAGATCCTGGAAGGACAAGGCCATTCGTCACCTGCTTCTCTTCACAAACAGTGGAACCATTAACCATTCCTCTTGAGCTTTCCAGCTCGCTTTGCATAGCGCTCGGCAAGACCGAAGGCATAGACACTCAGTGGCACGCTCACCAGACCTGTAATGATCAGCGGCCAGGTGTAGCTCCAGATCTCCGAGGACCAGATGGGCTTTCCCTGCATGATTCCCGCCCGCAGGCCATCCAGTACATAGGTGGCAGGAGAGATACGCGCGATCGGCTGCATCCAGCCGGGCAGGACAGAGATCGGATAGTAGACGCCAGAGACCAGCAAGAGAACGGCCCTGACAATGAAGGACATCTGCATCCCTTTCTCAGTGTAGAGCAGAGGAAGAATGGCGGCTCCGATGCCAAACCCAATGAATGAGATGCTTCCCAGCACGAGCATGAAGGCCGCTGTCAGGTAATTGGCGTGACTGAGATCCAGGTGAAAGAAGGCTGCAATGACCAGTAGCTGAATGACAGTGAAGAGCAGACCATGGGCAACTGCATACAGACAGCTACCAACCATGTGCGTGAAGCGCGAGATCGGCGCCATAAACGTGTACTCAATGGTGCCCTCCCAACGCTCCATATTGATGATGTCAGTCACACCGTCAAAGGTGATACTCAAGTAGGACCAGACCGAGGTACCTATCACCAGGACCAGCAACAGGGAGTTGGTGTCAAATCTCACCTTTGAGCCAGTGATTTGATCAGCGGCTACTCCGATGAAGGTAACGCTGAGTGCATTCACGATGTTGTAGACCAGCCAGACGATCTCCCACGCCCAGTAGCGCCTGGTCAGATTCCAGTTGCGCTCGAAGAAGGCATAGGTCGCACGTCCCCGATGCAATAAAGCAGACATCGAATGTATTACTCCTCTTCCTCTCTGATAGCTTCAAATGCCTCAAAAGCTTTTTCCCACCCACCATAGCGGCGGATATCTTCCTCAGTGATCAGGTGCGCTACTGTGTAGTGCATAAAAACTTCATGCATGCTCACAGGGGTGGTGAGACCACGCCGCTCCTTCACCGAGCGCTTGAGGTGCTCCACCGTATCCAGTGCCGTCACGCGCCCCTGATCGATAATCGCCACACGGTCACAGAGGGCTTCGGCCTCATCCATATCATGGGTGGTCAGCAGGATCGTCGCATCGTGTACCTCACGTAACTCTTTCACAAAGTTCTGTACATCGATCTTCGAGCGAGGATCAAGTCCAGTTGTAGGTTCATCAAGGAGTAGCACCACGGGAGATGTCAGAAAAGCGCGCGCAATAGCTACCTTCTGCTGCATACCGCGAGACATATCCTCCAGGGGCTGCTTGATGCGGTCCTGCTTGATGCCCAGGCGTGTCAGGATACTGACGATTCTGGCCCGGGCCTCTCGCGCAGGCATATTGTAGAGGCGGGCAGTGTAGAGCAGGTTCTCCATCGGCGAGAGCTTCTTGAAGAAGGAGGCCTCGACACTCACACGGTTGATCAAGCGCCGCACAATGGCCTCATCCTTTACCACATCATAGCCGAAGATGCTCACACGGCCGCTATCGGGGATCAGCAATGTTGAGAGAATACGAATCAGAGTGGACTTACCTGAGCCGTTCGAGCCGAGAATGCCAACGATCTCGCCGCGCTTAATGCTCAGGTTGACATGATCCACTGCCCTCACTTCTCGCTTGCGCGTCGCATTCGCTTTCTCCGGCCAGAGCCGCCAGGCATGCCCTTTCTTGAAGACCTTGGTGACATCCTCTACCACCACCGCATCTCTGTTGAGATGAATGGCAATATTGTTAGAGAGCTGTATCTCTGCCACACCTCGTATGGCCATGAATAAGAACCTCCTTTGCTGTAACCAGAGAGGTCGTCTGCGTCAACTTCTCTGGTATAAGGCCTGCGCCAGCAGCCTGCATCGTCCAGTTGCTCAGCACCTCTCCTGGACAAAGGGGCTAGGCTGCGCGAGTGCAAGGGAAACGATCGCTCAGATATCGCCACCGCAGTCTATCTCTCTGATCCTGCCATCTTCTGTCCTCATCATTACACATTCCTTCGTTCACAGGCCAAAACACAACCAAATACAAGCCCATCAGCCCCCTGAAAAAAGGCGACAAAAAACCGCGGGACTGATTTTATTTTTTCGTCAGTGCCCACGGTTCGGGGGTTCTCAATCGCTCACGGGCGATAGTTGACTGCATCACCCTCCGGTATATCTATCTGCAGGAGGGGGAGAAGCCCCTGTAATGGGCGGACTGACGCCATATCCCATGGGATCGAGCACCACGAGCAGGTTGGGAGTAGAGCCGGCGAAGGGCGCAATAATCCCAGGGACCATGACGCTCATGCATGAGCGCAGGGTGGCCAGAAGCGGCCAGCAGCAGCTGGTCCTCAGCAGGCAGCAGTTAGCCCTCATTGGCGCTTCCTCCCTTCTGTTCTGTGTTCATAGGTGGCTCTCTTCTATCCCTCAGATAGTGGTTGTCCTGGTGGGTCCCACGTATGGAACCCCAACACTGGTGGACCAGGGTCAGCAATAGCCAGGCCTGATTCGCACCATACCTTGTACGAGTATACTCTGAAAAGCTGGTCCTGTCAAGGGCGCTCTCCTGCGTCTGCGGGCCTTCGGTTGCCCGCCGGTCAGCCTGCAGGCAGCGATGAGGCGGCGATCCTACTGCTGACTCTCTCTCTGCTTCACAAATTGAGCAAGCTGTCCCTGCTGGATAATCTTAGCTACTTCTATATGGTGCTGGATCGCCTCCTGGGGTGTAGCACTGCTCTGCTCGTAGAGGACGAGTCGGTACAGCGTCAGGTAGCCGCTCTGTTGTGGATAGACGGCAGTCACAAAGCCTCGTCCCAGACGTCGATCGTCGAAGGTGGCCAGCACATAGCGCCTGCCATCGGGGGCCACGACGACGTGACGCGCAAGGTCCAGCACCTGGAGCTTCACGGGATAGGTATCGGGTATGTCAAGCGTCTGCTGCCGGGCAGCAGCAATCGCCTGCTGATCTTGATCTTTAACGACACGATCGATCATACTCTCTCTACTCCATACAGATCAGCTAAAAAATAGCGCACGCCACCCCGACTTTCGGAAATTCGAGGGTGGCATAGTACAGTTTAACGAAAGACGGGCGGCAGGTCAAGAGCACAGGAGAGAGCGCGGGATCACCTTGATCAGGGCGTCCCACAGACTCAGCAGGCGGTCCCCTCGTGAGTGCGCTGCGGGGACCGCACAGCGAAGATGGAAGCGGTCCCCTGCAGCCATCAGCAGAGGCCACTCTGCGGGTCAGCGCTCAGAGGTCCTCTACGACAGTGGAGGACGGCAGCTCCACAGGAAGCCGACGAGCATGCAGCCGCCTGAAGTGCTCCGCGAGCCAGAGACCGAAGCGTAACGGCAGCCTCCCCAGCACGTAGGGGTGACGCAGCAGATAGAAGAAGAAGCGCGGCTGGATCTGTCGCCAGAGCGCAGGAGCTTCGCGGGCCTCGCCAGAGCGCGCAGGATGCTCGGGACTCTCGGGAGGGGCCCAGAGATCGCGCACATAGAGATCTCCCAGGCGTTCAAGGGCCGCCGCCTGATCGGGCGCGGCCTGGCTGATGCGCCGAAGATACTCATAGGGCGTCTCAGCACGGCGTATCTCCAGTCCGGCCCAGCTCGCCAGCAGGCAGAGACGTCCGTATACCTGCATCGGCAGGCGCAGGTTGCGGAAGAGACGTCGCCACCAGAGAGCAAAGAGCAGCACCAGACAAGCTCCCAGCAGACCCAGGCTCACAAGCGTATAACTCAGGGACTGCTGCCAGCTCGGTCCTGTCTGCTGACTCCCCGTATCTGTTCCCGTATTGCCTTCATCAGGCGCAGGCAGACGACGCCCACGGCTGGCATCGGCGCTGTTCAGGCTCCCGGTGCTGCCAGGCAGCGTGTTGGAGGTCGTGCTGTTGAATTGATTCGGCAGGGGACGTGAAAAAGCGGGGAAACCGGGAGAGGGTTCAAAATTGATCCAGCCATAGCCAGCAAAGTAGATCTGGGTCCAGGCATGAGCCTGGGTGCCACGCACGACCCACTGGCGCGTCGTCGCATCGTACTCACCAGGCGCATAGCCTGTGACGACGCGCGCCGGAATGCCTAGCATGCGCGCCATAATGGCCATCGCCGTCGCAAAGTAGTTGCAGAAAGCCCGATGCCCGCTGCGGAAGAGCAGCCAGGAGACCGGTTCATCGCCGGGCGGCAGATGGACATCGACCGAATAGGTATAGCTGCGGAAGTACTGCTCCAGGGCCTGGGCTTTGTCATACATGGTATGGGCATCAGCAGTGATCTGCTGCGCCAGGAGGCGAATATTGGGATCAAGGTGCTGTGGCAGTTGCAGATAGGTCTGCAGGATAGATGGATCATAGTAGGTGAGTGGAGGAGTGCCCTGGAAGTTGGGCGGCAACTGCGGAGCAGTGCTCGGCATGGGCACCGACTCCAGCGTTTTGACGTCAGCCGAGGAGCTGTAGGACTGCACCGTGTAGTGTTCACCCGCCGCCAGACGGCCGCCTTTGCTCATCACCGCGACGATGTTGCCAGATACCTTATCGACCTCCACAACGGCTGGCTGATCCACACTGCCAATCTGCCAGGGACCGAAGAGATAGGGTTGCTGCTCGCCTGGTGGATTCTGCACGGTGACATGTAGCGTCACCACGTGAACCAGCGACGCCTCAGCCGGTATCTGCTGCCCTTTATCGATAGGAATGTTATAGGTCGGGCTGCTGGACCAGCCATGCCCATCATAGACGTCGTAGGTCAGGGAGGCGATGTACTGGCCACCCTCGCTGCTAGTCACCCGAAAGACAACATCATCATTGAGATGTGGATTGCCCCCCAGGGTCAGGGAGCTGGTAAAGTTGCCGTGATTGGAGGGAATGCTGCCCCCGTCAACGGCAATCAGGCGATTCCAGAGATTCTGGACCTGCACCCAGGGGTTCGCATCGGCACTCCAGATCTGCGCGGCATAGGCATTGGTATAGTCACCCGGCAGGAGGCTGGCCACGATCAGAATGGCCAGGGAGACCAGCAAACCAGCCTGCATGAAATCCCAGCTCAGATCGTCCGCACAGCGCAGACCGAGACGCTTCCAGCGCCGCATCGCTTCGAGGAGCGAAAAACGTAGCAGGAGCAGCATGGAGGCGAAGAGAAAGACAAAGAGAAAGACCAGGTAACCGATCGGCTCATTGCTGAGGTTGATGAGCAGCACCACCCCATTCAGCAGGATCATGATGAGCGGGCTGCGTGTGCGAGAGACCAGCCAGATGCTGGAGTAGGCCAGCAGAAAACCCAGGGCTGTGATCAGCAGGAGGAAGATCGAATCATCGCCACTGGTGCCACCATTGAGGGCGACGCCCACCCAGGCACGCAGGGCGTTTATCAGGAGTGGTACATTGCCGTTAAAATCAGCGCTGGAGGTCTGCCAGATGGCCACCAGCAGGCCCAGCCCTCCGGCTAGCAGATGGGTCAGCAGACGCGGCAGATAGGGCTGGCGCGCGGCGATCAGACCGCAGAGGAGACCGAGCGCGGTGGTAAGCGTCAGTACCTCAAGGTGCTCAACCCAGCCGGCCGCCTGGACGGACCAGATGGTGCTGTAGACAATGGTAATGACCAGACAGAGCGAGAAGTAGCCATCATCGGGATGCAGATAGTCTTTGAGAGAGGGCCGACGCACAGACTGTTTCTTCTGGGGAGCCCGACCGTTGCGCTCCGGTCCCGAGACAAGGTGTGACAGTTGATCAACGGTCGCCTGGCCCATAATCATGACCTCCATTGCATATAGCGCGTTGCCGGGCCGCGCTCAAGCACTTCTGTCAGCGCGTCGCCGCACTTGATGCGCAGCACAGGGATTCCGGCGCCTTCCAGCAGAGCAAGCGTATCTTCATCTGCGGGCCGGCCCTCAAATGAGGCCGCATCGAGTCCGATGACCGCTACCTGCACACCCCGGCGCTGGAGATGCTTCACCCCCTCGTGCCAGTCGCGCGAGGTCGAGGGAGTGATCACAATCGCGGCCGTGTTTCTGCCGAAGTGCAGCGCGTCCAGAGCCAGGGCCTCTTTCAGATCCGGTCCCGGGCCAGCCCTGACCACAGCTAGCAGCTCCAGAATGCGCTCAATCTGGCGATCACCACGATCCAGTGAGAGAAACTCGCGGCGCTCGCCGTTCACAATAAAGCCAAGCGAGAGGTCCTGATGCAGCAGGTACACCGCGAGCGAGGCGGCGATCGTCACTCCATACTCTTCGGTCGATAGCTCTCCTTCGCCCGCCTGCACCTCCTGGTGAAGATCGAGAACGATCCAGATATCCATAGCTGGATCGAGATCGAACTCCTTCACCATCAACTTAGTATAATGGGCCGTCGATGGCCAGTGAATGCGGCTGAGCGAATCGCCACTGACGTACTCGCGGATCGTGGTGGCGTTCGTCGTGGTATGCAAGGCGCAGCGGGCGCTGCGACCCTTGCCAGGCAGCCCCCCCGTGAAAAATGCGAAGCCGCTCAGCGGCAGCACACGCGGAAGGACCAGGAGCTCATAGGCCGGCGAGAGGAGGCTATAGCGGCGGAAGAGGCCGAAGGGATCGCCGCTGCTGGCGATGACGGGTCCCAACTGAAAACGTCCCCGCTGGCGGCAGACGGTGCGCGCGCGCCAGAGGGCTCGCTTGCGCCCCCCCATGCTCGCCACATAGCCCGCCCGATGACCAGGCAGCGTTGAGCCATCGACCACCTGCACCCATAGCTTGGGCAGCACACTGACATTGTCGAGCATCAGACGCTCATCGAAGGTCTCCCCCACCTGGACACGTCCAAATGGCGCGGCCCGATGAAAGATCAAGCCACGCAGGCTGTAAGAGGCCCAGGCGAGCGAGAGCAAAAAGATGGTCAGCAGCACATAGGTCACGATATAGAGGGCCTTCCAACCGCTACTCAGCGCAAAGAAGCCCAGGAGAAGAATGAGAAGCACCAGAAACAGGGTCTGCCAGCTCCGCATAGGTCAGCGCGCCTTTCCGCCTCCCACCCAGGCCCCCGGTACGGGCAGGGACTGCAGAATCTCATCCAGGATAGCCGTCGAGCTAATCGAGCGGACACGGGCCGCAGGCGTCACGATGAGACGATGAGCCAGGGTGGGCTTGACCAGCAGCTTCACGTCATCAGGAATGACATAGCTTCGTCCGCGAATGGCCGCCAGAGCCTGAGCCGCGCGGAAGAGAGCCAACGAGCCGCGCGGACTGGCGCCGAGATAGATATTGTTGTGTGTGCGTGTTGCATTGGCGATCGCCACAATATACTCGCGGATAGACTGTTCAACGTGAATGGTACGCACCTGCCTCTGGATCTCGAGCAGTTCACTGGCTGTCATAATCTGCTGCAGATCATCCAGGGGATGATGCAACTGATGGCTATTCAAAATGTTGATCTCATCGCCGGGCGCGGGATAGCCCAGGCTGATATTCATCATGAAGCGATCAAGCTGCGCTTCCGGCAGAGGAAAGGTGCCCTCATACTCGATGGGATTCTGTGTCGCCATCACCATGAAGGGTTCTGGCAGCGTGTAAGTCAGTCCATCGACGGTGATCTGAGACTCCTCCATCGCCTCCAGCAGAGCCGACTGCGTTTTCGGAGTGGCGCGGTTGATCTCGTCTGCCAGTACGATCTGGGCCATGATCGGCCCCGGGCGAAACTCAAAATTGCCCGTTTTCTGATTGTAGATCGAGACACCGGTCACATCGCTGGGCAGCAGATCGGGCGTAAACTGGATGCGCTTGAACGAACACCCGATCGAGCGTGCAATGGACTTGGTGAGCACGGTTTTGCCAACACCGGGCACATCCTCAATGAGAACATGACCACGGCAGATGACGGCGATCAGGCTGAAGGTCACTGCCTCAGCCTTCCCGACAATGACACTCTCGACATTCTTAATGACCCGTTGTACAGCGGCAGCAAGATCCTGTACTGACTGCATGCTCTACTCTCCGATAGGAATGCGGAGGCCAACACCTCGACACTCAAACTTGCTTCCATAGTTTACCACACAGAAAGCGCTCTTCCGTAGATACTCTCGCATAGCCAGTAGCAACATGAACAACGCGAGTGGCGCCTGCGCTACGAGCAGGGTTTCGTTGCCTCCAGCCCTCCTGTAATAACGTCAGCACTTAGCATCTGATTGCATCCTGAGAGCAGTCTAGCAAATGTTGCTGAATTTTAGCTGAAGATGCGCCGCGCCCGTCGCGCCACACGAGCAACGAGCGTCTCCCCTATCAGGGTCAGGGAGGTGCAAAGGGACTATGCTCACCGGGACAACTATGCTATTATGGAGGCTATGCAGCAGAGCAACGAGACGCAGGAGCTCTATGCCCGGATCACAGGGCGGGTCCAGGGAGTCGGCTTTCGTCAATTCGTCGTGCAGCGAGCAGCGTCCCTGGGCCTGCGCGGCTATGTGCGTAACCTGCACGATGGCAGCGTTGAGGTGCTGGCCCAGGGATCGCGCAGCGCGCTTGAACACCTCTATGCCTTGCTGTGGCGTGGGCCTGCCGCCGCAGAGGTGCGTACAGTGCACGCTGAATGGCGACAGCCTGGCGAGCACGTCAGTGGTTTTCATATTCGCTGGTGATGAAGCTAACATCTGACTATAGAGTGAGAAGGAAGCGCGGGCAATGATCGATCGAGAAACTGTCACACATATCGCTCGCCTAGCACGGCTCGGTCTGAGCGATGCTGAAGTCGAACTGTTCAGAGAGCAACTCTCGGTCATTTTAGAGAACATCGCCATTTTGCGGGAGGCGGACGTGAGCGGCATCTCGCCGCTGGCGCATGCGTCGCGGCTGAGTAACGTGATGCGCGAGGACGAGCCACAGCCGTCGTATCCTCCGGAGGTACTGCTGGCCAACGCCCCCGACCAGGAGGAGAATTGTTTGAAGGTCAACGCTGTGCTGGAGGAGTCGTAGTCTATGACAGCGCTGTACGAATTGACGATCAGTGAAGCGGCCGAGTTGCTCCGGCAGCGTGCCATCTCCTCCGTCGAGCTGACCGAGGCATTCCTGGAGCGTATCCGCGCCATCGACGGGCGCGTGCGGGCTTTTACGCTGGTGACGGAGGAGCTGGCCCTGCAGCAGGCGCGCGAGGCCGATCGCCGCCTGGCCCGCGGCGAGCAGGTGTCGGCTCTGACAGGCATTCCCCTGGCCATCAAGGATGTGATCTGCACGCAGGGTGTCACCACCACCTGCGGCTCGCGCATGCTGGAGCACTTCCGGCCACCGTTCGACGCGACGGTGATGGAGCGTCTGAATGCGCAGGGAGCGGTCATGCTGGGCAAGACCAATATGGATGAGTTTGCGATGGGCTCCTCGACCGAACACTCAGCCTTTTTCCCGACGCACAATCCCTGGGACCTCGAGCGCACACCCGGCGGGAGCAGCGGCGGCTCGGCTGCCGCGGTCGCTGCGGGCATGGCTCCCGGCGCACTGGGCAGCGATACCGGCGGCTCGATCCGACAGCCTGCGGGACTCTGCAGTGTGGTGGGTCTCAAACCAACCTATGGTCGCGTCTCGCGCTTTGGCCTGGTGGCCTTCGCCTCATCGCTGGACCAGATCGGGCCCTTCGCACGCACCGTGCGCGATGCAGCCCTGCTCCTGCAGGCAATCGCTGGGCCCGATCCGCGCGATTCCACCTGCTCACCTATCGCTGTGCCCGACTACGGGGCAGCGCTCAACGGTGATATTCGCGGGCTGCGCATCGGTGTGCCGCAGGAATACTGGGAGGGCGCGGGGATCGATCCCGGGGTCGCGCGGGTCGTCCGCGAAGCCATTGACAGGTTGCGTGAGCTGGGTGCCGAGATTCAGGAGGTGTCCCTCCCCCACACCCGCTACGGAATCGCCGCCTACTACATTATCGCACCGGCCGAGGCCAGCGCGAACCTGGCTCGCTACGACGGTGTGAAGTATGGCTACTCCTATCGCGATACTGCCGATATGTGGGAAGCGCTGGATAAAACACGCCAGTATGGCTTCGGATCAGAGGTGAAACGGCGCATCATGCTTGGGACCTATGCCCTCTCGGCCGGCTACTACGATGCCTACTACAAGCAAGCACAAAAGGTGCGGGCCTTGATCGCACAGGAGTTCGAGCAGGCCTTCGAGCAGTGCGATGTGCTGGCCAGCCCGGTGTCGCCTACAGTCGCCTTTAAGCTAGGCGAAAAGGTCTCTGATCCCTATCAGATGTACCTGAACGATGTCTTTACCATCCCGGCAAACCTGGCAGGCATCTGCGGTCTTTCTCTGCCTGCCGGTTTCAGTGACGGCCTCCCGGTCGGGCTGCAATTGCTGGGCAACGCCTTTGAGGAGGCAAAGATCCTGCGCGTCGCCGATGCGTTCCAGCGCGTCACAGACTATCACAGACGCTGGCCAGATCTCTAGGCCGCGGCGCAGTCGGTTGGAAGCCTCTGGCGGGCTGCAGATGAGCCCGGCCCGCCAGAGCGCCTGCTCCGGCTGTCCTGCGTGACCCTATTCCACCATCTCGAGGAAAGGATCGAACCAGGGGTGGTTGCTTCGGGCCCCTGTGTTCTGATGATATCGATGAGGCGCACGGTTCTTGCTATCATCCTGCTGGCGCTGGCAGCCTGTATTGCAATTGCCGCTCCGGTCCTGGCTTTCACTCCCCTGGGGAGCAGCCTGCTAGGGAGAGGCGCCGTCAGGCCCTCACCCACGACGGCACTGGCAACGCCTGTCCCACAACCAACCCTCACTCCCATCCTGACCCCAAGAGGCACGCCTCCCTCCATCAGCGCCGCCGAGGCCATGCTCATCGACGCCGACAGCGGCCGCATCCTGGTCGATCTGCATGGCGAGACCCCGCGGCCGATGGCCAGCACGACTAAAATCATGACAGCTCTGATCGCCATTCAGACGGCCGACCTCAATCAACTGGTGACCGTCCACCAGGACGCCATCAACGACGTGACCACTAACGACGGCAGCAACGCCGGCCTGCAGGTCGGTGAGCAGCTCTCACTGCACGACCTCCTCTATGCCTTGATGCTGCCTTCGGGCGATGACGCCGCTATTGCCATCGCCGATGCCCTGGCGGGATCACCAGAGAACTTTGCGCACCTGATGAACCGTTTCGCGCTGCGCCTGCGGCTCTTCCAGACCCATTACGTTAACCCCGACGGGCTGCCAGCCGCCGATCACTACACCACCGCCTTTGATCTGGTGCGCCTGGCGCGCTACGCCATGAGCATCCCCCTCTTCGCGCAGATCGTAGGCACCTCGCGCTACAGCGTGCCAGCCACCACGACCCATGCCGCCCATACGTGGGAGAACACCAACCTGCTGCTTACCTCCTACAAAGGCGCAACGGGTATAAAAACAGGTTTTACAGGTGCGGCGGGCTACTGCCTGGTCTTCTCGGCCACGCGCAACGGGCACCATCTCATCGGGGCGTTGCTGGACGCATCGAGTCCCCAACAGCGTTTCAAGGACGCAACCCTGCTGCTCAACTGGGGCTTCAGTCTGCCACTGCTGTCGCCAGGACCAGCCTCTCCTCCGACGATCTGAGGAGCAGGCAGGCTTCGCGGGCGGACGAATCTGCAGACCTCCACAACGCACTCCGTGCAATGGTACTGGTCACACGGAAGTAAACATGATAGAATAAGCTTCACTACTTGATCATGCTTGCAAAAACCCTTGGAATAAAGGACAGCAATGCGTTACGCCGTATTCAGCGATATACACGCTAATCTGGAAGCACTCGAAGCAGTGCTTGCCAAGATCGACGAGATTGCTAAAGAGAAACCCATCGATCAAATCTGGTTTCTGGGAGATCTGGTCGGCTACGGCCCAGATCCCAATGCCTGTATCTCCAGGCTGCGCGAACGGACCGACGTCATTATTGCAGGCAACCACGACTGGGCCGCGGTGAACAAAATCGACCTTGACGAGTTCAGCGCAGCAGCGCGCATCTCGGCAGAGTGGACGGCCAGCCAGCTGACGGAAGAGCACCGCGAGTTTCTGGCTCATCTTCCAGAACGCCTGGATATCGGCGACGTAACGCTTGTGCATGGCAGTCCCTATGGCCCGCTCTGGGAGTACCTGACCTCAGAAGTGCTGGCCGAGCGCAGCTTTCAGTACTTCAGCAGCCGCTACTGCTTCGTCGGCCATACGCATATCCCTGTGATCTTTCAGCAACCGCTGCATGCCGCTGCCGCCCAGGAGGCGGCCAGCGCCGAGGAGGCCAGGGCCCTCTTTGTCTCTCCAGCCAGCGAGCGCCGAGAGCAGGTAGCCGATGAGGAGGCGGCGATAGCCAGCAGATCCGAGCAGGCTATGGAGGCCACTATGCCTGAAGGCAGACCTGAGTCTGAGGTAGAGCAGGAGAAGGGGACTGCCGGGGAGGCGGACGATTCCTCCGGCGAGGTGCCTGCCCCGCCAGCAGATACCACCGCCGAGGAGGACGAGACCTCCCGGGCGATCGACGACAAATATGCCGACATCGTGGCCGCCCTGGAAGAGATTGAGGCTCGCACTTCGGAGGAGGAGATTCTCAACGCAGAAGACCGGCTCAATAGCGAAATCGAAGAGCTGCTGGCACTCCTGGGGCTGAGTCAGAGCATGATCAAAGTGACCAATGAAATGCTGACCCCCCCTGAGGGACGCTGGAGTCTGCCGGAGGGCTATCGGGCCATCATTAACCCTGGCGGCGTCGGCCAGCCGCGCGATGGTGATCCGCGCGCCGCGTTCATGATCTACGATACCGAGAGCGGGTTCGAGTTCTATCGCGTGAGCTATGATATCAAAAAGACACAGGAGAAAATCATCGGCGCGGGCCTTCCCCATTATCTGGCACTGCGCCTGGCCTATGGTCGCTAACTCAAGCCGCATCGCCAGCTCCTGGCTCCCAGGGGGATAGATAGACGCTATCAATGAAGCTGATTGTTGGATTGGGCAATCCCGGCCCACAATATACACAGACACGGCATAACGTTGGATTTCGTGTTGTTGAAAAGCTAGCACAGAAACACGGGTGGGAGTGGAACGAGCGACGCAGTCGCGCTCTTCTGGCAAGCGGTCTGTCTGGACAAGAAAAAGTGATTCTCGTGAAGCCTCTCACCTTCATGAACCTCAGCGGAGAGGCAGTCGGAGAGCTGGCTCGCTGGTACCGGCTCACCCCGCAAGATATCCTCGTTGTCTGTGACGATCTTGACCTGCCAGTGGGACGTCTGCGCCTGCGCGCCAGGGGCAGCACAGCCGGGCATAATGGGCTGGAAAATATCATGCGCCACCTGCACAGCGACCAGTTTCCCCGCCTGCGCGTGGGGATCGGCCGTCCTGCCAACCAGCGGATGGCAGTCGTCGATTATGTGCTGGGAACGCCGGCGGGCGACGAGCGCATCCAGTTGGACACCGCTGAGGAGCAGGCCGTCAATGCACTCGAACTGGTGCTCAGCCGGGGCCTGGAGGCTGCGATGAACATTGTCAATGCCGATCCGGAGGCGCAACGGCGCGCGGCAGAGCGCCGTCTGCGTCAGCAGGCCAGCCGTCTGCCGATTCAGATCGGTCTGAATGCACGGCTCTTCCCGCATCACTGGCGTCCAGCTCGCGAGGAAATCGCCTTCGCCCAGGCGCATGGCTTCCAGTGGCTACAATTTCGCGCTACACCCGGCGGGCTGAATGCCAGCGCTCTCGGTGACGATCTGGCCACGCTCGCCAGCGCTCTCCAGGAGGCCCAGATCAGTTGCGCCCTGGAGATCACGCTGGCGCTCGAGCGCCAGGGTCGAACCACCGCGGGCGCTACTCTCACCGAGGTGCTGCGTGCCAACCTGCCGGCCATCAACAGCCTCGCCTGCTCGCGGGTGCATTTTCACCTCAGCACCCCCCTGCGTGAGGCCGAAGACTGCCGCGCCCTCGAAGAAACCGTGGTGGCGGACCTGCGCGCCGCGGTAGCCCTGGCTGCCGAGCAGTCGCGCCATTTTCAGCTCGGCATCGAGCACAACCCGCCCGCCGGTGGCATCTTCACGACGCCCGAACGCTGTGCCTGGCTCCTGGAGCAGATTCCCACACTGGGTTTTGTCTGGGACATGAATCACACGCTGCCGGAACAGCTGGAAGGCTTCCTGGCGCTGACTCAGCGCATGTCGCTTCTGCATGTCTCTGACACGCCACTGCCAGAGGTCAATTTTCATCTGCCGCTGGGCCTGGGGAACCTGGACATTGAGCACTACTGTGAGGAGTTACTCGCTCGTGGTTTCACAGGCCCAGCTATTCTGGAGATCGGCGGCCTCCCCATCTCAGGCGGCTTCGGACGAGACACCGACGCGGCGCTCGTGGAGTCGGGACAGCGACTCCGGGCTGCGATCGGACGCGCTTACGCCCGTGTGCGCTCACGCCGGCAGCCGTAAGCATCCATCAGCGACAGCGCGCTCCCTCCAGCAGAGACCGTCCTGGTGCTGGCGGTTCAGGCCTCGCTGTGCTATAATAAACTATAAGAAAGAGAGGCTCTACATCCCTCATGGTCTCTCACCCGGATCGGCGGCCCTTCTGGCAGTCAGCAGGTCCTGTCCAGCAGCCTTCGCCCATGCCGCCAGAGCGCGCACTGCGAGGCAGAGCAGGGCCGACAAGCAGAGACAGCCAGAACGTCAGCAGGCGCCGGCACGCTCTCGACAGCAGTCAGCAGCTATGCTACACTACACGCGGATAAAGTGGCAGGGCCTTCCACACTGCATCCAGAACGAGAGCGACTTCACTGACCAGGCTGTTCGCAGCAAACCTATGCGTCTTGTGAGGCAAGATTGACACTCAACGGATTACTGGCATTACTCACACAACGACCCGAGTTCAAGCGTCTGATCCGTCGGCTCCACGCAGCCGAAGGGCCCGCAACGATCGATGCCATCACCGAGCCAGCTCGCCCGTTCGTCATCGCCGCCCTGGCGACGACCTTCGAGCAGCCGACACTGGTGGTTCTGGAAGGCGAGAGCGAGGCCAGGCAGATGGCCGAAAGCCTGCAGACCTTTCTCAGCGAGGGTGAAACGGTTCTCTACCTGCCTGCACGCAATGCACTTCCTTACGAGCGCCTGCTCAGCGACGCTGAGACCATGCAGAAACGCATGCACGCGCTGATTCGCCTGGCGCAGCGCGAGTCACGCCTGCTGGTCGTCTGCGCCGCACGTGCGCTGACGCAGCCGATCATGCCCGCGCACGAACTGGCACGGACACTCTACGAACTGCAACCAGGCGAGGAACTTGATCTTCCCCTGCTGCTCGAACACCTCTACAACCTGGGCTACGAGCCGGTCGCCGAAGTCGAAGAGCCTGGACAGTTCAGCCATCGCGGAGGCATTGTCGATCTCTTCCCGCCAACGCTGCCGCGTCCGGTGCGCATAGAGTTCTTCGGAGACGAGGTTGAGTCTCTGCGCAGCTTTGATCAGGAAACACAGCGCTCGCTCAATCCCATCGCCAGTTGCCTCATCGGTCCGGCGCGCGAGGCCCTGCCAGCACGTGGACCCCAGGCCGCCCGTGAGCTGGAACGGCTCGACAGCAAGCTCCTGCATCGCAACGCCGAAGAGCGCTGGCAACACGATCTGGAGCTGCTGCGTAAAGGACGCTCCTTTGAAGACATCGACTTCTATCTACCCTATCTGCATGACTCGGTGACGCTGCTGGATTATCTACCGACCAGTGCCCTGGTCGTTCTCGACGACCCTGAGCATATCCAGAATCGGATTCGCGAGCTGGATGCTCAGGCCCAGGAGATCAAGGAGCGGCTGGAGGCCGAGCGCGAGAACCCGGCGCACCTGCGCAGCGCCCATTTCACCTGGGAGCAACTGGATACACGCCTCCAGCAGCGCCGCCAGGTGCACTTCACGGGGCTGCTTTCAGCAGCAGGCGACAGTGAGAGAGCGACAGGCTCCCAGGGCCACGAGCCCCTGCTTCCAGCCTGCAGCAGTGCCAACTCCTATGGCGGGCGCGTTCGGGCCTTCGCCCAGGACTGCCACAAAGCGCTCGCCAGCCGTGAGCGGGTCGTGATCGTGACCGCACAGGCGCGCCGGCTGGCAGAGGTGCTCGCGGACGAGCCATCCCAGGAGAGCGCTCTCCATGTCAGCCCGGGCAGCAGCATCAAGGAGCCACCGGAGGCTGGCACGCTGACGTTGATTCAGGGTCACCTGCCAGAGGGCTGGCACTCCCCAGCTCTGGCCCTGCACGTCTACACCGATACCGAGATTTTTGGCTGGTCCAAACGCCGTCCGGCGCCGCGCCGCAAGCTGGTCACTCCTGCCTCGTTCCTGGCAGAGCTGAACCCAGGCGACTACGTGGTGCACCAGGAGCACGGCATTGGGCGCTTCGAGGGCCTGGTCCGAATGAATCTGACAGGCGTGGAGCGCGAATATCTGCTCATCCGCTACGCCGGCAACGATAAGCTCTACATCCCCACTGACCAGCTTGATCGCGTGACCCGCTATATCGGCATGGGCGATGCTGTACCCGCCCTCAGCAAGCTGGGCACGACCGAATGGACCCGCGCAAAAGCGCGGGTCAAGGAGAGTGTGCAGGATGTCGCACGAGAGCTACTGCGCCTCTATAGCGAGCGCGAGACCGCCGAAGGCCACGCCTTTCCACCCGATTCCGAACAGCCCTGGCTTCAGGAGCTGGAAGACGCTTTCCCCTACGAGGAGACGCCCGATCAGGCGCGCGCTATCGAGGAGGTCAAGGAAGATATGGAGCGTCCTCGGCCGATGGATCGCCTGGTCTGCGGCGACGTGGGCTATGGCAAAACCGAGGTGGCTCTGCGCGCGGCCTTCAAAGCCGTTCTCGACCAGCGTCAGGTCGCTGTGCTGGTCCCTACAACGGTGCTCGCACTGCAGCACTACAACACCTTTAAAGAGCGCCTGAGGCCCTATCCCGTGCGTGTCGAACTGCTGAGCCGCTTCCGCTCAGAGAAAGAGCAGAAACAGGTTCTCGAAGATCTGGCGCTGGGAAAGGTCGACATCATCATTGGCACCCATCGCCTGCTGCAGAAAGACGTGGTCTTCTTCCAGCTCGGATTGCTGATCATCGACGAAGAGCAGCGTTTCGGAGTGATGCATAAAGAGCGCCTCAAGCAACTGCGCACCGAGGTCGATGTGCTCACGATGACAGCCACACCGATTCCACGGACCCTGCACATGGCGCTGGTCAACCTGCGCGATATGAGCGTGATCGAGACGCCCCCTCACGAGCGCCTGCCAATCCGCACGGCCATTCGCGAGTACGATGAGGGACTCATTCGCGAGGTGATTCTGCGCGAGATCGATCGCGGCGGGCAGGTCTTCTTCGTACATAATCGTGTGCTGGGAATTCAGGTCCTGGCCCAGAAACTCCAGCGCCTGATTCCGGAGGCTCGCATCGCCGTGGCCCATGGGCAGATGGCCGAAGAGCAACTGGAGCGGATCATGCTGGGCTTCGCCCATGGCGAGTATGACGTCCTCATCACCACGACGATCATCGAGAATGGGCTGGATATCCCCAACGCTAACACGATCATTGTCAACAATGCTGCGCACTTCGGCCTGGCACAGCTCTACCAACTGCGCGGGCGCGTCGGGCGCTCAGCTCAGCAGGCCTACGCCTACTTTCTCTATAACAAGGATGCCAGGCTCACACCTCTGCAGGAGAAGCGCCTGCGCGCCATTTTTGAGGCCACGGAACTGGGCGCTGGTTTCCGCATCGCCATGAAGGACCTGGAGCTGCGCGGCGCAGGCAACCTGCTGGGGGCTGAACAATCGGGGTTCATGAACTCGGTCGGCTTCGACCTCTACTGTAAGCTGCTCGCAGAAGCAGTGCAGGAACTGCAGGGGAAGAAAGAAGAGCTGGGGGTTCCCGGTGTCACGCTCGACCTGCCGCTGGACGCCTACCTGCCCGACGATTATATCGGCGATCGCACCCTCAAGGTCAACTTCTACCAACGCCTGGCCAACCTGAGTACGCTCGAACAGGTGGAGACCATGGCGGCTGAACTGACCGATCGCTTCGGTGCACCACCCACACCTGTGCAGAATCTCCTGACACTGATCCGCCTCAAGGTCGAAGCAGCCCATCAGGGGATCGAAACGATCTCGCTCAAGAACAATGAACTGGTTGTGACGGTCAAACGTTCGGTGATTCCCAATCGCGTTGCGCTCTACCACCGCTTTCGCAACGAGGCCAGAGTCCAGCAGGGCGTCATTCGTATTCCGCGTCGTCTGCTGGGTAACAACTGGCTGCAGCAGCTCTCGGAGCTGTTGCCAACAATCACCACTGCAGCGTGAGCAGCGGGCGCCCACCGCAGCGATCAGATCGTGAGCAGTCCCTGCTCCTGTAACTCGACCAGGACGCGCTCGATCTCCTGGACCGTCTTCCCTGTGCAACGAGCCAGATCGGCAATGGTGCGCTTCCCATCGACCAGCAAATACACAGACCGCTGGCGCCGGGTGAGCATCTCCAGGACGCGCAGGTCACCGCTGAGGCGCTGGGGGATCAGCCACTCAAGACCCGGCTTGTAGATCGTCTCGGCCGGCGAGATCCCTATGTAGCCTGCAGCATCGTCGTTCACTCTATCGGTTGCCATCGGTAGCTCTCCATTTGTCTGAGATACTCCAGGCAGGAGCGGCGTCACACGTGGCATGCTGGTATAGGGATTGGCGGGCGCGGGAGGATAGGGCGCGTTGGGCAGAAAGGCGAACCTGATCTGATGCCAGTTCAACAGCCTGTTCAGCGCATCCTGACCCGAGATCTGCCCGGTCGCAGCATAGATCGGACGACCGGCCCGCAAGTAGATCTCTCCCTCCTCCAGCATCCCATTGTAAACCCGCTCTATGCTCAACAGCCCGGTCTGCTGCCGAGCCCGGAAGAACTCCAGCACCGGCAGCAGGCTCTCGGCGATATTCTCACGACCTTTTGCCATTACGCATAACACTCCCTCTTCTTACCCCTCCTAACACGAGCCACCAGCTTCCATGTTAGGGGAAGCCTGAACTACGGGCTTAGTAGTAAGGGAATATGTATTTCTTAGCCATAAAAATTGATGAATTTCTATACGTGTTATACCATAGCCACAGGGGGGCTGGAAGGTGTATCAGGCAGAAACTTCGCCTCTGGGAAGATTTTAAACGAAATTTTTATGGGAAATCTTGCTTTTAGGAGAACAAGGATATTTATGAACTCTGTTATAAAAGACGCATATGATAAAAATGTTTCGCGGCGTGAGGAAGGGTCCCTGAAGGCGAGATTGGCGCCTTCAGGGAGAGGGAAGACGATCGTATTATGAGCGGAGCTGGCGAGTATGCATTAAATAGAACATTAGGCCCTGTTTGTAGTCCATCAGGCTCGCCTTCCCATTTTTGAGCACCTGAGCGATGAGGTTCAGCAGGCTGGAGACGACCTGCAGGCGAGTCTGCTCATAGGACTCCTGGCGGCGCAGCAATTCGATCAACTGAGAGGGGCTCTGGCCGGAGATATCCAGGCCCAGGCGAACGGCCTCGATACGCAGCCAGACCACAAGCTGGTGACGCATCTCCTCAAAGATCGTAATATCCTCGTTGCTGGCCATGAGCGCGCCATCAGGTGGAGCGGCTGCGGGACTGCGCGCGCCAGCCTGAGCTGCAGCGGGAGGGCGCGGCTGGACAGGCAGCGGCGGAGTCGAAGAGACTACCTGCTCTGGGGGCAGAGTTCGAGCATGCGGCGGGCTGGTATCGGAGAGTTTGCCGGAGGGACGCCCGACCGGTGTCGTGGGCATGGAGGCTGCCGCCGTGGTAGAAGAGGAGCGAGCTGGGCCTGGACGTCTGCCGTGCGGCGATACCGGCGCGCGCTCCTCGGAAGAGAGGGGCAGGCGTCCCGAGACCGGGGCCTGCGGGGCTACTGAGGGCAGCGCTGCTGGCTGTCTGCCTGCCGCCGAGCGACCATCGTGGGTCCCGGCCTCGCCACGCACCTCCTCCAGTTGCTGCTGCAACAGCAAGGTGGCCTGGCCGATCTGCTCCCAGGTCAGCTCTGGTAGAGGAGTCGCATGAGTGGTGGCCCAGGAGGGAACCGGGCGCGGACTGCCAAAGGTCGAGCGCTTTGAGTTCTGGTTCGTCAGATGAGCGCGTAGCTCCTCAGCCACAGTGGTCGCCGAGGAGGTGATCAGCATGCGCACATCAGCCATGCGCTTGCGTCCCTGATTGCCAAAGAAGGCGCGATTGCGCTGGACAAAGTGGATGAAGAGGCGCTCAATATAGGTCTGCAGCTCCGGCGACATGATATCCACACGCCCCCAGGCGGTGAAATCGACGGAACTTAAATACAGCCAGACCTCCTGGCGCCTGGTGCGATCTACAGGGCGCATGCGTAATGATTCGCTACGATAATCGTAAAATCGTGGGTAGCAGAAGTTAGCAATCAAGGTCTCCGCCAGCTCTGCCTTCAGGCGGGCCAGCACGGCCGGCGGTAGTTGACCAAGAAAAACTCCCATGCCACAACCCCTTTCTACGCGCACTCAGCTGCGCCTCTCAATGGTGTTAGCGAACAATAACAGCAGTTAATTGCAATGCTCTTGCATCCGAGACGACCTTGACAGCCGCAGATGCATGATCTACCTGGACAGGAAGCCAGGCCTGCACATCCCCCATTGTACTGCCTGCATAGCTCTGAGGTACAAGCGCTACAGAAATATGGGCTAGTCCGGGTGCGATATGCGAGGCGGCCGCATTGAAGAACAGGGTCTTCAGATAGGTGATCTCTCCGACCTTCCAGGTTGGCGTAGGGCAGAGAGGGAAACCGATAAACTCGCTCGTCAGGAGGTGACGGTACCCATGGCTATCAGTGAGTATCACCAGGATGCTCAGAGCGGGCAGTGGCGCCGTTCGCGCCGTCCAGTAGAAGCTGAACTGCATGTAGGTGCTCGTATCAATCGTAGCTGGCAGCGGGAGATTGTAGCCAACCAGATCGACCAGAGGCTGTCCGCCGTCTGGGTTGCTGAACGTTGCTCGCAGTGGATGCTGCACCTGAGCAGGACTGACCTGCTCGAACGAGCAGAACGCGGCCGGCAGCTCAGGGAGGGCATTCTGGCCCGACGCCACGGGCGAGTAGGGAGCAATCGCGGGGGGTGGCAGTCCGCGTTTGAGCAGCAGGTAGCCATCCTGAGCGGCCATAATCCCATACGCTCCGCTCAAGAGCACCTTCTTGACTTCGCTGGTATAACTGCTCAGATAGAGCGGATACATATCGCTGGTGACATCCAGAAAGATGTAATCAGCCTGTTCATCGGCATACGGGAACAGATAAATACGCTCACGATGGCTGATGTGCGGTACCAGCGACGATTGAGCCGAGACCGAAGCTCCAGGCGGAATGAGATCGATGAAACGCTGAGCCAGGAGTGTATGAGACGTCACCTCAGGCCACTGGAAAGCGTCTGAGAAGGGCATGGTGGCCCGGGCATCATCGGCGCGTACGGTATTCACCAGCGTATAGGCCAGCAGCACAACCAGCAGGGAGCACTGCAAGAGATAGCGTACTGGCCACCGGCGTGGCGCCCCCGAGCGCCCAGGTCCGGCCAGCTCCACACTGGCGAGACCAACCTCATCGGTAGCGGCCGCAGACACGCTCTTGCTGACCAGGTGTCCGAGGCGTGTCAGCAGCCACTGGCAGAGCCAGACGATCAGCACCATGGCCTCAATCGTCGCGAAGATGAGCACCGGCACCATCTCCGCGTTATAGTGATAGAGACCGCTGTACATGTCAGGCTTGGAGCTGAGCAGATTCAGGGCCAGAGTGGGCACCGCCAGTACCAGCACCCAGGGAGCAAGCAAGGGAAGATAGCCTGTCGGACTGAGCACCTGACGCAGATAGAAAAAATGCTGGTGTTCGAGTAGATCCTCACGGATGATCGTGAGGGGATGCAGGAGTATATTCCTGGCGATGTCCAGCGGACCATTGCCCAGATGAGCATAGCGCGAGGCCAGCAACGGACCACCATAGAGGCGCGTCACAGCGAATTCCAGGGCGACCCAGCCACAGGCCAGCGCCAGCAAGGCCAGGCTCGAACGCCAGGAGCGCAGAAAGACCAGCGACCAGAGGGCATACAGCGCCACCAGGACAGGGATCTCCTCCTTACAGGCCATCGAGAGCACTGCGAAGACGAACACCCATACTGTCTGCCTGGTATACATAAAATAGAGCAGAAAGAGGAGCAGGGCGGCCGTAAAGGTGACAGCATGGAAGTCGTTGAGAAGAGCCAGATTCTGCAGAGGATTCAGAAGATAGAGGACGGCAAAGCCAACTGCGATCCATTCATTGCGCAGGCGTAGGCGAGCAAGCCAGAAGGCGGGAAAGGCTCCCGTCGCTACTACCAGGGTCTGGAGCACCAGCAACGTCTTGGGCGTCGGCCAGAGAATGTAGAGCAACGAGATCGGGAACAGGATTGGTTCAAAATGGATCGCGAAGCGACTGATACCATTGATACTGTAGCAATTGGTATCACCAACGATGTTACAGATCGTCTGATGGAGGAGTTGCCCGTGCAGTGTACTCCAGACGGCCTGATCCATGATCCCCAGATCCTCTGCATTGGTCATGAAGGCGTCCTGGCGGGAGGTCAGATAGAAGATAAAAAAGGCGCTGAAGAGCAGAGTTGCCAGAGCTACAAGAGCCGTTGCCAGCCAGAACGTGCGCGTCCAGGGCAGCGGCTCCGGAGATGGATAGAGATAGAGTCGATTCCACCAGACAGCAAGGCGCTTGCGCAAGGTTGAGCTAGTCACCCATTACTCCTCCCTCGATGGAGACACTCTCAGAGGTCGTGATCCTGAGCGGCGGTCCGCTCTCCGGGTCAGAGGGACGCGAGAGACTCTCCATAGTCTTCTCACTGGCCTGCTGTTGCTCAGCGCGGATCTGCCGCACCTGGCGCAGACCACTCACATAGGCCACACTGACACAGAGGAGCTCGGCCAGCGTCGAGACCAGCCGTGAGAGGAGCGCCATGACATAGCCCAGGGCAGAGGGCAGAATCGGAAGGGCGAAACTAAAGAGTAAGGCGATCGCTCCCTCGCGAAAGCCAAGGCCACTGGGAGTAATAAAGGAGATGAATCCAATGTCCCAGCCGAGGGCGTAGATGCCAACGCAGATCGGCAGGGCCGTGAGCGGCGTGCTCGGCCAGAGCGCCAGCACCAGCACATAGAAGGCCAGACCGGAGATCACCCAGCTGAGACTCCAGAACAGCGATACCAGCAGAATATCGCGGTAGCGCAAGGAGAGCACCACCCTGTCGCGCTTCAGCAGGCGCAGCGCCAGATTGAGCAAGGAGCCCAGGACACGCGGATGCAGGCCGATGAGCACCGCCAGAATCGCGGCGAGACTGAAGCCCAGAAAGAAGAGACCCTGCGAAGAACTGAGACCGCGCACATCCTGCCAGAAGAGCAGGCTGAGGGCGAAAACAAAAGCTCCGGTCGCCAGCTTGGTGACCAGTTCAACCACCATGCTGGCAAACGCGATCGGACGCGGCACCCCGTACTTACCGACCCAGAGAATGCGCGTGAGCACGTGCCAGACGTTGCCAGGGATATAGCGCACGAACTCGGAAGCCAGATAGATGCGCAGGCTGGCGCCCAGATGGAGCTGGTAACCCAGGCGCGCCAGGACATTCTTCCAGATCAAGCCAAAGGAGAGCTCTTGCAGCATAAAGCCCAGGAAGGCCAGCCCCAGCAGCCAGGGATTCCAGCGGAATTCATGGGTCGCCAGCGCGCTCCAGTTATTTTTGACCTGCAGCACGAAGAAGACCAGGACCAGCACCGGCAGCAGAAAGCGTACCAGTAACGTCCCCCACCGTTTCAGGACCGCTCTGTTCATTGGATATCAATTTCCTGCTTAATACTATACTCCTCCCCCGGCTGGAACGCATAGTGACGAATCATCTCGCTCTGCAGACCTACAAGGACAAACTGGACGCCAAAGATCATCAACAGAATACCAACAAAGAGCATTGGCTGCGTGTGAATCGGCTGGCTGTCGATGAAGCGGCTGCGTACAACCACCCAGGCATCGATCAGGAGGCCGATCACAAAGGTCCAGAAGCCAAATGGGCCAAAGAAGCGCAGAGGCGTACGCAGGAAGGTTGTCAGGAACAACACATTAAGCAGGTCGATCATACCGCGCGCGAAACGCCGCGCACCAAACTTGGAGGAGCCAAACTGGCGCGGATGGTGGCGCACCTTGATCTCCGTCACGCGGTAACCACGCCACTGGGCCATCACCGGGACAAAACGATGGAACTCCCCATAGAGCTTGAGGTGGCTATCCTCGATAACCTCACGCCGATAGGCTTTAAAGCCATTGTTAATGTCGTGGAGGTGCACTCCGGTCAGCGTGCTGACCATGGCATTGAAAATACGCGAGGGGAAGGTCTTGCTCAACGGGTCCAGGCGTGGGAACTTCCAGCCGGAGACCAGATCGTAGCCTTCCTCAAGCTTCTCCAGAAAGCGTGGAATCTCGGCGGGATCATCCTGCAAGTCACCGTCCATGGTGAAGATAATTTCACCGCGACAGCGAGTGAAACCTGCCACCAGCGCCGGTGTCTTCCCGAAGTTCTTGCGGAAGCGAATCACCCGCACGATACCTGGATGCTCGTCATGCAGCGCTTTTACCTCAGCGAAGGTATTGTCGGTGCTCCCATCGTCCACGAAGATCACCTCATAGCGCTGACCAAGCTCGTCAAGCTGGGCTGCCAGACGCTCGTAGAGCAAACGAACACTCTGCTGCTCGTTCATAACCGGGATCACGACCGAGATGGCAACCTGCTGCGCGCGCACGGCAGAAGCTGATGCCGCGACTGCTTCCTGTCTGATGGTTAGCGATGACATTTCCGTCTGTTGCATACCTGCTGAACTCCACTAAAACCTGAGTTTAGGCTCATGCCTGCTCTCCGTACGCCGGCCTATTATAGCATACCGACTCTTTTCAGAAGTAGCTGATGGTACCTTTACGTTCTGGGGCGCTCACTTTCTTCCATAAGAACGGTTTTCTCTACCCAAAGGACACGCCCTGATACTTCTCTCTCAGACCCCACGACCATCCTGGCTCGCTTCAGCCAGCCAGCAATGCGAAGAGATCTGGGCGATCGCTGGTCAGAGCATCGACTCCGGCAGCAGCCAGGCGCTGCAAGGACGGCTCGTCATTGACCGTCCAGAGTCCCAGCTTTAGCTGATGGCGCTGCATGAGAGCTGGCATCTCCGGGAGAAAGAGCGCCTCGTCAAGGTCCACCCAGTCACATCCCAGGCTTTTGACCTGTTCAATGAGCAGGTCAAGGCTCTGGCCAGCCTGGGAATCCCAGACCTCATCGGAGACCAACGCGCCCGTCTGTATCGTCGGCGCCAGGCGCTTCACTGCGGGCAGGAGATCCCAGTCGAAGGAGATCACCAGCGCGCGCTCCAGCATGTCTGCCGCGTGCAGCTCAGCCACCACTTCTTCGGCAATACGCGGATACCGTCCATAGGCATGCCCACGCTTGCTCGGCTTGATCTCAATGCAGGCCAGCACCCGATCCCGATTCTGGATCACCTGGAGCACTTCGCGTAGCGTGGGCACTGGCTCTGGCTCTGGCCAGCCGCCGGGAAAATGCGCTGCCGCATTCAGGGTCCGTATATAGGCGAAGTCGAGATCGAGTAGATTCCCTCGCCCATCTGTCAGGCGCTCGACGTGATGATCGTGAAAGACGATCACCTGCCCGTCACGGCTCATCTGGACATCGAGTTCTACAGCGTCAATGGGGAAGGTCAGGGCACGCCGAAAGGCGGCCAGCGTGTTTTCGGGAGCCAGACTTGCTCCTCCTCGATGAGCAATGCGCAACATAGCACTCATAATCAAAAATCTCCTGATTTCAAGATACATCTTTAGATAATACACAATTCAACACTGGCTGGTCGGTCCGTCTCTCCCTCCTCAGGCCTCTGAAATGAGCAAAGAAGAAGTCAGACAGCTCTCTCTATTCATTGCGGCCCGCTCTCAGTCAGTGTATACTAAACGTATAGCCACCATACAAGTTGTACTTTAACTTCGCGAGCGCGTCACGTTCCTGTCCATTTTGCACACCCTCTTGCTTTCTGGCAAGGCAAGGTATCAGCCTGCACAGCTTTTACAAGCAAGGAGCCATAACATGGCAGTGAAGGTCTTCCTGGCCTACACCTTCAAAGATGAGGCCGCACGCAATGAACTGATCCACCACCTCTATCAGCTCAGATCGCGCGGCCTCATCTCGGAGTGGGAGGAACGCGCGACGGGCCAGAGCAGCACCTGGACCGGCGAGGTCAGTCCCTCTCTGAACGAGGCACAGCTTATCCTCTTCTTACTCAGCCCGGACTTCATCCATTCTGCCTACTGTTATAGCGCCGACATGGAGTACGCCCTGCAACGGCTTGAGGCTGGCCTGGCGCGGGTACTCCTGATCCTGACACGCCCCGTAGAGCGCGAAGATACTCCTCTGGCAAGCCTGCCTGTGTTGCCTGCGGATGGCAGGGCTGTCAGTCTCTGGCCGGATCGTGCGGCCGCCTGGCAGCAGATTGCAGAGACCCTGGAGGAGATGCTCTCCTCCTGGAACGAGCACGGCTGGTCCTCGTTTGCCACAGAGTCGCTCGTCTCTGATTCTCGGCCTCTGCCTGTCTGGCAGGTGCCTGCCAGGCGCAACACGTTCTTCACAGGCCGAGAGGCTTTGCTGCGCCACCTGCACGATGTGCCCATCAGCAACAAGGCCAGCGCAGTGACTCCGCCACAGGTCCTCAGCGGCCCGGCTGGCAGTGGCAAGACGCAGGTTGCCCTGGAATATGTCTACCGCTACGGCCATGAGTACACGGCGGTGCTCTGGGCCAACGCTGCCAGTCGCCAGATCCTCATTTATGATCTGGTACGCATCGCCGGGCAGCTTGACTTGCCCGAAAGGGTCATGCCCAATCAGCGACTGGCCGCTCTGGCGGTGCGGCGCTGGCTGGAAACTACGCCTGGCTGGCTCCTCGTGCTGGATAATGCCTCCGATGGGGAGCTGCTACGGGAATTTCTGCCCGTGGGAGGGCGCGGCCATGTCCTGATTCTGACGCGCCAGCCACTGGGCCTGCCCTCGATGCTCTCTCTCCCTCTGGCAGGACTATCAGCGGAGGAGGCAGCGCTGCTCTTGCTGCGCCGCGCCGGAATCCTGGCCCCAGAGGCTCCTCTTGAGGCGGCAACGACTGCTGAGATTGCCAGAGCGGGGGAGCTTGTCAGCGCGCTGCAGGCGCTGCCTCTGGCTCTAACGCTGGCTGGCGCCTATATTGACACGGAGCAATGCAGTCTGAGCAGCTATCTCAACCTCTATAAAGAGGCCTGTCTCGTACAGACACAGTCGGCGGGGGGGAGCAATGTGAGCCTGCAGGCGAGCGCTGCGGTCACCCTGGCTATTGCCCTCAAGCGGGTCGAACGTCTCGATCGAGAGGCGGTCGCGCTGCTACGACTGTGTACCTTTCTGCAGCCGGATGCGATTCCTCTGGAGCTGCTCATCAGCGGCTCAACGGAGCTAGAGGAGAGTTTACGGCAGATGCTCCTGAACCGCTTCGCGCTTCTGAAAACCATTCACGGTCTGCGCCGCTTCGCTCTGCTCGACTTTACACAGAATCGCCTGAGTATGCATCGTCTGATCAGTACGGGGATACAGCAGCGCCTGAGCCGTGAGTCGCGCCAACTCTGGGCGGAGCAGACGCTGCGGCTCGTCGAGGCGGCCTGCGCGCATGGCAGGCACGAACGTACTACCGGTCTACAGGTCGACCGGTGGTCAGACAGTCAGGAGTACCTGCCGCATCTATTGACCTGTGTGCGCTGGATTGAACACTGCCAGATAGGCACCCCTGAGGCCGCTCGACTGCTGGAACGGACTGGCACCTATCTGCAGCGCTACCGCTCCTACCAGGATGCAGAGCCGCTTCTACATCGGGCGCTGGCGCTCCGCGAGCAGCAGTTGGGACCAGCACACCCGGAATTGATCGCCAGCCTCTGCCGGCTCGCGCTTTTCTACGAAGAGCAGGGACGCCTTCAGGAGGCGGAGCAGCTCTATAACCGTGCGCTGACCATAACAGAGAAGGAACCTCAGGCCGAGCTGCAGAGGCACGGCAAGGTCCTTTATCATCTGGCGCTGATCTACCGCGAGCGCCGCGATTTTGCACGGGCGGAGCCGCTCTTCTTGCGTGTTCTGGACCTCTGGAGGCGCGAGCGCGGGTCAGAGCACCCCGCTATTGCAGCGCTCTTCAACGAGCTGGCAGCGCTCTATCGCGCCCAGGGGGACTACATTCAGGCAGAGCAGCTCTACCGGCGCGCCCTGGTGATCCGCGAGCGGGCGCTCGGCAGCGAGCACCCGGCGGTGGCTCAGACGATCAGCGCACTGGGAAGTCTCTACCACGCTCAGGGGATGTATGAACAGGCAGAGCAGTGCTACCTGCAGGCGCTGGCCGTGCACGAGCAGGCCCCGCTGCATGAGCAGCTCGATCTGGCCACCACCCTGAACAACCTAGCGCTCCTCTATCGCGATACCGCCCGGTATGGACAGGCCGAACTCCTCTACCAGCGTGCGCTGACGATCTACCGGCAGCTGCTGGGTGAAGAGCATCCCTACACGGCCAGTTGCCTGGAGAATCTGGCGATTCTCTACCACGATCGGGGTGAGCTGGAGCGGGCCGAACTCTTCTACCAGAGCGCCCTGCAGATCCGTGAGCATACGCTCGGCGACTATCATCCGGCCCTGGCAGTCAACCTCAACAATCTGGCAACGCTCTATACAGCCTGGCAACGGCATGGGCAGGCGCGGCTCCTCTTCAAGCGTGCCCTGGAGATCGCTGAGCGCACGTTCGGAACAGAGCACCCGACCTATGCTCGCTTTCTCGAGAACTACGCTCTGCTTCTGCAGCAAACACGTCAGATGACGAAGGCCGTGGAACTCAAGACGCGCGCGCGCGCGATCCGGGCGCGTCAGGCGGAAGGACTCTCGCTCACTGGAGGTGGCTGAGCTGTCACGCAGGACAGGTCCGGTTGGTGATATAATTGGAGCGAGAATCTCGCAGTGGAGAAAGGACCTGAGCCTATGGCACCTGTACCCGGCTTGAAAGGGGAAATGAGCACCACGGTGGCCTATGAGAATACGGCCGCTGCCGTGGGGGCGGGTGGCGTGGAGGTCTTCGCTACACCTATGATGATTGCACTGATGGAGAACGCGGCCTGGCGGGCTGTTGCTGAGAGCCTGGAAGAGGGCTACGTCACGGTAGGAACCCGCGTCGATGTGCGCCACCTGGCGGCGACACCGATTGGAGAGCGGGTGCATGCCACTGCAGAGCTGGTGGCCATCGATGGCCGGCGTCTGGTCTTTCACGTGGAAGCTTACGACGAGAAGCAGAAGATCGGGGAAGGCACCCACGAGCGCTTCATTGTCAATCTGCAACGGTTCATGGAGCGGGTGAAATAACCCAGGTCTTGTCTGTTGTTCTATGCTATGGTAAGATAAAGAGAGCCATCGGCGATGACTCTCTTCTCTGACATGGGGATGTCGGGTTTCGACAGACGAGCAGGTTAGAGGATTGCAGGCCGAGGTGCCGGTACGCACATCTCGTTAAACAACCGGCAAAAAAATAGCTGCCAACAAGGCAAACTATTCTTACGCTCTCGCCGCTTAATAACCGGTGAGCGTCGTCCCTCTGGCTTCTGCCTGTGGAGTCAGATGTGGGCGTCGATGACGCAGGCTGCGATGCCGAGGACCGTCCTCTAATCGGCATCTAAGACCAGAGGGCCAGCGCTGGAGCATCCTGTCGGTGGGAGTCTTCAGCGCCTCAGCTAAAACGCCGACTAAGCCTGTAGGACATCCTTTAACAGGTTTGCCTGGACGGGGAGTTCGACTCTCCCCCATCTCCACCAGATGAGGCCGCTGCTCAGGCGGCCTCGCTCTTTCTCCTTCTCCGCACGATAGTTCAGTTGACAGTTCTCTCCCCTCCTTTCAGTGCACGCCACCGCTTCATCGCTTCCCTCACTGAGACTTTCCACACTCAAGAGACGAGAGGACCTCCTGCGAGTGACCCCCACCGAGCGCAATGAGGGAGTGCTGAGCCTGCGGGATACCAGCCCACACGCCAGCACTCCCCCGTCCGCTACCAGCACGTCATCCAGCCTTCTCAGCCAGAGAGACGACCACCAGCCGGGTTCCTCCCCGGCGTCAACCCAGCAGCGAGAAGGGCTGCTGCAACAGGCGCTTCACCTCCTGCAGAAAGCGCGCAACTGTCGCGCCATAGAGAATACGATGATCCGCCGAGACGGTGACATGCATCATGTCACGCAGCACCGGCTGATCGTTGATGGGCACAAACGTGCGACGCACCGAGGCCACGGCCATAATGGCAGCCTCTGGCGGATTAATCACCGCGACAAACTCGCTGACATCAAGCATGCCCATATTTGAGATCGAGAAAGTGCCACCTGAAAGATCTGCCGGGGTCAATCTGTTGGCATGGGCCTTCTCGATCAAGGCACGCGCCTCACGGGCAATAGTGCGCACCCCCTTGAGATGAGCATCGCGGATGACAGGCACCACCAGCCCGTTCGGCACATCGACAGCAACCCCGATATTGATGGCCCGATGGCGCACAAACTGGCCATCACGATAGGAGCTGTTGACCTCCGGGAACTTCTCCAGCGCCAGCGCGCAGGCCTTGATCACAAGGTCATTGATCGAGACCTTGACTCCGCCCTCCCCTGCGCTCTCATTGAGCTTCTGGCGCAGAGCCAGCGCCTCGGTCATATCGATCTCAGAGCTGACATAGAAATGCGGAATGGCCTGCTTGGACTCGGTGAGGCGCCGTGCAATAAGGGCCTGAACCCGCGAGAGCGGAACCAGCTCTTCCTGCTCGTCAGAAGCCGCCGGGGCCAGGGTACCAGTCGAGACAGCAACGGCGGAAACGGCCTCCCCCGCCGACCGGGCGACCTCAGCAGTCGCCGCCGGGCGACGTGCCAGAAATTCCTCAATATCATCGCGTACAATGCGCCCACCAGGACCAGAGCCACGGATCTGGCGAAGATCAATCTGATGCTCCTCCGCCAGACGACGCGCCAGAGGTGAAGCCTTGATCACCCGATCGCCATGGTCATGGTTCGCGGCAGGCAACGCTCCCGTAGCAGTCGACGGAGCACCAGTCTGGGGAGCAGCCTGTGCCGCTGGTGTCGAGGCCACGGCAGGAGCCGGCTGCACCCGCTCTTGCGGTTCTCTTGCCTGCTCTACAGACGGCTGCTCCAGGGCAGACCCGCTGCCGATGATGGCAATGGCCTGTCCGATAGGCGCACTCTGCCCCTCAGTCACAAGGATCTTCTCAAGCACGCCACTATCATAGGCCTCAAGATCCATCGTTGCTTTATCGGTCTCGATCTCAGCGAGAATCTCACCCCGCTCGACGCGATCGCCAGGCTTTTTGAGCCAGCGGGCGATGGTGCCCTCCTGCATCGTGTCACTGAGCCGGGGCATCGTCACCTCAGGCATAGACGATCCTCCTCTGGCGAATCGCCAGTCTGTCCACGGCCTCTACCAACTGACGAGCGCCCGGCAGGGCCGCCTGCTCCAGCGGCTTGGCATAGGGAAGAGGTACCTCAACACTGGCCACGCGCTGGATCGGCGCATCCAGATAATCAAAGGCCTCCTCCTGCAGCAGAGCCGCCAGCTCAGCCCCGACTCCATAGGAGCGCCAGTCTTCCTCAAAAATGATCGCCCGTCCTGTCTTCTTGACCGAGCCAACGATGGCCTCTTGATCCAGTGGACGCAGCGAGCGCACATCGACCACCTCAATGCTGAGCTGGCGCTCCTGCTCCAGACGGCGCGCAACATCCAGCGCCACGACAGCCATGCGCGAGTAGCTAATGATCGTCAGATCACGCCCCTCTTTCATGATCTGCGCCTTGCCGAAGGGAATTGTATAGCCACCCTCCGGCACCTCACCGCGCGTGTTATAGAGGGCCAGATTCTCCAGAAAGAGCACGGGATTATCGTCGCGCACAGCGGTGCGCAGCAGGCCTCGCGCATCAGCCGGCGTCGCAGGGGCAACGACCTTGAGACCCGGCACGTGCGCAAACCAGACTTCGAGATTCTGCGAGTGGGTGGCCGAGAGCTGCTGGCCACCGCCGCCCGGCGTGCGGATCACCAGCGGCACAGGACACTGGCCACCAAACATATAGTAGATTTTGGCAGCGTGGTTGACGATCTCATCCATCGCCAGCGCGATGAAATTAATCGTCATGATCTCCACAATCGGGCGCAGTCCCAGCATCGCAGCGCCCACCGCCAGGCCTACAAAGCCATTCTCACAGATCGGCGTATCCACCACACGCCTGGGTCCGAACTCCTGCAACAGGCCGGCCGTGATCTTATACGACCCCTCGAAGCGCCCGATCTCCTCACCGAGAAGAAAGACATTCTCATCGCGCAGCATCTCTTCGCGCAGGGTGTCGTGAAGTGCCTGCCGATAGGTCATCTCAACCATGCCTCAGTTACCTCTCTCCCGCATAGACAAAATCGCGCAACTCTTCCACAGAAGGGAAGTCGCTCTCCTCAGCAAAGCGCACCGCCTCCTCAACCTCCTGCTGGGCACGGGCCTCCAGCTCGCGGCGGGTCGCCTCGTCCAGCAGACCAGCCTCGCTCAGACGCGCGGCGTAGAGCCGAATGGGGTCCTTCTCACGCCCCTGCCTGACCTCTTCCTCAGGCCGATAGCGGTCGGGGTCAACGACCGAATGGCCGCGAAAGCGATAGCTGACGGCCTCGATCAGACTGGGCTCGCGCTCCTCCCGCGCCAGCCGCACCGCGGTGCGAACCGCCTCGAGTACGGCCAGCACGTCGGTGCCATCGACGCGCTCGCTGCGTACATCGTAGGCACAGGCCTTGCGATACAGCTCTGGCACAGCCGAGCCCTGATCAACCCGCGTGCCCATCCCGTACTGATTGTTGACGATGAGGAAAACGACTGGAAGACGATAGAGTTTGGCAAGGTTGAGCGACTCGTGGAACGGCCCCCCATTGGTGGTTCCATCACCCATCTGACAGGCCACAACTTCATGAGAGCCACGGTAGGTCACGGCAAAGGCAGCCCCTACCGCCAGCGGGAGCTGACCGCCAACGATGCCATACCCACCCATGAAACGCCGTTCGAGATCGAAGAGATGCATCGACCCTCCACGTCCATGCGAGCAGCCGGTCTTTTTGCCGAAGAGCTCCGCCATGACGACGGCGGGAGAGATGCCACGACAGATGGCATACCCATGCTCGCGGTAGTTGGTGTACATGTAGTCTTGCGGCTCCAGGCCGGCGCAGAAACCAACGACCGTGGCCTCTTCGCCTAGATTGAGATGACAGTAGCCACCGATGCGAGCCCGGGTGTACATCTCGCCGGCCTTCTCCTCAAAATAGCGAATGAGGACCATCTGATAATAGTAAGCGAGCAGGGTTTCGCGGTTCGTTCCTTCGAGCAGCACGGCAGGGGAGAGCCTGCCCCCAGGCTCAGCTCCCTGCGTGGCTGCCTGCCGTTGCTGTTTGGTTTCCATAGGTACACTACTTCTTCTTTCTGGCTAGTCGACACTGAACCGAGATCTGGAATAGCTTGTCCGAGTTGACCTTCGCTTCTGCGCGCTAGGAGCCAGGCGGGGCCGGCTCGGACGCCGCCACAACCTGTGGCGCTTCGCAGCGAGGACAGCGCTCTGGCGGCATCTCGCTATGCGTTACTTCACCACACACGTCGCAGACCCAGCGCGTCGCTACCTCCCTGACCAGATCGGCGCGGCTGATGATCCCCACCAGCTTTCCCTGGCGCAGGACCGGCAGGCGCCGAATGCGCCGATTGACCAGCATATGAGCGACATCTTCAAGCTCGGTGTCCTCGCTGACACTGATGACTCCATGGGTCATAATCTCTCTGACCAGGCGACCCTGACGCGCAATGATATCATGCTCAGTGACGACTCCGGTGATCGCCCCCTCTTCATTGACCACCGGAAGACCACTGACGTGATGGCGCGCCATCAAGGCTGCGGCCTGCTGTCTCGTCTGGTCCTCTTTGACCGTAACCACGTGTGTGGTCATAATCTCCTTGACTTTCATTGCAGCCTCATTCCTCCCAGGCTCTGGTCTGGCCTCGCGACCAGCTCTGTGTTGTTCTAGCAGGACACGTGAACACTCCTTCAGGTGATGTACCTCTCCAGCGAAGTACACCTCTGGCGGTGTAGACGCCCAGGAGGGGAGAAAACGATAATCCGCACAGGCGTCAGCCCATGGCAACCTCACGCCCACGGCTTATCGCGCTCCGGCGAGCAAGGCATAGCGCTCAACCTGGCGGCGGATACTCCGCTCCTCACCACTCTTCATCCGCACCTCACCGCCGTCCGACGAGGTAGGTACCCCACTGTTGTGACGAAGATGGCCTGCGCTCCTCTCCCAGCAGCCGTCCGGCACACACTGCCCCCTCTCGGCCGAACGGGGGAGAGCGCGTCACAGACTATGCTTCGGAACACTTCAGTAGCGCTGATACCAGAGCACCTGCCAACCTGGCTCCTTCGCAGACATAGCCGGCGCTCCTCGCTTTCTCCTCTATCTTATCACTCTCTTTCCGCTTTGACGAGAGCAGAAGCATCCAGCAAATTGAGGGACGCATAGCCACTCATTGCCAGCGTCAGGTCGAGGTCCGCCAGGAAATTCTGGAGGACAAAGCGCACCCCCTCCTCACCAGCCAGCGCCAGCCCCCAGATATAGGGCCGTCCGAGCAGGACTGCACGGGCCCCCAGGGCCAGCGCCTTCAAGACGTCTGCCCCCTCTCGAATGCCGCTATCAAAGAGCACGGGAAGACGTCCCTCAACGGCGGCTACCACGGCTGGCAGCGCATCCAGCGAGGCCAGCGCTCCAGCAACCTGGCGCCCACCATGATTCGAGACAATCAGGCCATCAACGCCGTAATCAACGGCTCGCCGCGCATCCTCAGGATGGAGAATGCCCTTCAGCAGGATCGGCAACCGCGTGTGCTGACGCAAGAAGGCCAGATTCTCCCACTTGAGGGTCTGATTGGCAAAACCTGCGATGTATTGCTGCACTGCAGGCAGAGGATTCTCTTCCGGCGGCTGTGGGAGATTGCGGCGAAAGACGGGATCGCTGAAATAATTCGCCAGGCCCTGGGCCTGCAAAAAGGGGAGATAGGCACGCTGCAAATCCCGGGGCCGCCAGCCAATCATCTTGGTATCCAGGGTGACTACCAGAGCGCTGTATCCAGCTCGCTCAGCACGCTGGGCAAAACTGGCGCACAGCTCGTAGTCCACTGGCCAGTAGAGCTGGAACCAGTGTGGCACATTCCCCATAGCTGCGGCCACTTCCTCCAGGGTCTTTGAGGAGACGGTGCTCAAAATCACGGGCAAGCCCAGCGAGGAGGCCGCCCTGGCCACGGCCACCTCGGCCTCGGGATGAATGATGGACTGCACACCAATTGGCGCCAGCAAAAGAGGCACAGGCAGATGCATGCCGAACAGATCTACACTGAGATCGCGTTGAGAGATATCGCGCAACATGCGTGGCACAATGCGCCAGCGTCTGAAAGCGGCAAGATTGGCACGCATGGTATCTTCGGAGCCCGCTCCGCCAGCCACGTAATCGTAGGCCTCGGGACTCAGGCGCTCCTTCGCGCGCTGCTCCAGTTCCTGAGCCGTCAGCGGTAGAGGAGGGAGCTGGCCCTGAAGGCCCGCGAGATAGATCTGAAACTGTCGCTCCCTGCCATAGGACGGCGAGGCAGCAGCGCCTTCAACGGGGGTATCTGACATCTGATCCCTTCCTTTGTCCAGATTGATCACGGCCGCTGTTCCCTCTATTGTATCATTCTCGGGAACGTTGGCGTGAATCTGCCGATGGGGAGGGAGATCGGTCAGCCACGGAAGGAGTGTGGCAGAGAAGAGCACAGCGGGATCAGCCGCCACTGTCGCCATGAACCTCGAAGCAGCAGCGTGGCACAGCTTCACAGGCACACTGCCTCTCAACAGGGAGTCCCAACAGATCGGCAAGGAGCGCTTCGATCAGGGAGCAGATCTGAGGATGCGCGGCTACCAGGGCTGCCAGCGGACAGGTGGCGGCCCGAATACGATAGGCAGTGCCGAACTCAACAGGCTCTCTGGTCATCACCTCCAGCTCAGCCAGCGCCCCCAGCTCGTTCAAGGCTTCGACAGCCCGCCGCAGCCGCGTTGTCAAATCGGCCGCCGGCGGCCCCCAGCGGCTGGCAATACGTCGCCCCAGCTCGCGCAGCAGACCCGCAAATTCCTCTGCAGAGAGGCGCTCGTCCAGCACAGCCAGCAGCACCTGTAAGGTAGGCAGATAGGCTCTGGGAAAAAGTTGATCAGCACCAGGCGCCAGGCTGTAGACACAGGCCGGCTTGCCACTTCCACGCCGGAGGCCGCTCTGCACAACAATTCCATCGCGCTCCAGCACCGTCAGATGGGCGCGCACCGCATTATCGGTCAGACCGAGGGTCCGTGCCAGCTCCTCGACCGTATAACCAGCACGGCAGAGCAGCGCGACAATGCGCCCGCGCGTCGTCGTAAAAAACCGCTGATTCTGGAGGTTCTGTACCATGGCTATGCCCACCCGATGAGCAGAGGCTCTCTCCTCCCCTCAGTCTAGCAGAGGTTCAGCCGGATGTCAAGTAAGTCAAATAGTTTCTTGACTTTCTCGTCTGAATATGGTATAGAAAAAAGGGGAGAGACCTGTGAAGCGCTTTCTTGCGACAGCGAGAGCCGTCTTCACACCACCATCTGCTCATACGCTGTCTGCTGCTTGCTGAGCATAGCATAGGGGACAATAGCATACCACGCGGGTGGGGAACCAGCGGCCTGAAACCAGCGCGGCACTGAGAGTCTGGCTCCCTTCCTGCCCCTGCAGGCAGGGAATGGCGTTGGTGAGCAGGCGGCAGGCAGAGCTGACACCCAGTTCTTCTGTTGAAGGAGCGTACAATGAGCGACAGCATGCATGAACCGGCCTCCCAGACCCCAGCTTCGTTAGCCCCCCTGGTTGATCGTATCAGCGACAGACTGCAGGGTCTCCTGCGTCCGCTGACGGGAGCTACGCAGAAACCTCCACGTTTTCTCAAAAGTCTTCTCAGCGGGACGCTGCTGGGCCATCCACTCCATCCAGCAATCACCGATATTCCTATCGGGGCCTGGACACTCACCGTGATTCTTGATATCATCTGGCTGATCTCGCCCGGAGCGAACGCCTGGGCAGCTCGCGGGGCACTGGTGGCGCTGATTGTGGGCCTGATCGCAGCCCTGGGGGCATTGATCACCGGTATGGCGGATTGGAGCGATACCTACGGCGCGGAGCGCACCGTCGGCCTGTATCACGGTCTGCTGAATACGCTGGCCTTTATCCTCTATCTGATCTCATTTATTGTACGTCTGGTCGCTCCCTCCAGCGAAAGCATCATTGCCACCGTCCTGGGCTTCATTGGATTTATCGCACTGCTGATAGCTGGCTTCCTGGGCGGCGACCTGGTCTTTGTGAAGGGCACAAACGTGAACCACACAGCCTGGGAGGCGGGCAGCGACGATTTCGAGGCCGTGCTCCCCGTGAGCGAGGTCGCAGAGAACAGGCTCTACCGCGTGACGGTGGCTGGTACGCCCGTGGTGCTGCTGCGACAGGGGGAGCAATACTATGCCATCTCGGCGACCTGCTCCCATGCGGGAGGTCCCCTGGACGAAGGCGCTCTGAGCGGCGATGTCGTCGAGTGCCCCTGGCATGGCTCGCGTTTCTGCCTGCGCGACGGGCGCGTCCTCACAGGCCCGGCGACGGTTAATGCGCCACGCTACACAGTGCGCATTCACAACGGGCAGATTGAACTCAAGCGCCAGGGCGGGCACTGAGGTTACGTCACAGGCGCCTCTCGCGGGAAGCAGCGTCGTGGCGCCTACCCATGACGGCGCATCAGCAAACGGCTTCCGTACAAGAAGGCCGGGTCGGCACCTGGTCATTGCATCCCTGGCCAGGGCCGCCCGGCACTTGACGGACAGCTTCTTACCTGCAGACCGCGATGGTCTCAGGAAGCGGCAGTTGCGGGAGTGTTGAGCAATTCGTCAAGCGTGTTCTTCTTGACGCGATACACCTCGCGCTTGCCCTTGTGAGGCAGTGTGATCGCCTCCAGCGCACCTGTCTTGATCCAGCGGCGCACGGTGGTGTCATCCACACGCAGACGCCTGGCTACCTCGCTTACTGTGAGCAGTTCGCTTGTGTAATCCTCACGCTCGCGATCCAAAACTGCACTTTCCCGACGAGCCATAGTTTTCCCTCTCCTCTCTACAGAAGTGGATTACAGTTCCAGGCACGTTGCCTGGAGCATTCTGTCGTTTCCAGCTAATATGAGTAAAACACCCCTCTATTAAGAGGAACTGTGAATTAGCTGAAATTTCGCTGAGAATTTAGAAATGTCTATCTATTCTTCCCAGCGGAGAAGCTGCTCAGTAGCTGCAATTCTCAGTATGCCCGAAGGGAAGGGGTCCTCTACCGTCGAGCCGAGAATTTCAGGCTTTTCACTTCTCCGATTTTATAATAGCACATTTACCATACTAATGTCCAATCCACTGGTAATAACACCGCGGAAGCCGAAGAATCTTCCCGACCGTAAAAACAACCCCTTCTGGAGTAGGGGCAGACGCTCATTTAGCAGAATAGAGAGTACAGCGCGCTCAGGCGCCTGCAGGCGTAGACGGCGGAGGTGGTTCAGCGCGCGGTGAGGCCAGACCCCCGTGTCCGGGGCTGTGTGGACTATCTGCAGGGAATGTAGCATGTGGGCCATTGCGGAGCAGCGTTGCAGTGGAAGATGTCCATCCCAACCTGGGGCCAGTCTTCAGGCACTGACCACGGTCGAGCAGCACCAGATGGGCTTCATAGCGGGGCCAGTGCAGGAGGAGGGAGATGACCGCGCTTCCAGGTTGCATGCTGGCTGGCTGCGATGAGAGAGTGATGAGAGAAAACTCAGCAGGTCCCTGGCCAGCTCAGCAACGATCAGTTACGCTCTCATCAGGTGCGCGGCCTGATGGGCCATAAGTGACTCACCAGCAGTGAGGCCGGACGCACAGATGAGGAGTAGCTCAGGCGTCGGCGTGCAGCATCACCGCTGTGCGACGCTCTGACCGCATGGACTCACCTCCAGCGGCAGGAAGCCAGTGAGACCGACCGACCCCATCCGCACCACCCGCAGCATCACGCCGGCGTGACGAGCGCCGCGTACCCTCCCCACCACTGGAGAAACTGATCATAGGTGAGCTGACGCCGGTTCCAGGCAGAGGAATCGGCCAGATAGACATAGGTGCTGTCCCCTCCCAGGACGACGAGCAGATGGCCGCCATCGTAGCGATCGGGCGGGAAGCTGACAATCACAGGATAGCCGCTATTGGCGGTGGAGATCAGACGATTCAGGGACCAGTGCTCTCCCCAATCGGTTTTAAAGCCAAACTTTGCGGCAGTAATCGCGATCCCATCGGGAGCCACTAGGCCGAGCTGCGGTGTAATCTGGCCGAGGGCGGCCTCCACCTGGAGCACATCTGTAATCCGATAGTGGCGGCCATAGGCGTTGAAGACCTCGGTCATCGAGGCCGTTGAGCAGGCAGAGTAGGCCCATGTATCATACTCCTGCTGCGAGGCATACTGCGCAGGGTCCAGCTGTGAGATACGCACCAGGTTACGCGAGGCGTTGAAGCCATGTGGCAGGGTCTGTACATCTGTGGCGTGGCTCGCCTGAAAGAAGGTCAACGTCGTGGTAAAGGCAAGTCTGGTGCTATCAGCCAGCCCGCTCTGAACAAAGAGCGCCAGCAGCACCATCAACAGAAACGTCAGCGAGACCCCGATACGCAACCGCCGGTACCAGACAGGCGGTACATCAAAACAGAACCAGGGTCGGGGAGCTTCTGGCCTTTCCACATCGACAATCCTGCCATCCTGCAGGTGCAGAATCATCGTAACATGGCGATCAAGTGAAGCGGAGTCGAGGCAGAGCGGCATTCCTGGCGAAGGCCTGGTCAGACGAGCGCGCCCCGGCCTCGCACGCATCCAGGCGACGGCAGCGATCAGCAACAGACCCACGAACAGGCCGATGACAACCACAGACAACACGCAGACACCTCTCTACTAGACACACTACATAAACACATCAAGATGCATCCACGCAGTAGTATGCCTGGTGAGAAGTGCGCACGTCAAACCAGTGATACAATGGTACTGTTTGAATAATCCAGAAGGCTACTGCACCATTGGGGGCTCTTCTCGGGGATACTCCATCTCTGGCTGATCATATAGAGGGCGCGCTGGCTCTGGCCGGGAGACCGGCGAGGCCGGGGCGGCTGGTTGCGGCCCGCTCTGGGCACGATAGCCCTGATGATAGCTCGCATACGGTTCGCTCCCCTGATAGGGATCATAGGGCTGATAAGTCGGGCTGACCGGAGGCGGCGTCGGCTGAGGCTGATTCCAGGGCTGACCTATCCAGGAGCTGCTTCGGGAGCTTCCCGAGGGCATGCCACTGATCACTGACCAGACCACCATACTGATGATGAAGACAAAGAAAAGCCCCATCATGAGGGTGAACCAGGAGTGATAGGAACCAAAGAATAAAAACGGCAGGACCCAGACAATCCAGCCTATATGACGCCAGGGCCGCCCTGGCCCAAAGCGATTGCGTCTGTAAAACATACTTATCCCCTCCTCTCGCGTAGGAAGGCGCACCGATCGTGAGATACCGAATACATCAACAGGATCACTCTCTATCACCTCAAGGATATAACAGATAGCTATGCCATGTCAAGGAAGGGCGCAATTCCTCCCTCATCCACCAGGCTCCTCAGAGAGGGAGACGCGCCGACACGGCGTCGATCAAACGGCAACCGTTCGGGCCAGTCTCGCGGAGAATAAACAGACAGAGCCAGTTGCTTCAAAGCCAGAACCAGGCAGAGATCGACAGACCAGAACATCTATTCTATAATTGGAGCAGAGAAGGAGCGGGGAGAGCCTGAGCAACAGGTAGCAGCCAGAGACAGGACATGATTACTGTAAGCACCCGGCGAGGAAAAGAGATCGCCATTATCTCGCAGAGTGAGCTACGCGATCCGCGCGTAGCCGGAAGGCGGATACGCGCCTTCTGCCATATTCATGGCAGTGATCACCAGCGCTCCCTCTCCATCGATCGCTCCAGCGGCTGGGGACGCTGCTTCAACGCTGCCTGCCAGGCCAGAGTTCTGGTCGCAGAATGGAATCCAGAGGCAGCCCAGGAGCTGCTGAGCGGAAGCGCCACTCGCGTCCACGCCGACCTCCTTCCCAGGCTGAACGTACCCATCACAGTCGCAATGCCAGGCGAACCCCTCAGTTGTGCCACTTCAGTCCCCGCACCATGGCAAGAGGCCGAGCTGGCAGCCCTGCACACACACGAGAAGGAGATGCAGAGCGCGCTGCAGCACTCCAGCCGCGGACAGGCCTATCTGCGCGAGCGGGGCATCTCGCTGGAGCTGGCCCTGGCCCACGGGGTCGGTCTGCTGACGTCTGCTGTGATCACAGCGCAGCAGAGAGCCGGCCAGCGGGGCCTGTTACAGCGCTGGCAGGATCGCCTGATCTTTCCTCTGGTCTCGCCTGGAGAGCGGGGCTATATTGGCCGCTCGCTCTGGGGCTGGCATCCGGGGATGGACGAGTATCAGCACAAGCGTCTGCTTGCACACTCCCGCAGGGCACAGCGCTGGATCAAAACCAATCCAGCCGGCTGGTTCAGCTGCGATCTCCAGCGGCTGGCACCGCGGATCATCCTGGTCGAAGGCCCGTTTGATCGTCTGACGCTGCTGGCTGCCGGTTTCCGCGCCGAGGAAGTGGTGGCCCTGGCGGGTACCACAGCCACCGTAGCCTGGCTCCCCTCACAGGTACGCAGCATTGTTCTGGCACTCGACGCTGATCCCGGCGGGCGCGCAGCCAGCCAGCGGCTCTGCAGGCTCTTTCAAGAGGCCGGCCTTGACGCTAGCTGCTATCTGATGGCCGAAGATGGAGAGGGCAAGGACTGGAACGAGCGCTCGCGCCGCAGCGGTCCACGCAGCATCTGGCCGCTGCAGAAGCTCTTCGCTAAGCCGCATTGACGTCCCAACTATCCGCGGCATAGACTGTAATCGACACAGGAAGAGCGAGCAGGCAGCCTCCGCCGGCGGTCGAGCGTTCCTGCAGTCATCCTTCTGACGGAAAGGAGTTGCAGCGTATGGCAACCTCATTCATAGCCGATCAGCCCCTCTGGGAACCTTCGGAAGAGATCAAGCAGCAGGCTAATATCACCCACTATCTGCGCTGGCTGGCCAGCGAACGGGGGAAACACTTCACGAGCCGGCACGATCTCTGGGAGTGGTCAGTCAGCGATCTGGAGGGCTTCTGGGCCTCCATCTGGGACTATTTTCAGGTGCAGGCTTCACGACCGTATAGCCGGGTCCTGGCCAGCAGAGCGATGCCCGGCGCAGAGTGGTTTCCCGGCGCAGAGCTGAACTACGCCGAGCATGTCTTCAGAAACGCCAGCGAGGAGTATCCAGCGCTGATCTTTCGCTCCGAGCGCGAGGCCTGGCGCGAGATCTCCTGGCGCGAGTTGCAGGGCATGGTCAGCGCGGTAGCCCATGCCCTGCGCCAGCTGGGCGTGCGCAGAGGCGATCGCGTTGTCGCTTACCTGCCCAACATCCCCGAAACAGTGATCGCCTTCCTGGCCTGTGCCAGCATGGGGGCAATCTGGTCTAGCTGCTCTCCAGACTTCGGCACCAGCAGTGTCATCGATCGCTTCAAGCAGATCGAGCCGCGCATCCTCTTCGCAGTCGATGGCTATCAGTATAACGGCCGGACATTCGACCGGCGCCCGGTGATTGCAGAGCTACAGCAGGCGCTGCCCAGCCTGGAGACAACGGTCATCGTACCCTACCTCTCTGGCGATGCCCACCAGGCCAGCGCAGGGGTAAGCAACAGCCTCTCCTGGGACGAGCTGCTGGCTGAGCCGGCGCCGCTCGTGTTCGAGCAGGTGCCCTTCAACCATCCCCTGTGGGTGCTCTACTCATCAGGTACCACCGGGCTGCCAAAGGCCATCGTCCAGGGCCAGGGCGGTATTCTCCTCGAACACCTCAAGGTTCTCTCCCTGGAGAGCAATTTTAAAGCGGGTGACCGCTTCTTCTGGTTTACGACCACTGGCTGGATGATGTGGAACTATCTGGTCAGCGGCCTGCTGGTCGGGGCAACGCTTCTCCTCTATGACGGCGCTCCCGCCTATCCAACGATCGAAACGCTCTGGAAATTCGCCCAGGACAGCGGCATGAAGCACTTCGGCACGAGTGCCGCTTACATTACCAGCTGTATGAAGGCTGGCATCGAGCCGGGGAAGCAGTTTGACCTGAGCAAGCTGCGCAGCATCGGCTCAACAGGCTCGCCACTCCCGCCAGAAGGATTTGCCTGGGTCTACGAACATGTCCGGCGTGATCTCTGGCTGGCCTCGGTCAGTGGAGGAACCGACATCTGCTCGGCCTTTGTGAGTGGCTGCATTCTGCTACCTGTGTATGCAGGAGAGCTACAGTGCCGCGCACTGGGTGCCCGGGTCGAGGCCTTCGATGAGCAAGGCCGCTCTGTCATTGACGAGGTGGGTGAACTGGTCGTCACGGCCCCCATGCCCTCCATGCCGCTCTTCTTCTGGAATGACCCTGATAACAAACGCTACCGTGAGAGCTACTTTGAGATGTATCCTGGCGTCTGGCGCCACGGGGACTGGATTAAGATCACCCCGCGCGGCAGCGCCATCATCTATGGGCGCTCGGACTCGACGATCAACCGCCAGGGCATACGCATGGGAAGCAGTGAGATCTACCGCGTTGTCGAGAGCTTCCCAGAGATTCTTGATAGCCTCGTTGTGGGCGTAGAGCGTCCTGGAGGCGGATACTACCTGCCGCTGTTCGTGGTCTTGCGGGAGGGAGCCACTCTGGATGAAGACCTCAAACGGCGCATCAAAGAAGCCCTGCGCCGCGAGGTTTCACCCCACCATGTGCCCGACGAGATTATCGTCATTCAGGAAGTCCCGCGGACGCTGAGCGGGAAAAAGCTTGAGGTGCCAGTCAAGAAATTGCTGCTCGGGCTGCCCCTGGAGAAGGCCGCCAGTCTGGATGCTATGAGCAACCCCCAGGCTATCCAGTTCTTTGTCGAGTTTGCTCGACAGGTCAATGCCACGTCCAGCGGCCAGTGAAGAGCGGGCACCCTGTACATGTTGCTCGCAATTGTTTATAATGGAGGTGTAGCTCTCCTCTCTCCATGGGTAAAGCAGAGATGAGCGAGGTATATTCAGGAATCGCTCTTCTGGTGGTTGCCGGAGAGGGGGGAATTGTGCCTGGTATGCGACTTACAACAAGGTGTTCTGGCTAGCTTAGAAAGGAAAAGGAGCAATCATGCAAGAGAAACCCACCTGGGTGAAACCAACCTTTGAGGTCATTTCCGTCAGCCTCGAATGCACCGCCTATGCGGGAGCGCTTTAAGACGGAAGAGAGGCTTCAGCAAGCTGTCTTTAGCCCAGGGTCAGCGAGATAGCAATATTGAAGACAGAAGAGCGGCCGGTGGACTCACGCCGGAGCTTTGTGCCGTGGTAGGGAGCATGCAGTATGAGGGTATGTCTGCTCGGGACCGCCGCAGGGGGCGGTTTTCCTCAATGGAACTGCAACTGCGCCAACTGTCGTGGGTTGCGCAGTGGGTCATTGCGCGTGCAGGCACGGACTCAATCCTGCGTGGCGCTCAGCGCCGATGAGCAGCACTGGTTTCTGCTCAACGTCTCACCAGACGTGCGTACACAGATGGAAGCATTCCCACCCCTGTGGCCACCGGCAGCCAGCCGGCGCGGAACAGGTGTCGACGCGATTCTTCTGACCGACGCTGATCTTGATCATACTCTGGGCCTCTTTATTCTGCGCGAAGGATTACATCTGACGGTCTATGCAACAGCACCGGTGCAGCATGCGCTGAACGAGGGACTCATGCTGGCACCGGTGCTCTCGCATTACTGCCAGATCACGTGGCGTGAGCCAGCGTACGAGCCTGCACCGTTGCTCTGTGCGGACGGAAGCGCAAGTGGATTATACTACAGGGCCATTCCACTGGCCGGCAAACCGCCACGCTATATGGAAGATCGCAGCCGCGGGCAGCTCGGTGATCGCGTGGGCTATTACGTTGTCGATGAGAGGACAGGGGGGCGATTGCTCTATGTGCCCGGCCTGGCCAGCTTCGAGGAGAGCCTGCAGCCCTACCTGCGCTCCTGCGATGCCCTGCTGCTGGACGGCACCTTCTGGAGCGAGCAGGCATTAGAGGAGCAAGGTGTTGGCACCACACCAGCCAGCCACATGGGGCATCTCCCCATCAGCGGTCCTCGGGGGAGTCTCGTGCAGTTAGCAGGCCTGCCGATACAGCACATCATCTACACACACATCAATAATACTAATCCGATACTGATTGAGGATTCCCCGCAGCACGCCGCCGTTTGCGCAGCCGGTATCGAGATCGGCCGAGACGGGCTGGAGCTGAACCTCTAAGCAATGACATCTCAGAGAACCGACATTATAGCAGGAGTTATCAGCGCCATGACAGAAGCAACCCATGAACCTTGGGATCGCGACACCTTTATCGCGCAGCTACGTTCGATTGGCATGACCCACTACCATCACCTGCATCCGTTCCATCGCTATATGAACAGCGGTCGCCTGACGCGCGAGCAGGTTCAGGGCTGGATAGCAAATCGCTTTTATTACCAGCAAAAAATCCCTCTAAAGGATGCAGCGATTCTCTCAAATTGTCCTGTGCGCGCCGTGCGCCGTCTCTGGCTGCATCGCATCATCGACCACGATGGCACCGCTGAGGGAGAGGGAGGTATCGAGGCCTGGCTGAAACTGGCCGAGGCCAGCGGACTGACGCGCGAAGAGGTCCTCGATGGCCGTCACCTGCTCCCTGGCGTACGCTTTGCCGTGGATGCCTATGTGAACTTCGCCCGCAGCCAGCCATGGCCCATCGCTATCGCCTCCTCGTTGACCGAGCTGTTTGCCCCGGACCTGATGAGCGAGCGCCTGGCCGCGTTCGAGAAGCACTATACATGGATCGCCCCCGAAGGTCTGGCCTATTTCCGCGCCCGCCTGACACAGGCGCGTCGTGACTCAGAGCAAGGGCTTGAACTGACCCTGCACTATTGTAACACACGCGAGCTGCAGGAAGAGGCGGTGAGAGCGCTTTCGTTCAAATGCGATGTGCTCTGGAGCATGCTCGATGCCATGACACTGGCTTACGGACCGTCTGCGAGCGAGCTATAAGTGAGTGGACACACAGGTGAGATGAGGCCCACTCGTCTGACACATCAGACGGCAAAACTCGTCTCCAAGGGAGAACGATGCACGAGCCAACAGAACAGGAGGGGCTGCTCAGGCCAGAGATACGCCCGAAACTGGCTGCCAGGGCACGCCTGCAGATCGACCGTGTAAGTCAGCAGCCCGTGGTCCTCTACCCCGAAGGAGTCCTGCTGCTTAACGAGACGGGGACAGCTATTCTCACTCTATGCGATGGGCAGCGGACCCTGAGTGAGATCGTCGCCGAACTGGCAGGGCGCTACCAGGCCACCCCTGAAGAGGTACAGCAGGATCTCTGCGACTACTTGCTCAGCCTCTATCAACGCAACCTGCTAGAGCTACTACAGTAGCCTCTAGAGGCATTGACGCTGCAAAGCGATCGAACGCGATGAAGCACATAGACACACTAAGACACAAATAAGAGGAGCCTGGCAGACTATGGAGTTCAGACAGGGGTGTACGCCAACATCAGCCGCTGGAACATATCGGCCGTTCGGCCTGCTGGCTGAATTGACCTACCGCTGCCCTCTCCACTGTCCTTACTGCTCAAATCCCACCCAGGTTCGCCAGAGAGGGAATGAGCTGACAACAGCCGAGTGGGGCGAGGTGATTCGCCAGGCCGGCGAACTGGGCGTGCTGCATATTCTCTTTTCAGGAGGCGAGCCATTGCAGCGGCGAGACCTGCCCGAACTGGTCGCTGCTGCACGCACCGCCGGCCTCTATACGAATCTGATCACCAGTGGACTCGGCCTGACAGAGCAGCGGGCCCGCCAGTTGAAAGAGGCCGGCCTCGATAGCGTCCAGATCAGCTTCCAGGCCGAAGAGGCTACGCTGGCAGATGCCATTGCGGGACGAGTTGGGGCACACCAGCGCAAGCTGGATGCCGTCCGCCTGATACAGGAGCTGGGCCTACCACTGACGCTCAATGTAGTGCTACATCGCGGCAATATCGAGCGGCTCAGTGCCATCATTGCCTTCGCAGAGACGCTGGGAGCCCAGCGCCTGGAGCTGGCACATACACAGTACCTGGGCTGGGCCTTTCACAACAAAGAGGCCCTGCTACCCAGCCGGGCCCAGGTGGTACGGGCCGAGCAGATTGCCCGCCACGCCCAGGAACGTCTGCGCGGCCGTATGGAGGTGCTTTATGTGCAACCGGACTATTATGGAGAGCGCCCCAAACCCTGCATGAACGGCTGGGGACGACGCCACCTGACTGTTACTCCTACAGGGGAGGTGCTTCCCTGTCAGACGGCCAGCGTCATCCCAGATCTGCACTTCGCCAGCGTGCGCGAGCACTCGCTTGCCTGGATCTGGCACGAGTCAGAGGCTTTTCAGCGTTTCCGCGGCACACAGTGGATGCCTGAACCATGCCGGAGCTGCCCTCTGCGGGAGATCGACTTCGGCGGCTGCCGCTGCCAGGCCTTTCTGCTGACCGGCAACGCCGCCAGCACCGATCCCGCTTGCAGCCTGTCACCCCATCGTCAGCAGCTCATGGCCATCATCGAAGGCCTGCAGAACGAGGACAGCCCGGCCTCTCCCTTCACTGCAGAGATGTCTCAGCACCAGCTCATCACCTTCCGCAGCAATCCCCGCGAACCAGCGACGGAATAAGAGCGCCGTCACTATGGTTGTATTGTATGCTCCAGCTAGAAAGAAGCGGCTACTCGCTGGTAAGATCTGCATAGGACGAGAGAAGACAGATGTATAGCATGCAAGAGAGGAGAGTGCATTACTGATGGATGATACAGAGATTCTCAATCGTATCACTGAGCTGGTAGACGAAGAGCATCAACTACTCCGAAAGGCTGAAGAGGAGGGTCTCGCCGACGAGGAGCGCAGCCGCATGAAAGAGCTGGAGGTCAGGCTGGACCAGTGCTGGGATCTCCTGCGACAGAGGCGGGCCCGCCGCCATGCGCACCTCAATCCCGACGAGGTCCAGCCACGCGACCCCGGTACCGTAGAGCATTACTTGCAGTAACATCTCAGTACACATCACCATTGAGCGAGAGATGGGTGAACCCATCTCTCCTCTTTTTTTGCACCCGACCACGCGCCCATCCCCAACAATTGGAGTGCTTCATATAATGGCACGTAGGAGGCCCTTTCTCTCTTTTACTTACTGGTTACCAAGGCAGAAAAGACATATGCAAGAACATCATCGCAGTATGTTTCGTCAGCGCGCTCTGCATCAGCATCTGTATGGCAGAGAAAAGGACATCTTACCCCATTTTATGGCGTTACCCGTTCCAGTGCTCTTATGGATTCTGCTGGGACTGGTCTTCAGTGCAGCCTTCATCGCCTGGGATGCAGACATTCCCGTTTACACCAGTGGTCCTGGGATCGTGCTGCCCGCGACGTCCAGCGCGCCTGGAGCACAGGAGCGGGCCAGTGGGGCTACTGCGCTTGTCTTTTTCCCCTGGGAAGTGCATCGCAAGGTGCACGTCGGTCAACCGACCCAGATCCAGTTTCCCGCAGAGGGCCTGACGCTGAGCGCCAGCATTGAGCGCATTCTCCCCGGAGTGACCAGTCCTGCGGCGACCTGCGCCTATTATACGAGCGTAGCCCACAGCGCAGCCTCGCCGGTGACTCGTCCATCGGTAGCGGTACTGGTCAACCTGGGAACAAGCATTGCTGCCAGCAGTTATGCAGGCAGCCAGATCACCGCCCAGGTCCAGACCGGATCACAACGCATTATAAGCTTCCTACCAGGGATCGGGAAGTTGATGGGAGGCCAGGGATACTGATGATGCAAGACTTTGAACAACGTGAGCAGGGAGAGGGCGTAGAGCGAGACTATGCAGATATTTTCGATCCGCAGGAATACCTCACGGCACGACGCACTATCAAGCGCAAGCGTATCCGTCCAATCGTGCTTCAGCAGGAAGAAGCAGACTATCCAGCCATCCGTCCGCTGTTACGGCTGCCCATCCGTGTCAAGGAGGAACCAGCGACCAGCAAGCCTGCAGAGGGGTTGCGAGGAGAGACAGAGGCTGCCCCACAGGCAGCCACGGAACGTCGGGAGACGTCAGAGCCGGCTGATGCCGAGCACCGCGTCAGACGCAAGAGACGCCTCGTGTTCGGGAGACGGCGCAGGGTTCGCCCATTGACCCAGATGAACATCGTCGAGTGCGGTTACGCCTGCCTGGCGATGATTCTGAACTACTACGGACGGCCCACCTCGGTCTCCGAGCTGCGTATGCGCCACGGACTGGGACGCGACGGTCTCTCCGCATTGAGCATCGTCAAAGCCGCGCGTAGCTACGGCCTGCGCACGCGCGCCATCTCGCTGCAGCGGCCCGAAGACTTTCGCGCTGTCCCACTGCCAGCGGTCGTTCATTGGGAGTTCAAGCACTTCATCGTCGTCGAGCGCTGGACGCCAAAGTGGGTGGAGGTGATCGATCCCGCCTGGGGCCGCAAGCGCCTCACTCCAGAGGAGTTCGACGCCGGCTTCACAGGGATCGTCATCCTCTTCGAGCCAGGGGTCCATTTCAGCACAGAGGGGAGCGCGCACCGCGTGACTCTCTGGATGCAGGTCAAGCAGTTTGCCAGCCAGACCAGAGGCACGCTCGCCCAGGTGCTGGGAGCCTCGCTCTTCCTCCAGCTGTTCGGTCTGCTACTGCCGCTCCTCACCAAGATCATTGTCGATCAGATTCTGCCAGCCAGGATGATGAGCGTGATGGGCATCCTGGGCATCGGGTTGTTGCTGATGATCACCGCGCAGGCAACGACAACCATTTTGCGCGAATGGCTGCTGGTCTACCTGCGTGCGCGCGTCGACATTCAGCTCGTTCTGGGTTTCTTTGAGCACTTGTTAACCCTGCCCTTCAGTTTTTTCCAGCAGCGTTCCAGCGGTGACCTGATGCAGCGCCTGGGGAGCAACACCATTATCCGTGACACGCTGAGCAACCAGCTCATTTCAACCCTGCTCGATAGCGGCACCGTCATCGCCTATCTCTTCATCCTGCTCTGGCAGGCACCAGTTTTTGCCCTGCTCACTGTCGGGCTGGGCATCCTGCAGGTTCTGCTCCTGCTGGGAACCCACAGAATTATCCTGGATCTGGCGAGCCGCGATCTAGCAGCTCAGGGGAAGGCGCAGGGCTACCTGGCAGAGACCCTGGCCGGGATGGCAACACTCAAAGCAGCCGGTGCAGAACAGCGGGCGCTTGAGCGCTGGTCGAACCTGTTCTATGAGCGCCTCAACATCACCCTGCGCCTGAGCTATCTCCAGGCCGGGATTAACACAGCCATGACAATCCTGCGGGTCCTCTCCCCGATCGCCCTCCTCTGGGTTGGCGCCTACCAGGTGCTCAACGGCAGCCTGAGCGTAGGTACGATGCTGGCCCTCAACACCCTGGCGACCGCCTTTCTGACCCCACTGGCCTCACTGGTGAGCAGCGGACAGCAATTTCAGATCGTCTACGCCCACCTGGAGCGTCTGACTGATGTCACAACCGCCGAGCCAGAGCAGGATGTCGCGAGCGTTCAGTTGCCGCCCAGGCTGAGCGGCCGCATCCTAGTCGAGAACGTCAGCTTCCAGTATGGGCCCGACTCGCCGAAAGTGCTCAAGGGCATCAACATCAGAATCGAGCCGGGCCAGAAAGTCGCCATTGTCGGACGCACAGGATCTGGCAAGAGCACCCTGGGGAAATTGTTGCTGGCCCTGTACCCACCCAGTGAGGGGGAGATCCTCTACGATGGCATTCCACTGAGCAAGTTGAACTACCAGGAAGTCAGACGGCAGTTCGGCGTGGTGCTACAGGATAGCCAGATCTTCAGTGGCTCCATTTTACAGAACATCACGCTCAACGATCCCAATGTGCCCCACGAGCGTATCATCAAGGCAGCCAGAGCCGCAGCCATCCATGAGGATATCATGCGCATGCCCCTTGGCTACGACACACCCGTCTCAGAAGGCGGCAGTGCGCTCTCGGGTGGTCAGCGCCAGCGGCTCTCCCTGGCGCGCGCGCTGGTCAATGAGCCAGCCATCCTGCTGCTCGACGAGGCGACCAGCCATCTTGACGTCCTCACCGAGCAGCGGGTCTCTGAGAATCTGCGCGCTTACCCCTGCACACAGATCATCATCGCTCACCGGCTCAGTACCATTCGCGATGCCGACCTCATTCTGGTCATGCAGGATGGCATGATCGTCGAAGGTGGCACTCACGATCAGTTGCTTCAGCAGAATGGCTACTACGCCCGGCTGATGCACCAGCAGCTTGAGCAGGAGGCACAGCAGACACGGGCCGGGGTCTGCTAGCACCAGCCTGGGGGAGCCCGGAGAAGGATGGCTCCCCCACCTCTTCTCAAGACGCATACGGTACCCACCTATCCCTTCAAATACTATATTGAAGTTTATATATTTGCAATACTCCGTACAATGTATTTAGGCGTTCAGGTTACAACTACGCTTTAAACGTATTTTGTCCGGGCGAGGCCAGACGCCTGAGGGCCACAAGAGAGGGGTACGCGGGTTCTCACCGGGCAGCGTTGTCAGGAAAAGCGAAGGGAACCTGAGCGCGGTAACACAGTCACACAACAAAAGGTACAAGAAAGGAAACGCACGTACATGAAGTTTGACATCGTTCGCGCATGGAAAGATGAAGCCTATCGCCAGAGCCTCAGCGAAGAGGAGCTCAGCCTGCTGCCTGAGAGCCCGATCGGTGAGGTAGAGCTGACCGATGCAGATCTGGAGGCCGTTCAGGGCGGTCACGGCAACACCGACGAGTGCAATAACACGGTCGCCGTGCTTTGTCTGCAGTCCCTGGCGCTGCTCCTCAGCCTCTGCAACACCAACGCTGCTGGCGGCTGCCTCTAGCAGTCTCCGCCCCGTCTCAGGGGTTTTAGTATGGCCTGATCATCACCAACAGGGGGTTAGGATGCCTGACCACATCCTGACCCTCTGCTCACGCCTGAGAGTCTTGAGGGAGTTCCACGAGAGCACTGTCTCAACCAGGCTGCTCCAGCTTATCAACAGCCATCCATGCGAGCAAGTACGAGTAGTAGAAGAAGGAGGCGGCGCCGTTCTGCCCACCCCTGTTCTGCGCCGCATCGCGAGATTCGATGAAAGAAACGAGAGCACCATCAGTTGCACATCTCCACGGTCGTTGGCAACACTCCTGCTGGTATCGCGCGCTGACGCTGAGCGAGCGTCTGGCCACACTCCGTCAGTCTCCAACGCAGGCGGAGCAGCTCTCAACCGGCGACCTGATACAGGCCCAGCAGCGATTGCAGCGCTGGAAAGAGCTGCCGGCTCTCAACGAGGAGGAAGGCCGTTTTAGCGCGCGTCTTGCGCTGGACGGGTTGAGCGAGGAAGAGCTGCTGACGCTGCTGGCAGAACCCGCAGAGGCCATTCAGGCACGCTGCCCTGAGCCTCCGCCCTGGCTGATCAACCTCAGCGCCGCCTTTGAGGCCGCCTACACTGACGACCACGCACGCGATGATCACGAGGCTTCGCCGCTCGCAAGCATCGGTGAGGGGGGCCACACCCGCTCCTTCCTGCATCCGTTCATCCCCTTGATCAGGCAGGCCACACGGCGCCTCGCGGCCGGGGTTCAGAACCTGGCAGAGCGCTACGCCGAGCTACCCTTTGGGCGCGAGACGATCATCTCTCTGCTGACCCGCAACCTTCCTGGCCTGCTACTCCCTCCCATCTCACGAGCGATCGTTCTGGAGCTGCATGTGGCCCGAGTTCAGGGGCGTCTGCAGGGCACAACGCCTGAGGAGCGCTTTCAGTATTTTCTAGAGCAACTGAGCCGGCGCGAAGAGACGTTGAGCTTTCTGGAAGAATATGTAGTGCTGGCGCGCTATCTTGTGGAGACGCTGGAGCGCTGGGTCAATTGCTCGATGGAGCTGTTGGAACGGCTCTGCATGGACTGGGAGGCGATCTGCAGAACCTTTATGGGGGCTGGCGAGGCCACCGAGGCTGGTCAACTGGTCGAGGTGCACCAGGGCGCCGGCGATATGCATCGTGGCGGCCATAGCGTGATTCTGTTACGCTGGGATTCAGGCTTCCGTCTGGTCTATAAACCACGGGCGCTGGCAATCGATCGCCATTTTCAAGAGCTGCTGAACTGGATGAATGAGCAGGGCTTCGAGCCGGCTTTTCGCACGCTGAAGGTCCTTGACTGCGGCAGCTACGGCTGGGCTGAGTTCGTGAGCGCCCGCCAGTGCTCCTCTCAGGAGGAGATCGAGCGCTTCTATCAACGCCAGGGGGCTTATCTGGCCCTGCTCTATGCGCTGGAGGCCTCGGATTTTCATGCTGAAAATATCATCGCTGCTGGTGAACACCCGATGTTGATCGACCTGGAGACGCTCTTCTTGCCGCAGCTCAGCCAGCAGCTACCGCTTGTGCAGAGTTCGCCAGGCCTGGAAGCGATCGGGCACTCCGTGCTGCGTGTGGGTATCCTTCCCCAGCGCCTCTGGTCAAGTCAGGAGGGCGAGGGGATCGACATCAGCGGCCTGGGAGGGCAGGGCGGTCAGCTCTCACCACGCCCCGTACCAACCTGGAAGGGAACAGGTACCGATGACATGCGTCTTGCCAGTGAGCGCATCGAGTTACCCGCCAGAGACAATCGTCCGCGCCTCAACGATCAGGACATCAACGTCCTCGATTATAGTCAGAGCGTGATTGAGGGCTTCACACGCGCCTATCGCCTGCTGATGGAGCGCCGCGACGAACTCATGAACAGAGTGATTCCACGCTTCGCCCACGACGAGGTACGCTGCGTCCTGCGTCCGACGAAAATCTACACGCAACTGCTGGTCGACAGTCTGCACCCTAATGTGCTGCGCGATGCCCTGGAGCGCGAGCGTATCCTTGATCGCCTGTGGGCAACAACAGAGCGCATTCCCTACCTCGTCAGGGTGATTCCTGTTGAGCGCCACGATCTGCAACAGGGCGACATCCCTGTTTTCACGACGACAGCTGACTCCATCGATCTGCTTACGGCGGAGGGTGAGCGTCTGTCTGCCTTCTTCGATGAGTCGGGGCTGGCCGTGGTCCGCCGACGGCTACAGGAACTGAGTGAACTGGATCTGGAGAAGCAGCTCTGGATCATTCGCGCCTCCTTCACCAGCATGATCGATGGGACCAATCCCCAGAGCTACACCCATCTGGAATTACGGCCGGCCCGGGCAAGCGCCACCCTGGAGCGCTTGCTGGCAGCCTCCTCAGCTATAGGAAATCGCATCCGTCAGTTCGCTATCTTCCACGGCAATGAGGTGAGCTGGCTGGGCGTCACCCCGGTCAACAACCGCGAATGGCATCTGCTGCCAGCGGATGGCGATCTCTACAACGGGCTGGCAGGAATCGCGCTCTTCCTTGCCTATCTGGGCCAGATCAGTGGCGAAACACGCCACACCGAGCTGGCACGAGCGGCGCTCGCGACCATTCGCACCCAGATTATGCAGCGGAAACACTTTCCGAAGGGCTATGGCGTCGGAGCCTTTAATGGTCCCGGCTCGCTGATCTACCTTTTCACCCATCTGGGATCTCTCTGGAACGAGCCAGCGCTCTACCAGGAGGCCGAGAAGCTGGTCGCTCCGCTGGCCGAGGCTGTGGAGCGCGATCGCACCTACGATGTCATCGGGGGAGCTGCTGGCGCCATCGCGGTGCTCCTCAGCCTGCAGGCCGTGGTGCCATCGCAGGCAATCCTGGAGGCCGCCATCCATTGCGGCGATCATCTGCTGAAGCACGCGACCCCCATGCCTCAAGGTGGCTGCGGCTGGATCACCCCACGTCAGCAAGCGGCCCTGGCCGGTTTCGCCCATGGCAATGCTGGCATCGCCCTCTACCTGCTACAACTGGCACACGCCAGCGGAGAAGCACGCTTCGAGCAGGCTGCACGGGCCGCGCTGGCATACGAGCGCAGTCTTTTTTCAGCCACACGGCAGAACTGGCTCGATCTGCGCCCACGGCTGCGCGCTGTGAAGCAGGAGAATGGTGAGAAGTATATGGTCGCCTGGTGCCATGGTGCTCCCGGCATCGGCCTCTCGCGCCTGGCCATGCTGGGGCTGCTCGATGATCCCCAGCTCTACGAGGAGATTCGGGTTGCGCTACGCACTACTCTGACTCAGGGCTTCGGCATCAACCACTCCCTCTGTCACGGAGATCTGGGAAACCTGGACATTCTGGCCACGGCGGTACAGAAGTTGCCCGGCGAGCCGTTCGGTGGCGAGCACATCCCCCGCATCGCCGCGGCACTCCTGGACAATATCGAAACGCAGGGCTGGGTCTGCGGCGTGCCCTTCGGCGTTGAGACGCCCGGCCTGATGACCGGTCTGGCCGGCACAGGCTACGCGCTCCTGCGCCTGGCGGTCCCGGAGCGCGTCCCCTCGGTACTCCTGCTGGCGCCTCCCCAGAGCTAGCCGGGCAGGTCCGTCGCGCCAGCAATAATCGGGGGAGCAGAGCGTCGCTGCTCCCCCATGAGGGGTTCCACAAAAGCAACGTTGCTTTTGCAATCATCACGCACCAGGCTCATCATATAGGCGCAGGAGACCCCCGCCTTCAGGCGTGGGGAGGAATGCGCCCCCTCCTTTCTGTGCTTGACCATCGCCTGACATATATGATATGCTATGTGCATGGATAGGACGATCGTCGTACAACTCAACCCGACA
>JBHOQN010000079.1:0-15499 GCA_042408965.1 Ktedonobacteraceae bacterium
CCAGGAAGAGCAGGATGATGCCGGGCAATAACAGGCCAGGACGCTGCTGCATGGGCGAGATCGGGAGGGGGGCCAGGATACGTTTGAGCGTGTTCTGGCAGATTTCTAGGCTTGTGATCCTGATCTGGCGTAACCGCCTGCGTCAGCTCTTCCGTCGTATGCCGGCGCTCTGGCTGGTCGTGTTGCTCGCGGTGATCAGCTACTGCGGAGGAGCCTATCTCGGCTATGACTTCTTCTACAAGATCACTCAGCTCACTGCATCCAGCAGCAGCACCTTTCCGCAGCTACGCACGATCATCGTGACGGCCTTTTTCAGCACCTTCGGCCTGACAGCCTTCATTCTCGTCTCCTTTGCGCTGCTCTTTACGCCAGAGGAGACCACGCTCAAACGTATCCTGGCCCCCCTCCCGATCTCGCCCATGCAGCAGCGTCCTGGCCTGTTATTGCCCGGCATCATCCTGCTCTTCCTGGCGCAGAACCTGCTCTGGCTGCCTGCACTGCTGGCCTTCATAGAGGCGGGCCTGGCCACGCCCCTGCAGCTACTGCTGGCGGTCTTTTTCGGGCTGCTCGCCTACAATGCAATCACCCTGGCATTCCATCAGGCGGTGCTCTACGGGATCACGCGCCTCTTTGGGGCCGAGCGCGTTGACCTGCGCAGCACGGCACTGGGACTGAGCATTGCCCTGGGCATGGTCCTCTTCACACTGCCGCTGATTCTGGGGGCGCAGGCGCTGCTGGCCCGGCAGCCCGGCTGGCTGATTCTGACGCCGGCCTACTGGATGGTACTGATCCTGCAGCCAGACCTCCTCAGAGCCGTAGCGGGTCTGGGTTTGTTGAGCGCGATCGGCCTGCTGGGGGTGGTAATCTATGCCTTCTGCGTTGAGCGCTGCGAGCGCCTGGCAGTGGGAACCAGAGGCCAATGGGTGCCGCTGCGACGGCTCTCCTTTCCATCCTCACTCTTCATGAGTAGCTGCCTCTATGAACTCACAGGCATCGCTCGCGATCAACAACTGGTCGTCGGCCTGGTGATGGTCGTCGCCGGCTGGCTTGTGGCCACCGTCGCTGTCTTCTGGACACGCGCCAGCAATCCGCTTCTGAGCTACGCGCTGCTCGAACTGGCGCTCGATCTCACAACGGTCCTGCTCTGCGCCATCGCCCAGATGTCCTGGGGACGGGACAGCCACGCCTATCGCGTGCTGGCTAGTACGCCGCTCGAGGTCCACCGCCTGCTCGATGGGAAGCTGTTCGCCAACCTGGTGGTGATCGCTGGCGGCTGGGTGCTGCTGGTAGGCGTCCTCACCTGGGCCGGCAACAACCCGCTGCTCCTGCCGCAGCGCCTGCCGCTGCTCTGCGCCGGATGCTTCCTCTGTTTTGCCCTGGGAATCGCCGTGCCGTACTCGACCGAAGACCCGCTCTCGATGCTCACAGTGACGGGAGTGATGGTCATTCTGGGTCTGCCGCTCTATATGCTCTTCCAGCTCGCCCAGGAGGCACTGGCGCGGCTGCCTGGCGGCATGGCGGCGCAGATGCTCGTGCAGACAGCAGCGGCGCTGCTGATCATGGGCATGCTCTATCTGGGAATCCATCAGCTTGCTGACGTGAAGATGGAGAAAGATCGTGATTGAGATGATTCCCGTGCTCCCCGCCGGCGTGGCGGTGCACACAGATTCTCTGGAGGACCGCGCGTTGCTGCAGCGCTATCCGCTGAACAGCACGGCCCGCGAGTTCCTCACACTGATCGACGGCCGTCGCAGCCTCGCCAGCATCGCCGAGCAACTCGCGGAACGCTACAGGCAGCCACGGGAGGTGCTGCTCAAGGACCTGGGCCAACTCAGCCTGGAGCTGTACCACCACGGCCTGCTCAACTGGCATGAGACCTGGCACCAGCGGAGTACACGCTGGCTGCTGGCCCTGCGAACGCGCATGCTGCCGGCAGTGTACACCTGGCGCTCCGATCCCCCGCTCACCGCCAATACGCTGCTGCTCCTCAGCTGGCTCTATCTGGAGGTCTGGCGGGCCTGGCTCCCGGTGCTGAGCGCAGGACTGCTCGTGGCAGCGGTGGCCGGCGCGCTGCTGGCGGTCCTGCCGCTGCTGACACTGGCCTATCTGGCGCTCGCTCTCTGCCTGACGCTCAGCATCTGCCTGCATGAGGGTGGTCACCTGATCGTCCTGCGCCACTACCGCGGTGCAGGGAGCGGCTTTTTTCTGCGCACCGGCCCGCTGCTACGCCTGATACGTCCCCCCCTGGAGCGCCCCGCGGCGGAGATCGCGGTCAATGCGGCCGGCCCGCTGCTTCCCGGCAGCATCGGGCTGCTTGCCCTGATCTGGCACCTGCTCCACCCCTGGCCGCTGGACTGGCTACTGATCGCACTCTTCGGTATACATCTTTTACAGCTTTTACTGCCCAATCCTGATCTTAACAATATCGTTCAGGCGCTGCGCTCCAGTCATCGCGGGAACGAAGTACATGACCAGATGGAGCAAGCGCCGCTCTCTCCTGCTGAATACGAAAGGAGGCCACAACCATGAGCAGGAATGCGCCAACCGGGACAGCGACACGGCAGACGTTCGCCGGAGCACTCATCAGCAACATCGTCACCGGCATCTTTATCGGAGCCGTGCTGGCGCTGCTGATCGCCATGCTGGGCTTTCTGGGAATCTTCATCTACGGGGTGACCAACCCTCCGCAGGAAGTGCATCTGAAGCTCTTCTCGCTGGAGATCTTCGACTTTACCAGTCAGGGCGCCTCCTTTCTCTTCCAGATGCACGCGCCGGGGGCGCTGACGGTGCTTGGGCTGCTCACATTGCTGGGCGCCTGTGTGTTCTGGGTGATTCGCGCCGCGCGCCGCTCACAGCCGCGGCCGTCCTGATGGCCCACGCGCCTGCCGAGCGCTGGCGAGGGCGGCCGCGCGCGAGGGAGGGGAGACCGGCCACTGACGCCGTACCCATCTCCACAGGCCGCGTGGCTACCTTGCCCGCTCATCGCGTTCGGGAGGCACCGGCGAGGGACTAGACCACCTGGGGCAGGCGCTGCTGGGCAGCGCTGACCGCCTCAACCGGATACTCGAAGTCCTGCAACTGACCCGCAAAATAGGTATCGTAGGCCTGCATGTCAAAGTGGCCGTGGCCGGAGAGATTGAAGAGAATCACGCGCGCCTGGCCACTCTCCTTCGCCTGCAGGGCCTCCTCCACGGCGGCATGCACGGCATGGCCCGACTCTGGCGCGGGGATGATCCCTTCGTGGCGCGCAAAGAGCACGGCCGAGGCGAAGACCGCATTCTGGTGATAGGCACGGGCCTCGATGATGCCTGCGTCGTGGAGCAGGGAGACCGTCGGGGCCATGCCATGATAGCGCAGGCCGCCGGCGTGAATACCGGGCGGCATGAAATCATGGCCCAGGGTGTGCATCTTCACCAGCGGCGTCATCCCCACGGTATCGCCGAAATCATAGGCGTAGAGTCCGCGCGTCAGACTGGGGCAGGCCATTGGCTCCGCCGCCAGGAAGCGCGTCGGCAGGCCGCGTGTGCGCGCCTCACGAATGAAGGGGAAAACCAGCCCGGCCATGTTGCTGCCGCCTCCGACGCAGCCAATGACGACATCGGGGTAGTCGTCGGCCAGCTCCATCTGACGCAGCGCCTCCTCTCCCACCACGGTCTGGTGCAGCAGCACATGATTGAGCACGCTGCCCAGGGAATACTTGATGCTGCCCCCACTCTTCGCAGCGACCTCGACAGCCTCGCTGATGGCAATGCCCAGACTGCCCATGTTCTGGGGGTCCTGCGCCAGGATGCTGCGGCCGGCCTCCGTCAGATCGGTGGGACTGGCGTGGACTCTGGCCCCGAAGGATTGCATCATGCTGCGCCGATACGGCTTCTGCTGATAGCTAATCTTGACCATGAAGATCTCGATATCGACGCCGAAGAAGGCGCCCGCCATGGCCAGCGCCGATCCCCACTGGCCGGCCCCTGTCTCCGTGGCAATCCGCTGGACGCCCTCGGCCTTGTTGTAGTAGACCTGGGCCACAGAGGTATTGGCCTTGTGGCTGCCCACCGGGCTGACCCCCTCCTACTTGTAGTAGATGCGCGCGGGCGTCTCCAGAGCCTGTTCCAGCCGCCGGGCGCGATAGAGGGGAGTAGGACGCCAGAGGCGGTAGACCTGGCGGATGGCTTCGGGAATCTCGATATAGCGCTCTGAACTCACCTCCTGCATAATGAGCGCCAGCGGGAAGAGGGGCGCGAGGTCGTCAGGGGTGACCGGCTGCTTGGTGGCTGGATGGAGAACCGGATCAGGTGCTCTGGGTAGATCTGGCAGGATGTTATACCAGGCCTGAGGAATCTGGTCCTCGTTCAAAAGGTACTTGGTATGCTGGCTATCCGGCATAGGTCGCTCCTTCCGTCAGGAAATACGGTGGGACATACATCGCTGGCCCGCTCGCCATACGCTACGCTACGCAACGCGAGGCATAAGGCAATGGTAGACGCTGCAGCAGAGCCTGTCAAGGGTTACACTGCTTCGCCAGGCTCGGGTAGCGTGACCGCGACGGGCCAGGGAGGGCGCGCCAGCGATCGCGTGTGCTTGCTAATGGCGCGACAAGCTGCTACAATGTGAGCCATTGTTGAAAGCAATGATCAGCGAAGTCCGGCCTGGCCTCCAGAGCAGACCGGACGGGCCCAGGAAAGGGAAGCCAGATGCTACAGGATACTGCGCTCTCTGCCCTCAACACCCTTTTCTCCCCGCACCAGCTTTTCACCGATGACACCGCCCGCATCGCCTACGAGGCTGACGGCGGCCTTGATCGGGGCCAGCCAGACGCCGTTGTGTTCCCAGACAGCACCGAGGACGTGGTACGGCTTGTTCGCTGGGCCCGTGTCTACCACGTTCCGCTGATCGCACGCGGCGCGGGGACGGGCCTCTCCGGGGGAGCCGTCGCCGAGCGCGGCGGTCTGGTGGTGGCCTTCTCCCATATGCAGGCCATCCTGGCGATCGACCCCCAGAGTCGCAGCGCACTGGTCCAGCCCGCGGTGATCAATCTGGCGCTCGACCAGCAGGTCGGCGAGTACGGCCTCTATTTCCCACCTGACCCGGCCAGCCAGCGGGCCTCGACGCTCGGCGGCAACGTCGCTGAGAACGCCGGCGGCCCCCACTGCTTCAAGTATGGCGTTACGACCAGCTATGTGACGAGCCTGGAGGTGGTGCTCGCCGACGGGCGCGCCCTGCGCCTCGGCGGTCCCGCCTTCGACTACCCCTGCGGCGACCTCTGCGGCCTGCTGACAGGCAGTGAGGGCACGCTGGCGCTGATCACCGCCATTGGCGTACGACTGCTACGCCGTCCTCCGGCGGTCAGCACGCTGCTGGTGACCTTCGACTCGCTGGAGCAGGCCGGCAGAGCGGTCTCGGCCATCATCGCCGCTGGCCTGCTACCGGCTACACTGGAGATGATGGACCAGCAGATCATTCGCATGGTCGAGCCATTCGCCCACGCGGGATTGCCACTGGAGGCGGGTGCGGCCCTGCTCATCGAAGTCGATGGCTATGCGGCCAGTCTTGCTGAGCAGACGCAGGAGATCACGAGCATTCTGGCCGCTTACGGCGGACACGATCTGCGGATGGCCGAGAACGAGGAGGAGCGCGCCCGCCTCTGGCTGGCACGCAAGAGCGCCGCCGGGGCGGTGACCCGCCTGGCGCCCGCTTACTACACCGTTGACATCACCGTCCCGCGCAGCCGTCTGACGGAAATGCTGACGACGGTCAACCGCATCTGCCAGCAGCAGGAGCTGCGCACCGGCCACGTCTTCCACGCCGGCGACGGCAACCTGCATCCGATGCTATTGATCCCCGATCCCGAAAATCCGGCCCTGCTGGAGCGCATCCGCCAGGCTGGTCACGAGATCGTTCAGGCCTGCGTGGCACTCGACGGCAGCCTGAGCGGCGAGCACGGTGTAGGCATTGAGAAACGCGATTACATGCCACTGATGCACACACCGGAGGAGCTGCAGGCCATGTGGGACGTCAAGCAGGTCTTTGATCCGCAGCAGTTGTTGAACCCCGGCAAGATCTTCCCTGCGACGTTGCCGTCCCCGTCCGTTGAGGTCGCCAGCGCCAGCGGGTTCGCAGCCGCGGCCCCCAGGCTCCAGGAGGTGCTGGTCGCAACGCTCTATGCGCCAGAGACAGCGCGCGAGGCAGCGGCGGCCCTGGGTCTGCTGGCGAAGCAGCGGCGGCCTGTCTACATCAGCGGCGCCACCACTGTGGAGGCGGCTCCCTTCGGGCCTGGGACCGGGAACGAGCGTGGGCCAGGGACGCAGGACGGCCTGTTGCTCAGTACGGCCGCCCTGCGCGGAATCAGAGCCTACGCCCCGGATGACCTCTACATCACCGTCGGGGCTGGTACAACGCTGGCCGAGATTCAGGAGGCGCTGGCGCACCGCCGGCAACAACTGGCGCTGGTCACCCCCTGGCCAGAGGCCACCATTGGGGGACTGGTCGCCGCCAATGTCAACGCACCCCTGCGTATGCGCTACGGGGCGCTGCGCGAGCAGGTCCTCTATGCCACCGTCGCGCTGGGCGACGGGCGGCTGATCCGCACCGGTCGGCCGATCACCAAAAACGTTGCCGGCTACGACCTGACCAGGATTTTCGTTGGCTCCTACGGGACCCTTGGCCTGCTCACCGAGGTCACCCTGAAATGCTCGCCACAGCCACGCGAGCGGCGTAGCCTGCTGCTGCCGGCCGAGGATCTGCGTCAGGCCCTGCACTGGGGATGCCGATTGCTCCCTCTGGCCCTGGTCGCCTCCGCCATTCTGCTTTGCAAGGGAAGCAGCCCGGCGATGCTGCCCGCCTCGCTGCACACCCCCTATCTGCTGATCTACAGCGCCGAGGGTCTGAGCGGCGACGTGCGCACCGAACTCGCTGAGGCGTGCCAGCTCCTTGCAGCGGAGGGCGCCCCCTCACCCATTGAGCGCAGCGACGTCACGGGCGCCGATCTCTGGTGCGCCCTGATGCGCGGCGAGGGCGCGCAGACGAGCCGGCAGAGCACGCCAGCGCCGCCGCTGGTGGTGCGCGCTGGCGTGCCGGTGGGGGAGCTGCCAGGCTATCTTCAGGAGCAGCGCGATACCCTCGCGGATAGCGACTTCTGCGCCGATATCGCCGCGGGCCTGCTCTACGTGATTGGTCCGTTCGCCTCTGAGACCGCGCCGGCGCTGCTTGAGGCACTGCGCGGACCAGCCGGTCGGCGGGGGGGCTACGCCGTTGTCATGGACATGCCACGTCCCTATGCAGCGCTGGACCTCTATGGTCCCTCCACACCTGAAGTGGAGCTGATGCGCTCCCTCAAGCAGCGCTGGGACCCGCAGGCCGTGTTGAATCCCGGGGTACGCCTTTGATAGTGTGGTGGTTGCAGGCCGCAAGCCGCCAGAACTACAAGCGGCCGTCCCGTTCGCTGTCCCTCCTGCGTCTTTACCTTAAGACTACAAGAAATACAGGTCGAGAGAGAGAATCAGTAACAGCAAAGGTGCTCTGTTTGAAAGGAATACAGGAATTCTGGACCATGCTATAGAGCAGGCGTAGAAATCTGCTACAATAGCATAAGCCTACACCTATTCGGGAGGAAACCAGACTCGTATGGCGAAACCATTCACTTCCGTGGCCCACCTGGCCAGGAGAGCTGTGCCAGGGCCCACAGGGCCCACACTGCCCAACCCATACGCGCCCTGGTGGCAGCAGGCCTGTCGCTACGTTGTAGCTGGTCTGCGCATCTGTCGCCGGGACATAGCCGGTATTATCACCCTGGTTGGCCTCTTCTCGCTGCCGCCGCTGGCTGCCGTTGTTGTCGGCAACTATCCGGGGGTGCTGGCATACTGGATTGGATCGGCGCTTCCGTGGATCACCATCACCCTCGGGAACATCTCCATGGTTCTGGCCATCGAGGCCATCGACGCCGGACAGCCGGTGATCCCTGCACAGATTCTGCCGGCGGCCCTTCGCTGGTTTCCACGCTACATTCTCACCAATGGAATCACCACGGTGCTCTTCTGGGGCATTTTCACACCTCTCCAGTGGCTGATCAACCAGGAGGCCAATCGCCTCAACTGGCCCTCCTACGCTCCCCTGGCCCTGTTACTGCTTCCCATGCTGATCTGGCACGTCCACCTGGTTTTCGCCACCTACGCCGCCATCGTCGATGACCATCCGGGGATACGCTCCGTTCTCATCAGCATCGACATAACGCGCCGGCGCTGGCTGATGATCGCCACCGCCTTCGTCGGCTCGGTGCTCATCGAGGCTCCCATTGTCGGCCCACTCTATCTGCTGATCCTGCGCGTCGCAAATCCAGTGGTCGCCAGCGGCTTCACCTGGATGCTGATCATGTTCATGCGCCCGATCTTCATCGCCACGCTACACGAGATCTACGAGGACTTCCGTCCTCTACCTCCCTCAGCCACAGAGAGTAAGCCGCTCCATCTGATCAGGCGAGGGCAGGTCTTTCGCAGGAACCAGACCGCTCGTGCTGAGCTGCGTCTGCGCGGCGCTCGTGAGCAGACCTATGGCCGACTGATCCACCTGACAGCACTGGTCAGCAGATACGGACGGCGTTTATAATACAGGACCATGAGCATCATCAGAATCAGCCAGAAGGATAGCAAGAGGCCCGATGGAGAGAGAAGCACTTGAGACACTGCTCAGCGCCCGTGATGGCACAGCCATCTGCGTGCACACCTGGTCTGTGGCACGGGAGGCGTCGCCGGCGCGGGCGCTCATCTGTGTGCAGGGACTGGGTGGGCACGGCGGCTACTACGACGTCCTCGCGCAGGCGCCTGAGCTGGCCGACACGCTGATCATTGCGCCCGATCTACGCGGTCATGGCCGCTCACAAGGCGTGCGCGGAGATATCGCCAGCTTCGCCCTCTATCTGGACGATCTGGAGAGCACCGTGGCCTGGGTCCACGCCTGCTGGCCCAGGCTGCCACTGATCCTGCTGGGCGAGAGTATGGGGGCCTCGATCGCCATTCAGTATCTCTGCAGTGCAGAGCCACATGCCAGCCAGATCAGCGCCCTGGCGCTGGTCTCTCCCGTGCTGGGTGCCGCCATCAAGCCACGGCTAGATGAGGCGCTACGCTATCTGCGTCTGCTGCTCTGCGCACCAACACGGCCGGCGATGGCCGTCACGGGAAGAGAGGAGCTTGGCTGTCGCGATGCAGCCTTCAACCAGCGGCTGCGCGATGATCCCCTCTTCGTGCGCCATGTCAGCGTGCGCTTTCTCAACCGGTTGAGCTTCTGGCTGACGAGCGCACGGCGCAAAGCTCCTGCGCTCAAGGTGCCGCTCCTGCTGCTGCAGGGATCGCATGATGCCATCGCCCATGCACGGGGCACGCGGTCCTTTCTGCGCCATCTGGGCAGCCGCGAGGTGCGCGTGATCACGTTCGCGGGGGCCTATCACTCATTGCTGCACGACCCGGCCACGCCGGCGGTGCTGGAGGCCCTGCAGAGCTGGCTGGAGGAGCTCACCTTTTCGGCGGGGCAGCCCCAGGTCAGCAGAGCGCGCTGAGGCCCGGCAAGAAGCGGGGACCGCCCCACACCGCACTGCACGCGGCGGGCGGTCCGGCCTGCGCCCTCTCACCTACAACACAGGCAGCTGCTCCCGGGTAGGGGAGTGCTCGCGGTTCGTACCATGATCGTGGCCAGTACCACCTGGACCGCGCGTGCGCATCAGGGCCCGCAGCAGCGTCAGCACGGCGGCCAGCAGACAGGCCGCCACTAGCACATACATGACAGGCACAATCCCCAGCCAGTCGGTCAGGACGCCCATAAAGAGCATCACCGGGATGGCCCCCCCGTTAAAGAGCACCTGGAAGAGTGCTAGTACACGGCCGCGCATCTCATCCGGCGAATGTTGCTGCATCAGCGTCTGAGCAGGCACAACGACGAGATCCAGACAGAATCCGACGATGGCTGTCAGGACGGACAGAATGAGCAGAAAGAGTGGGTTGGTCGACCAGTGGGGAGCGAAGAGGGCGATGGCCAGCCAGCGAGCCGGTGGGATAAGGCCAATGCCCATGGCGGTACCCAGCATACCAACGAGCATGGTACGCAGCGCACCCAGGCGCGAGACAACGGCGGGCACCAGCAATGAGCCAACCACCAGGCCGATGCCTGCGGGGGCAAAGATGACTGTTGTATTGCTAGCGGGCAGCTTCAACAGACGCTGTACAAAGGTGGTGGCCAGCTCTGCGATCGTCAGCATCACCAGGCCGCCGAAGCAGGATTGAAAGAGGGCGTCCAGCAGGATGGCATCGCCGCGCACCAGACGCCAGCCAGCGCGCAGGTCCGCGCGCAGACGCTGCCAGCCAGTCAGGAGCGAGTCCACCTCCTCGGAGAGCAGGTGATAGGCCTCCTCCCGGCCAGGGACCTCTCTCCGAGGAAGCGCCTCCGTCCCCGTCGCGCCGTCAGAGGTGGCGCTGGCGGAGGGTAGTGTTGCCGTCAGCGCCGTGGCGACCAGGTAGAGCAGGGCAATCAGCAGAAAGAGGGTCTCCACGGGCATAAGCGTGAGCGTTGCGCTTCCAAAGCTGAGCGTAAAGGCAGGAATCAGGTTCAGCGCCAGGGGACCGAGCAGCAGCAGCCCTACAGCCTGGCTCATATTGAGTGTCAGATTATAGAGGGAGAGCGCTGGCAGCAGCTCCTCTTCGGAGACCAGACTGGGGATGATAGCTCCCTCGGCCGGTGTGAAGAAAAGGCCGACCAGTGAGAAGAAGAAAGCCAGCACGTAGATAAAGAGATACTGCTGAGGATTGACCAGCAGGGCCACCACGAAGAGCAGGGTGGCCAGAGCGCGAACGATATTACTGACCCAGAGCACCGTACGACGATCCAGGCGATCCACCAGCGCGCCCGCTGGCGCGCCAAAGAGCACCAGAGGCAGGCTCAGAGCGATAATCACCAGCCCTACCATCACCGCCGAGTGGGTCTCATTGGTAATCAGGACGATCATGGCATAGCTGGCCGTAAACTGCACGCTGAGGTAGATCACCTGGGCCAGCCAGAGACGCAGGAGCGCAGAATGGCGCAGAACGCGCAATACTGCCAGGCCCTGTAGTTTGTTGTCCATGCGTACCCCCTCAGACCGGATGTTCCGGGCACCACCAGGCGAGCCCCCCCGTTGTTACACTCCCTGGCACAGCTTGTAGCAGAGCATCATTCATTACCAAAACGGTTGAGAGCATCGCCAGGTAGCAAGCAGGATTACCGAGCACGCCATGCGCAGCCAGTGAGTGGCTCTGAAGAGCGATAGGGCGCTTGCCCTTCCCCTGGACGTCACCGCTCAAGACAGGTGTTTCTCGAGTATGAAGGTGAGAGTTGGGTACCAGCAGAGACAGAGGACAACGCAGTCAGACAGCACCGGGAGAGCGAATGCCGAACAGGACGAACGAGGTGGAGTGGATGAGAGAGGCGGTGCAGAGGGAAGAGAGAAGAAAAAGGGGCCGGAGGGCCAGCACCTCCGAGGCCCCTTTTCCACACCAGGGCGAGCTGCCCTGGTGCGAGCGAGTGTGGCGCTACGAGCCACAGTTGGTGAGCACCACGCCGTGCAGGCCGACGGCCCAGACCTGTTTCGTGCCCGGAACCGCGGAGGTGCCGAGCAGCATATGCTGGTGGCCATCGGAGGCATTGGGAGCCTGCACGAGGTTCCAGTGTGCGCCATCCCAGTTTTCCAGGAGCGACGTGAAGTGATCGCCGGTAAAGGCGCCGCCGACAGCCCAGATGTTATTTGCAGAGATCGCCGCGACGCCCGTCAGATAGCTGGCGAACGCATTCGGCACATCGGGACTGGCGACTGTGCTCCACTGAGAGCCATTCCAGTGCTCGACCAGGGTTTTCACATGCAGACCGCTCAGGACACCGCCCTGGAAGGCTGCGCCTACAACCCAGACGTTGTTGGGGGCCAGGGCCGTGACCCCATTGAGCATGGCCATCTGCGTGCTCGCGCCCTCTCCGCTGACGACTTTCCAGCTCTGGCCGTCCCAGTGAGCGACGATGCCCGCGCCCATGGAGCTGAGATTCAGATTGACGCCATAGCCATGGAAGTCGTAGCTGACCTTGAGGCTGGTGCCGACGGCCCAGACATCATGGGGACCGCTGGCAGCGACGCTGAGGAGATCGTCGCTCTGTCCGACGAGATCAGCGTTAAGCGAGACGCTCCACTGATGGCCGTCCCAGTGCTCAATCAGCGCATGGCTGTTGGCGGTGCCGACGGCCCAGACGTCGTTGCGGGAAATAGCCACAACGCTATTGAGCATCCCGTTGCCCGAGACGGCGTCGGTGACGATGCTCCAGTGGGAGCCGTCCCAGTGCTCGATCAGCGTGTGATTGGGAGTATTGGTCGTGCTGCCCACCGCCCAGATGTCGTTGGGAGCCACGCCGGAGACGCTTTTCAGCATCGCCGGGTCGCTGGGGGCGGGTGTGGAGACGAGGCTCCAGCTTTTGCCATTCCAATGCTCGCTCAGGGGCGCCGAACCCTGGCTACCGACAACCCAGACGTCGTTGTAGGAGAGCGCGGCGACGCCCAGAAGGTCACCGTCGGCGGCGTCGGGTACCCGCCGCCAGTTGCCGCAGGTGAGCGCAGGACTATGGGAAGCCGCTGCAACCGTCGAAGCCAGCCTGGCGGTCCCTCCCTCAAAGCGTGAGAGCAGAAGCGCCGCCATTGCTATCAGTGCACAGGATAGCAGGATTGCTCCGGAACGTTTGAGCATTCCACCCAACATACTACATACCATCCCTTTCCACATCTTCCCTGAAACAGGTAGTTCCTCTCTACTGCCTTGTATATCAGCCTGCCCACACTCTGCCGGGGGAGAGACAGTGCTGGCAACTGTTCTCCCCGTGGGGAGCGTGGGCCTGATCCGCGCGCTTTTGCTGGCGTGACCGCTGGCGGCAGAGATGCCGCTGGCTGGCTGGCCAGTGGAACAGGTGCCGCCGGTGGCACACGCGCGGAAAGGCAGGCGATGCGTCACTTTGCAACCCGATAGTGCATTGCCTTCCTTACCATACAGTGTAGCAAAAAGGAAGACGAGAACCAAAAAAGGCCAGACTGGCTAGTAAAAAAGGTCCGGGGTGATTGGCCCGGCTCAGCTGACGCTCTCTGGTTGCTGTCCACAGACGGTCAGGAGATGGCCGACGGCGCAGAAGTCCTCCTGTTGCATCTCGGCGACGGCCTGTTGATAGAGCCGTTCCAGCTCTTCGGAGGGTGCGATGCCGAGCTTCACGAGGAAGGGCTGGACTAACTCCAGGGCGATGAAGAAGTCCTTGAAGAAGCTGTAGTGGGCGGGGGTGCCGCTGGAGCACTCGATGGAGCTAGAGCGCAGCCGTAGATCGACGAAGCCGGCCTGACGGACAAGGCGTGGCAGCAGGGGGGTGATGCCAAGCTGATAGCCGTCGACGGAGAAGCTCTGGCCGGCCAGCTTGAGGGCCTGGGTGACGTAGCGCCAGCAGGTCTGGAAGGCGGCGCTGGTGGTCACTGGTGGTTCGCCTTCTGTGAGGCGGATGGTACCACCGGGCTTGAGGAGGCGCCGGCACTCGGCGAGCAGGAGTGGCCAGGCCTCGGGTCGCATGAAGATGCAGAGGAAGCGACCGTTAATGAGGTCAAAGGAGTGATCGGGGAAGTCGAGGGAGCGTGTGATGTCGTTGACGAAGAAGTGGGCGTTGTCGAGGCCGCGCGACCAGGCCTGGGCGCGGGCGTACTCGATGACTTGCTGGCTGATGTCGACGCCGATGACTTCGATTGTCGGGTAGGCGAAGGCGACCTCCAGCGCCCAGCCGCCGGGTCCGCAGGCGAGATCGAGGAGGCGTCCACCGTCGAGGATGGTCTGGCCTTCGGGGAAGAGGCCGCCCATGCACTCGGTGACGATGCGGTCCTGGAGCATGAGGCGTGTCAGTTCGGCGGCGTGTTCGGGATCAACGGGATAGGTCTGGTCTGGGTCTGGTGCTGGGGTTGGCTGGATCTCGTCGGGTGTACTCATGGGCTTCATGTCTCCTCTCTGGGGGACCGCGGTCAGCCTGTGGACGGCTGTCCGGCGGATCGCGGTGCCTCTGGTGAGCGGTCTGGTCTGGTCTCGTTGCCGAGACGGATGGATCGGGCGTTACGAGTGTTGGTTTACTCTTCAGGATAGCAGGAGAGCGGCGTGTTGGCAAGGGGCTGCTGGGGTGAGATCGCTGGCGGTGGAGGGGTGGGTGTGAGTGGGTGGGTGTGGTTGGGCATCTTGTGTTGTGGGGGAAGTCATTGTCAGGGGGCTTGACAGGGGCCTCTCGCTTCTGGTATGATATTTCCCGCGATGAGGAAGTGCTCAGCTCCTCAGAGCGATGAGTGTATGGAGCCGTGGTGTAGTGGTCTAACATGCTTGCCTGTCACGCAAGAGATCGCGGGTTCGAATCCCGTCGGTTCCGCTTCCACCACCTTTCCGTGACAAGGAGGCCTGGAGCCTCCTTGTTTGTGTCTGCGCAGAAAACCGGGCTCCCTTGCAACAGGGGCACAAATGGGCGGCGCGGTTTGAGGGCCGCGATGAGGTGCTGCTCCAGGTCATAGTACAACCCCTGCGGTTCTAAGAACCGGATCACCCATTCCCCCCGCTCCTCGGGCGTGGCCCGCTCCCAAAGCGCCTGCAGCTGCGGCAGCTGCGCCGCGGCCTCCTGGATCGCTTCCCAGCTGACCTCTCCCAGGACAGGCTGCTTGAGCTGATAGAGGGCCAGGTCGACGGCCGCCATCTCCGCCTGAAAGTTCTTCTCACTCAGGTAGCCCTCGGAATCTGGCCGAGTTGGGAAACTGCCAGCCTGGCGTTCTTTCGCATGAGCAAGGCTTTTCGCACACTCTAGAGGTGCAAAGTAGAAGGTCTGAAGGGAACTTATGATCAACCAGCCTTCTCTTTCGGTTGATGATCTTGTACGCCTCGGGTCGTACTGGGAGACCAGGATATTGTTGACTGCAATCAAGCTTGATCTCTTCACGAGATTGCTTGAGCGGCAGAAAACAGCAGCAGACCTTGCCAGAGAAATTGAGGCAAATGCGAATCATTTGGAGTTATTACTGAATGCATTAGTCGGCGTAGGAGTATTGGAGAAGCGTGATGACTACTATAGAAACACCCCCCCTCGCTCAAAGCCATCTGGTGAGGGGCATGCGGTTTTGGTATTGGGCTCATCTAGACGATCTCTTATGGCATGCTTGGGAGCAGTTAGAACGCATTATCCTCTCTGGAAGAGATGTGGCTCAACAGACGCTGTTTGAGAAGGACCCAGAAGCAGCGACCTATCTTTTACTCGCACTTTACCAGGGGAGCTTTGAAAAGGCACAAGCCATTGCATCGATTGTAGACCTGAGCCCATTTCACACGCTCCTGGATATTGGCGGAGGAGCAGGGACGTGTTCAATCGCTTTGTGTCTGGCTTACCCTCACCTTCATGCTACCATATTTGACCTTCCCGGCACACTGCCGATGACACAACAAATGACCCAGCAAGC
>JBHOQN010000080.1:0-53264 GCA_042408965.1 Ktedonobacteraceae bacterium
CGGGTTGAGTTGTACGACGATCGTCCTATCCATGCACATAGCATATCATATATGTCAGGCGATGGTCAAGCACAGAAAGGAGGGGGCGCATTCCTCCCCACGCCTGAAGGCGGGGGTCTCCTGCGCCTATATGATGATGATGATAAAATAGAAAAATATATTTCAATACAATGATAAATTTTGTCAATTATAGCAGCAATGGGAGATCTGATTACAAACAGGTTTTATTGCGATTTCTGATACAAGAATATCATCCAAATCAAGGAAGATCGCTGAGAGATGGGGTCTGGAGGAGAAATTGTGCGATAAAACGCTATAAAGTCTATATTTCTCTATATTCTCAGTCACTAATTTCCAATACATAGCTGTCTTCCTTTCTGGCTAGCTGTGAGTGCATAAAGATGAGTGCCGGCGTAGGTTCTGTGTTCTTGCCAGTGGCGACTGCGCACCCCAGGGAAACTATGTATAGGAAGGAGTGCCAGTACTTCCAGTGTCAGGGTCGCTGTGCGAACGATCACTACAGGTGCGTCTGCCTTTCACGCCTGCTGGCGTCCCGCAGGGACCAGAGGAGTCGTTCGTCGTGTGACCGCCTTTGCTGCTGGCTGTGAGAAAGGCTGAGGGAGAGGCTGTGCATCCTGGCAAGGGGATGCAGCCTGCATGTCGGACAGTCCAGGAGGTGATCAATGCGAGAACTGCTGCTCTCTGGCTCAGCGGCGCTCCCGGTGTTCGTTGAGCAAGCTGGCGAGAGGCAGGCCAGCGCTATCCTGCGAGTCATTGAGGTCATGTACCAGCATCTCGATGAGCCACTCTCTCTAGAAGAGATGTCAGCCGTTGCCTCTCTTAGCCCCCATTATTTTAATCACCTGTTCAGTCGCTTGATAGGTCTTCCTCCAGGCGAGTTTTTCGCGGCCCTACGTTTCAGCGCGGCGAAACGGCTCCTGTTGACTACCGCCTCGAGCATCACTGATATCTGTTTCAATCTGGGCTATGCCAGCCTGGGATCGTTTACGGCCCGTTTCACCAAGCTGGTGGGACTCTCTCCGCGTCTGCTCCGACAGCGTGCTGCCAGGCTCAGTCAATGCTGGCCCGAGGTCCTTGTCCGCTGGTATGCCATGACGCAGCCGGGTCTGCAGCATGGGAACATCACTCTCCAGGGAACGCTCGTAGCTCCCGCAGGATTTCTCGGACTCGCGTTTGTCGGACTCTTCTCCAGACCCATTCCTCAAGGATGGCCCGTCTGCTGCGGGATGTTCCCCGCCAGTGGCTCGTATGTGCTGGGCGATATCCCTGATGGGTGCTACTATGTCATGGCGGTCGCCCTGTCCCTGGAACACAGGGTGGTTCCCAACTGCTGGCTTGAGAGTAACATGCTTGTTGGAAGAAGCGCCCGAGCCGTGTCTGTGGTCGGGGGCGGGGTGCGGGAGACGCTGGACATCTGCCTGCACTCCCCCACGGCTGGGGATCCCCCGCTTCTGCTGGGAATCCCCTTTGTGCTAGAAGATTTCAGGGAAGCAGGCCGCGCTCATGAAGGGCGTGCGAGACCAGCACGAACATCGCGTGCGACCAGCCAAGAGGCACGACCCAGCAAGGAGTGCCGCTGATGCGACTGACCTGCTCTGGGAAGAGGTCAAGTGGGGTACAGTGTTCCAGTGCCCAGGTGTAGAGGTGGCGGGCCTCCTCGATGCGGCCCGCCAGCAGATCAAACCAGGCCAGCCAGAGGGCACAGATGATCCACGGATTGCCGCCGCGGTAGGTATCGCCCTCATAGCGATAAATACCCCCGACCGGAGTTGTCAGCCGCGTAGCGACGGCTTCGGCCGTAGCCAGCATGCGGGGGTCGCTGGCCGCGAAGACACCGAAGGGCGTACCCAGTCCCAGGATGGAGATGTCGATGGTGGCGTCGAGTCGCTGGGCCAGCCAGCGACGGCCCGCGAGGCGAATCTCCAGCAAATCCTCTGAGTGGGGGGCCGCCTGAGAGGCCTCGAGCGGAGCGATCTTCAGTCTGGCCCCCCGCAGGAAGCGGCCCCGCCTCTCATCCCACAGGTGAGTTTCGATGGCTGCTTTGAGGCGTGTGGCGGCGCTGGCCCAGCGCTCTGCCTCGCCATCCTCTCCCAGCAGCGCTGCTAGCTGTGACAGTGCCTGAAAACCACCCCAGGTGGTAGCGCAAGCATAGGTGCTGATCCCATCAAACTCTTCCCATAGATCCTTGGTGATTGGAGCCAGACCAGTCTCAGCATCCAGTTCCTGTTGCATATACTCACAGGCGCGAATCAGGGGAGCCAGCGCGGAGCGACCATACTCCAGATCGCCTGTCAGTCTGACATGCTGATACAGCGTCCAGACAAAGATGCCGATCTCATCGAACTGTACCAGACCCCAGGTGGGAGCTAGATGGCCGCTCACATAATAGCGCTGGTACCAGCAACCAGAAGGCTCCTGGGTACGCAGCGCCCAGTCCAGGAAGGCGCGCGCATGCTCATGCTGGCCGGCGACATCGAGAGCGTAGGCATTGTAGGAGCTGTCGCGCAGCCAGCACATCCCATAGCCGCCGCTGGAGCGGAAGGCAGGGTCAATTTCAGGGGCCGCAATGATCCCTCCCGTCTCCCTGTCACTCAGCAGCCGCAGCACGATCAATGAGCGCTGATACAGGCGACGGACGGCCTCTGAGGTGGTCTTCAACGGCACGTCCGTGTAGCGGTCACGCCACCAGGCGAGCGTCTCTTCAATCAGGACACCGGCGCGAAGTGTCTCCTGCGCCAGGCTCTGCACCTCAGAGAGCGAGCGACCAAAGCAGAAGGTCAGGTAGTGCGTGGTGCTCGCTCCAGGGGCAAGCGTGCCGAAGTCATGACTGAGAGCGCTGCTGGTCTGTCCAACGGCGAACTCCTGACCGCTGTAGTGTTGCTCGTTTGCCATCTGAAATACGGCATCGATCTCTCCCGCCGTGGTTTGCTGACAGGCGAAACCACTGACCGGGGCGTCGCTGCCGAAGTTGATGTAGCGATCCGCCCAGAAAGCTGTCAGACGTTCGCTTGCGGGATGGTAGAAAGCGCAGTTGCCGACGTTGCGCAGCTCGATATCGAAGCCAGCGTAGGTGATGACGTGGCAGGTCACAGGGATATCATTGAGGTTCGTGATGCGTAGCTCTATCACTAGCACATCGCGCTCCGGGTGAACCGCCAGACGACGATCCAGGCGTACTCCCAGTGCCGGATGCTCCGAGGTCACACTGATGACGGCACTGGCTTCGAGATAGCGCAAGTGATGTGACCAGCCATCTTCAGCCAGCCAGTGCTGTCGCGCCTCATCTCCAGAGAGAACGCGCAGGGCATGCAGCAGGGCACGGATATGGGGACCGCTGTCAACGTGAGGGTAGAAGCACTGCACGGGGGTGCCGCTCTCGTCAAGACAGACAAGCAGACGGCCGTTGCCCAGAAGAGCGCTATAAAGCCAGGCCGGGCTGGGAGGCTGCATCTGTGGCATCGGCGGAACGTTGGCGCGTGTCGCTGGCTGCGCAGCCAGGTACATGGCGTTGATACGGGCGCTGATCTCAGAGGCGCCTGGCAGCGCCTTGCTGTGGTCCTCAGGCGTATTGAAAGGCATGATCACTCCTGCTGAGACGTACAATAGGTGAGAAGCAGCGAGGCTCGCGACGGAGCCTCGCCTGTATTGTAACATCCACACAGAAAAGTGAGGAGAGGGTTCGGCCTGTAGAGAGGTCTATAGCCCGCTCTGGCCATGCAGCGGTAGGGCACGACCGACGCGCTCGCCGTCAAGGATCGCGTGTTCGACTCGCCGCGGAGCCAGACAGTCGCCCACACGGTAGAGGTAGCGTACTCGCCCCTTCAGGGCGTAGTAGAGGGCATCATCGGCCACCTGAGGTGCGACCACGACTACCAGCGCCAGCTCGCTGAGCGTCAGTGCTTTGCCGGTGTAGTTATTGACGAGAGTAGCCCGCGCCGCCTCGATCGTAGCCAGATAGTGGTGAGGAATCATCTGCACCCGATGCGCCAGCATCCGTCGATACCAGAGTTCAATGTCGAGCGTGATGCTGAGATCTCCACCGACGTAGAACTGAGGCGTAGCGATAAGAACCTCGCAACCGCGCTCGGCCAGCAGCTCCGCGACGCTGGTTGCCTGGTGGAAGCCAAGCTGATCATAGACCAGTACCCGCTCACCCGGTTGCGCCGTTTTCTCTGCCAGCAGCACCTGCCAGGTGCTGGCGACATGTGGCAGATCGCCTCCCGGAACAGCGACGGGTCCTGGACGGGAGCCAGTAGCTATGATCACCGCATCGGGCCGCTCGCGCTCGATCAGCGCGGCATCGACCTCGGTGCCAGTGAGTACCTCCACGCCGGCCTCAGCAAGCTCGCGTTGCAGGTTGCGAGCCGCGTCGCCGAACTCGACGCGACTGGGCACGCGCACGATCAGGTTGATCTGGCCGCCAGTCTCGGACTGACGCTCGTAGAGGCGCACGTGGTAGCCGCGCTGTGCGGCAACCTTCGCGGCCTGCATGCCTGCCGGTCCGCCACCCACGACAAGCAGCTTTGGGCGGCGCGTGAGCCTCAGCGGCCTGCTGAGCGCAGGAAAACGCTGCTCGTTACCCGTCGCCGGGGTCTGGATGCAACCCAGGCTCAAGTTGAGGCCCATGCGCCCGATGCAGTACTGGTTGCATGAGATACAGAGGCGAATGCTCTCGCTGCGTCCCTCGCGGGCCTTGCGCGTGAAGGCTGGATCGCAGATCTGCCCCCGTACCACATCCACCATATCGGCCAGGCCCTCACGCAGGATGCGCTCGGCCTGCACGGGGTCTTTGATGCGTCCGGTGCAGAAGACCGGCAATTGCAGCATCTCGCGCAGGCCCGCCGAGACGAAGAGCTGGTAGCCCGGCGGCGTATGCATCGAGCCTTCGACCATATAGAGGTTATGAAATTCACCGATGCTAGTGTTGACATAATCGAGCTGCCCTGTGGCTTCCAGGTGGCGAGCGATCTCGCGCACGTCGTCAAAGGTCAAGCCGCCGTTGATCAGTTCATCGCCGCAGAGGCGGATGCCCAGAGGAAAGTCGCGTCCGACCTCTGCGCGCACCGCCTGAATGACCTCCAGGACGAAGCGCAGGCGAGCCTCCAGCGAGCCGCCATAGGCGTCACGGCGCCGGTTGTAATAAGGCGAGAGGAACTGCCGAATCAGTGAGCTGTGTGAGGCCTGGAGTTCCGCCCCGTCGAAGCCGCCCTCGCGCACATGGCGTGCGACGAGCGCATAGCCACGCACAATCTCGGCGATCTCCTCCGGCTCGATCTCTTTGCACATCTCACGGTGGATCGGATCAACGAGAGGAGAGGGTCCCAGCACAGGTCGGCGTGAGTAGAGGCTGCTGGCCTGCATGCCATTGTGATTGATCTGGGCGAAGATGCGGGTGCCATACTCGTGGACGGCGCGCGTCATGCGGCGGTAGCCCGGGATGACGTGCGGATCAAACCCGTGAATCAGCTTTTGATAGGCCCAGTCGCTCGCGTGGACCGATTGCTCTTCCGTGATGATCAGGCCGCAGCCGCCTCTGGCGCGCTCGGCGTAGTAGGCCGTGAGGCGCGGACCGGGCAGATTCTCTTCTGCGAGATTGGTCAGGTGAGCGGCAAAGACAATACGGTTCGGGACAACCACGCTGCCGATGCGCAGCGGTGTAAAGAGGTAGTGATACTGGCCTGCCATGTTTCGCTCTCCCTGGTCAGGATCGGAACGTCCACCGGAGCTAGGCCCAGAGGCCCGCCTGTCGCCCCTCAAGGATCGCTTGCTCGATGCGGCGAGGTGCGATGCAGTCTCCGGCGCGCTGTAAGCGGCTGATACGCCCCTTCAGGGCCTGATAGAGGTCCTGGTCCGGTTGCTCATAAACTCCCAGCACAACCATGTCGGCCGGGATAGCACGTTCCCCGGCCGCGAAGCGATCACTGACGATCACCTGGCCCGCGTCGATACGCAGCACGGTTGTATGGGGGGTCATGGTAAGGGTGCCCGATAGGACGCGCTGCATCCAGGGGACCAGATCGTGTGTGGCGAGAAGGTCGCGTCCGATGTACCAGTCCTCGCTGATGATCTCGACTGTGCGTCCTTCGGCAACCAGCAACTCCACCGCTGAGAGCACTCCGTGGGAGGCTGTCTCGTCGATCACCACGATACGCTCTCCGCTGATACGCTCTCCACGCAGGACGCGCCGCACATCCAGCACGTGCGGCAGGTTGTGGCCAGGAATGGGCAGGAGGCCCTGGCCTGCTTTCGCCCCGGTGGCAACCAGGACGGCGCCGGGCTGCTGCTCCAGGAGCATGGAAGCTGTGACCTCCACGCCGGTCCGGATCTCGACGCCCAGGCGAGCAACTTCGCGACGCAGAAAATCGAGAATCAGTCCCAGCTCGCCGCGACCCGGTGCTTGCGCTGCCAGAGCGACTGCGCCGCCCAGCTCCTGCTCCCGCTCGTAGAGCACCACCCGTTTTCCACGCAGCGCGGCTGTGCGAGCGGCCTCCAGTCCTGCCGGCCCTGCGCCAACGATCACAAAGGCATCGCGCAAGGAAGTGGCCGCGCTCGTCGAAGGCTGACGACGGATCTGCTGCAGGCGTGCCCGTTGCGGCTCGCCGTGCCAGATGTGAAGCACGTCAGGGTTGACATTGCAGCTCAGGGCGTTGTTCATCAGGCCACGAACCTGACAACCCTGATTGCAGGCCAGGCAGGGCCGCACCTCCTCAGCTGCACCCGCCTCTGAAAGGCGAGGCAGCTCGGGATCGGCGATCAGCGCGCGGATCATCTCCACACCGTCAGCTTTGTCCTCTGCCAGGATCTGCTCAGCCTGAGCGGCGTGCATGATACGGCCAGCAGCGAAGACTGGTACCCTGACGGCCCTCTTGACTGCCGCCGCCAGCTCCACGGCGTAGCCACGCGGCGTGTGCATGGAGGCGTGGAAGGGAAAAAGGTGGCTGCTCAGGATGCTTCCCTGTGTCACCGTCAGATAATCGACCCGTCCTGTCTCCGCCAGGAGCCGGGCGATCTCGATGCCCTGTTCGGGGGTCAGGCCAGCCCAGGGAGCTAGCTCGTCCACACAGAGGCGTATACCCAGCATGCGGCTGCTCCCCAGGACAGCAGCGACGGCCTCAATGGTCTCTTGTAAGAAGCGCAGGCGATTCTCCAGTGAGCCGCCATAGGCATCGTCGCGCTGGTTGGTCAGGGGGGATAGGAACTGTCGCAACAGCGAGCGGTCGGCGACCTGCAGCTCCACGCCGTCGGCCTCTCCGCGGACGGCGTGGCTGGCTACCAGGGCGAAGCCTTCGATGACCGCACGAATATCCTCCAGTTCCATGGCTTTAGGGACCTCGCGCGTGCTCACGTCTGGAATCGCTGAGGGAGCCCAGATTTCATGCTGGTGGTGATCACTAACTGATTGCTGTCCATTGTGGTTGAGCTGGACAATCGTCAGCGTATTGAAGGCGTGCAGGCGTGCACTGACCCTGGCCAATGCGTCAGGTGTCTCTGGCAGGTAGCCCAGCAGGGCAGCCTCATAAGGCAGGTCAGAGGAATGAACGATGTGCTCTTCGAGCACAATGCTGCCGACACCGCCTTCCGCACGAGCGGCGTAGTAGTCGGCGTGGCGCTCGCTGAGCAGATGGTGTCGCGCGAAGTTCGTTGTGTGGCTGCCAAAGAGGATGCGGTTGCGCGCCTCTCGGGTTCCGATCGTGAGTGGCTGAAAGAGTCTGGCGTACATAGTCATAGTGTAGAGCAAACCTTCAGGCGGCGCCAGGTGCGCCGTTATTCATGTGCGTCGACATCATGCCCCAGCATCATGCCCTAGCATCATGCCCCAGCATCATGCCCAGCGAACCAGGCCCAGATCGTATTTCCCGGCCAGCAAGGGATGGTCGGGCAGGACACGCACGCCGTAGGCAATGCTACCGCTGGCAACGGGCTGCAAGCGTGCCTCGTAGCGATAGGAACCGTCCTGCTCTCGTGCCATGTAGTGCATCGGGGTGCTCTGTTGAGCGCCGGACTGCTCGTCGGTGCCCGGCTGTCCGCTGGAGGTGGCCTCACCGTAGACCAGTTCGACCAGGAGATCCTCGGGAGCCAGGCCGGGAGCGCGCACCCAGGCGCGCACATCGATGCCCTCGCCCAGACTCAGCTGACCCTCGCGCCGGCCCTCCACATAGATCTCCAGGCCGCTCCATTGCTGCTGAATGCGCGCTTTCCACTGCGCCAGCTCGCGAGCCAGCTCATAAGCATTTGCTTCGACACGCTGGCCCTGCTGGATCTGCGGAACGTAGAAGCGAGTCGTGTACTCTTTCACCATGCGCTGTGTGCTGAACTGGGGGGCACAGGAGCGGATTGCTTCCTTCATATAGCCTATCCACCGATGGGGCAGGCCACTGTTGGCGAGGTCGCGTTCGTAGTAAAGAGGGATGATCTCTCCTTCGAGGAGATCGTAGAGCGAGAGGCTATCGGCCTCGTCCTGGACATCGGGGTTGTGATACTCGCGCTCCTCGCCGATGGCCCAGCCATTCTTGCCGTTGTAGGCCTCGGCCCACCAACCATCCAGAATACTGCAGTTCGGCTGGCCATTGAGCGCAGCCTTCTGGCCACTGGTGCCGCTGGCCTCGTGGGGGCGAACCGGGTTATTGAGCCAGAGATCCGTGCCGGCCACCAGGTAGCGGGCCATATCGATATCGTAGTTCTCCAGGAAGATGATCTTGCCGCGGAAATCATCGCTGCGCGAGATACGGTAGACCTGCTCGATCAGCGCTTTGCCAGGCTCATCGGCCGGGTGGGCCTTGCCGGCGAAGATGATCTGCACGGGCCGCTCCGGGTTATTGACGATCCGTTTGAGCCGCTCCGGGTTGCGAAAGATCAGCGTTGCCCGTTTATAGGTGGCGAAGCGGCGTGCGAATCCGATCAGCAGCGCGCCAGGATCAAGCATACGCTCAAACTCAGCGATCTGCAGTGGTCCCTCACCCAGGCGCAGGTGCTGCTGTTTCAGGCGACGCCGTACATAATCGATCAGCAGAAGTTTACACTGCGTATGGGCCTGCCAGAGTTCCTCATCAGGGATCGTCAGGACCCGCTGCCAGAGATCCGGTTCATCAACGTGCTCACTCCAGCCAGCGCCCAGATGACGCTGGAAGAGCCGGTTCATCTCCGGGGCGATCCAGGAGAGGCTATGAATGCCATTGGTGATCGAATCGATCGGCACCTCATCGACATCGACGCCCGGCCAGAGGAACTGCCACATCCGTCGCGAGACAGCCCCGTGCAGCTTGCTGACACCGTTATGCTGACCCGTGAGACGCAGCGCCAGGACCGTCATACCGTAGGTTGGTCCCCAGCCATGGTCCTCGCGCGCCACCTCCAGAAACTGTTCACGCGAGAGACCGAGCTGACCCCAGTAGGTATTGAAATACTTATCGATCAAATCATAGCCGAACGTATCGTTCCCAGCCGGCACCGGAGTGTGCGTGGTGAAGAGCGAGCTGGCAGCCACAACCTCGCGCGCCTCCTGGAAGGTCAGGCCACAGGCCACCAGCTCGCGACAGCGCTCGAGGTTGAGGAAGGTTGCATGTCCCTCATTGATATGCCAGGCGGCCGGTGAGATACCCAGAGCCCGCAGCGCGCGCACGCCGCCGATGCCCAGCACGATCTCCTGCGAGATACGCATTTCGCGGTCGCCGCCGTAGAGGCGCGCCGAGAGTTCGCGATCGGCCGGTGCATTCGGATCGACGTCGGTATCCATCAAGTAGAGGGGGATGCGGCCGACCTGCACCTTCCAGACCTTAGCGTGAATGCGCCGTCCCGGCAGGTCGACGCTGATGAGAACCTCACTGCCGTCGGGACCACAGGCTGGCGTGGCCGGAACCTCTGAGAAGATCAGCTTATCGTAGAATGCTTCCTGAATGCCCTCGCGTGTGATGCTCTGCCGGAAGTACCCTTGTGGATAGAGGAAGCCGACCCCTACCAGCGGCAGGCCCAGGTCGCTGGCCTCCTTGCAGTGGTCCCCAGAGAGAATCCCCAGTCCGCCTGAGTAGATAGGAAGCGCCTCGTGCAGGCCGAACTCAGCTGAGAAGTAGGCAATAACCCGTTGCGTCAGTTGAGGGTAGGTACGCGCGAACCAGGTAGTGCCTGGCTCCGGGTGCATATAGCGGTCGAACTCGGCGATCATGCGATCATATTCCTGCAGATAGGTAGCATTTTGTGCTGCCTTCTCCAGATACTGTGGTCGCACCTCACTCAGGAAGCGCACCGGGTTATGCCCCACCGCCTCCCACAGATCAGGATCAAGTGTGCTGTAGAGCTGGCGAGCCTCTGGCTGCCAGCTCCACCAGAGATTGTAGGCCAGCTCATAGAGCCGGCTGATGCGTGCCGGCATGATGGGAAAGACAGTCATGCGTCCGAACACTTTCACGGGAATCAGGCTTCCTTTCTTCTATAGGCAGCGTAATCTTCAGGGTGTGACAGCCTCCAGCCTGACTTCAGACAGACTGCACCCGCCAGTCACATTCAGGATAGTGGCCGCATTCCAGGCCCTCTCTCGCTACACTCTCGCCATACTGCTTCGAGGAGCGCCCTGGCAGAGCAGATGCCACATTACCTGCAATGATTCTCCTCTCATTGTATATCATAGGTAACGGCCCCTGAAGAGGGCGATACCTGGCGCTGCGGGCCGATCGCCCCGATCCTTCCGGGCGGGAGAGACTTGCCTTTGGCGGTCATCTGGACTATACTTGGCTCTAGCAGCAGAGCAGAACGCTACAGGAGTGAGGAGACCCAGACCGCCGTGTCAAAGCAGCAGCGTGGAGAGCAGTCATCGGTTCGCAGAGGCAATTGGGGGCTCAGCCGGAAGCTCAGCGGAATGATTGGCGCGCTCTTCCTGGCGGTCGGCCTGTTCTGGCTGCTTACGCTGATCTGGCAGCCGCAGAGAGGCCTCACGCTGGCTCTGCCTCGTCTGCCAGCCGCCTCACCCACCGTCTCTACGGTCCAGATCCCCGCACTCTACACCGCCGGGGTCACGCTGGGCACGCCCTCGCAACCAGCCAGATTGGATCAGCAGCAGGCCCTTCTGCTGGCCAGCGAATGGGAGCCAGCCGCTGCCAGGAAGGCCAGGCAGACCCAGGCTCGCTATGTCCTGCTGACCTATAGTCCCCACAATGCCAGCCGCCCGCAGATCGAGAACGCCCCCGCCTGGATGGTCATTTACGAACAGGTGCCACTCGAACCCGCTGACGCCGCAGTCGATCCCACCCCTTTTCCACAGTCCTCCTATGACCTCTATGTCTTTATCGATGCCACCTCCGGTAAAGAGTTGCTCAGCGTCTGGAGTTGAGGGCCGCGTCTAGCCATCTTGAATCTTGATCCAGCCGTGGCGCAGTGCATGCACGACCGCGGCTGTGCGGTCATTAACCGAGAGCTTCTTGAGGATCGAGGTAATGTGGTTCTTAACCGTCTGATCGCTGATCTTGAGCGATTTCGCGATCTCCTTATTACTGTTGCCCCGGGCGATGTAGTCCAGGATCTCCACCTCGCGGCTGGAGAGAGGCGAATAGAGATCGCGCGGTGCTGTCTCACTCTCCTCCTCGCTGGTCAGCTCGCGGAACGACTTCAGGACCCGGCTGGCGATCTGTGGTTTTGAGAGGACATCGTCATTGATGAGATACTCTCCACAGTTGACGCGCCTGACCGCCTCGACCAGCTCCTCCGGCGAAATATGGCGTGTGTAGTAGGCAGCAGCGCCCACCTTGATCGATTGGAAGAGGCGCTCTTCATCCTCACCGGGTGTCAGAATGATTATCGCGATCTGGGGCGCTAGGTGACGCATCTGGCGCGCGATCTCCAGGGCATCAGCGGAGGTCAGCCCGGCATCGATCAGCGCGACGTCGGCGGCACCCAGGCGGGCCAGCTCCAGAATCTGGATGGGATCAGTTGATTCCGCGACGACCTCGCAGTGGCCCATGTGTTCGAGTGCATAGTGCATCCCTTCACGAAAGAGAGGCTGCTCATCGACGATGATGACACGTATTGTTTCCATAGGAACCTCGCAGCAGAGCAGCGAGCGCGGGGGGGGGACCGCCGTGCTGCTGTGACTCTTGAACGTAGTAAAAAGCTGTCTCTCCGCTTCTGAAGGAGGAGAAGGCCGACAGACCTGGGTCTCATTATACACAGAAAACTGTCAATGAACAATACATGTTGTGGGAAACATGCTACAAATGTCATACACCAGGGGAGAGGTGGAGGAAGATTGGCACTGGCAGGCCCCGGATGCCCGGCCCTGAGGGAGGGGTTCGGAGTCAATGAGGTACTGTGCTGGCCGTTCCCTGCAGGCGAGGCCGGGGCTAGATGCGCTCGAGGCGGCGCAGGGTGGCGTTGATGCCCACGCGCAGGCAATCGATCACGCCGTAGCCAGTGACGGCGACTGCTTCAAAGCTGGGGACGCGGTAGGGGTTCAGATACTGTTCCAGCACCGAGACGGGCAGGATATCCTGGAGGTCGCGTTTATTCCACTGCATGACGAGAGGAAACTCCATGATATTCTTATTCATGCGCCGCAGTTGTTCCTGAAGCTCGTTCCAGCTTTCGATATTTTCCTGCAACTTGCTGGCCTGGGAGTCGGCCACAAAGATCACACAATCGGCCCCCTTCAGAACCGAGATGCGCGTCTGCTGGTAGAGCACCTGTCCTGGCACTGTGTAGAGCTGGAAACGGATCGTAAAGCCATGAACCTTGCCCAGTTCCAGCGGCAGCAGATCGAAATACAGAGTACGCTCTGTCTCTGTATCGATGGAGACCATATCACCTACGTCTCGGGGGTTCACCGCCTGATGGATATAGTGCAGATTCGTGGTTTTACCTGACAGACCAATGCCGTAGTAGACAATCTTGCAATTGATCTCGCGTTTCGCCATGTTAATCAGGGACATAAGTGGTTGTTCTCCTAAACCGCGCTGCGTGCCACGTCCTGGTATGCAAACATCACAAGGGAGGGTAGCCCTATTTACCCGCTCTTGTGAAGTACAAACGGTATTTCGCTAGCTTTTTCGGGGAATCTTGCGTTTCTGCGCAAGGAGTCCCAATGTGTTGGCGCCTTCAGTATACCAGAGTCAATCTTCCTTGGCAAGAACTCCCTCGTTCTTTTCTGCAAAACAGGTCTGGCCCTCCTGGCTTCCCCATTGACGAATGAGGGGGAAAGGGCTAGACTAACGGGTGATAGCGACGCCGTAAGCAACAGGAAGGTTGGGAAAGATGGCTGTACCTGCTCACATCGATGTTTCAACGGACTTTGAGATCGTCATCGGCCTCGAGGTTCATGCGCAGCTCACCACGAGAAGCAAGATGTTCTGTGCGTGTAGTACAGACTACGCGAATGCAGCGCCCAACACCCATGTCTGTCCGATTTGTATGGGCATGCCCGGTGTGTTGCCAGTGATCAACCGTGAGGCCGTGGCTTATACTATCATGACCGCCCTTGCCCTCAACTGTAGCATCCCAGACTACTCCAAATTTGATCGCAAGAATTATCCCTATCCTGATCTGATGAAGGGCTACCAGATCTCGCAGTATGACGTGCCGCTCAGTCGTGCTGGCTCTCTACTGATTGAGTATGATGGGCAGGTACGGCGGATTGGAATCACCCGTGTCCATCTTGAAGAAGATACAGCCAGGCTATTGCATCGTAATGGCTATAGCCTGGTCGACGTCAACCGAGCCGGTACTCCTCTCATCGAGATCGTCAGCGAGCCTGATATGCGCAGTCCCGAGGAGGCACGGCTCTACATGCAGAAGCTGCGCGAGATTCTGGTCTACCTGGGCGTCTCGTCGGGGCGTATGGAAGAGGGCAGTCTGCGCTGCGACGCCAACATTTCGGTGCGCCCACGTGGCCAGCAGACCCTGGGTGTCAAGACCGAGATTAAAAATATGAACAGCTTCAAGGCCGTCCAGCTTGCCCTGGAGTATGAGGCGCGGCGGCAGATCGAGCTGTTGCAGGCTGGCCAGACCATCCGCCAGGAGACTCGCGGCTGGGTTGAGGCCAGGGGCATCACCGTCCCCCAGCGCAGCAAAGAATACGCTCACGATTATCGCTACTTTCCAGAGCCAGATCTTCCGCCACTTGTGATCAGCCGCGCCTGGGTCGAAGAGTTACGCGCGCGCCTGCCCGAGCTACCTGATGCCCGTCGCAGGCGCTATCAAGAGGTCTACGCCCTTTCCTCTCAGGAAGCCAACGTGCTGACGGAAGAGAAGGCCCTCGGCGACTACTTCGATGAGGCCATGGCCCTCTCCACGGCACCTGATCGCAAGGCTCGCGCCAAAGCCGTCAGTAACTGGTTGCTCAGCGAGGTGGTGCGCCTGCTCAATGCCACTGGCCTCTCGCCAGCGGCCTGTCCGCTCAAGCCACAGGCGCTGCTCAACCTGCTGGACCTCCTGGATCGCCAGCGCATCACTGGAAAGCAGGCCAAAGAAGTGCTTGATGAGGCCTTTACCACTGGCGAGCTGCCTGAGGTGATTGTGCAGAGAAAGGGCATTCAGCCACCCATCACTGATCCCCAGGCACTGGAGCGAGTGATCAGCGAGGTGATCGAAGCCAACCCGCAGATTGTAGCCGATTATCACTCCGGCAAAACCAATGCGGCCCAGTACCTGGTCGGGCAGGTCATGAAACGCACACGTGGTCAGGCCAGAGCCGATCTTGTCCAACGGCTCTTGCGGGCGAAGCTCGACGAGGCCCCCGCTCTCTAAACTATCTGCAAGGGGGCCTCTGTTTTAGAGACTTTATCAGAGAAGGAGTAAGCAACGTGGACCTGCACAACGACGTGAAGTCCTCTCGCATCAACCCTTATGAAATGGCCGTCCAGCAATTTGAGGCGGCAGCGGACCGGCTCAACCTCTCAGAGGATATGCGCGAGATCCTCCGCAAGCCCAAGCGTGAGTTGACGGTCAATTTCCCTGTGCGTCTCGACGATGGCCGGATCAAAACCTTTACCGGCCATCGGGTACAGCATAACGTCAATCGAGGGCCAGCCAAAGGAGGCATTCGTTTCAGCCCCGACGTGACGCTGGATGAGATCAAAGCGCTGGCCATGTGGATGACCTGGAAGTGTGCCGTGGTCGGCATCCCCTACGGCGGTGCCAAGGGGGGAGTGGTCTGTGATCCCAAGCAGATGAGTCCCGGCGAGCTGGAACGCCTGACGCGCCGCTATGCCACCGAGATCTCGATCATCATCGGCCCCCACAGCGATATTCCAGCGCCCGATGTCAACACCAATCCCCAGGTCATGGCCTGGATCATGGACACCTATTCCATGCATGAGGGGTTCTCGATCCCGGCCGTCGTGACCGGCAAGCCCCTCTCCATCGGAGGGAGCGAGGGCCGCAACGATGCCACCGCTATGGGCGTGCTCTTTGTCACGCGCCAGGCCGCGCGCCGCCTGGGTCTCCCCCTGCGTGGGGCGCGCGTCAGTATCCAGGGCTTTGGCAATGCCGGCTCCATCGCTGCGCGCCTCTTCCATGGCGAAGGCTGCAAGATCGTGGCTGTCAGCGATACCCGCGGCGGGATCTATAATGAGTCGGGACTTGACCCGGCGGCTGTGCTCCGTCACAAGCAGGAGCGTGGCAGCGTGGTCGGCTTCCCCGGAGCACAGGCGATCGGCATTCAGGAGGTGCTAGAAGTCCCCTGTGACATCCTGGTGCCAGCGGCCACCGAGGGGGTCATCACCGCCTCCAATGCCGGGCGTGTCCAGGCGCGCATTGTGGCCGAGGCAGCCAATGGACCCACGACCCCCCAGGCCGATAGGATTCTCTATGAGAACGATGTGATCGTCATCCCAGACATTCTGGCGAACGCCGGCGGGGTCACCGTCAGCTACTTCGAGTGGGTGCAGGACCTCCAGAGCTTTTTCTGGGGCGTCGAAGAGATCACGCACAAGCTCGAGCTGATTATGAATCGCGCCTTTGCGGCTGTAGTCGAGAAAGCAGAGCAGCATCACTGCGACCTGCGCCTGGCGGCGAACATGCTCGCCATCTCGCGGGTGGCCGAGGCAACCCAGATTCGCGGTATCTATCCCTAGGGGTGGCTCAGTGCGCCCTGCTGCCACCGTGAAGCAGGTAGGTTCTGTGCGGGGGAGCGCCAGTCTGAGCGCGTGCTCCTCGCACAGGAATCAGGAAGAAAGAGAGAGGCCGGGGAGAACGCACGCTGCTCCCGGCCTCCTGTCTCGTGCCTCGTTGCCACAGGATGGCTGCTTGCGCACCGCTACCAGGCTAATAAGGGCGTCGAGTATCCCGCTTCGGCCGCTTGACCGGTTTAACCGTGCGGCCGGGCTTTGGCTTCTTCTTGCCCTTTCCGCTTGGCCAGATGTCCTCATCTTCCTCGTAGAGTTCCTCTTCCTCTTCATCCAACTCTGGCTCAGACTCCTCCTCCATCTCCAACTCCTCTTCAGACTCCAGGGATTCCTCCGACACATCCTCGCTATACTCCTGATCCACCTCGATCGTAGGAATCTCATCCTCCTCAATGGCATCCAGCCCTGCCTCCTCCAGGTCAGGTTCAGAAGCTTCCTCGATCTCCGGCGGTTCCACCTCCTGCGTTTCAAGAGGTACCTGGGCGCGCGGCTCCTCATGGCCGTCGGCACTGGCTGCATGACTTCCGCGCGCTGGTTTGCGCGCCGCCGCCGACTCGTGGGGTTCGCGCTCTGCGGTCTCAGTCTCTTCGCTGGGCCTGGGGCTGCCGATTACCCGGCGTCCGGCGGCTACATCGAGCCAGAACTGAGAATAGTAGTGCGGACGTTCGGTGTCCTTCTCGCTATCTTTCCTTGTCATTGGACCTGCGGCGCAGCAACCCCCGGCCACAAGTCTGGGGAGAAAGCGCCGCCTCCTTTCCCTCAACACGTGAACATGCCTCCCCTTGCGGGGGAGCGTTTTTGATATGGGAACGCTCCAACCCACCTGGTGATTCCAGGTTCTCTCTGAGAGGCCATGATAAGAAGAAAGTGCAACCCTGTCAAGATCTTTCAGCCAACCAGAAAACTGGCCTGTCAGGCTCACTAACGCCCTGTCAAGGGTTCAGGTGCCTGCAATGAGCGAATCACGACCTTTGTTGAGAGATGCCAGGCGACCTATAATACAGGGTAAGCTTTTGCGTTGGAGGATTTCATTGGCAAGGATACTTGATGGCATTGACAGCCCCGTCCAACTGCGCGCACTGACGATTCCGCAGATGCGCCGGCTGGCCGAAGAGATTCGCCAGGAGATTATCGAAAAGGTCTCGCTCAAAGGGGGACACCTGGCGCCCAATCTAGGTGTGGTTGAACTGACCATGGCGCTGCACTACGTCTTCAACACACCGCATGATCTGCTGATCTGGGATATCGGACATCAGGCCTATGTCCATAAATTGCTCACCGGCCGCCGAGATCGCTTCCATACCCTTCGCCAGTTTGGCGGCCTCTCAGGCTATCTCAGACGCGAAGAAAGCCCCTATGATGTCTTCGGGGCCAGTCATGCCAGCACCTCCATCTCAGCGGCTCTAGGACTGGCAGTGGCCCGCGATCTCAAACACGAAGACCGCAAAGTGGTGGCAGTGATTGGAGATGGCGCGCTGACCGGAGGCATGGCTCTGGAGGCGCTCAACAATGCCGGCAGCCTCAAAAAGAATCTGATCATCATTCTCAACGATAACGAGAAGTCCATCTCAGACAATGTCGGCGCCATCGCAGCCGTGCTGAGCCGGGCGCGCCGTATGCAGACCTCGCCCAGCTATCAGCGGCTGCGAGAGATGGCCAGGGACTCGATCGAGCGCCTGCCCATGGTGGGCGATGTTGCAGTGGAGGCCGCCGGACGGGCCGAAACCAGCTTCAAGCATTTCGTGCTGCATAGCAAGAGTGGAACCATTTTTGAAGAGCTGGGCTTCAAATTCTTCGGCCCCTTTGACGGCCATGATCTTCCCCTGCTCATCGATGTGCTTGAGAACATCAAGTGTATTGAGGGACCGATCGTCGTGCAGGTGGTGACCCGAAAAGGCAAGGGCTGGTCTTTTGCCGAAGATGACGCCACCAAATGGCATGGGCCAGGGGCCTTTGATTACCGCACCGGCGTGATCAAGAAAAATCCCGAGGACCCTCCGACCTACACCGAAGTCTTTGCCAGCACCCTGGTAGAGCTGGCCGAGCGCGATCCAGCGATTGTCGGCATTACCGCCGCGATGGCTGAGGGGACCGGCCTGAAGAAGCTCCACCAGCGTTTCCCGGAGCGCTACTTTGACGTAGGGATCGCCGAGCAGCACGCTGTGACCTTTGCTGGCGGACTGGCTATAGGGGGCCTGCGACCGGTGGTAGCGATTTACTCCACATTCATGCAGCGGGCCTTCGATCAAGTACTGCATGATATCTGTCTGCAGAACCTGCATGTCGTCTTTGCAATGGACCGCGCTGGCATTGTCGGAGAAGACGGACCGACACAGCACGGCCTCTTTGACATTGCCTTTATGCGCATTCTTCCTCATATGCGCGTGATGGCCCCGCGGGACGAGAACGAACTCCGCCATATGCTCTACACGGCGCTCTCTATGGATGGCCCGGTCTGCCTGCGCTATCCACGCGGTAAGGCTCTGGGAGTAGCACTCGATGCTGAGCTACAGCAGCTCGAGATTGGCAAGGCCGAGCTACTCACTCCGGGCAGCGTGGCCGAGGCAGAACGCTGCGACTGCGCGCTGCTGGCCTATGGCACCACGGTGGCTCTGGCGGAACAGGCTGCCCAGGAGCTGGCAGCGGAGGGCATCAGAGCGGCCGTCGTCAACGCGCGCTGGGCCAAGCCGCTTGATGAAGAGCTGATTCTGCGCCTGGCCCGCTCTACACGCTGTCTGGTCACCATCGAAGACCATATGGTGGCTGGGGGTTTTGGCAGCGCCGTGCTGGAATTCCTGACCCACGAGGGACTCAACGAAGTACAGGTGCGTCTGATAGGCTTCCCCGACAAGCCCATCGAACACGGCGCCCCGTCGATCCTCAAGGAACTCTACGGCCTCTCGACGGCCCATATTAAGGAAGTGGCGCGTGATCTGGTCCAGGCGCTCAGGGCCGGCACCGGCAAACAATCTGGGCATGGCAGCCTGGCCTGACGTCCCCAGGGCGGGCGGGCCAGAGGCCGGAGCGGAGGGCGCCAGGCAGCTCGGCAGCCCTCTCTGACGGGCCGGTTCGAGCTACCCCCGCGCTTCAGATCTCGGATCTGGCCCACCCGCCCTCGTCCCTCGTACTCAGGTCCGTGAGTTGAGCAGATAAATAGCCTCAGTGCGGCTGCGAGCGTGGAGCTTCTCGAAAATATTCTGGATGTGTTTATGAACAGTTGATTCGGCGATATTCAGCTCCTGCGCGATTTCGCGGTTCTTGCGTCCCTTGCGGATCAGGTCCAGTACCTCGATCTCGCGCTCAGTGAGAGGTCGCGAGAGATTCTGAATATTGACGGAAGAGCCATTCAAGCGGCTTTGTAGCCGGTAATAGAAGGTTCGACTGCTCGCAGCATGGCTGTAGCTCGTCTCCCCCTCGGCTACCTCCCGCAGCTTCCCACTGAGCGTCAGAGTACGCAAGTGGGCCAGCACGCGCGTTGCCAGCGGGCCAGGGATCGAGATCTCATTGCGGGCCGCCGAGCGGATCGCCGCAATCAGGGTCTCTGGCTCGATATCCTTCGTCAGGTAGCCAATGGCCCCACGCTGGATAGCCAGCAGAGCAAGATGCTCCTGTTGAGAGGCAGTCAGAATCACAACACGCGACTCCGGTGAACAGGCCAGCACGCGCTCAGTGGCTTCAAATCCGTCACAGTCTGGCATGTCCAGGTCCATCAATACAACGTCGGGATGCGTCTGCGCCGCCTGCGCCTCTGCCTCCTGGCCAGTGCTTGCCTCAGCGACAACCTCCATGTCGCCGGCACGCTGCAGGATTTCGCGCACAATGCGCCGAATCAGCGTATGGTCATCGGCTAGTAAGATCCTTAACATCGGTATACCCCTTTCTACCTCCTGCATGCGCTGATGTTCGATCAGTATATACACAATTATGCACGTAATATAGTGCGGAAAGGCACACATCAGTGAATATGTGTACACATTACACTGTACCGTGGCCGCCAAGAAGCGGGGGATAAAACCGCTCGCGTCGCAGGAGTGGAGGATGAGAGAGGGACTGACCAGGAGTGAGAATTCTTGCTTGCGTCCCCTCACATCGTATGCTATACTTGCAAGTTAGCAGGAGCGAGGTTTCCTGCAGATAGAGAGTACGATGGCTGCTACCAAGTACACACGCTCTCTGATCGGCGTTTCCCTGGTGCCCCGAGACCCCCTGGCATGCGCTCTCTGAGCGTGGGGGCAGGCAAGCGCGTGCGGCACGAATAAGAGATGGGGAGCCCTTCCGCCGATAGACCACCTGAGAGCGGAGGAATAAAGGGAGGATTTGTTTTTTGGCAAACATTATCTCGATGAAACAGCTTCTGGAAGCCGGCGTTCATTTTGGGCACCAGACGCGCCGCTGGAATCCCAAGATGAAGCCCTTCATCTTCATGGAGCGCAATGGCATCCATATCATCGACCTTCAGCAGACGGTGGCGCGTCTCAATGAGGCCTACAAGTTTGTGAAGGAGCTGGCGGCCCGGGGTGACACGCTCCTCTTCGTCGGCACGAAGAAGCAGGCTCAGGAAGCTGTGGCGGAAGAAGCCAGGCGTTGCGGCATGTTCTATGTAAACCAGCGCTGGCTGGGTGGCATGCTGACCAATTTCCAGACCATTCAATCGCGGATTCGCTATCTGCGCGAGCTGGAGGCACGTCGGGATCGGGGCGAGTTTGAGCGCCTGCCCAAGAAAGAGGCGCAGCATCTGCAGGATGACCTCGCGCGCCTGGAGCGTATTCTGGGAGGGATCAAGGAGATGCGTCGTCTGCCCAGCGCGGTCTTTATCATTGATACGCGCAAGGAACATACCGCCGTGCTGGAGGCGCGTCGCCTGGAGATTCCCGTGATTGCACTGGCCGATACCAACTGTGATCCCGATGAGATTGACTATCCCATCCCGGCCAATGATGATGCCATTCGTGCTGTACGCCTGCTTTGCTCCAAGATCGCCGATGCAGTCATTGAGGGTCGTCGTGAGCTGGAGGCTCAACAGAAGGACAGCGAGGGCGCCGAAGAGGTCCAGGCGCTCGCCAGTCAGGGTGAGGAGGCTCCTGCTCAGGCTCCAGCAGCAGAGGCAGTGGCTGTCGCTGCCGAGCCGGCGGCTGCGCCGGAGGCGGCTGCGGCTGCATCCGAGCCCCAGAGCGCGCAGGATGTCTCCGAGCCTGAGCTGGTTGCAAAGGAGTTGTAAGGGCTGTCGGATGGGAGTGTATCTGCCTGGGCCTGCGGGCTATGCCCTTCCCTCGAAATGTGCAGCTCAGCCCAGGCTCAGCGCCATGCGGTTGGCCGAGAACTGACCTGGTTGAGCGCAGCAGGCTGCGAGGCCGAGGAGCTGAGGAGCTATGCTACCGCCCGCGCTGTCAGGGCCAGGCTTCTTCAGGTGCTTCAGGGGATGGACCTGGTGACCATATACGATCCAGCAGAAACTGGTATCCGTCGGGGTATCTACCACGGTGGCTGATCGTTGTGGCTGCCAGGTCCTCTGCATGCCATGCGGCGCCGGCCCGGTTCCATCCACGTCGCTCAACTGCTACACTGGCAACTCTGTAACAGCATACTGTATCGCATCTGTCAAGCACTCAAAACCGCCGTCGAGTGATCGAGAGTCGTTGTCAACCAGGCGTGTGCCTGGGTATGATAGCCAAGTACATTGAAGGAGACACACCATATGAACTATGCTGCCGCCGATGTGAAGAGGTTGCGTGAGGAGACCGGGGCGACCTTCGCCGATTGTAAGAGTGCCCTGGAGGAGGCCCAGTCGTGGGAGGAGGCCATTAAGATCCTCAATGCCAGGACGAGCCGCAAGGCCGAGAAGATGATTGCGGCTGGTCGCGAGACCAAGCAGGGAGGTATCTTCTCCTACGTCCACCACAACAACAACGTCGGGGTGCTGCTGGAGCTGAACTGCAGCACAGATTTCGTCGCTCGCAGCGAGAGCTTCCGTCAGCTTGCCAACGAGCTGGCGCTGCAGATCGCCGGGGCCAGTCCCGTGTATATCAGCTATGAGGATGTACCTGCGGAGGTAGTTGAGCAGGCGCACAAGGAGATCCTGGAGGATCCGACAATGGCGCGTGTGCCCGAACACAAGCGTGAGGAGGTCGTTGAGGGGAAGCTCAAGAAGCTGCTGAGCGATCGGGTGCTGATGATGCAGCCCTGGGTGCGCGATGAGACCCAGCTCGTGGGCGATCTCGTTCGCAAGGTGATCGCTGAGACCGGTGAGAATATCGTCGTCAGGCGCTTCTGCCGCTTTGCTCTGGGTGAGTAGCTATGGACCGGGGATGGCGTTCTGCCTGTCAGCGGCCATTCCCGGGATCTGAGCGCATGGGAGAAGAGAGATGGCTGATCCTCAGAATGCTGCATCCTTGAAGTACCGGCGTATTCTGCTCAAGCTGGGCGGCGAGGCGCTGGGGCCGCGCCATACTTCAGAAACCACCGAGGCGCGTTTTGGTATTGATGCGCTGGCGGTGCGGCGGATCGCGGCCGAGGTGAAGCGGGTGCACGACCTCGGCGTGGAGGTGGCGATGGTCATCGGCGGAGGGAACATCTGGCGCGGCGCTGATGCCGCGGCGACTGGCATGGATCGTGCAACCGCCGATTATGTCGGCATGCTGGCCACGGTGATGAACTCGCTGGCGATGCAGGATGCGATGGAGAAGCTCGGACTGGTCACACGGGTGCAGACGGCGATCGAGATGCCTCCCGTGGCCGAGCCCTTCATCCGGCGCCGCGCTGTGCGCCACCTGGAAAAGGGGCGTGTGGTGATTCTGGCTGCCGGTAGCGGCAATCCCTTTTTCACCACCGATACGGCGGCGGCGCTGCGTGCCATTGAGCTGAATGCCCAGGTCTTGCTGAAAGCAACCAAGGTTGATGGTGTCTACGATGATGATCCCATGCGCAATGCGAATGCTCGTAAGTTCGAGGAGTTAAGCTATATGCGCGCGCTGAACATGGGGCTACGGGTCATGGACAGCACGGCCATCTCGCTCTGTAAAGACAACCAGCTTCCGATTGTGGTCTTCAACCTGGACTATCCCGGAAGCCTGGAAGCCCTGATGCGTGGCGAGAAGCGTGGCACGCTCGTCCATGATCTGGAAGAGCCGTCCTGGGCTGGGCCTGCCTAGGGGCAGCCTCAGCCAGGCCGCGCACCTGCCTCGTGTAGCTGCGTGTCCTTGGTATAAAGGTATCTTACGATGGGAGCATTGCTATGGTAGATGATATGTTCGGAGATGCCGAACGCCGTATGCAGAAAGCTGTAGAGGCGCTCCGTCACGACCTGGGTAGTATTCGCACCGGTCGCGCCAGCTCTGCTCTGGTGGAACGTATCCAGGTGGACTATTATGGTGTGCCTACGCCGATCAATCAGGTGGCTTCGATCTCGGCGCCGGAGCCTCGCCTGCTGATCATTCAGCCCTGGGATCGCAAGCTGCTTGCGGATATCGAGAAGGCGATTCAGAAGTCCGATCTGGGGATCAACCCCTCCAATGACGGGCAGGTGATTCGCCTCGCCATCCCGCCTCTGAACGAGGAGCGCCGCCGCGAGATGGTGAAGATGCTTCACAAGAAGCTTGATGAACACAAGGTTGCTGTCCGTAATATTCGGCGTGATGTGCAGGATAAGCTGCGCGAGCGAGAAAAGAAGAAGGAAATCTCCGAAGATGAGCTGAAGCGTGGTCAGGATCGGCTCCAGAAGCTGACCGATCGCTACATCGAGGAGATGGATAAGATCGGGAAAGTCAAGGAACACGAAATTTTGGAGGTCTGACGTTGACCAGGATACGAGATCTTTTTCCCTCGTCTGTAGGGACAAAGAGTGAGCAGTCGCAGCCAGAAGCAATGTCCTTCCAGGAGCAGTCCTGCCCGCTCCGTCATCTGGCCATCATTATGGATGGCAATGGACGCTGGGCAGCTCAGCGGCATCTCCCTCGTCTCGCTGGGCATAAGGCGGGGGTTGCCGCTCTTCGCCGCGTTGTTGAGGCCGCTGCCGATGAGCACATCGAGTATCTGAGCGTGTACGCCTTCTCGACCGAGAACTGGGGGCGGCCACGTGAAGAGGTGGAGGGACTGATGCGCCTCTTCTGGGAGACCATTCGTTCGGATCTGGAGAAGCTGCATCGCGATGGGGTGCGACTGCGCCATCTTGGTCGCCTTCAGGATCTCTCGCCCGCCATTCAGCGGGCCGTTCAGGAATCGATAGAACTGACCCGGCAGAACACTCGTATACATCTCAGTGTGTGTTTTAATTATGGCGGACGGGCCGAGCTGGTTGATGCTGTGCGGCGGATCATCGCCTCCGGTGTCCCGCCAGAGGAGGTCACGGAGGAGGTCATCGGCTCCTATCTCTATACCGCTGATCTTCCTGACCCGGATCTGGTGGTGCGCACAGCGGGCGAGATGCGTGTCAGCAATTTCTTGCTCTGGCAGTCCGCCTATAGCGAATATTATTCAACACCTACCCTCTGGCCCGACTTTGGGCGTGAGGATCTTCGTGCGGCTCTGGAGAGCTATCAGCGGCGTCAGCGTCGTTTTGGCCGGCTGACAGCCTCTTCTGGTGGCCGCTAAGCAGGTGGAACGATCGCGTGGAGCGCGCAACAGAGAAGCAAGTACAACCAGGTGAGGTAGCGAGTACCACCAGGCCCTGGCTCAGTTCTGTGGGCCTGCGGGTCGTTACGGCTATCGTTGCGATTCCCATTGTTCTGATATTGATCTGGCTGGGGGGCTGGGCGGCCTTCGTGGCGCTGCTCTTTGTGGTTGCCTGGAGCACCTACGAGTTGCATACGATGTTGCTCCATTCGGGCAATCGTCCCCTCCTCTGGATGAGCCTGGCGCTGAGTGTCCTCTTTCTCTTCTCGGCGATGGTTCCTCAGTGGCGCTTGCTCTTGCTGGAGGCCGGGCTGGGCATCGCCCTCCTGGGCGCTTTCCCCCTGCTCTTTGTACGTGAAAAGCTTGATGGCGCGCTGCTCGACTGGGCGTTGACGCTCGCCTTCTCGATCTATCTTGGCTGGCCTCTGAGCCTGTTGCTCCTGTTGCGCGGCGCTCAGGTGGGCTGGCCGCCTCCGCAGGGGGTCTGGTGGCTGCTGCTGCTCTTTCTCGGCGTCTGGACCTTTGATTCGGCGGCTTTCTTCACCGGCCATTTCCTGGGTCGCCATAAGCTGGCTCCTCGTATCAGCCCTGGTAAGACCTGGGAGGGCTGCGCTGGCGGCCTGGTCTTTACGCTGATGCTCTGCCTGCTGCTGGCTGGCCCTTTCTTGCGTGTGCCCTGGTACCTCTCGCTGGCCCTGGGCCTGGGCCTCTCTGTGGCTGCCACCCTGGGTGATCTGGCCGAGTCCCTGATCAAGCGACAGGTGCAGGTGAAGGATAGTGGTCAACTGATGCCCGGTCACGGCGGTTTGCTTGATCGCATAGACAGCCTGCTTTTCGCTGTGGTGGTGGTCTATGCCTTTTCACAGTTGATGCTCCTGCTGGGACGCTAGGTCAGGTGGGCGCTGCCTACGGCTGTTGGCTCACTCTGGCTGCTGGCCAGGCCTGGCTCGGCGCTCTCGTCGCAGCGTGCTACAATATTCATGAGGGATCACAGCGAGCAAGCAATTAGAGGGAGCGAGCGCTTCCAGGGTGACAAGTGTAACCATGAGTATGTTTCCCAGGCGCATTGCCCTGCTGGGCAGCACTGGTTCGATCGGCCGGCAGACGCTGGACGTGGTGCGGTCTTTTCCGGATCATTTTCAGGTGGTAGCCCTGGCCGCCCATAGCAATCTGCCTCTCCTGGCTGAGCAGGTGAAGGAGTTTGCCCCATCGCTGGTTGCCTGCTTTGTGGATACGCCCACCGTGCAGGAGCAGGCACAGACGCTGCTGTGTGAGCAGCGGGTCGGCGGCGCCGGGCGATCCCCCCAGCTCGTTTTTGGCCCTGCGGGACTGCGCGAGGCCGCGACTCTGCCTGAGGTGGATCTGGTAGTGGCGGCGACATCTGGTCTGATGGGCCTGGAGCCACTTCTGGCCGCGATTGAGGCTGGCAAGGCGATCGCTCTGGCCAATAAAGAGACCCTGGTCATGGCGGGTCACCTGGTGATGCGAGCGGCACGAGAGGCTGGAGTCTCCATCCTGCCCATTGATAGTGAGCATAGTGCGCTCTGGCAATGTCTGCGTGGCGAGAATCAGGCGGCGGTACGCCGTCTTCTGCTGACGGCCTCTGGCGGACCGTTTCGCCAGACACCGCTTGCTGATCTGCGCCATGTCTCCGTTGAGCAGGCACTGGCGCATCCTACCTGGCGCATGGGTCCCAAAATCACCATTGACTCGGCTACATTGATGAATAAAGGGCTGGAGGTGATCGAAGCTCACTGGCTCTTCTCGATCGGGTATGGCCAGATTGAGGTGATTGTTCATCCTGAAAGCATTATTCACTCGATGGTTGAGTTCGTTGATGGCTCTATTAAGATGCAGGCCAGTCTGCCCAGCATGCATTTACCCATCCTCGACGCCCTGAGTTATCCACTGCGCCTCGATACGACGGCGCGTGACCTCATTTGCCCTCTGGATTGGGCGGAGGTGGGTCAGCTCCACTTCGAGAGTCTGGATGTGGAGCGCTTCCCCTGCTATCGGCTGGCTCGTGAGGCTGCCGAGCGTGGTGGAACCTATCCCTGTGTGCTGGTAGGGGCTGATGAGGAGGCGGTGGCTCTCTTTCTGGAAGGGAAGATCGGTCTGCTGGACATTGCGGCGCTGATCGAGGCTGTGCTGGAGCAGCATGTGGCTGTGAACCAGCCAGATGTCCCTACCATTCTCGAGACACGTGATTGGGCGCGTCGCATGGCGCGGACACTCTCCGAAGCGATGGGGGTGCTGCGATGAGTACGATTGGTGCTCCTGCTCGTCCAGGCGAGGGCGGGCACGACGCTGCTCGCGCTGAGCTGCTCTGAGGGAAGTGGGATGAATTACTGGTACTTATTGGCGGCTATACCGGTGTTTGGCCTGCTCGTCTTTGTTCACGAGCTGGGCCACTTTATCACGGCAAAATGGGCCGGGATTCGGGTGGAGGAGTTCGGGATCGGGCTGCCCCCACGTCTTGTAGGGATTCGGCGGCGCACAGGTGGTGGCTGGGAGGTGATCTGGTTCAATGGCGATGGTGCTCGCCATGCGGTCGCTGAGGGAGACAGTGGCCTTGACGGCAGTGACAATGAAACTGCAATCTCGGCCCTTGCTCCAGCGACACACACCATTTATTCGCTCAACCTGCTTCCTATCGGGGGCTTCGTGCGCATGCCTGGCGAAAATGGCGAGACATACGATGAGTATGGGCGGTACGATCCACAAAGCTTTGCTTCTAAGTCGGCGGGGAAGCGTATCATCGTGCTGGTGGCCGGAGTCACCATGAACTTCTTGCTGGCGATGGTGCTGTTTTCAGTGGCCTACAGTATGGGTGAGCCGATTATCCCGGCAGTGATCGCCAGCGTGGCCCCCGGCTCACCAGCGGCGGCGGCTGGCCTGCGTCCAGGCGATACCTTCCTCTCTGTCGATGGTCAGCCTGTGCAGCAGTTCTCGGATGTGCAGAGTATTGTGCAACAGGCGATCGCCCACGCCAGCGGCCGCGCGACGGTGCCGGTGTCAGTGGTCGTCAAGCACGCCGGTGATCCGCATCCTGTTTCGCTGGTCATCAATGTGCGCGTGAACCCACCGCCCGGCCAGGGTCCAATGGGCATTGTGCGTGGCAATGAGGTCCACTACGTGACCTACCCGCTCTGGCAGGCGCCCCTGAAGGGGGTGCAACAGACCTTTCAGGTCACTGGTGATTTTGTCAGCACGATTGTGCAGATGGTCACCGGGGCGATCAGGCCCCAGATCGCCGGGCCGGTTGGAATCGTACAGATGACTGGAGAGGTCGCCCAGACGGTGCCTACCATCGGCTGGTGGCCGATTCTGACGTTGACAGGCATTCTGAGCCTGAACCTGGCAGTGATCAATATTCTGCCTTTCCCGGCACTGGACGGTGGGCGTATCCTGCTGATTCTGGTGGAGCTGGTGCGTGGTGGCAAGCGCCTGCGACCAGAGCGTGAGGGCTTGATCAATCTGATTGGCATGGCGATTCTTTTAACGCTGATTGTCGTGGTGACCGTCAGTGATGTGATGAGCTGGGGGGCTCGCTGATTTCCGAGCCTCTCTTTTCTGGACTATACATCAGCGCCGCCCTGCGGGCGTGGCTGTTCTGATAACAGAACCAGACTGGAGTTCTTATGCGAAGAAAAACGCGACAGATTCATGTCGGCGATGTGGCTATTGGTGGTGATGCGCCGATCGCGGTGCAGTCGATGTGCACCACCTATACGCGCGATGTGATGAACACCGTAGCTCAGATCCTGCGCCTCGAGGAGGTTGGCTGTGAGCTGGTGCGCGTGGCTGTCCCTGAGATGGAGGACGCACAGGCGATCGGTGAGATTAAGAAACGCATTCATATTCCCCTCGTGGCTGATATTCACTATGACCACCGTCTGGCTCTAGAGGCGATCCGCCAGGGCGTCGACTGTGTCCGCATCAATCCTGGGAATCTGATCAACGGTCGCCAGTCACTGGAGGAGATTGTCCATGCCTGCAAAGAGCGCGGCGTCTCTATGCGGATTGGCGTCAATTCTGGCTCGATCGATGCCCTTGATAAGCAGGCGCAGATGCAGCGCATTCAGGTCAGGTTGCGCGATGATGGAGTGCTGGAGCGCACTGATCCCGCTGAGGCGCGACGCAGGGAGCGCGAGCGGCTGGCCGAGCGTATGGTCAACAAGGCTCTGGAGTACATTGGCTGGTGTGAGGAGCTGGATTTTCGCGAGATCAAGGTGTCGCTGAAGTCCTCGGCTCCACTGACTGCTATTGAGGCCTATCGGCGCTTCTCGCAGCGTTCAGATTATCCGCTGCATCTGGGCATCACAGAGGCCGGGACGCTGATTCCAGGGGCTGTCAAGTCGGCTGTGGGCCTGGGCATTCTTCTGGCGGAGGGCATCGGAGATACCATTCGTGTCAGCCTGAGCGCCGAGCCGGAGCAGGAGATTCCCGTAGCCTATGAGATCTTGCGCTCGCTGGAGCTGCGCAATCGCGGCGTGACCTTTGTCTCCTGCCCATCTTGTGGGCGTGTGGAAATCGATGTTATCGAAGTTGCCAATGAGGTGGAGCGCCGTCTGGCGAAGGTGCAAACCCCCATCCATGTGGCGGTGATGGGCTGTGTGGTCAATGGCCCGGGTGAAGCGCGCGATGCCGATGTGGGGCTGGCTGGCGGACGCGGCAAGGGAGTGATCTTCCGCAAAGGACAGGTGGTGCGCACAGTGCCTGAAGAGCAGTTTCTGGATGCGGTGTTGAAGGAGGTGGCCAGTCTGCTGCCTGAGCATGAGGCTCGCCTGGTCTACCCGGAGGGTGGTATCAGGGAGGTGGTCGGCACCCACCGCACGCGAGATGAGGGCATGAACCTGCCTATTCTGAAGCGCTAGCACCCGGCCTGGCTCGCTACGAGGCTCTTCCCTCCTGAACGGCGGAGAACCACATCCGTGACCTGGCGCAGTACTGCCCAGTACTGCGCTGTCTCCTCCGGGCCTGTTCAGGGAGCCGATGCTTGCAGGCCTAGGCGTGCGGCGAGCGCCCGATCGCTGATGGGATAGACCCGTTCACGCGGGGTCATCAGGCGGTCGTAATCCTGGCTCTGTGCATACGTGCGCTGGTCGCGAACCAGCTCTGAGATGTCCTCGATGGCGATCACCCATTCACGGGCGTAGCGCCGCAACGTCTCTCCGCGCAGCCCTAGCTGGAGCGCTCTGCGCCTGAGTGGTGTGCCAGATGGATCGTGGTCGGGGTCCCATTGCATCAAGACCTCTGTGCGCTCCAGTGCCTCTCTCCACGCCTGCCAGCTTTCAGGGCCGGCGCCCTTCTCGTGCCAGCTTGAAGGCACGGCCTGGGCAAGCAGACTCTCAAAATGAGGGTGGCTCAGACGGATCGCCAGCGTGACCTCCTGTTCAGGCTTTTCTCCCCAGCCGCTGCGATACATCATCCAGAGAAAATTCGTCTTGATCCAGGACATGCGCGACAATGAAAATTCGCCATCGAAGTAGCCATGCTGCGCAGCGAAGTGGCCGATGGCAGGTCGGTATGCCTGGTAGACAACGATGCTCTCTTCGTCGAACTGCGCCAGGATATGACGCCCCTCAGGTGGCCAGTCAGCCGCCTGGGTGAGGTAAGGAAGCAGCTCCAGCATCGTATGCCTCCATCGATCCTGTCTGGTGTCTGCTTTGTCTGCGGATTGTGCGAGCGACCCGGCCTGGACGCCCTGAGGCCAAGAGCGCCAGGACGAGGCGACGAGCAAATAAAAAGAGGCTGTCACAACAGGGACGCCTCTATACAGGAAAGTGGGCAATACAGGACTCGAACCTGTGACCTCTGCCATGTCAAGGCAGCGCTCTTACCGGGCTGAGCTAATTGCCCAGGTCTCTCTTGAAGACGCTCCCATGATACCATTGCTTCCGCTCCCTGTCAAGCCCCTGTTCTTTATGGCCGCTCTCTACTGGCTCTGCACTTCCCCGTGGCCTGATCCATATCTCCAGATCTTATGGCCTCATCCGGCTTCTACAATGAGAGCAGGGCCAGGGCCGCTCGATTCATGAGCGTCCCGCTGGTCACCTTGCAGGCCATCACTTGCAATGGTATACTCTTCACGAAACGACAGAACGATTAATTTCTATGTATTGCTGATGTCGGTCAGTTGCGGCTGCATACAGGTCCTATTTTAGGGAGGAAGAGACCACATGCATCCTTTGGCCTTCTTATGGGGGCGACAGCAAAGGAACGAGGCATCATCAAGCCCCAGGAAGCGACCTCGAGCGCTTCACTCTCTGACCATCGTTCTGCTCTGCTTCTGGCTGCTCGTTCCTTTCGGCTTCTGGAGTGTGCTCCGGGTCAGTGGTCAGCGTTTTGATCACACCGTTCCCAGCGTTGATACAGGCTGTACGCGGCTGACCTTCACTGCTGATGGCAATCCCTTTGGCCTCTGTCCTGGTCCATTCCCGACGGGAGGGAACTGCGTCTGGTGGGCCTGGGAGCAATGGCACTGGCTCAACTACAATCTGCCGCCTAACTGGGGCAATGCCGCCGAATGGGCGATTGATGCGCAGCGAGCCGGTCTGCCTGTGGGGACAAAGCCGCGCGTCGGCTCAATAGCGGTCTTCCCGGTAGCCGATGGAGTCTGGGCCTTCGGCGCCGCCGGCCATGTCGCTTTTGTGACCTGGGTCAGTCCCGATGGCAACACCTTTAACGTGACCTATCAGAACTATGGCGATCCGACCCCCATGCATGTGGGCATCGGCTATGACGTCTCCCTGATTAACCAGCCACGCTATCAGCATGGTGAGTTACGCTTCATTTACTTCCCCGGCCTGATCGATCAGCATCTCTTCGCACGCCTGCCAGGAGTCAATGGTAATGATGTGGCGCAGGTCAACCAGGCCAATCAGGAGCTGCTGAACGATCCGGCAACGGCCACCCTGACCAGCGCTCATCTCGCTCTGGGCCTCGCTCCCACCTCCTCTGAGCAAGAGTTTAACGCTGATCTCACTGGCAGCGGCCAGAGTGATCTGTTGCTCTATGATCGCCAGCATGGCTCCTTGAAAGTGCTGCGCCTGCTCGACAGTTCCCAGGCCAGCCGCCGTCCAGGGGGCCGTCTCTGGCCATATCCCGACAGCCCCGAGACCCATTCTGCGGCCATCGCTGGAGCGCAACTGGTCCCGCTGGCGGATGCACAGACCCCCGCCAACGGCTGGGGATCAGACCTCGATATTCACGTCGGCAACTTTGATGGCTCAAGTCAGGCTCAGATTCTGCTGTACCATCGTCTCTCCGGTCAGATTGAACTGCTCAGTCTGGGACCCGATCTGCGTGTTCAAAAACATATCAGGCTGGCGGGCTGGGGGTCTGGCTGGGAAGTCTATGTCGGCCGCTTCAATGGGCGAAGCACTGATCTGTTACTGTACAATCGCTTTGCGAACTCGCCAACGACTCCCATCCCGACGCCAAATCTGACGCCGACGCCGGTGGTGGCTCCTGCTACATCTGTAGTGCCGACGGCGCCCCCGGTACATACCCCGTCGCCGACGCCCCGGCCAGGAGTGACGCCTACCCCCAGAGCCACGGCGACACCAACGCCGAAGCCGACGCCAACGCCGACAGCAACACCGACAGCGACGGCGACACCAACGCCGACAGCGACACCAACGCCGACGGCAACACCGACAGCGACGGCAACACCAACGCCGACAGCAACACCGACAGCGACAGCGACGGCAACGTCGACGCCGAAGCCGACAGCGACGGCAACGTCGACGCCGGGAACAAGCGGCAAAGGCCTCTCCAGCGGTCAGGCTCCGGCGCCCGCTGCGCGCAGCCTGGCGATCAACTTGAGTCCCTCCGATGGCGGCGGCAACGATCTGGGCGGCGACTCCGCTCAGGCGGCCACGCTCACACCCAATGTCCTCCTCATCGACTTTACCAGTGGGCTGGCTGTCAAGCAGGTCCAGCGCTACCTGCTCTCACAAGACTCCTGGGAGATCTACATCGGGCGTTTTGTGAGTGCCAGCCAGGACGGCCTCTTTCTCTACGATCGCGTCGCTGGACAGGCCCGTCTGATCAGCTTCAACAAGCAGTTGCAGGTTGCGCAGAACCATCGGGTTGATAACGTCGATGGCAACTGGGAAGTCTACAGCGGTGATTTCATGGGCGTCGGTCGTGCACAGATCCTGCTCTACGATCCGACCACTGGCGATGCCCAGGTGCTGGTCATCGATGCCCATCTGCGCATCAGTACACAGCAGAGCTACACCCAGTGGGGCACCAATCAGGTCCTCTACACGGGACACTTTGGAGCCAGCGCTCTGGGCGTGATGCTCTATGATCCCCAGCAAGCCCGCAGCACTTTTATCAGCTTCGATAGCAGTCTGCAGGTGACACATCAATACGCCGTGCCGAGCTGGGACCAGCACTGGCAGATCTTGATCGGCGCCTTTATCGATCGCTCACGCTGCCTGGCCGAAGCCAGCTGCAGCGCCAGTGACGATATCCTCGTGCTGAATCGTCAGACGGGCCAGCTTCAGCAATATGTCTTCACCTTCAGCCAGACCTTCAAGGTATATGATAATCGTGTGCAGGCCTTTGTGCGCGAGGGCCTGGCCCAGGACGATTATCTCAAGGTGGTAGACACCTCGACCTTCAACCTGCTATCGTCACTGAGTACAACCATTCATAACGAAGAACTCTACTAGGAGGTCGCCGGAGCCAGAGCCGCAGCACAGGCCGTCAGGCTTCGTGATACAATAGGGCCCATGCAGCATGTCTTTTTGATCGGACTTTCAGGAAGTGGGAAAAGTACGGCTGGTCGTCTGCTGGCTGAACGCCTGGGCAGGCCATTTATCGATACTGACGCTCTGGTGGAGCGAGCCTGCGGCCGACGGATTGCAGCCATCTTTGCGCAGGAGGGTGAGGCCTATTTCCGCGCCTGTGAGCGGCGTGCCCTGCTGGAGGCTGTGCAGACGCCCGAGGGAGCTGTGGTTGCCACCGGCGGAGGGATCGTCCTTGACCCTCAGAATCGCCGTTTGCTGGCCGAGCGGGGGTGCAGCATCTTTCTGACGGTAGCGCCTGAGACTGCACTGGAGCGTCTCCGTGCGCAGCAGGAGGCGGCGCTGGTGGATGGTCGCACACCAGAGGAGCGTCCTCTGCTGGCCGGAGCTGATCCCCTGGCAGCCCTGCGAGGTTTGCTGGCCGAGCGCCAGGAACTCTATGCCCAGGCCGAGGTGGTCTGCTCAACGGAGGGGAAGACAGTCGAGGAGGTCGTACGCGCGATGCTGGCCTCCTTGATCGCCCTGGGGAAGTTGACAGGCGCAGCGCCGCTGATTCGGCATGTGCGCGTGGGCCAGGGCTATGATGCCGTTGTCGACTGGGGAGGGCTGGGGCGCCTGCCGCAGTATTTGCAGCGTCTTGAGCTGCCACCGCGCCTCTTCCTGCTCAGCGACCAGCACGTGCACGCTCTCTATGTACCAGCCCTGCGGCGCAGGCTGGAGCAGGCCGGTATTGTGCTCTGTGACTATGTAGTCCCGGCTGGTGAGGGCAGCAAATCGCTGGAGCAGCTCAGCGCGATCTACGACTGGCTCGTCGAGCAACGAGCCGAGCGGCGCGAAGCCATTGTGGCCCTCGGCGGAGGCGTCATCGGCGATCTGGCCGGCTTTGCGGCGGCGACCTACCTGCGGGGCATGCCGCTGGTGCAAGTCCCCACCTCACTGCTGGCTCAGGTCGATGCTGCCATTGGCGGCAAGACGGGTGTGAATCATCGGCGCGGCAAGAACCTCATCGGCGCCTTCTATCAGCCCCGCCTCGTGCTCGCCGATCCGGCAACACTCCTCACGCTGCCGCCGCGCGAACGCACCGAGGGCTGGGCAGAGGTTGCCAAGTATGGTATGATACTCGACGCAGAGTTGTTTGCTCTCCTGGAAGAGCACGCCGCTACTCTGCGAGATTGTTCGCCGCCCCCGGCGTCTCTCCTGACGCAGATCATCGCGCGCTCAATCGCCCTCAAGGCGGGAGTCGTTGAGGAAGACGAACACGAGCAAGGGCTGCGTGCTATTCTCAACTACGGCCATACGCTGGGCCATGCCCTGGAGAACGCGGCCGGCTACGGCGAATGGCTGCACGGAGAAGCGGTAGCACTGGGGATGGTTGCCGCCGCTGAGCTGGCCTGTCAGGCTGGCCTCTTCCCTCGAGAGCAGGCGGAGCGCCAGAAACGCCTCCTGGCGGCCCTCGGTCTGCCCACGGTCTACCATGGCAGTGTGAGCGCGCAGGCTCTGCTGGAAGCTGTTCAGCTCGATAAGAAGGTGGCTGGTAAACAGGTGCGCTGGATCCTGCCGCGGAGGATCGGCGAGGTGACGCTGACGACGCTCCCCGCGGACCTGGTCCACCGTGTCGTCACAACGCTGTTCGCCGGGGACAGGAGTCAGGTGGAGCGATGACGCAGAAGATTCTGGTAGTGAATGGCCCCAACCTGAATATGCTGGGCAGCCGCGAGCCGACGATCTACGGCACAGTGACCCTGTCCTGGATCATTGAACGGTTGCGCCGTGTAGCTGAGGAGCGAGCGGCCACGCTGGTTGATTTCCAATCCAACCACGAGGGGGCCTTGATCGATTTTTTGCAGCAGGAGGCTGCCCAGGCTGTCGGAGTGATCATCAATCCGGGCGCTTTAACCCACTATTCCCTGGCGCTGCGTGACGCTCTGGCGGCTCTGACGATCCCCGTGATCGAAGTCCATCTGAGCAACATTTATGCGCGCGAAGCCTTTCGCCATCACTCGGTGATTGCCGCTGTCTGCCGTGGCCACATCGCTGGCCTTGGCTGGCGGGGCTACGAGCTGGCACTGCACGCGCTGCTCGACTTGATTGAGGATGATTCGGCTCAACTCTCACCCGTGAGGAATGCAGATGAGCAGTGATACGTTAGAGGTCGTACGCTCCTGGCTGCGTGAGCAGGGGCTGGATGCCTTCCTGGTCTCGCAACCGCAGAATCGCTCCTATCTCAGTGGCTGGCTCTGCGATGATAACGAAACCTTCGCGGCCCTGCTGATCGGCCACGAGCAGGCGCTGCTGCTGACCAGCGCGCTGTATCAAGAGGTGGCCGAGCGCGAGGCCAGGGGCTGGCAGGTGCTGGTGCCGCAGAAGCGTGAGTATGTGGAGGAGGTGGCGGCTCTGGCCCAGACTCATGGCTGGCGTCGCATCGGCTTTGAGGCTGAGGTGCTCACCTACGCAACCTATGAGAAGCTGCGCCGGGCAGGTGAGGGACATTACGAGCTCCAGCCTTACGAGAGCAGTCCCCTGGATCGCCTTCGCCAGGTCAAACAGCCTCGCGAGCTGGATCTGCTCAGAAAGGCGATAGCCATCACTGACGACACCTTTGCTCATCTGGTGAGCTGGATTCGTCCTGGAATGACAGAGAAGGTGGTTCAGTGGGAGATCATCAGGACGATGGTGGAGCTGGGGGCCGATGGACCCTCATTCGAGCCGATTGTGGCAGCAGGCCCTCATGGTTCGTTGCCCCATGCCCGCGCCAGTGAGCGTCCCATCGAGGCTGGCGAGCTGATTACCATTGATATGGGGGCGCGCTACCAGGGCTACTGCGCCGATATGACGCGCACCATCTGTCTGGGCGAGCCGCGCGAGGAGCGCATGCGCACCCTGTATGCAGCCGTGCTCGAGGCCATGCAGACCTGCGAACGTGGGCTGTACGCTGGCATCTCCTCGCGCGCGGCCGATGCGCTGGCACGCGATGTGCTGGCGCGCCATGGCCTGGCCGACTACTTCACTCACAGCACCGGGCACGGCGTCGGGCTGCAGATTCACGAGTGGCCAGCGCTCTCTCAACGCGCCCCCGAGGATGCCTCTCTCCCCGCTGGCTCGGTGGTCACCGTCGAGCCGGGGGTCTATCTGCCCGGCTGGAGCGGTCTGCGTCTCGAAGACTGTGTGCTCGTGCAGGAGAACGGCGCTGAGGTTCTGACCCATTCACCGCTGGAACTGGTAATTCACCTATAGGGAGTATGTGGAGATGATTTCGACTGGCGACCTGAAGAAAGGTCTTTCATTGGAGATCGACGGTCAGTTGTGCACCATTCTGGACTGGCAACATATCAAGCTGGGCCGTGGTGGCGCAACGGTCCGCCTGAAATTGCGCAATCTGCGCACGGGAGCCATTGTAGAGCGCACCTTTGACGCCGGTGAGAAGTTCAAGAGGGTGTACCTCGATCGCGCCCATGTCATGTACCAGTATCAGGATGGCGACCAGTATCATTTCATGGACACCAGCACCTACGATGATATCGTCCTCACCGCCGATCAGCTTGGCGATGCGCGCGAGTATCTGATCGACAATATGGAGCTGGATATCATCCTCTATGAGGGCCTGCCGATCTCCGTTGAGCTGCCCGAAAAAGTGGTGCTGCGTGTGACCTACACTGAGCCTGGCTTCAAGGGCGACACAGCCACCGGTGGAACCAAGCCTGCCACTACCGAGACCGGTCTGGTCGTGCAGGTGCCCCTCTTTATCAATATCGGCGATTTGATCCGCGTGAACACGAGCACCGGCGAGTACGTTGAGCGAGCATAGGTCGCCAGAGGACGGGAGCAAGAACATGGAGGGAAAAGGATCGCGCAGGGTTACTGCGAAAGCGGCGCTGGAGAATGGCACCTTGGAGGCGCAAGAGATCAGCGTCGAGCACATTCAGCGTCTGGTACGTCTGCTGGACAACAGCGATGTGACCGAACTGGAGGTCAGGACCTCGGCGACAGGGCTGCGTCTGGCGTTGCGCAAGGCGCGCGCCGGAGCCGAGGAGGCCCTGGTGCTTGAGCCTGAGCTTGAGGAAGAGGCAGAGGGGCAGGCGGCCACCACAGAGGAGACCAGACACACGATTGTCTCGCCATGGGTTGGCATTTTTCATCCCTGGGCCAGGCCACGAGGGGGTCCACTGGTGCAGGTTGGTGATCAGGTCAAAGTGGGCCAGCCCGTGGCCACTGTTGAGGCCCTCAATGTCATCAATGAGGTTGAGGCCTCGGTTGCGGGTCGCGTTACAGAGATCCTCGTCGAGGATGGAGCACCGGTGGAGTATGGACAGCCACTGCTGGTGATCGATAGTCTGCCGGAGGCATAGGCCCGATGCTCGCAAGCGAGTCTGAGTCATCGCTCAGCGTCTGCCAGGCCGTCCATTATCTCAAAACCCTGCTGGATAGCGATGACCTGCTGCGCAGCCTCTGGGTGAGAGGTGAGATCTCCGATTACAAGCTGCATCAGGCCTCCGGGCACTGCTACTTCACGCTCAAGGATGAGAGCGCCCAACTGCCATGTGTGTTTTTCAAGCATGCGCGTCAGCGCAGCGGTCTGCCACAGCTGAGCAATGGCCAGGCTGTGCTGGTGGCCGGCTATGTCTCGGTCTACGAGCAGAGTGGCAAGGTGCAGCTCTACGTCGAGTACGTCGAACCCCTGGGCGAGGGTATGCTCTTCCGGCGTTTCGAGCAGCTCAAGGAGCGCCTCGCTGCAGAGGGCCTCTTTGATGCCGAGCGCAAGCGTCCTCTGCCTTCCCGACCGGAGATCGTGGGCATTGTGACCTCGCTGGAGGCGGCAGCCCTGCGCGATATGCTGCGAGTGCTGCGCACTCGCTATCCGCTGGCACAGGTACTGATTGCGCCGGCGCAGGTGCAAGGGGACGAAGCACCTGCCTCGATCGCCGCTGCCATCGAGCTGCTCAATGAGCACGGCGAGGCCGATGTAATCATCGTGGCGCGCGGTGGTGGCTCGCGTGAAGAGCTGTGGGCCTTTAATGAGGAGCTGGTGGCGCGGGCCATTGCGCGCTCGCGTATTCCCGTGATCAGTGGCGTTGGCCATGAGATCGATACGACGATCGCTGATCTGGTCGCCGATTGGCGGGCCTCCACGCCTACTGCCGCTGCTACGGCGGCTGTGCCCGATATCGCTGGCTGGCGCCAGGATGTGCTGCGGATGCAGCAGCAGTTGCTGGAACTCATCAGCGGCTATCTGCAGGGCCTTGAGATGCGCGTCGAGCGCCTCCGTGCGGATCTGCGGCGCGCCAGTCCGCGCGGCCAGCTAGATCAGCGCCGCCAGGAGCTGGACGACCTCAGCGAGCGCCTGCTTGCGCAGATGCACTATCTGCTGACGTTGCATCGTGAGCGTCTGCGTGGGGCCGAAGGTCAGCTAACTGTTCTCAGCCCGCTGCGGACGATCGAACGTGGCTATGCCATTGTGCGCCGGCAGGATGATCAGACGCTGGTGACCGGCCTGCGGCAGGTGCAAGCGGGCGATCGTTTGCTGGTGCGCCTGGCGGATGGCGTGCTGACGGTGCAGGTCGTTGAGTGATCGGCGCTCCTGGAGACAGGTACGGGGAGCCTCTCTGATCTCCAGGGTCGTACAAGCAAGAAACGAAGCGGGGTGGCACGCGCTATGGAAGATATGACATTTGAAGAAGCCTTCAAGGAGCTGGAGAAGGCGGTCGCTGCGTTGCAGGATGGGCAGTTGCCTCTCGAACGTGCCCTCGAATGCTTTGAGTGGGGTATGAAGCTGGCGCATTACTGCAATGGTCTGTTGCAACAGGCGGAGTTGCGCGTCCAGCAATTGAGCGTCGATAGTGAAGGAACCCTCAACGTTCAACCTCTTGAGATCCGTGAATCAGAGTAAGAGGCGGTGCTAGGCATCAATGGGTCTGCTGCTGGAGAATCGTGCCTTGCTGGCTTCCGTGCTGGCCTGGGCCTGTGCGCAGGTCAGCAAGACGCTCATTGAAGTATTTACACAGCGTAAGTTGAACCTCAGACGCCTGGTCTCTGCAGGAGGCATGCCAAGCTCACATTCAGCCCTGGTCACGGGCCTGGCGACCGCTGTGGGCCGTCAACTGGGGGTTGAGTCAGTGCCGTTCGCGATCAGTCTGGTGCTGGCGGGCGTTGTCATGTATGACGCGGCCGGCGTCCGTCGTGCCGTCAGCATTCAGGCGCGCATTCTCAATCAGATGCTGGACGAGGCCTTTCAGGGGCATCCCATCGGGGAGCATCGCCTGCGCGAGCTGATCGGGCATACCCCGGTACAGGTCCTGGTGGGTGGCCTGCTTGGCGTGGCCATTGGCCTGCTGGCCACCTCCTGAAGCCCTGGTCTCAGCATCGTCTCTCGCCTGCCAGGGCGAGTCTGGACGAGTCTGAGCGGATCGACGTTTCTGTGGAGAGAGTAGCAAATGACAGCCAGGGATATCTTTATCCATCCAACGGCCGAGGTTTCCCCGCAGGCGCAGATTGGCGCCGGAACGCGCATCTGGGGCCAGGTTCAGATACGTGAAGGAGCGACCATCGGTGAGCTGTGTATCCTGGGGCGTGGTGTCTATATCGATGCCCATGTCCAGATTGGGTCCCGCGTCAAGATTCAGAACTACGTCTCGGTCTTTGAGGGAGTCACCGTTGAGGATGGCGTCTTCATCGGCCCGCATGTCTGCTTTACGAACGATCTGGCTCCCCGCGCGATCACGCCTTCCGGCGCTCTCAAAGGGCCGCAGGACTGGGAGATCACACCGACTCGCGTCAGGTACGGAGCCTCCCTGGGGGCAGCCTCGGTCATTGTCTGTGGGGTCACCATTGGCGAATTCGCTCTCGTCGGCGCTGGCTCGGTCGTGACCCACGATGTGCCGCCGCATGCCCTGGTCTATGGGAATCCGGCTCGCCAGCGTGGCTATGTCTGTCGTTGTGCGCGCCGCTTGAGCGAGGTGCGTGAGGAGGCAGGAACGCTGAGCGGTTACTGCTCGTTCTGCCAGGACATCTGTCGTATCCCGCGTTCGTAGAGGCACATGGGAGCTGACAGGAGCTGAGCGGGGGCGAGCGGAGAGATGCCAGGCTCTGGGGAGGCCTGTTGATCTCGCCCGCTCACCTTACCGGCAGATGGTGGCCACGTCGGTCACGGTGCCGGAGGAAGGGGGGGATAGTAGTGGGGGTCCTGGCTGAAGTCGAAGACCTCATAGAGGTCACCTGTTTGCTCCAGGCCGTCACGCGGCGGCGCGGGTGGGCCATAGGGTTGTCCAGCAGCCGCCTCGTTATTGGTGGTCGGGGTCTCGCGGTCGAACCGATGATTGATGCTCGCCAGCGTCGGCAATCCGAAGGTGCGCTCGATGAATTTGAGCACCGAGCTATGTTCGTAGAGCTGGCCGGAGACGTGGCCCCGTCTGACCCAGGGAGAGATGACCAGCGTGGGAACGCGCAGCCCCATGCCGTAGGCATCAACCTGTGGTGGGGCGATATGGTCGAAGTAGCCACCAGCCTCGTCGTAAGTCAGAATAAAGGCTGAGCTGCTCCAGTACTGTGAACCGATCAGGGCATTGAGCACGGCTGCTACTTTCTTCTCGCCAAGGCGCACATTCTTGGGCGGATGCTCGCTGATCTCTGAACTGGTGATGAGGAAAGAGACCTGAGGGAGCGAGCCCCTGGTGAGAGCGCGGTAGTAGTCGTCTTCATTGCCGTAGAGGCGTGGGTCATTGATCCACTTTTTGAAGTAGGCCAGCCCATTGAAGCCGTTGGGACTGCCGAGCTGCTCTGCATGATGGGTGGCTAGATTGTAGCTCTGCCAGCTGATACCGTGCCGGTCGAGAAGGTCGGCGATGGTCGGCCAGTCGAGGCTGCCCAGGGCCACCTTGTTGTTGGTGATACCGCCGCTGGTGCCACTCCAGAGCGCCAGCCGATTGGGTACCGTTGGTCCGAGCTGATAGCAGAAGTAGTTGCCGCACAGTGTGAAGGCATCCGCCAGAGCGTAGTAGTAGGGAAGATCAGCTCGAACGTAGTAGCCCAGCGATTCGGGGCCATCTGTGGTCACGAAGCCATCCATCTTGCCCTGATCCCACTCAGCATGAATGGCCTCCCAGTTGTGGGGTAGATCCTGGTTGGTGTAGCTCGTCAAGTGATAAGGTTTGACAGCCGGCCGCCCGTTTCCGCCCGGCTGCGTGTAGTTGGGTGGCACACCAAAGCGGCCCGCACGATCGTAGAAGCCAAAATATGTATCAAACGAGTGGTTTTCCTGGCAGAGCAGCAGAATATGCTTGATCGGATTGGGCTCCAGCTTCATCGCCTCGGCGCGACCCGAGAGATAGAGCACTGTGCCCCCCAGACCCGCGCTGATTCCGGCACCAGCGGCCAGCCCTCCCAGATGCTTCAGCAGCGTACGTCGCGTCTGGCGACCGAGAAAGCGCTGTGTCAAACTCATTGAGCCTCCTTTGAAGATTTAAGCGATGCTACGCTTATTATACAAGCAAAAGTGGTAAAAGTGAACGCCATACTCATGAATATAGCGTTGTGTGCACTGATGGCCTCTGGCACGAGCAAGCATCAACACACATAGCTTGACCGGTAGACCCGTATACGCTAGAATAAGTCTGGTATTCTACGAACGTGCGGCATGGTCGCGCCGGGTGGCCAGCTCAACAGGAGGAGGCTGTGGGGTGCGGGTCATGTGAGCCTGCGAGCCAGTAGCCCCAGCTACCAGCAACAGGAGAAGCCCGTTCTGGGATGGGAGACGGCGAGCGAGAGCAACTCGTCTCGCTGGAGCAGGAGCGGAGAGCTGTTTCTGGCCTCTCTCGAAATGGGCAACTTTCGGGGAACGGTGTGTGCTTTGTACTATGTCTTCCAATGCGCAGTGGCAGGGTTCGCTATCTGACCTGCCCAGTATTATCAGCAGTATCAAGCGCCTGAGAGCCTTCGGACGGCTGACCGTGCGGAATAATACACGCCTGGGGCTGGCCCATCTCTATTTCCGCAATGGAAAGCTGGTGCACATCATCGGCACGCGCGGCGCCGTCGATGCAGTCCTGGCTGATCTCCAGAGCTGGTCCCGGGCGACGCTACGCTTCGAGCGAGGAGTCATGATTCAGAGTGAGAATGTGACTCCGCTGCACGAGCAGCGCTTTGAACGCTGGCTCGCGCGCCTCCAGATGCGCTACAATCAGCCGGTGACGCCGCGCACCGGCCCGATACCCGCTGCGCCTGCCGCAGCACCGGTCAGCCATGCGCAGCCGCAGATCGTTGAGGGCCAGGTAATCGCCCATGCGCAGGCCAGCCAGTTGATCTCGCCCTGGGAGTGGCAGTTGCTCGTGGAGGCCACCAGACGTGTCTCTCTCGCTGTTGCTCAGCTGGTCGGGCCGAAGGAAGCCATGAACGTCCTGCGCGACATCCTCGACGATTGCTCCGCCGCTTTTCCTGCCTTTGCCGGACTGAGAATCTCCCCTGATGCCTATCTCTACGTCACCGATAAGTCGCATCTGGACCGCATGCCGCGTGATGATCTGCTCGAGGGCTTCGCCGCCCTGATCGCCATCTGCCAGTATTTCTGCTCTCCTCTGATCGGTGAAGTTGAAGCGCACAAGCTCATGATCCGTGCGCTGGGAGATATCGGGCCGGCCCTGGTCAGCCTGGGCGTCTTTCAGGTGGATAGTCGCTTGCTTCTCAATGGCAGTTAAAAGCGCAGAGCAGAACACTGGAACCGGCCGCGTGTGGTCGTGCAGCCAGGTCGCCTGGAAGGCGTGCTCATCCTGGCTCCCTGCTGGTGCGCCTGCAGCCGCGGGAGCGGCTGTATTGCGATCACCGATCGTTGCTGATCATGGCCTGAGCTGCATCAAAGCGGCGGATTCTCCATTGTCTGCCTTCTTTGACGACATAGGGATGGAGACGATACCACTGCCCATGGCGTTTGACTTTCACGGTAAAGCTGGCGTGGCCTGTACGGCAGGATGAGACGATCGCCACCCTGGTGATCAGATAGCTGGTCACGACGCCCAGGGCGGTGTCCGTGGCCTGAGCCTGCGCTACGAACCTGGTCAGAGGCATGCCCATGACCGGGCTGAGATACTGGAAGGCCACCTCATACTCCTGCATGGCAAGTGCCTGGTAGTAGCGATGGACGGCTTCGGCGGATGCATGGCGCCTGGCGAGAGAGACAAGTGCCAGCCCTGCCAGCAAGCATACTCCGGTCCAGGCCAGAAATGCGCTCTCCCTCGGTGTCAGGATGAGAAAGAGACCTCCCAGCAAGAGGAGTACCAATCCTGCCAGCGCCAGTGGACGTTGCAGGAGGTAGGCCACGATCATGGGCTGTTGCTCCTTTCGGGATCAGCCTGGTGGCTCTCGACCAGCCGACCTGGGAGCGTGGAGCGTGCCACGCTCTGCTCCGCAGGAGGGGCCTGCTGGGATGTCTCCCCAGGAGATGAGAGTGCCGGGGGCTATGGTTGCAATCGCTCCGGATGCTTTTTCTGCCAGTAGCGCATGTAGCCCTGGACTGTCATCGGGTAGTTGGTGGCGATGTCGTAGCGCTCCAGTGCGCGCGCATCGTGGGCAATGCGTTCCAGCTCTGGCCGCGTCTCCTCAATCAGCAGCTCGAGAATCTCCGCTTCGCCTTTGCCCTCGCGCATGGCACGCAGAACAATCTCTCCCCAGGCGGCCAGTCGTTCGCGCAGGCTGGCAATATGACGTGGGATATCTCTGCTCGGCCCGAAGTGGCCCAGGTAGAGCACGTCGGGCCGCAGCCTGGTGATGCGGCTCAGACTCTCGGACCAGGCTTCCAGATCCAGGTCCGGCGGAGGTGTCGGCGGCCGCACATAGTCGATATCCTGCAGACGTACGCCAGCGACGTCTCCGGCAAAGAGTTCGCCGGAGTGGACATCAAAGAAGACCACATGATGGACGGCGTGGCCCGGCGTATAGTGCACCTCCAGCCGTCGTCCGGCTACGTTGAGCACGCTGCCGTCCTCGAGGCTGTGCAGACGCGCCGTCGGCACCGCTTCGACTGGACCCCACAGCGTCTCCATGCGCTCGCCGTAGATGCGTGCGGCGCTGGCGAGCACCTTCGAGGGATCGGCCAGGTGTGGCGCGCCTCGGCTGTGAACGTAGATCTGCGCCTCTGGCAGCAGGCGTGCCAGTGTGCCCGTGGCGCCGGCGTGATCGAGGTGGATGTGGGTCAGCAGGATATGCCTGATAGCCGCGGGGTCAAAGCCGGCCGCGCGCAGCTCGCTCAAAAGCGCTTCGACGGTGCTTCCTGGCCCCGGATCGACCAGCGCCAGGCCGTGTTCATCTGTCAGCAGATAGGACCCGATAATGCCGTGCTCGCCAAGGAAGGGCAGTGAGATCTGCCAGGTTCCCGGCTGCTCCTCGCGCAGTGATGTGACAGCAGGCACAGAAGAATACTCCGTTCTCCAATACTTAGACAGTGAGGACACGCCTCAACGCACTGTTTGATCTTTTCGGCGCGTCTCTTTGAAGTCCTGCGACCGTAGATGCGACTTGCCATTGAGGTGATCACAGCTATGAAATCATCTCCGAGGCCATGATCCGTATCAGTTGCTCTCCGGGCGCCAGACCGCGCGGTTGCGTCCGTCATCGCTGACGCAGACGTCATCCATGCGCTCGTCTGGCGCCGCACTTCCACTATGACAGCTTGCGGGCGGAGATTGCCTTCGCCTGCGTGAACAGCAGCAGATAGTCGCGTCCGCCGGCTTTGGAGTCCGTACCCGACATGTTGAAACCGCCGAAGGGGTGGACGCCCACCAGCGCCCCCGTACATTTGCGGTTGAAGTAGAGGTTCCCGACGTGGAACTCCTCTTTCGCGCGCTGGATGCGCTGCGGATCGCGTGAGTAAAGCGAGCCGGTCAGGCCGTACTCAGTATCGTTGGCGATACGCAGGGCCTCAGCGAAGTCCCTGGCGCGAATAAAGGCCAGCACGGGTCCGAAGATCTCCTCCTGCGCGATGCGTGCATGGGGATCGACGTCGGCGAAGATTGTTGGCTCGACAAAGTAGCCTGGTCCGTGATGTCCGCCGCCGAGAACCAGCCGTCCCTCCTGCCTGCCGATCTCGATGTACTCTCTGATCTTCTGGAAGGCGTTGGCATCGACCACCGGCCCCATGAAGGTCTCCGGCTGCGTGACGTCGCCGATGGTCAGTTGTCTGGCTTTCGCAACGACCTTCTGCAGGACCTCGTCATAGACGGCATCGACGACAATGGCCCGCGAGCAGGCCGAGCATTTCTGTCCCTGGAAGCCGAAAGCCGAGGTGACGATGCCAGTGGCGGCGGCCTCCAGATCGGCCGTTTCATCGACGATGATGGCGTCTTTGCCTCCCATTTCGAGGATGGTCCGCTTGAGCCAGCGCTGTCCTGGCTGCGGCCTGGCGGCCAGTTCGTTGATGTGCAGGCCCACATCGCGCGAGCCGGTGAAGGAGATGAAGCGCACGAGCGGGTGAGCGACCAGGCGATCACCGATACTGGAGCCAGCGCCAGTCAGGAAGTTGACCACGCCGGCGGGCAGACCAACCTCCTCCAGGATGTGCACAAACTGCGCTGCGATGGTGGGTGAGGCGCTAGATGGCTTGAGCACCACCGTATTGCCAGCCACGAAGGAGGCACTGGTCATCCCGACCATGATCGCGCCGGGGAAGTTCCAGGGCGGAATGACAGCTCCCACTCCCAGCGGAATATAGACCAGCTCATTCTCTTCTTCGGGGATGCGCGTCAACGGCTGCTCAGAGGCCAGACGCAGCATCTCACGGGCGTAAAACTCCAGAAAGTCGATGGCCTCTGCGGTATCGGCGTCAGCTTCGACCCAGCTTTTCCCCACCTCATAGATCATCCAGGCGTTAAAGTAGAAGCGGCGCTCGCGCAGCAGGTCAGCGGCGGCGAACAGGTAGCTGGCGCGCTCCTGGGCCGGCACACGTTTCCAGTGCTCGAAGGCTGTTGCGGCAGCCTGTACGGCTTCATCCACCTGGGCGGGGGTGGCACGCGAAAAATAACCGATCACCTGATCAGGTTGTGCAGGGTTGACCGAGGCGAAGGTCTCTTGATTCTGTATCTTCTGGCCCGCGATGATCAGCGGATAGGTGCGTCCGAGTTCGTTGCGCACCTGTTCCAGAGCCGCGGCCTGGGCCTGACGGTTCTCAGGTTGTGTGAAGTCAGTCAGTGGCGCGTTATGAAAGGGTGTCTGCGCGCGCGCCATGACATGCTCTGCTGTTATGGTCATGAAAGATCACACTCCTTCGTGTTGTGGACGGGGTACCCTCCCCTTTATTGTATCCCAAGAGTGTGCCAGGTTGGTAGGGCAGGCCGGCCTGGACCTGAGCGGGGTGTCTGGCCACCAGGGGAGGCCAGAGTCACGCCACGCTGGTCTGGCTGCACCGGAATCACCCGGCATCGCCGGGGGCAGAAGCGGGCTGCTTCCACCTTCTCCTCAGCAGAGCAGGAGATCGCTGGCGATGGCCACCAGAATCATGCCCAGGCAGAGCAGCGCCACGCCAGGCCAGCCACCGTGCACCAGGGCCAGGCCCGGCAGAACCGCACCCAGGCTCCCGCCGAAGTAGTAGAACGAGAGATAGAGCGATGCAGCGGTCCCTCTGGCCTTGTGTGCCTGCTCACCCAGGTAGAGGTTCACCGCGGGCACCGTGCAGAACATACCCAGCGCCAGCAGGCCCAGGCCAGTGATCACTACTGGTAGTACGGGAACCAGCGTCACCAGGAGCCCGCAGCCAGCCAGGCTCATGCTGAAAACGATGGCCCGTCGTGAGCCAATGCGTCCGGCCAGGCTCCCCGCCAGGGGCGAGCATATGCCAGTCAGCCAGAGCAGGTAGACCAGGCCAAGCTGGACCGTCGAGAGAGCGAAATGTGGCCCGCTCAGATAGTAGGGCAGGTAGGTGAAGGTCCCGACGAAGCCGAAGAAGAGTGTGAAGCCGATGAGAAATGCTCCCACCAGGTGGCGGTTCCGGAAGTGCAATCCCATGTCCTGCAGCGATTGATGCAGAACATTCTGACCTCCTGCGGAGGCCGCGCGCGTCGCCAGCAGCAACTCTCGGCTGCGCGTCTCTGGCAGAAAGCGCCACATGGCCAGGGCGGCGATGAGTGTCGGCAGGCTGAAGGAGAGGAGCGCCACCTGCCAGCCGGCGATGCCCGTCAGGGCGGCGCTGCCCAGACGGGCAAAGAGTCCGCCCAGCGTCTGACCGCTGACGTAGACTCCCATCGCCAGGCCGCGCTCGCGTCCACTGAACTCGTCGTTGACGTAGGAAATGGCCACGCTGGTCAGTCCCGGCATGAGCAAACCCTGCAGGGCGCGTAGAAGTAATAGTATAGCAAAATTTGGAGAGAAGGCGCATAGAAATGTCGGAATGGTGATCAGGAGGCTGGTTCCGACCATGACGATTTTGCGTCCGATGCGGTCGGAGAGAGGACCGTAGAAGAGCGAGCCGACAGCTACTGAGAGGACAATCACAGAGATGCTCAGGCCTGCGGTGGGCGCGTCAATATGGAAGATGTGGCTGAGCACCGGTAGGATCGCCTGCGTCGTGTACATGTTGGCGAACACAAAGGCCGGGCCAAGAAAGAGGGCCACCAGCGCTCCGATGCGGATCTGCTGCTTCTGATTATGTAAGAGGGTGCGAGAACTTTCCATGCAGAAGAGAACCTTTCCAGATGAAAGAGGCTGCTATAAATAAGGAGATATCACTATTATAGCACCAGCGAGACGACTCCCCTTGTATCCCCAGCAGGTGGCGGATGCGATAATACAATCCTGGTGGGCTGCTTGAACATGCCAATTATGATAGGAAAGTGAGGATACGCTGTCAGTCAGGTGACCCCCACGCCTCAAGGCGGGGGCTTGCCCACAGCTTACGCCTGGACTTGAGGGCTCATTGACAAGAGCTCACTCAGCCGAACCTGAGTCGATCTATGGCGGATGTTGTAGGCCGCGTTGATATCAGCATGATCGGAGTGACCACAGGGAGGGTAGGTGAAGGAATGACGCTTTCGCACGCCGCGCAATCCGCAACGAGAGCAATGGTTGCTCGTGGAGGCCGGATTGACCTGAGCCATGCTCATGCCGCATTCTTGCGTCTTATTCTCGATGCAAGTACGGATGAGAGTACCTTGCCAGAGCGACATGCGCCGTCTCAAGGCTCTTCCTCTCATCTTGCCCTTTTCGGGCCTGGGGATATGCAACTCCTCAAAGACCAGAGCAGCATCGTTCGGTGTCCATTGGACCAACTGTCTCGCCGGTTGTGGGGCAAAGGTAGGGGTGCGCTTGCGTTGTTTGCGGCCAGGCCGTTTCATGACACGTCGGACACTTCTGGCATCCTGGTGCTGTGCCTTCCGGGCCGCATGGTTTCTTTGGAGACGGGCGCGGGTTTTCGCTGTCCGGCGATGCTTGACCTGGATTGCCTTGCCACTGACGAACAATGCCCAGCCATTGGGATCAACGGCCACCAGGGCCCTGGTTTCCTTCAGGTCGATCCCTACCGGCAAGATACCGGCAGGTTCAGGGACTTCAAGGGGAACAGCGACCCGGCCGATCACCTTGCCATTCCGTTCGATCACCATCAAGCTATCAAGCTCGACGGCTTGCTCAAGGGTGGCCTTGACGTCTTGAGGGACTTGAGAGGAGAGATGTTTCCGCGCGCCTGTTCTTGTCCAGAGAGACCACTGGCCGTCAGATTTGAAGCGAGCATCACGACCCCTTTTCCCAATCAGGAACCACGCGCAGGCTCTCTTGAATTGGAAAGGTCGCTTCGCTGATTGTTGGGTTGCCTGAGCAGAAGCAGAAGCACCTGCTACCAGACGGATGGCAGAACAGGTCATCTGGGAGGTCAACGAACCGTTCATCTCTTGCTAGTACTCACGATGCAAGGCAAGAGCAGAAAGTGGTTTGCTATGGTGGAAACCTGGCTCAGACAATCTCTGCTCTACCTCTCGAAACGTGTCAAGAGTGCTTGTGAGATCCTCATCATATTCAATGGTGATGGTCACGGTTTGTTGAATGTGCAGGAGCCAGGTATACCACGAAGCTGGTGTACTGGCAAGCATTTAGTGGAAAGGAGAGCGGCAATTCCCTCCACACCTGAAGGTGGGGATACCCTTGCCGCATGAACATGGATATCTATCGTGGCCTCGGCCTGGATGTCCCCACGCTGCATCTCTGTGTACGCCTGCTGGCTAGCAACGGAGAGCGCGTGCTTCAGCCCCTGCTAGAGGAGCTACGTGCTCGCCTGCTGCAGCATCAGCGAGATATCCTGGCCTGGTCTGAGGAGCAGTACAGCCGTCAGGCCCAGGAGGCGGTGCAGCGACTACAGCGTGCGCGCTGGCTTCCTGAGGAAGCAGATCCAGCGCAGGCTGAGGATGCACTGCTGCGGGATTTTCGCCGCCTTGGAGCGCGCATCGGCTCGGAGAAGCTGCTTGAGATGCAGGGGCCAGCGCTGGTCTCTTGTGACACGATCAGCGTCGCCAGCGCGGATGATCCCTTGTACGCCGCGGCCACTGCCGGGCGTCTCTGGCTGCAGGCCGTGCAGGGTGAAGAGAGCGCGTCGACGCTGTATGAGATCTGGCTGAGCTTTCGTGGGGCACTCCACCTGGACCTATTGAACGCGCTGATCGAGGAGTGGCCGCCGGCTCTGCGAGGCGAGCCAGAAGAGAGAAGCGTGGCGCCGGTGTCACAGGAGCCACGTGCCTGCGAAGCCTGTGCCTATCGCCTGATCTATCAACTGGGAGATGAACTGCTGGCAGGGGGAGCGCCAGAGGTGGCGACGCAGGTTGCAAGTGTAGCCTTCGCTGCCCCTGTGACCGAGACGCGGGCTGCTCTGCGCTACGACGTCATGCTCCTGCTGGAGCGCCTGGCCGAACAGCCCTTTCTGCTGCACGCCTCCTTCTGGCAACGCTATGCCTGGCCAGCGCCACCTGGGCCGGCCTTTCTGCTGCGTCTGCGCCTGCCAGCCGGTGAGGTGCCCTTACGGCAGCTCGTTGCAGCACTGGCGGCGGCTGGATGGGTTGGTCGCGAGACCATCATGGCCCGAGGAATGGCCCTGGTGGGACGACGCCTGCTCTAGTCTGTCGGCGCCCGGCTGGAGCTGCTTCCTGTCTCCACTCGACAGCCGGGCCTGAACATTCTATACTGTAGATTACGCTCAGAAGAGTAGTACGTCTGAAAAGGAGGAGTCTGCCGCATGGCTCAGACGCGAGAAGAGTTTCCTATTGAGAAGCAGTTGCGCAAAGATATTCAGGAGGCGCAGCGTGCGCGCGATCAGCTCAAGGTCGACACGCTGCGGATGGTGCTGGGGGCCATTCACAATCTGGAGGTGGCTCGCACGGACCGCAAGAATCCGGAGTATGGCAGGCCGCTGACGGAAGCCGATTGCTATCAGGTGCTGGAGCGCGAGATCAAGATGCGCGATCAGGCCATTCCACTCTTTCAGAAGGGCGGGCGCAGCGATCTGGTCGAGCAGAATCAACGCGAGAGAGAGATTCTCCAGGCCTATCTCCAGGCTAACCAGGCGACCGACGATGAGATTCGCGCCCTGGTGGCCAGATTGATTGAGGAGCAGGGACGGGAGTTTCGCAAGGTCATGCCACTAGCGGCCAGAGAGTTAAAGGGCCGCGCAGCCGGCGCGCGTATTCAGCAGATTGTCAAAGAGATGACACAGTAGCGAAGTGCCGCCCGTTGCGGCCTGGGCAAAGACATCGGCGGAACGCTGGCCAGTGGCCTTCTTGCCTGCGCGTTCTGTCTCTCCCGTGTGCGCTGCGTCTCCCGACTGAACGCTGATATCAGCCTGTTGAGCGTTGTGTATTCTGTTGATGCATTGTGGAGTACCTGCTATGAGAATCTACAATACGCTCACACGCCGTGTTGAGGAGATTGTGCCCATTGAGCCGGGCAGGATCAAGATGTACTCCTGTGGTCCAACTGTCTATCGCTTTATCCACATAGGCAACCTGCGCACCTTTACCATGGCTGACTGGCTGCGGCGCTCGCTGGAGTATCTCGGCTACGAGGTGCTCCACGTCAAGAACATCACCGATGTGGGGCACATGCGTCAGGAGTTGCTGGACCGCGGCGAAGATAAGGTCCTGGCGCAGGCACGCAGGGAGGGGAAGACCTCAGCGGAGATTGCCCGCTTCTATACAGAAGCCTTTCGCCGCGATGAGGCGAAGCTCAACATTCTGCCAGCCCATATCTTCCCCAGAGCGAGTGAGCATGTCCCGGAGATGATCGCCCTCATTGAGTGCCTGCTGCAGCGAGATGTGGCCTATGAGGCGCATGGTTATGTCTACTTTGACACCAGGCGTTTTCCCGCCTATGGCCGGCTCTCCGGGAACATGCTGGAATATATGCAGCTTGGCATTCACGAGGGGAGTGACGCCGATCGTCGTCATGCCGAGGATTTTCCCCTCTGGAAGCCCGCTGAGCCTGGACGAGAGATGGCCTGGGATAGCCCCTGGGGGCGTGGTTTCCCTGGCTGGCACATCGAGTGTTCGGCGATGTCCATGAAGTATCTGGGACCGCATTTCGACATCCATACGGGCGGGGTTGATAATATCTTTCCGCATCACGAGGACGAGATCGCCCAGAGCGAAGCCTGTAGCGGACAGCCCTTTGTCAATTACTGGGTGCATGCTCAGCATCTGCTTGCCGATGGGGCGAAGATGGCCAAATCCGTCAGCAACGACTACAGTATCGAAAACTTATGACAAATGGTCATAGATTCGTTTAGACGGCTATCACTAACCGGCAAGGGTGAACTGCTGCACCCCCTATCCCATTGCTAAAAGCGTCAGGGACTACTTTCCGAATGATGTTATAGGAGGCATTCACATCAGCATGGTAGCAATGTCCATCAGCTGAGCGAAATAGGCCCCGCTTGATACGCTTGCCCCTGTACTGCTCATGTTGGCCAATTGGCTCTAGGTCCAGAAAGCTACATTTGCTCGTATAGCTTTCTTCCGTGACCATTACCCGAATGCCCACTAACTCAGCCTTATAGGTGAGCATCTGGATAAAGCGAGCATGGGGTATCTGAACGAAATGCTGGTTATTGCGCTTACCCATGTTGATACCCTGCTTCCATTCAGGATTGTGCCCGATGACAAGGGTACCGATGCCTTCAGTCACTAAGAGAGTGATAATCTGCTTCGAGGCACTGTGCAAGAGGTGTTTTATACGCCGGTTGCGCTTCTCAGTCAACCGCTCAAGTTGCTTGGACGTAAAACGATTCTTGAGTTGGCTTTGAAGTTCAGCACGGCGTTTGTTGTAGCCTTGATTCATGCTCTTGAGAAGTTTCCCACTTATGAGCCTCGGTACAAATCCAGGTTTATTACTGGTAAGCGTTGCCAGATTGTCTAATCCTAAATCAATCCCCGCTATCAGTGAAGGATCTACGCTTGCCGGTTCCGGCTCTTGCTCATAGACCACTTCCACAACGTAGTGGGTAGACTTTGGAATGATGCGAACTTGCTTGACGTTCCGTTGATGGGTTTGAATGCTTATCCCTAATTGGGATGGTTGTATCAGGCCTCGTTGTAGCCCCTTCTTGCTAAGAGCCTGAATATCATAGATGAGAATGCTACGCCCCTTTACCTTGTCCTTATAGCCTGGGAGTTTCGGACGCCCTAAGAACCGTTCAGGATGGGCTTTCCATGCTTTGATAGCCGCAAAGAAGCTTTTCCAGTTCTTCTCTAAGAGCCTGAGTACATCGTTGCTTACCTTGCGTGGTAAGGCTTGATAGGCTTCATGCCCCTTCACAAGATGAAAGACT
>JBHOQN010000081.1:0-18220 GCA_042408965.1 Ktedonobacteraceae bacterium
GTGTTGGGGAAGTGGCGAACCTGGAGGTCAAGAGCGCGATGCCGAGATCACTGAGCAGAAGGTGGCCTGCGGCATCGCGCAAGACATTGCCAGGCTGGAGATGGAGGTGGAGGAGGCTGGAGTGGTGAGCGTACTGCAGCGCAGAGGCGAGCTGGTGGACCGCCTGCAGGACCGTGGGGAGGGGCAGGAGTGAGCCGCGGGGGGGGAAGATGCTGGCGCAGGGAGCCGCCGGGAGCGTAGGCCATGACCAGGAAAGGAAGCGAACGCTTGCGCTCAAAACCGAGATTGAGCAAGGGCAGGATGTGGGCATGGCGCAGGCGCAGCAGGGTGCGGGCCGCATTGAGGAAGGCCTGCAAGTCGGCCGAGGCGAGCGGGCAGGAAGTGAGGGGCTTGAGGACCACAGGGGCGGAAGAGGGCTGGCGCCGATCCTCGGCAAGGTAGACCTGGCCGAAGCCGCCAGCGCCGAGCAGATGGACGAGCTGATAGCGATCGAGAGGCTGACCGGAGAGATCCGGGAGCATCAGGCTGCACTCCTTTCAAGCAACAGAGGCCGTACTGTTCGAGTGAGTAAGCGAGTCGCAGACTGTGGTGTCGACATGATGGAAGCAGTATAGCACAGGGCGGGGAAAACACGCAAGGCATGGAGGAGAGAGTCAGCCATTTGTCAAGGGGATGAGCGCTGCGCATACTCCTGGAGCAATCAGAGCGGTTGTGCTTGTAGCACATCTGATCAGACCTCTTACCTGCAGAAGCCGCACACCGGGCGTGTTTCCCTGAGGTCGGGGCTGCAGGGAACTGCAACCTTGAGGAGTGTCCGACCATCGTCTTGAAGTGAGCCGGGTGAAGATCGTGGCAGATGAACATCTGTATCTCCGATCCACAACAGATCACGTGGTAAAGGGGTTCAGGAGTGCTCCATCTTCTCTCTATCCTGAGCGCTCTATCGATGGTTCTCTCAGTCGCAACTGTGGCTGGGTGGCTGCTCTAGAGAAGCGCCTCCGCCATTGCCGAGGCGACCAGTTGCGGGGCATCTTCCTGCACATAGTGGCTGGCGTTCTCGATCCGCACCACGTTGGCCCGGGGCAGGAACGCGATCCAGGAGTCCAGGGTCGTGGCATCAAACAGGTAATCCTTCATCCCTCAAAGCAGCAGGGCCGGGACGGCCTTCAGCGTCTCGTGCAGTGCCCTGGCCACCTCTGCGCTGTGCTGAGCGATCGGCTCGCTGGTCGTGCGTGGTATTTGCAGCGGGAAGGCGAGGACTCCGGCTCGATCTTCGGCATGCAGATGAGGGACCCGGTAGGCGGTGCGCACCTGCGCAGTCAAGGCTCCATGGTTCGCCGTTCCGCCTCCAAAGAGGAAGTCGCGCAGCATCAGATGGCGCCGCCGGTACAGGTAGTCGGCTGCGAGGCGGGAGCGACTGACAAAGCGCGCCAGCTTGAGCGCAGGGGTCTGACCCAGCCGGCCCGGGAGCACCGGGCTAAAGGTGTTGCAGACCACCAGTCGTCGCAGGGGGACATGCGAAGCTGCGAGCCACCACAGGCCAAGCGGCCCTCCCCAGTCATGGACGACCAGCGACACCTGCTGAGCGCCCAGCGCCTGCCAGAGTGCCAGCAGACGAGCGACATGGCGCTCAAGCGTGTAGGCGTCCAGCCTGTTCGGCTTGTCAGAGCGCCCGAATCCCAGCAGATCGGGGGCGATCACCCGCTGTCCTGCGCTGACCAGGGCGGCAATGGCGTGCCGCCAGAGAAACGACCAGGTCGGGTTACCGTGGAGCAGCAATACCGCGTGAGTCGACCTGGGTCCCTCATCGATGTAGGCACAGCGCCCCTCTGGCGTGGCAAAGTAGCGCGGTTGATACGGCCAGAGTCCGTCGAAGGTCCAATCTATCTGAACTGGTGAGTGCATCATGACACCTTTCCACAGGCATTCCTGCCTGTTGTTGACGTGCTGCCAGTCATTGTACCATCTTTAGCGACGCGGATCTCCAGCCTCGCAGATCAACGGTCGCGCCTCCTGCGACCTTCTGCCACACCTGCCCGGGGCCTGGATAAGGCAGCTCAGCACATGGCTGAGCTGAAAGCTGGACCCGGCGGCCGTCACTGCCTGCTCCCTGAGGTAAGCAGGCCCAGTGATTGGAGCCAGTCGCCGAAGCGATCCATCCAGTGATCACCCGGCAGTCCCTGCTGTTTCATGGCAAAGTCGTGACCTCCTTGAGCATAGAGGAGCAATTCGACCGGGTGGCCGGCGTCCCTCCAGGCAGCATAGAGCGGCAGACTGCTGCCCACCGCCAGCGGGTCGTCACTGGCGGCCAGCAAAAACAAAGGGGGAGCGTCGGTCGGAACAGCCAGACCCATTGCAGAAGGAGCAAGGTAGATGGGTGCGGCTAAGTTGGGACGACTCTCTTCATCATAGTGGAGCGCCGCGCCGAGGGCGAGAACACCGCCGGTTGAAAAGCCCAGGATGCCGATGCGCTCCAGCGCAACTCCCCATGCAGCGGCCCGCTGGCGGACGACTCTGATGGCCTGTCGCCCGTCTGCAACCGCCAGCGGCTCGATCTGCTGCATCAGCTCCACCAGCCTCGTGAGGTTAGCAAAACGCGCCTGCAACTGCGTGATGAGGTCCTCATCGCGCGCGGCGGTCTGGGCCACGCGATACTTCAACACAAAGGCAGCAATCCCGTGAGCACACAGCCAGCGAGCCACAGCCTTCCCTTCGTCCTCGATAGAGAGGGATTGGAAGGTCCCGCCTGGGCAGACGATGACCGCCGTTCCGGTCGCGACGGAAGGATCGGGCAGATAGGGCAGAAGGCCCGGCTGCGTCACATTGCGCGCGATCTTGATACCAAACGGCAGGGGGAGCATGGTCTGAGGAACCTCGGATGGCAGGGGCAGCACGGTCTCCTGCTCAGGAAGTGCAGCCGCTTCCGGCCGGGGAGCCTTCTCCGGCCAGAGCGGGATGACTGTTGATGGATCGGTGAAATCAGCCATAGAACAACGGTCCTTTCTCATGAGAGAGGTGCCCCAGGTGAGGCCAGGCTTGCTGCCTGCCTTCCTTCCTGGAGCAGCAATCCTACCAGGATCACTCTGGGAGCATTGGTTCAAGCGTTTCCTTTGCGCTTCCGACGCCCTGGCTCTCCTGTTGGGGAGCCGGTGGCCTCTGTTTCCGCATGCGTATGAAGCAGGCAGCGATGATCGACGTGATCATCACGAAGAGCACCAGCCGGAAAGCGTCCTGGATCGCCAGCAGGTAGCCTTGCTGCTGTACCAGCCGGGCGATCTCCTGAAGTGCGGCGGCTCTGGCATGGGCCGTGCTGACTCCATGTCGCATCAGGAGCGCCTGGAGGCGAGCGGCCAGCTGGCCGAGAGGAGAGGCTGCGGTCACCTGCCTGGCCAGGTCACCAGCGTGGATCTGGGCCTGCGTTTGCACCAGGGTCGCCAGCACGGCGATGCCCAGCGAGGTCGAGACGAAGCGCATGACGGTGTAGAGCGTGGATGCATGTGCGAATTTGCGAGGGTGGAGATCCGACACCGCTGAAACGCTGAGCGGCTGGATGACCACTCCCAGCCCAAGGCCGCGGATGACGAAGAGCATCTGCAGCCACCCGTAGGACGTTGAGAGGGTCAGGAAGCTCAGCTGCCACGTCGCGAAAGCCAGGCAGATCAGTCCCGGCACGACCACCACGCGTACACCGAAGCGATCCACGACTCGCCCGGCGATCAAGGCTGTTATGAGCGAGGCGAAGGCCTGCGGGAGCAGGAGCAGACCGGCGTTGAAGGCATTCAGCCCGCGCAGATTTTGCAGGTAGACCGGAATGAGGAAAAGTCCTCCAAAGAAGGCGAACGTGATCAGGATATTGACGATATTACTTGACAGGAATGGCCCGTTGGCGAAGAGACGCAGGTCCAGCAACGACTGCCTGTCGCGCCTTGAACGGTCCAGCTCGACGAACACAAAGCAGCCGAGTAGAAAGAGCCCGCCAAGAAGAAAGCCGAGCACTTTCCCTGATCCCCAGCCGTCAATGCTGGCATCCGAGAGGGCGTAGAGCACAGCTGCCAGACCTGTGGAGACCAGCACGAAGCCCGGGACATCAAACGGTGTTCGTGTCTCTGCCCGCACTTCGCGCAGGAGCAAAGCGGCCAGCAGCAGCCCAATGATGCCGATGGGAACGTTGACAAAGAAGATCAAGTGCCAGTCCACGTAGGTGACAAAGTAACCACCAAGCATCGGGCCGACGGCGGGTGCCAGCAATGCGGCAATGCCCAGCAGGCCACTGGCCAGCCCTCTCTGGTGGGGAGGGAACTCGCGGTACAGGAGCGTCACCGCCAGGGAAAAAGAGCAGCTCCTCCTATCCCCTGCGCAACGCGAAAAAGGATGAGGACGGGCAGGCTTCAGGCCAGGCCGCAGAGAGCCGGGCCGGCAGTAAAGATGGCGAGCGCCAGCATGTAGAAGCGTTTGGTGCCCAGGCGATCGGCGAAGAAGGCGGTGGTTGGTGTGACGACGCCCTGCGTGAGAATATAGGCGGTGAGCACCCATTGGACGCTATCCAGGTCAGCGCCAAAGGCGTGTTGCAGGCGTGGAATCGTGATGTTGACAATGGTTTGATCCAGGATGCTCATAAAGGCTCCGAAGATCACCACCAGGGTGACCATCCATTTGTAGGAGAAGCGCGCCCCTCCTGGCTGCGGAGAGGCGGTCGTCAGGTCGTGCATACATGGCTCCTTGTCGCTGACACCCTATTAGAGAGTTAGCGTTAACTAACATACAAGGACAAAAAAATTACGAAGCCGGGGTGCGGAGGCCGCGCAGCCAGAGACGGCTCATCTCTTGCTGGACCTGGGCCACCTCCCCAGAGAGGCCCAGCATCAAGCCATACTGGAGGGTAAGGATCATGCTCATATAGCCCCAGGCGGCGGCATCCGGGTCGACCGCAGCGTCCAGGTCGCCACGCTCCAGAGCGAGCTCGATCAGTTGACGGAGGAACGCATAGATCTTGCGGTTATGGTGACGAACGCAGTGGGCGATCTCGGGATCGCTGGCTTCGGCGACGGCCTGGAAGAGGACGCGCTGGGTTTCAGGGTCGGCCTGGATCGTGGCACGGTAGTCGTCGACGAAATGTGCGAGCGCATCAAGGATATCCTGCTCCGCTCTGCGCGAAACACGTTCCTGCAGCGTTTCGAGGAACTGCTGGCTGAGCTCGCGGAGCAGGGCCAGAAAGAGACCCTTCTTGCTCCCGAAGTGCTTGTAGAGGATCGGCTCGGTCACCTCGCTCTCGCGTGCCAGTGCGCCGGTGCTGGCCTCCGCATAGGTGGAGCGAGCGAAGACCTGTTTCGCCTGACGCAGGATCGACGCGCGTCGATCCTGGCCTGAAAGTCGTCTGCGAGAGGAGCGCTGGTGCTGTGGTTCCTCTGGTTCCTGTGGTGTGCCTGCCATCGAAGCTGCTCTCCACGAACAATAGTTAGTGGTAACTAACCTATGGGAGTAGTATACCGAACACTGGACTGGCATATCAAGGGGGGCCTCTCGCCTCTGGGGGAGCGCTGTCCGTGCTCCGAAGAGGTGTGGAGTGCCTGCGTGAGAGTCTTTCATCTGTTCTGTTCTGGCGTGCGCAGGCTGGTTGATCCTCCCCACAAGACTGGAGCGAAGTGAAGAACGGTGCGCAACCAGCGCCATGCCGCTCCTATGGCTCGCGACCCGGGCGCGGAGCCAGACCGCGTCTGAGGTGGTACAATGAAGGGCGCGGCGCTCGTCGGTGACGAGCGGGCGCTGTGACCAGGCAGGCATCTGCCCATCCACAAGCGCGAGGTAAGATGATGCGTGCGCCAGAGAAGCCGAGAGCGCAGGCAGAGGGTGCGGACGTGATCCCAGGGTCGCAGCCGGACCCGGCGGCGATCGGCAGCGATCCGGCCCAGCAGCCGCGCGATATCGGGTTGCTCCTGGAACCCTATCGTCAGGAGCTGCTCGTCTACTGTTATCGCCTCATGGGATCGCTTCATGAGGCCGAAGACCAGGTTCAGGAAGCCATGCTGCGTGCCTGGCGATACTTTCACACGCTCCAGGACAAGACCTCGTTGCGCTCCTGGCTCTACAAGATCGCCACCAACACCTGTCTGGATGCCCTCAAGAAAGGCGCGATCCGCACCCTGCCGCTGGCTGCTTTTCCTGCTGCCGATCCAGAGCGTTCCGTAGCCGCGCCGCCTGCCGAAGTGACCTGGCTTGAGCCGCTCCCCGATAGCTGGCTCACCGGGGCTACGGAGAATCCTGAAGCACGCTATACGCGCACAGAAAGCGTCTCACTCGCCTTTCTCACTGCGGTGCAGCTACTCCCGCCGCGGCAACGGGCCATCTTGATCCTCGCCGACGTCCTGGACTGGCACGCCCACGAGATCGCTCATCTGCTCGGCATCTCGCTCGGAGCCGTCAACAGCGCACTCCACCGCGCGCGCGTCAGACTGGAGCAGCACTATTGTCCAGATGCAAGGGAGAGCGCGCAACTACAGGGGATAGATGAAGCGACGCGCCGGCTGCTGGAGCGCTATGTGCAGGCCTGGGAGCACGACGATGTGGAGGGGCTGGTGGCCTTGCTGAAGGAAGAGGCCACGCTCTCGATGCCACCTTACGCGGCCTGGTATCAGGGACGCAGCGCCATTCGCGCGATCCTGGCAGCCTGTCCCTTGCGACCGGGCAGGCAGCGGCAATGGCGTCTCTTGCCAACCGCGGCGAACGGAGCGCTCGCCTTTGCTGTCTATCGGGCGCCGGCCCCGGGTGAGGCGTACCGGGCCTTTGGCATACAGGTGATTGCCCTGGAGAGGACTGCAGCGGCGAGAGCCGTGGCCAGCGTGATCATGTTTCACGATCCCTCGCTTATCGCCTGCTTCGGCCTGCCGGAACAGCTCCCCGCTTCCTCGGAGCCGCGTCGCTAAGCGGCGCAGCCCCGGCGCCAGGAGAGCCGGCTGGTCGCCTCCCGCCACCGCGTGGCAGCGCAGTCAGGCGCTTCTGCCCTGCAAGCTGGCAGAGGAGGGGATCAGCGGCCCTTGCACCGCTGGCGCGGGAGAACGGTTACCGTGACGGTGAGCCTGTCTGGCTACTTCCCGGACCTGGCTCGATCGCTGGCGAGCGCCGTCTGCAGCTTGTTAGCGAGCTGCAGCGCCGCTTCCGCCTGAGCGAGATCGGCGGCCTCCAGGGTGACGCGGGTACCCTCCAGCTCGATGGTGTAGCCGAGTGAGCGACCAGGCCCGCTCTGCCGTCCGACCAGGCGGGCATGTCGCTCGCGCAGGCGCCTGAGCAGCGGCAGGAACCTCTCGAGGACGGTGACCAGCGCGCTCAGGTCGGCCAGCCCCTCGGCGATGGCGGCATGCTCCTGCCAGACGGCGCTAGGCACCTGCTGCAGGAGCAGCCAGGCTGTGATGAAGCAGTCGGCGGCTCCCTTCTGATCGGTGGAGGCAGGAGGTGGGAGGAGAAAGCCCTCCTTCTGGAGGTCGGCCGCCAGCTCGTGCTGGAGGGTTGTGGGCAGATCTCTATCGCTTGCGCCCGTTGCTTCGTCTGCGGGCAGCAGTTCTAGCAGCACCTCCGACCGTTCGGGATGGTCCATCTCGAGAGGAGAAGGCGGTTGCGGCTCGCTGCTGTCGCTCCTGCAGGTTCAGGACTCCTTTCTTTCTGGTCGGAATGAGAGGGAGGGAAGCCCTGAGCCTCCTTGCAGAAAGGCCTCGGTCCAGCAAGTGGCCCGATAGAGGGCCGCGCCCAGCTCGGGGTGGTGGGCCAGCAGCGGGTGGGCCAGGCGGAGATAGTCGAAGGCCACCTCTCGTGTCATCGCACGCAGCCAGGCCTCTTGCAGGAGGCGGGGGGCCTCGGCCTCCTGTCCGTGCTCGATCAAGGCCCTTACCAGGCTGTCGGGGGCCTCCGCTTTCGTCCAGCCATCCGGGAGGGTAACGATCAGCCGCTTGACCTCCTGCCGGCGCTGCGCCCCCGCCGACGCTCCTACCAACTCGCCCAGCGCCTTCGCTTTCGTCCAGGAATCTGGCATGGAAGCGATGATGCGCTCGGCGTGCTGCCAGCGCTGTGAGCCCGCCAGCGCAGTGCTCAACTGGATCAGTGCCCGCTCTTTCGTCTGGTCATCGGGGATGGAGGCGATGACGCGCTCCATCTCCTGCCAGCAGCGCTGGACCTCCTCCTGCTGCTGCGCCCTCTCCAGCCCTGCTGCCAGCTTGACGAAGGCCTCCACTTTCTCTTTCTTATCTGGGAACGAGGCGATGACGCGCTGGGCCTCCTCCCACCGCTGCACCCTCATCAGCCCTGCTACCAGCTTCACGAAGACCTCCGCTTTCCACCAGGCATCCGAGAGCGAGGCGAGCACCCGCTCGGCCTCCTGCCAGCGCTGCGCCTCCACCAGCGCACTACCCAACTGGCCCAGCGCCCGCGCTTTCCACCTGTCATCCGAGAGGGTGATGATCACCTGCCCCGCCTTCTGCCTCCAGCGCTCCGCTTCCTGGGACAGCTCGGCCTCCTCCAGCCCCGCGCTCAACTGGATGAGCATGCTCGCTTGCTCCGAATTCTCAGGCAGCAGAGCAATCGCCTGCTCTGCTCGCCGGCAGAGCTGCCTCCCCTCCTCACGGCGACCCGGTTGCCCCAGCAGCCACTCGGCCAGCCTGAGCAAGACTCTCACTTGCCGCTCCCGCTCGGTGAGCAGCTCCGCCAGCCCCAGCGACTTCGTCTCGTGTCCCAACTGGCAGAGTAGCACGAACGCCTCATCAGGATAGCGATCCGCCGCCTCCCCAGGCTGCAGCGCAGCAGCGTGTAGCCCGCCAGCCGCGGCAGCTGCTCCAGTTGCTCCTCCAGCGTCTCCCCTACCGCTGCCGCCGCCTGCCGCCCCAGATCCAGATCATGAGCGTAGCTGGGCATGCTCAGGTCCGCCTGCACCTTCGCCCGCCCATAGCTTCCCTCGTCCAGCGCCGCAAAGAGCCGCCCCCACTCCCCCGCCTCGTAAGAGGAAAGTATACATGAAACAATGAGCAGAACACGGTACGATGGATGTGCATCCTGTCAGCAGGATGTTTCTCGTTTCCTCCTGTTTCCTGAGATGGCTCGCGTGGGAAACAGGAGGAAACTCGGTCGACCAGGGTGGCCCGCTCCCGCGCGCACTACACGCTGTTCCGGGTGACTCCGCCTGCTGCGCTGGTTGTCGCTGTGCAGCAGGCCACATCGTCCATCGCGCAAGCCAGTGCCCTGCGACGGCCCGTCCCAGGAACGTCCCTTGCTAACTTCTGGATGCGCAGGCTCTGGAGCTTGCCTTTCCGCTCCAATCCCTCCAGCAGCAAGTACGCTCGGGGCCCTCAGGAAAGCCAGTTCGAGCCGGCCCGACCTTCCCAAACACAGCAACGGCCGCTCCGCGCCCCGGCCGCCACCAGGAACAGCGCTCACCCTCCCTGTCCGAAGCGGCGCGCGCTCCTCTGCCTCAGTCATCCGCGCGACGCAGCTCCTGACCCGTCTGCGCGGCCAATTGCTCAGGATCAACCCCCAGGACCGCAAAGATCGCTGGGAGCGTCAGTGAGCGCACGAGCTGTCCCATCTCCTCCGGAGTTTTCTGCTGCGGGTGCTCGAGCCACCAGGTGATCGCCGTGTAGAGGGTCCCGCTGACATAGCTGGCCAGCAGGCTGGTGGGGACCGCTGGCTCACCGACGACGGCCAGCAGCGGCTTCAGCAGAAAATGCTCCACCTGGCGCGTGAGATAGGCCATGAGACGCTGTCTGGCCAGCGCCGCCCCACGCTCGCTGAGCAGCACCTCGTAGAGCTGGCGATACCGCTCGACATGGCGGAAGATCTGTTCATTGAGCAGCGGCCTCTCCCGGAAGAAATCCGCGGGACGCAGCGGCTCCAGTTGCCGGGCCAGATCCTCCTGCAGCCGCTGGATGGTCGCCAGGAGCAGTTGCTCCTTATCACGATAGTGCAGATAAAAGGTGGCCCGCCCCATATTGGCACGGTCGGTGATCTGCTGTACGGTGATGCTCTCATAGTTGCGCTCCTCGATCAGCTCCAGTAGCGCGCGCTCCAGCTGTTGCCGGGTGCGCTGCACACGCCGATCCTCCATACACTCCCCCCTTCTTGAAAAGAGATCGCTGTCTGGTAGTAGACACAATGTGTCCAGGTTCTCGGTCGCTCCGCTCCATCCCCTTGACAGGCCGCGACCCCCGGCTCTATAGTTCCTACTGGACAGTATGTCCAATAAAATATGCCATGTCAAGGATGTGCTCAGCCACCGATCCCATCAGGCGCGAGCAGCCTTCAGTAGCTAGAGATCAAAGGCTGCTCCTCTCCCTCGCGAACCAGCGTGGCCGTGAGGAAGAGGGCAGCTCAAGAGGGAGGAAGAGCGAGCTATGCCACAGCCGTCTCTGTACGCCACGATTCCACAGCCCAGACCTGACCCGCTGCTCAAAAATCTCAAAGATCTTGATCCAGAGAGACCCGTCCAGAGTTTGATGCGTCTGGCGCGCCTCTACGGTCCCATTTTCCGCCTCCAGTTGCCCGGCAGAGAGATGCTGGTCGTCAGCTCGCAGGCGCTCGTCGACGAGCTATGTGACGAGCAGCGCTTTGATAAGAAGGTTCATGCCCCCCTGGAAAACATTCGCACCTTCGCCGGGGATGGCCTCTTCACCGCCTACACGCACGAGCCGAACTGGGCGAAGGCCCACCGTATCCTCATGCCCGCCTTCGGGCCGGCGGCCATGCGCGAGATGTTTGACTCGATGCTCGACATCGCCGAACAGATGCTGCTGCGCTGGGAGCGCTTCGGTCCCCAGGCGGTCATTGACGTGCCCGACCACATGACGCGGCTGACCCTGGATACCATCGCTCTCTGCGCCTTTGGCGAGCGGCTGAACAGTTTCTATCGCCAGGAGATGCATCCCTTTGTGCATGCCATGGTAGAGGCGCTGGCCGAGTCCGGGGCCCAGGCGCGACGGCTCCCTATTCAGAATCAGCTCATGCTGCTCACCAGACGCCGCTACGAGGAAGACATTCGCTTCATGCATCAGTTCGCCGACGAGATCATCGCCCATCGTCGGCAGGATCCCGAGGCGGCCAGCCGGCACGATCTGCTCGGTCGCATGCTGCAGGGACGTGATCCAGTCACCGGCGAGGGCCTGGACGACGAAAATATCCGCTATCAACTGGTCACCTTCCTCATTGCGGGACACGAGACCACGAGCGGTCTGCTCTCCTTCGCGCTCTACGAGTTGCTCAAGAATCCCCAGGTGCTGGCCCGCGCCCGGGCCCACGTAGATGAGGTGCTGGGCAACGAGACCCCGCGCTTCGAGCATCTGGCGCAACTCACCTACATTGATCATATTCTGAAGGAGACGCTGCGCCTCTGGCCAACAGCTCCCGCCATCGCCCTGCAGCCCTACGAAGACACCCTGCTCGCCGGCACCTATCCGCTCACCAGAGGAGAGACCGTCTTTGTCCTCATTCCCATGCTCCATCGTGATCCCCAGGCCTGGGGAGAGGATGTGGAGCGCTTCGATCCCGATCGCTTTGAGCCTGCACGCTATGCACAGGTGCCCGCCAACGCCTGGAAGCCCTTTGGCAATGGACAGCGCTCCTGTATTGGCCGGCCCTTTGCCCTCCAGGAGGCGACGCTGGTCCTCGCGATGATCCTGCAACGCTTCGAGCTGATCGAGCACGATCCCGCCTACCAGCTACGCATTCGCGAGACGCTGACGCTCAAGCCCGAGGGGTTTTTCATCCGAGCCAGACGCAGGGCCGGCCGAGCCAGCCAGCCAGCCGTCAGAGAGCGAGTCGGGCACGAACGGCCTCGGTCGCACCCCGTCGCGCTGCCTGTCGAGCAGCCCACGGAGACGCTGACCCCTCTGCTGGTGCTCTTCGGCTCCAATGGTGGCTCCTCGGAGGCCTTCGCCCGGCGCATCGCCGCTGAGGCCGGCATCCAGGGCTACAGCGCGAGCGTCGCGCCTCTCGATGAGTATGTCGGCCGGCTGCCGACGGAGGGTGCCGTCGTGATCGTGACCTCCTCCTACGAGGGTCAGCCACCTGATCAGGCCAGGCAGTTCGTGGCCTGGATGGAGACCCTCAAAGCGGGAGAGCTGCAGGGAGTGCGCTATGCCGTCTTTGGCTGCGGCAACCGCGACTGGGTGCGCACCTATCAGGCCATCCCGACGCGCATCGATCGTGCCCTCGCCGCAGCGGGAGCGACGCGGCTTAAAGAGCGAGGCGAGGCAGATGCACGCGGCGATTTCTTCGGCGACTTCGATCGCTGGTACGACTCCTTCTGGTCGAGCCTGGCCCCCACCTTTGGCAAGCGCCTGCAACCGGCGGCCAGCCGTCCGGCCTATGCAGTGGAGATCATGCCCTCGGCGCGGCCAGCGCTGCTGCGCCAGGGAGATATGCAGCGCGGCACCGTCGTTGCCAATCGCGAACTGGTCAGCCCTGGCTCAGCGCTGGGACGCTCGAAGCGCGAGCTGGAGATCGCCCTACCTGAGGGGCTGACCTATCGAGCCGGCGACTATCTGGCGGTCTTGCCGACCAACCCCGAGAGCAACGTCGAACGCGCGCTGCGTCGCTTTGGTCTGGCGCCCGACACCCAGGTCATCTTGCACAGGACCGGCGCCGAGGGTCAGACCGCGCTGCCAACGGGCTACCCTGTCGGCGCACGGGAGCTGCTGGCCAGCTATGTCGAGCTGGCACAGCCAGCCACGCGCAAGCAGGTTGCAGCGCTGGCGGCCGCAACAGCGCGATCAGAGGAGCGGGCGCGCCTGGAGGCGCTGACGCAGACGGATCGCTATGAGCAGGAGGTCCTCAAGCGGCGTCTGAGTCTGCTCGATCTGCTGGAGCAGACTCCATCCTGCGCCCTCTCGTTCGGGACCTTCCTTGAGATGCTACCCCCCATGCATGTGCGCCTCTACTCCATCTCCTCCTCTCCCCTGTGGAGGGCGGACCACTGTACCATCACGTTCACCGTGCTTCAGGCGCCGGCCCTCTCAGGCCAGGGCTCCTATCTGGGGGTGGCCTCCACCTACCTGGCCAGCGCGCAGCCCGGCACCAGCGTCCCGGTCGCGGTCCGGCCCTCGCAGGAGGCCTTCCACCTGCCGAGCGCGCTCGATACGCCGCTGATCATGGTCTGCGCCGGGACGGGCATCGCCCCGTTCCGTGGCTTTCTGCAGGAGCGCGCCATCCTCGCTGCCCATGGGCAGGCCCTGGGTCCGGCGCTGCTCTTCTTTGGCTGTGATCACCCGGAGGTTGACTATCTCTATCGTGAGGAGCTGGAGCAGTGGGAGCAGGCGGGCATTGTACAGGTGCGACCGGCCTTTTCACGGCATCCGTGCGGTGAGGTCCGCTATGTGCAGGATCGTCTCTGGCAGGATAGAGAGGAAATCGTCGAGCTATTCAGGCACAACGCCCGGGTGTACGTCTGCGGGGATGGAGAGCACATGGCTCCGGCGGTGCGCGCGACGTTTGTGCGCATCTATCAGGAGGCGGTGCAGTGCTCGTCAGAGGAGGCTGAGGCCTGGGCGCGCGAAGTGGAGCGCACCAGGACGCGCTATGTGGCCGATGTCTTCTCCTGAGTGGAGCGCGGACAGGGAGCACCCGGCGAGAGGTGCAGGTGCCTTCATTGGCGGCGGAGGGGGCGTGTGGCAGGTAGATGGCTGCGTGCGCTTCCCCGCCGCTGGCTGCGCACTCTGGTGGAGGACTGGTCTGCGTCATTGAATACCTGATCAGACTCTCTCCACTGCAGAGCACACGTTTTCCGATATGGTTCCTCTCTGAGGAACGTTCGCCATTCCTCCAGTGTCAGGTTCCGTGTGAGATGGCGTGTGGCCTCGGCGATCATGTCTTCTGGCTTCCAGAGCCAGATCTGGATGGTCTGACCATCGCTGGATGTTGCCAGATAGCGATCATCGGGAGCAAAAGCTACATGGGAGACACAAGACTCATGTTCCAGGCATGCTCTCTGTTGTCCAGTGTCTGTCTCCCAGATCCCCACTGTCTGGTCATCGCTGGCAGTGGCGATCCAGCGACCATCATGGCTGAAGACAGCCGCACGAACAGCCCCCGCGTGAGCCATATAGGCAACCAACCTGCCACTGTTGACCTCCCATAGACGTGTACAGACGTCCTCACTGACTGTCAGGAGATAACGCCCCGAGGGTTCAATGGCGAGAGAGCGCATAGTCCCCTCGTAATCATGGTGAGACAGCCACTCTCTTCGCTGCACCTGCCATCGCCAAGCGAAGACGTGACAGTCGTCTGTCACGGTAATGAGGAGGGTTCCGTCAGGAGCAAAGACCAGTCGCTGGACAGGGCTGTCGTGAGGTAAATGCAAGAGTGCAGCAGGTGACTGCTGCCATTTCCAGAGATAAACAGCTTCGCCACATACTGTAGCAAGGTAGCTAGATTCAGGACAGAAGGTAAGAATAGTTGCAGGAAGGTCAAGATGGAGGCGAGTCCGGAGACAGGCGTGGACACAGTCCCATATCTCGACGGTGCCGTCTCTGCAGGCAGCCGCCAGATAGCTGCCATCAGAGCTGAAGGTAAGAGCCGTCAGGTCATCGACAGCCTCGCAGGTAAGTATTGAGGGAGCATCACCCGCCAGAATATCCCAGACAAGTAGACGTCTCTCTTCTTCGAGAATCGCCTGGAGATGATGCTGCTCGCGCTGTGAGCAAAATATCAGCTGGCGGACCTCCCCAGTGTGGTGAAAGCGCTTGATCTGGCTACTGCGACCCATTTCCCAGATGCGTACGCACTGATCCTCACTCGCCACAGCAATATAGGGATTACTGGGATGCCAGGCTAATGCACGGACCCCTCCTGGAGCGGGGAGGTAATGGACAGCTTTTTCTCTGGACCAATCTCTCTGTATCCATATCCTGGCTGTCTGATCATCACTCCCCGTGGCCAGGAACTGCCCTTTGGCGTCAAAAGCGACCGTTCTCACCGGTCCATCGTGAGAGAAATGTCTGATCTCGCGCGCCTCATCTATGGCCCAGATTCTGACCGTTCGGTCAGCGCTTGCTGTGACCACGAGAGCGCTATCGGGGCTAAAGGCCAGGGAGTGCACATAGCCGTTGTGGCGAATCTCTAGAAATGGTTGTGGAGGTCTCCACCGTCGAAGCTTCGGTACTACCTGTAGCCAGTGCCAGAGTCTGACTGTCTCGCCACTAGCAGTGGCAATAGAGGTCCCATCGGGGCTGAACAGCGCGCTGTGGACAGGTCCATCGTGGGCAAAGAGAGCCAGTTGCTTACCGCTTGCCATCTCCCAGACTCTTGCTGTTCTGTCGTCACAGGCTGTGACACAATAGGCGCCATCCTGACTCACGGCCAGCCCTCGAACCGGTCCTGCCTGGCGCAAACCCCATACTGGCTTCCCCTGGGGAATGTCCCATACGTTGACCTCACCATCGTCTCCAGCTGTGAGAGCCAGATAGCGTCCGCAAGGTGCCATAGCGATGGCATGAATCTTATTACCCTGGCAGAGAGATAAAAGGGGTTTTCTCCGCACTACATCAATGACCCAGACACTACCCTTATCATCCAGAGCCAGCAGATAAGCGCCATCTGAGCTGAAAGTCAGAGCCTGCACGATACCAACATCCTTCAGGAAGCATGTAGACTCACTCTTTGTCCGAAAAGAGCGGTGTAAGATCACCCCCGTAGCGCAGGCTACCGCCAGGTCGAAGCCATCAGCACTAAAGGTCACGGCTTGCGAGGCTGCCCCCGTCCGTACACAGGTAACAAAATGAGGTAAGAGAGCCAGGCCACGACGGAGAGCTTGATCAGCTTCCAGACAGGGATAACGTTTCATCGCCTCAACCGCCAGGAGCAGGCTGAGTTCTATGTCCTGTGGTCGCTGCTCCTGCATACAGAGAGCTTGTGCAGCTAGATAGCGTGCCTGAGTGAGTGGCTGCTGCTGCTTCAGCCGTTCTAGCAGCTGCGCCTCTTGCTCCTCTCTCCTATGTTGCTCGTAACTTGCTGTAATAAATGTATGTATCAGGTGAGAGATATCTCGAGGGCGACACGTTAGCCAGTCCTCTGCAATGAACAAATCCCGTCCTCGCAGCAGAAGACCCTGATCTCGCTGTTCGGGGTCTTCCTGGCTGGCAAACCACCTCTCTGCACGAGAAGCCATTTCCTGCAGCCAGCGATAAAAGTCACGATCTTCGTGCAGCCAGTCCTGCAGCAAGTTCCACTCCCTCAGTAGCGTCTCATGGATCAACTGCACAGTTGTTTCCCCAGCTATCGGGCCAGGCCACATTTCCAGCAGATGTCCTTCGGCCAGGAACTCTACAACCTTGTGGACGGCTTCTCTCTCCTCCTCCCCGCGGCAAAGCGCGCTGAGTGTTCGTGAGCGTCGGCAATCAAGCCGCCCCTCAGGATCGCTCCCTATCTCAACAAGGTCCAGCAGAATACGGCGAGCCAGATCTCGCTCCTGAGAATCAAGACGCTCATAGGTGAGCGTCGCTTCACGCTGGAGTACGCTGGAGATTCCTCCCAGCTCGAAGAAGGCTGTGAGGGTAAGTTGTCCGTCAGACCGTCTTTCCCAGAGTTCTTCCAGGCACAAGCTGACAAGAGGCAGAACGCTGCTGTGTCTATAACCCCGAGCCTGATTTGGCTCGACACTTGAGCGCATAGCATCCTGGGCAATAGTTACAGCCAGGCCCTCCTGGAGGCCGAGGTCTACAGCTTGGGCAGGCCCCTCGACAACCGAGAGCAGCTCCTCATATCGCATTCTGGGAATGTTACTTAACTGGCGCTCAACATACCTCATCAGGGAGCTGTGCTCTGCAAGATGACTGTAGTAGTCATCACGCATAGCGATGATCACCGTACAGAGATCGCTCTCGATCAACTCAGTCAGTTGTTCCACGAACATCCTTTGTTGCATTACAGGAAGAAGAGAGAAGAGTGACTCAAACTGATCGAGAACCAGGATGGGCCGTACAGACCTGGAATGCCGCTGTGTCCAGAGTCGTAGCCTGTCGACGAGCCTTTCAGCAGTGCTGTCCGCGAAAGGCTCTCGTGCCTGCAGGTCCTGCAACAGTGTCTCAGTCACAGTCAGGCAGACAACAAGAGAGGAATTGGCAGTCCCCCGTGCAGTGCGCTGGCGCAGGCGTGGCAGCAGTCCAGCCCGAATGACGGAGGTCTTGCCACTGCCCACTGGACCCAGAATAGCCACGATGCGCTGATCTCTGGAGTGGAGGGCTAGTACCTCTTCTACGTACTGCTCGCGCCCGAAAAAGACATGAGCGTCCTCTTCTCTGTAGGGTTGGAGACCACGATAGGGGCAGAAGTCCTGGAGCCAGAGGTCATTGCAGACCGCTTTGAGTCTTTCAGAAGGAATGGCGAAAGAAAGCTCCTGCAGCGGCCCTTCCTGTATGGTACTCACTACCATTCCAACCACAGCTTGCCGCTTTTCATCCCAGACAGGAGCACCACTAAATCCCTGGCTAATTTCCCGTGCCTTTAACGCAAGTAAGCGCTGCTCTGTAGATGGGTCGGAAGTTTCTCCTACTATGGTACCACTCACCGGAATGCCATCCAGCCTGCTGACAGTAGGGAAACCAAAGGTATGAAAGACATGTTGCCGCGTCTGCTGTGATGCAGCCAATGGCAGCGGCCTCACCCCTTCTGGGAGATCTTTCACGCGCAGGAACACAGCCCGTTCTTCGACTCCAGACCCGAAGAGTTCTGGGACAAGGTACGCCACACCCTGCTGTTTACCCCCGGAAGGATAGAACGTCACACGAATCGGCTCAGAGGTGAGTGTGCTCCAAAAGAGATGGGAGCTGGTGGCGATCAGGCCGTTCTGGGTGACAAGAAAGCCTGTGCCAGCCCACTTTGTGCCTTTGACCTCGACAATACTCGCTCTAATATCTTCCATCGTACTTCTGTGGGGGCCGGCAGCTTCAATTGATCTCGCTCCAGAGCCTGAAAGTCAGAACACAAGCCCTCTTTGAGAGGTACTTTCCTCCCAGTGTCGAGGCAACTTGAGGAGCTGATACAGTAGTGGTCCGCAGTCATTGGTGCGAGATTTGCCGCTATCACACTAGATACATCACAGTAGGCAATCTGGAAGATCATCATCATATAGGCGCAGGAGACCCCCGCCTTCAGGCGTGGGGAGGAATGCGCCCCCTCCTTTCTGTGCTTGACCATCGCCTGACATATATGATATGCTATGTGCATGGATAGGACGATCGTCGTACAACTCAACCCG
>JBHOQN010000082.1:0-28676 GCA_042408965.1 Ktedonobacteraceae bacterium
GCCAAGCGTGCGGCACAAAGAAGCGGTTCCCGCCAGGCCGCCTGGAGAGCGGCTTCCGAAGCCAGGTGGCCGTTCGAGGGAAAACCTGACTTCGGATCAAGTGGTTGCGGGTTCGAGTCCTGCCAGGCGAGCATACTGTCGCTTCCGAGGAAGGCCAGGGCTTGTTAGAGGGGGGGAACAACCCGTAGGAGGCCACGGTCTCCGCTTTTCCGCTTCCTGGCAGGAAGCCGGCGGACTTGCCAGGCGGGGCAGGGTGGTGGCCGAGAAGGAGAGCGCACCTGGCAGGACTCGAACCCGCAACCACTTGATCCGAAGTCAAGCGCTCTATCCAATTGAGCTACAGGTGCAATACTGGCTCCAATCGCCAACGGGGCGTGCGCTGCGTGCTGAGCAAACCCCTTCTTCAGGATAGCATCGGAAGCGCGGAGCTGTCAAGGGGGTGCGAGCGACCCCGAACCAGCGGGCGCGCATGACCACTTCCAGAGGGCGCTGCGGCCAAGCAGCAAGACCCCGGCGCTCCTCCTGTGGATGCGGGCGGCTGCAGGAGACACCCGCTCGGGGTGGGAGACGCGCTTCCCGAGCGTGGAACCGACGATCGCGCGCACCCCTAGTCCGGACGCGATCCATCACGCCCGTTCGTACGTACGGGCGAGGCCGACCGTCGAGGGAGCCCGTAGCCCGTAGGGGCGCGATCCATCGCGCCCACTGCCGCGGATGGGCCGGAACGCGATGAATCGGGATGGACAGGGGCGCGATCCATCGTGAGAGGTCGGCCGTCCAGACGCGATGAATCGCGCCCCCGTCCATACCACAGTCCTCAGCCATCTTCAAGCCTCACTCCACCATCCCCACACCGAGCACAGCAGAGAGCACCACTCCCCAGATTCTCCCTGCCCCCTTCCCGGAACGCCCAATCTGTTCTATGATGTACAGCACTCCGGGGAACGACACCACCAGCAGCGCCAGAGTCACAGCGACCAGGTCCGCCAACACAAGAGCGGCAACGGACCCATACGAGCCAGGCGCACGCTTGGAAGAGACTGGCATCATAGAAAGAGGAGCAGGCATAAGAGCAAGGACAAGATTGCGAAGGAAGCCCGCAATCCTGTCACCTACCCAGAGGAATATCCGTTAGACTAAAATATAGTCACTGGTTATCCTATGCTTCATCATCCATCAGACTCACAAAGGGAAGGAGTACACAATGCCAGGGCTTGTCTTTCCGCCGGCAGCCCAACGCCCACGCAGCGCCATCATCTTGATTGTCGAAGACGACGCCGATTTCGGCAAGTTCCTTGAGGAGGTGATCAACGCCGAAACCCCCTACCAGGCTGCTGTCGCCGAGAACGGCTCCTGCGCTCTAGAGAAAGCCAGACACCTGCGGCCCTGTCTTCTGCTCCTCGATTACAAGCTGCCAGATATCAATGGCCTGGAGGTCTTCGACCGTCTCCAGCATATGGAAGAAACACGCGGAACCCCGGCCATCATGATGAGCGCGGACCTGCCCTACGAGGAACTGCAGCAGCGCGGCATCCACCCCCTGCGCAAGCCGATGGACATCCGCCGCGTCATCCGCGTGATCACCCACGCACTGGCAACCAGCGAAGAAGAGCAGCTGACGCGCGCCCAATCGTCCTGACCGCCAGAGGGATCGATGATGGGAGCACATCGCGAGCGAGGAGTACCATCATCATACTCGTTGCCTGTCTGCTCGCTCCCCCGTCGTACGCCAGGCAGGCAGCCCCAGGGACGGCAAATCCATCCACCAGAAAGCTCCTCTCTGCGTGTTATTTACGTCGAGGGGATTTTTTATTTTCGCGAAGAAGGTACGTCTTGCCATCCCTTGACACACTTGCTACAATGCGCTTAGAACGCCTTTCGGCGACATACTACCTGCTCATCGCAGCACACAGACAAGGAGAGCTGCTCGGCAAGAGACAGAAGAGAAACGGGGGTTCGCATGCAGTCGATGTCTCACGGCGATAGATATGAGAGAGAAAGGCCCTGGGACCACCACTCACCCGCGGTGAACGAGGGGTCCGAGTTCTACGATGAGCAGGCGAACCGGTGGGCCGTACTCCGACATGAGGTAGAGGTGGCAGAGGATATGAGGGAGGAGCACGCCCTGGCGGGCTGGGAGCAGCGCGATACGGAGGAAGAGGTCATCACCACTCCGCTCGCTCCCGAGACAGAGAGAGAAGAGGAGCCGCGCCACGTCGATATCGTGGTGGCCGGAGTCGGCGGCGGTGGCACCAACGCGGTCAACCGCATGATCAACATGCGCGTCAGAGGGGTGCGCTTCATCGCGATGAATACCGACGCGCAGGTGCTGGAACTGTCGCAGGCGCCGCTGCGCATCAGCCTGGGTCAGCACCACACGAAAGGGCTGGGCGCTGGCGGCAACGCGGCCGTGGGTATGCGCGCGGCAACAGAGAGCGCCGCTGAGATTCGTGCAGCCCTCAAGGACGCGGATCTCGTTTTCATCGCCGCCGGCCTCGGTGGAGGCACCGGTACAGGAGCCGCGCCGGTGGTGGCCTCGATCGCCCGCAAGCTAGGCGCCCTCACGATCGGCATCGTGACCCTGCCATTTACCTTTGAGGGAACACGGCGGCGGCGCGTGGCCCAGGAGGGACTGGCCGAACTGAGCAACGAGGTCGATGCCCTGATTATCGTACCCAACGACCGCCTGCTGATGTCGACGACACGGGACCGCAGCCTCTCTGAGGCGTTTAAGGTGGCCGACGATGTACTGCGTCAGGGCGTCCAGGGGATCGCCGAGGTGATCAACGTGCCAGGCCTGGTGAACGTGGATTTCGCCGACGTGCGCAGCGTCCTCTGCGGCGCCGGCAGCGCCCTGATGAGCATCGGCGAAGGCAAGGGACGCAATCGCGCGCAGATCGCCGCCCAGGAGGCCATTGCGGGCGGCTTCCTGAACGTCACCATCAAGGGGGCGCGGCGCGTGCTCTTCAACATCAGCGGCGGCGAGGATATGACCCTCTTTGAAGTGAACGAGGTGGCCGAGTGCATTCGCGAAGTGGTGGACGAGTCGGCCGAGATCACTTTTGGCGCGGTGATCGATCCAACGCTCAGTGACGCCATGCGCGTTACCCTGATTGCCGCCGGCATGGACCAGCCTCTGGCCGCACAGGCACCAGCGCTGGCCGCGGGAGCACCGCGCCCTGTTCTCAGCTCAGGCCCCCAGGCCGACCATCCGCGCCCAGCGCGCCAGGTGGTCCCCCTGCCACCCTTGACGCCGCGCGCTCCCGTACAGGAGGAGGTGGAACCAGCAACGCTGCAACAAGCGCAGTCCACGCCAGGTACACCGCCAGCACGACCCCAGCGCAGCCTGGACGACCTGCGCGGCCTGCGCAGCCTGGCACGCCGCCATCAGGAACGGGCCGAACAGGAGAAAGAGATCGGCTCTCCTCCCTTCTTCCGACGCCGCTAGTGCAAGAGCAGCGGCGGAATGGGTGGAGCGCAGCCGCGCACCCCACCCATTCCCCTAGAGCCTCGTCACACCAGGACCCTCAGGCGCCTCTGTCTCCTCTTCCTGCTCACTCGCCACAGGCGAGGCAGAGGCCCGTCCACGCTCTCCTCCCTTCTTGCCAATACGAGAGTAGAACGCAGAACCCTGCTGACGTTTGGTTGACTCCCCCCCTTTTTTACCGATCTCGGAGTAGAACTGAGGGCCGCGTTTCTGCTTGACCGCTTCTCCCCCCTTCCTACCTATCCGGGCATAAAATTCAGAGCCGTACTTCTCACGTACAGCCTGGCCACCATGCTTGGCCTTCTGCGATCCGGGTTCCGGTCCGCGTTTACTATTTGCCATAGAAGGTCCCGCCTCTCTTTCACTCAAACTCCACGTTTACCCAACAGCGCGGCGAGACATTCTCCCTACAGAATATCTCGCTGCTTCCTTACGGCACTGGATGCCCGCGCCTGCGCCACACGGTTGGCAATCAACGCCGCCGTGATCCCTGCCCCTACACCATTATCAATATTGACAACGGCCAGGCCCGGCGCACACGTTTGCAACATCGAAAGCAACGCGGCAAGACCTTTGCCGCCCAGTCCATAGCCAATCGACGTTGGCAATCCGATCACAGGAACAGGAACCAGTCCTGCCACCACTGAAGGCAATGCCCCATCCATCCCGGCAGCCACGATAATCGCATCTACGCCGTTCGAGAGCAGGTCGCGTAGAGGACCAGGCAGGCGATGCAACCCCGCCACCCCCACGTCATAGATACAGGTCACACGGCAGCCCATCTCCTCAGCAATGAGCGCCGCCTCCTCTGCCACCGGAACATCCGAGGTGCCTGCGGTGATAATCCCTACATGGCCCCCCGTGCTGAGGCGCCCAACATCGGGCCTGGAGATGACCATCGCCCGGGCAGCTTCGCGCAGACGAATGGTGTAATCTCGAAACTCCTCAAGGAGTGCCTCGCGCGTCTCCGAGCGCATCCGACTGATAATGGCCCGCCCGGACCCCGCCAGCAGCATGCGCGCCATCGCTATGACCTGCGCCGTCTCCTTGGTCTCACCAAAGATCACCTCCGGCGCTCCTTTCCTGCGCTCACGCTCGGGATCTGGACGGATGGTCACCGGCTCCCACTCCTTCGTAGAGGCCTCCCCAGACGCCTGCCCCCCTCGGCCCTGCGGACCTTCGGTGGTGGCGCCCAGGCTGCTTCCCTCCGGCTGGTTCAACTGGCCGGGCTGCCCAAGCCGCCCTAGTTGTTCAAGCAGCTCAAGCTGCTCGGACAGATTCCTCGGTTCTTCAGTCTGATGGCTCATAGAAATGTACACTCCTGGTTGAGCAAAATAGTTTTCCTGTTCAGGAATTCTCCAACGCCCAACAGTGTAACACACTTCTACAAAGCGAACAAGTCAGATAGATAAATGACAGGAGAAGCAGCAGATGCAGCGGTGACGAGCGCTCGGGGAGCGGGCGATCACGCCCACGTGCCTGCTGGTCCCACGCATGCTCTCCAATACTACCTGTCTATGATATAATGTACTCGCACCTCCAAATGTGGTCTATGTGCTGTTCTTCACGGCTCGCTGCGGAGAAAGCAGAACGAGGAGGAGCAGTCACAGGGGAACGCAAGAGCTGGCGCGCACGCACGGCGCTCAGAAGCACGATCACGGGCAGCGATGCCGAACAATCGCTCCCCGCACATGAGAGATGTTGAGCATGACCATCTTCACAACGATGACCAGATGGCTGGTGAGGAGACTACCCATGAGCCTGGCAGGTGCCTGTCTGCTTGCTCTGCTCAGTGCCTGTGGACCGGCTGTCACCCAGACGACGCCCGCCGTCACAGTGACGATCAGCCCCGGATTTCAGGGCCAGACCTCTCCGGTGCCCACAGTTCCTGGCTACCGCTGTGGCGCCTGGACCTCCAATAACGCCCCCCCTCCCAACGCGACGATCACCATCTACGCTCGTCTGATGCACGGACTGCAGGGGGTGGCCGGCGCAACCGCCACGGCCGTGGTCCACTTCAGCGGAGGAGATCAGCAGCTTGGTCAGCAGCCAACGAGCGACGGAGGGGGCTATGTCTCCTTTACGCTCCCTCTGCAGGGCCAGCAGCCGCGCAATACGCCGGCCACCGTCGACGTGACCTTCACCAATATCCCTGGCGGGCCTGCCAGTCTGCGCTGTACCTCGGCCTTCTTCACTCCTCAGTAGGCTTCCAGAGCAGGCTCCCTGCCCTGAAGTACTTCCGCCGGCTGACAGCGCGGACAGAAATGCGTACTGCGCTGGGCCACGACGATACGGGCGATCGGCATACCACAGCACAGGCAGGGCTGGCCGGTGCGCTGATAGACGCGAACGTGGGCATAGTTGGTCCCAGCCTCGCCCCAGAGACCGCGATAGTCGTTGAAGGAGGTGCCTCCGTGCTCGATCCCCAGCAGCAGGACCTCGACGATGGCCCTACGCAGGGCGTCGATCTCCCCCGACGTCAGGGAGTCAGCGCGGCGCAGGGGGTGCAGAGCTGCCCGATGGAGTGCCTCATCGGCATAGATGTTGCCAAGCCCGGCAATCACCTCCTGCTCAAGCAAGACCTGTTTGATGGCCCGGCGGCGTCCCCGCAGCAGCTCTGTCAGGCGCTCGGCAGTAAACTGCTCGCTCAGCGGCTCTACACCAAGGCCGGCCAGGGCCTCTTGCTCTTGTGCTCGCGGCCAGAGTTCGATGCGTCCAAATTTGCGCAGATCGTTGAAGAGCAGACGGCGGCCGTCGCCAAGATCAAAGCAGACACGACAGTAGAAGGGCTGTGCATGCAGCAGGCAGGGTGTTTCCTGATCCTGCTCTGCACAGCAACAGCTGTAATCTGATCGTTCAAAGCGTGGTCCCAGCTTCTTCCAGGCAGCCGGCTCCTGCTCCCGCGGACGACAATCGAGACGCCACCCGGACGAGAGAATCAGCAGGTTGCCGGTCATGCGACGATGGATGGTGAGCAGCCAATCGCCGCTGAGGTCGAGCAGCAGCCATTTGCCGCGTCGCCGTACCCCTTCGATGCGGCGACCACGTATCTCAGTCGCAAAGGCAGGGCCAGCGGGATGGCCAATGGTGCGCTCCCAGAAGATCCGGGCCTCGGCAATGGTGGCGCCCAGAAGGGCCGCACGCACCTGACGGGCAGTGTACTCTACTTCCGGTAACTCAGGCATGGTTCTCTATCAGTACCTCTTCTTCACTCTTTCTACCAGCCCACCAGAGGCGGCGACGCAAGCCGGGCCTGGAAGGCAGGAGCAATCTCCCATAGCCTGAAGCCCTGCTCCGTGTCCTCTACCCAGATCTGCCGCGGGTGCTGCAGGATCAGGTAAGCAGCGGTCAGATCGCCGGCCGCTCCAGAGACGTTGCCAACAGCAGCCAGCAGGAGATAGGGCGCCGCTAGCGGGAAGAGGAGAGTGACCACACTGGCAGCCAGGGAGATCAGCACCAGGGGAGCCAGACAAACGACGAGATAGTGATTGCGCCGAAATAGCTGGTTGCGCGCTCCACAGTAGAAGGCCAGAGGTAACAGCGCGCCGTAGTGGGGCTGCCCTCCCCAGAGGCGGAAGGCCAGACCATGCACCAGCTCATGCAGCGGCACAACCAGTCCGTAGCTCCCCAGATTGACAGGCACCAGCAGGAGCAGCTGCCAGCGTTCTCCGGCGGCGAGCAGATCTGGCCAGCCAGCCGCTCCGTGCCAGCGCCAGGAGAGGATATCCAGCAGCACAAAGCAAGGCAGCGCAGCGCAGAACAGCCCCAGGCTCAGCAGAGCCAGCGGACGCATTCGAGAAGGACTCAACAGCTCGACCTGCGTGAGCAGCACAATCTGCCCCGCATCGATGGCGGCCTGCTGCTCGCGAGTACGGCGCGGATGGAAACGATCTATCAGTCTCAAAGATGCTGCCATAGGTTCACCTGCTGCTTCCATGATACCACAGCCTGTCAGCTCCCGGCGCACCACGATGGCGCAGCCAGTCCAGAGCCGACATTCGCCAGGCCGGATGAGAACGCGGAACGTGGAGTCCGGGCACCAGGAAGGACTCGACAGAGACGCATTGCAAAGCCGAACATAGCGTGCTAGGATAACGAAGATAGCACAGAGATGGCACGAAAGGACCCGACCTATGCGGCGCATACCGGCCCTGGCCTACCTGGCAGCGGCCTTGCTTCTCTTCTGGCTGATGCTGGCAGCGGTGATGATCACCTCAGGCTTTCCGTTCATGGTGATCACGCTCTCACTGAGCAGTATCCTTGGACTGTCCGTGGTTGTGGTAGGATTGGCCTGGGCCTATAAAAACAATATCTGACCGCGAGCAGACGATGATTGATATCTGCCTGTTAGGGACCGGTGGCATGATGCCGTTGCCCGGACGCTGGCTCTCCTGCGTCCTGATTCGCTGTGGGGCCAGATTGACTCTGCTCGACTGTGGTGAGGGAACCCAGATACCCTGGAAGAGCTGCGGCTGGGGGTTTCGCCAGCTTGGGGCGATCTGCCTGACTCACATGCACGCAGACCATGTTGCCGGTCTGCCAGGTGTGCTGTTTATGGTGGCCCATGCGGGGCGCACGGAACCGGTGACGATCTACGGACCACCGGGCACGGGCTACGTTGTCGAGGGGCTGCTACGCATTGCCGGCGACCTCCCCTTCCCCTTACAGATTGAGGAACTGCAGGGCGGGGAGCACTTCACGCTGCCCGGCGAGCTACAAGGATCGTGCGCAGCGGCGGCACATGGCATCCCCTGTCTGGCCTACCGCCTCGAGCTGGCGCGTCGACCACAATTCCAGACCGAGCGGGCCCTGGAGCTGGGCCTGCCTGTGGCATACTGGTCGCGCCTGCAACGTGGGGAGTCTGTGCACTATGCCGACCGCCTGATTATGCCAGAAGAGGTGCTTGGTCCACCTCGCCGTGGCATCGCTCTGGCCTTCATCACAGACACACGCCCGACGGCCACGCTCAGCGCCTTCGCCCAGGACGTGGACCTGCTGATCTGCGAGAGTATGTACGACGACCCGGCCGATCTTCCGCTGGCGCGTGCACACGGGCATATGCTGGCAGAAGAGGCGGCACGGCTGGCCAGGGAAGCGGGCGCCCATGCACTCCTGTTAACGCATTTCAGCCCTAAAATCAACGATCCCGCCTCTGTGGAGAGAGCGGCCCGGCGCCTCTTCACAGGCGCGCGAGCCGCCCGAGACGGCCTCAAACTGACCCTGGAGTACTCCCCAGACGAGAGCGAGAGAAAGGGGTCCTAGCTCGCTTCAGAGAGGCCAGAGAGGTCTCCACTCTCTCCAAGAGCCGGGGGGACCCCCTCATCGCCGTCCAGCAACTGCAGGTGTGTGCGTGGGGCCTTGAGGTACTGTTCAAAAAAGGTCAGCACCTTTTTCACGTAGGCACGGCGGTCGGCAAAGTAGGCTCCGCAATGATCAGCGTCCGGAGCAATCCAGAGTTCTTTCGGCTCTCCAGCGGCCTCGTAGAGGAGCGGCGCATCACGCGGATCGACCAGGGAATCTCTTCCTCCGTGAATGATAAGGATCGGGCGCGGGGCGATTCTGGCAATATCGCGCAGCGGCGCAACCTGATTGAAGCGATAGCCAGCGCGCCACCAGAGCAGGTAATCCGCCATCCAGGTAAAGGGCGCAGCAGGGAGGTGTAAGGCCCGATGGACGTTGTAATCGATGACGCTCCAGTGAGTCGCAAAGGAGCTATCGGCGACGATAGCCTCCACATCCTTGCAGCGCGCGCAGCACATGATGGCCACCGCAGCTCCCATCGAGTAACCGATGACCCCCAGGCGGGCATCAGGAGCGCGCTCCTTCGCGTAAGCCACAGCCCCCATGAAGTCGTTGATCTCACGATATCCCAGGGTGACTGGCTTACCGACCTCCTGCCCATGACCGTAATACTCGAAGGTAAGCACATTGTGGCCAGCCTTCCAGAGTTGGGCGCTCATGCCCAGGACATCCGCCATCCCGGAGCGGTAGCCCGGCGAAACGAGGATCGTTGTGGCCGCTCCGGGGTAGGGAATGTACCAGCCATTGACCAGGTGCTCGCTGTGCTGGGCGGGAAAAGCCACTGCCTCGGCAGGCAGCTCGAACTCAAAGGGCGAAATCTTGTAGAGGTCAGCAAAGCTGACGATCTTCTTTGGGCGAATCAGGGTCTCCACCACGTAGACTGCCACGGTCACCACGAATCCCGCCACACCGACGAAACTCCCCAGGCCGCCAACCAAGAGCTGTTTAAGAGAAGGCTTGCCCACCCGAATCTTGCTTAACTGTAACACAGAGGCCGCCAACCTTTCTACTTGCTGATTGGCCCAGAGGGACGAGAGACAACTCTGTGATAGGCCCAGAGGGACAGCTTACTAGAAACAACGACACCGACCAGGCCTTTGGCCTGCTTTCAGCACTTTCTTTACGTACCGACGGATGGAAAAGTTTAAACTGGTGGTCCCCCAGAGCGCTGTGCATCGACAGGGAACAGATGAGGGCGGCTGAGCGCTGATCCTCATCGCTCTGTTCGTCCAGCCATCGGCCGTCCCGTACCCCGCGTCCCCCGAAATAGAGCGGTGCTGTTTCTAGCGAGGGCGTCTTAAAGCAGGACTGAGAGAACGTCCTCACCAATCGTTCTACGTTTAACTCATTCACTATGATACTACATCTGGGACAGGCTTTCAAGGGGCACGAGTTCCCGCAGCAAGGGCGTGCCGCTCAAGGTCGGGGGAATGGGCACCCCCAGAGCGCGGAGGACCGTGGGTGCGATGTCATAGATACAGACAGGCTTGAGGACGGCTCGCCCCACGCCTGCGCCATAGAGGCAGAGCAGGCCATCGGGATGGTGCATGCCAGAGCAGGGATCACCCTGCGCCCAGAGCTGACGGCTGCGTTTTCTGGTGGAGAGAGCGACACCATCGTGGGACTGGAGCAGGAGATAGCGGCCCGGAGGCGCATAAGGACCGCTGCCGAAGGCTTCTTCGCGGTAGATCTCATCCACAGCTGGATAGGCGGTCTCAGGATCTGTCAGGGCCTGCAGATCGATGATCAGGCTCTCAATGGCCTCTTCGGAGAAGGTTTCTGCCAGAGCAAGCCCGGCATAGCCGCTCAACTCGCCAGAGGAGGGCAGAATGCGCAGGGGAGCAGCAGAGGCCGTGGCGCTCGGTGGGAGAGGTGCCAGCAGCGTGGCCCGGCGCAACCTGCGGTCCAGGGGAGCGATCAGGCGACGGCGACAGGACGAGACAGCACCGGAGCCGCCCCGTGTAAGGCTGCTCAATCTTCCTGTGGGAGCCAGCAAGCCACGTTGCAGGAGGTACTCCCGCAGATAGAACGTCCGCCTGACACTCTGAAAGCCATAGGGAGAGACAATCATGAAGAGGTCACCGGGTTGCAGCGCCGCCAGGGCCAGTCCCAGGGCCTCGTCGAGCAGCCGGTAGCAGCGCAGAATGCGCGCATCGGGGCTACTCAGGCGATCCCAGTAGAGATGCTGCAGCAGATCGATCTCGCGCAGCACCACACAGCACAGATCCCAGGAGCGCGGCAGAATCAGGCGCAGCAGATCGAGGCGGGCCTCCAGCAGGCGCAGGATCTCCTCCAGCGGGTCCGTTAACCAGGTACGCGGGCCACGGGAGGCGGGTCCGATCTGATAGCGCGGCACGGCCTGCAAGAGTTCGTCCTTAAAATCTGGTGGATAGGCCACACCGGCATAGAGGGGTGGGGCCGGCGCGCCGCATAACATCAGCCCGCTGACCGGCTCCGGTGGATAGGTCTGCGGCACATTCGCTACAACGACACGCTTCCCCCAGGCACTCAGGAGATTCCAGATCGCGCTGCCACCGGCTCGGGCCGCTGCATCCCTCCATCCCGTGGCATCGGCGGCATACTCCGGGGCATCAAAGACGCCGTGCGCGGCCAGCGGCAGGCCAGTGATCAGCGTCTTCCAGGCAGGAGCGGCCAGGGGAGGCATCAGTGAGCGCAGGAGGGCATGCGTGCCGCCCTCATAAATGCGTTGAAAGTGAGGCACGCTACCACGCGCCATCAATGGCTTTAAAACGCGAAATGTGAGGCCATCCACCCCAAAAACCAGTACTCGCATCGTTCCCCCTCGATTGCTGCCATTTCATTATACTCGCGCTCTCGAGAGGTGAGGGCGTTCAAGTCGTCGAGATCTGGTTAATAGCACGCCAAGCACATAAAGGTTTCTCCATCGGCGACCAGTGCCTTCCCACCAGGCAGTGCGCTGCTCAAAAGCAACCGACTTTCTCCTGCAACGTATATAGAGCGATGCAGCATCGCATCATGCGCACCGTACTTGAGCCTTCGCCCTTGATATGGGCCTGTCTCTTGCCTGACTTCAGCAAGGAGTAGCTCCTCACATGCAAAACGCCGACACCGCCCGATTGACACTCAAAGATATCCTCGAGCCACCCTATCTGAATGATCCCTATGTGCTCTACCGCCGTCTCCGCGACCATGATCCGGTCTACTGGGACGAAGAGATGAACGCCTGGGTGCTGACGCGCCACGCTGACGTTGTGGCCGTGCTGCGTGATCCGCGCTTCTCGACCGCCTGGGGTTCGCTGGACACCTCGTGGATACCTGAAGAGCAGCGTGCACTGCTGGAACCGCCACTGCACGCCGTCTCGCGGCAGATTCTCTTCCTCGATCCTCCCGATCACTCGCGCATTCGTGGGCTGGTCGCCAGAGCCTTCACACCTCGCATGGTCGAGGGGTTGCGCCCGCGCATCCAGCGTCTCGTCAACGAATTACTGGACGCTGTGCAGGCACAGGGGCGTATGGAGTTCATCGAGCAGTTTGCTTATCCACTGCCAGCGATTGTCATCGCCGAGATGCTGGGCGTGCCCCCCGAGGATCGAAGCCAGTTTATTGCCTGGACCGAGGATTTTGGCCGTCTGCTCGACGGAAGTACCCTGACGTTCGAGGGACTCCTCCAGGCCCTGCGGGGCATCTCGGAGTTCATCCTCTACTTCCGGCAGACCATTGAGCAGCGGCGTAGCGCTCCCCGTGACGATCTGCTGCAGGCGATGATCAACGCAGAGGAAGAGGGTGACCGCCTCAGCGAGGAGGAACTGCTGGGGAACTGCGTGCTGTTGCTGGCCGCCGGGCACGGCACCACAACGCATCTGCTCGGAAACGGTCTGTACGCCCTGCTGCGGCATCCGGAGCAGTTGCGCCTCCTCAGAGAGAGACCCGAGATCATCTCCTCGGCGGTCATGGAGCTCTTGCGCTACGACGGTCCAGTGCAACTGACCTCACGCCGGCCAAAAGTGGACCTGGAGCTGGCCGGCAAGCATATCGGTGCGGGCCAGGAGGTGCTGACGGTGCTGGGTGCAGCCAATCACGATCCCGAGCAATTCGCCGATCCGGAGCGGCTGGATCTGCAGCGCGCCGATAACCGTCATGTGGCCTTCGGACATGGTCCCCACTTCTGCCTGGGCGCCCCCCTGGCCCGCCTGGAGGCTGAAATCGCCCTCAGTACCCTCCTCCAGCGGCTCCCCAATCTCCGCCTGGAGACGGAGGAGGTGACGCGCTTCCCATCGCTGGTCTTCCGCGGCCTGGAGACCTTGCCGCTGGCTTTTGCCTGACCGGTCTGGCTGGCAGGGACGCCTGCTAAACGCCGGAGCAGACCGATCACCTGGTAAGCGCCCGCGGCCTGCTCCACCAGGCGCCCTCTGCCGGGCACACTCTCTCCCTTCAGTCGATGCCGGCTGGCAAGCGTGATCAGCGGCAGCCAGCCCGGCAGGGGACCAGGTCGCGAGATGATATAATACGGTGCAGAGGTAACCAGTCTTTCTTCCCTGGGAGTAGTGCCAATGACCATTCAATCGACCAGGCCGATCATTCAATCTGTCAATCCAGCCACTGAAGAGGTCCTTGAAACCTTTGAACTCTACAGTCCCGAGCAGATTGACGGAGCGCTTGAGGCAGCACAGCAGGCCTTCAAGCACTGGCGCACCACCAGCTTTGGCGAGCGCAGTGAGCTGTTTCACCGTCTGGCCACCTATTTGCGTGATCACACAACGGAGCTGGCACGTATTGCGACGCTGGAAATGGGCAAGCCGATCACTGAGGCTGAGGCTGAGGTTGTGAAGTGTGCCTGGAACTGCGATTACTATGCCGAGCATGCTGAGCAGTTCCTGGCAGATCAGCCTGCGGAGAGTAGTGCGACGGAGAGTTATGTGGCGTTCCGTCCGCTGGGGGTGGTGCTGGCACTGATGCCCTGGAACTTCCCCTACTGGCAGGTCTTTCGCTTCGCAGCCCCGGCGCTGATGGCGGGGAACACCACTGTGCTCAAGCACGCCTCTAATGTCTCGCGCTGCGCCCTGGAGATCGAGCGCATCTTCCGCGAGGTTGGCTTCCCCGACGGCGTCTTTCGCACCGTCCTGGTGCGCGGCGCGGAGACCGAGCGACTGATCAAAGATGACCGCATTGCAGCAGTGACCCTGACTGGCAGCGAAGAGGTGGGGGTCACCGTAGCCTCAGCCAGCGGGCACGCCCTCAAAAAGCACGTGCTGGAGCTGGGCGGCTCCGATGCCTTCATCGTCCTGGAAGACGCCGACCTGGAGGCAGCCGCAGCCTGGGCAACACGCTCGCGCTTCCAGAACACCGGTCAGAGCTGCATCGCCGCCAAGCGCTTTATTGTAGTTGAGTCTGTGGCCGCTGACTTCGAGCGACGCTTTGTTGAAGCGGCCTCGCGTCTGCGCCTGGGTGATCCACTGCAGCGCGATACGCAGCTTGGCCCCGTGGCCCGCGCCGACCTGCGCGAGACACTACACCGCCAGGTCACGGAGACGCTGAGGATGGGAGCCCGCCTCCTGCTGGGAGGCAAAGCGGCGCTGGAGCGCGGCTACTTCTACGAGCCAACGATTGTGAGTGGGGTAACTCCTGAGATGCCGATGTTCCACGAGGAGACCTTCGGTCCGGCGGCGGCGGTGATCTATGCACGCGACGCCGAGCACGCTATCGAGCTGGCGAACCAGTCTCAGTACGGACTGGGCGGCAATCTCTGGACGCGGGATATTGCGCGCGCGCGCCGTCTGGCAGCGGACCTGGAGAGCGGTGGTGTCTTTATCAATGGCATGACCGCCAGCGATCCACGCCTTCCCTTTGGCGGCGTCAAACACAGTGGCTACGGACGCGAGCTATCGATCTTCGGCATTCGCGAGTTCGTCAACATCCAGACGGTCTGGATCGGCCCGGCGCGCTAGCCGAGGGCGATCGCGCGCTCGCTCTGCCCACCCTGCGGCCCCGCTCTGGCTGGCCACTGTGCCCTGAAGCGGGGCCAGACCCTGACTTCTCCCTCGCTGCTCTCCTGCTCGTCTCCAATTGCCCTGACAGCGCCCTCAATGGTACAATCAGTGAGCCTGACGGTCGCTGCGATGGATATCGATAGCTCAGCATAGGAGGAGGGATGACTATGGCTGCCACCGCTGAAAGCCTGAACTGGTGGGCCCAGGGCGACACACCGGTGCGGAGGGACTCACGTGTCTTCTATCTGGTTGATGGACATGCCACCCTGTTAACGATGTGCCTCTGGTTCTTTCGAGCGCGACACTACATCTATCTGGCAAACTGGGGGATCACGCCAACCATGCCGCTGGTGCGCGGCAAAGATCAGCGCGCGGGTCCCGACGGCAGCCCGGAGCAGGAACAACTGCTCGCGGAATTGCGTCTGGCTGGTCTCAATGAGGAGGAGATCGCCTTCTGGTGCAACCACGAGCTGACGCTGCAAGCGGTGCTCGGCTATGCCGTCCAACGCGGAGTAGAGGTCCGGGTCCTCCTGTGGGATTGCCCGGAGGTCTTCTCGCACTACAGCCCGCAGACAGCCTACAAGGAGTTGACGGCGGTCGGCGTCACCTGCCTGCTCGACGACAGCTCGCGCGGCATTTTGCACCATCCGGCGGAAGCTCTGCACCAGAAGATCGGCGTCATCGATGGCCATTACGCCTTTGTAGGGGGAATCGATCCCCTGATTGAGGGCGGTGGCGAATTCGATCGCTGGGATGTGCACCAGCATCCGTTCTTCACGCCACTGAGGCGCATGCTGGAGAAGCCGGCCTCACCTCATCCCTGGCATGATGCGCATGCGCTGATCGCCGGGCCGGCGGCCGCCGATATTGAGCTGAATATTCGCCAGCGCTGGAACGACGTGGTGGAGCGCAAGCAATTGGCAGCCGATCTGCTGCTGCCGGAGCACCCGCTGCCACCTCCCCTGAAGAGCCAGACGCTCGTTCAGGTGGCGCGCACGATTCCTCAGCACACCTATCGCTTCACACCCGAGGGCGGGATTCAGGGCATTGCCCAGCTCTACACGAGCGCTCTGAGTAACGCCCGCCGCCTGATCTACCTGGAAAATCAATATCTCTGGCTGCGCTCGTTTCTGGGCCTCAATATTTCCTTCATCGGACCCGACAGCCCGGATATGCAGGAGAACCTGCGCCTCATCGGCGAGGCACTCAAGCGCGGCGCCTGTGTCGCCCTGGTGCTGCCAGACCACCCGAACGTCGGGCGCGCCTTCAGCGACGCCAGCCTGGCACGCCTGCGCGAGGCGGCGCCGGAGGCCGCTCAGGAGGGACGCCTGCTGGTCTTCACACTGGCCACAGCGGATGTGGTGGACGGCAAGGTACACTATCGGCCGATCTACGTCCACGCCAAGGTGGCGATCGTCGATGATGTCTGGACAACGGTAGGCTCGGCGAATCTCAACAACCGTGGGATGCGCGACGACGCAGAAATGAACGTTGCCACACTCGACGCCGATCTGGCGCGTGGCCTGCGGCTGCTGCTCTGGGGAGAGCATCTGGGACTGATTCCCGATGAGGATATGCTGGCGCTGCTCCGCTACCTGGCTGGCCAACCATTGCTGACAGCACGGGCAGAGCGCGCTCGCACGCTCTTCGGCGAACTCGAGCAACGCCTGAGTGATCCTGAGGAGGGTCTGCACCTGCTGGCTGAGCAGGCGCACCAGAATCTGGAGCGCTACAGAGCTGGCCAGCCGCTGGTCGGGCACTTGCTACCCTATCTCACGGCGGAGGAGGCCACAGCCCAGGGACTGAACTTTGATGAGGCCCACGGCTGGATTGAGGAGGAGCGCAGTCTCTAACGCGATTCCTGGCCAGCAAGGCGAGCGCGTACGGCAGGATCGCCGCTCCGACGCTGCTGGCCAGGCCCCACGGATGGCCTTTGCCGCTAGATCAGTTCAAAGTAGCGACGGCGCTCCCAGTTGGTCACTGCTCGCTCGTACTCGCTGACCTCCCAGCGGCGCGTTGCCGCGAAGTGCTCGACGAACTCTGCTCCAAAGTACTCACGCGCCACAGCGCTCTTTTCAAACTGCTCGCTGGCCAGCAGCAGGTTGCGCGGCAGGGGTCGAATATGCTCGCCGGCAGAGGCCTGGCTCAGCGTCGCCAGGTTATAGGCGTTGCCGCTGAGGGCCGGAGGAAGCTCCAGCCGGCGCTCAATGCCGTAGAGACCACTGGCGAGCATGCCCGCAAAGACCAGATAGAAGTTAGCGTCAGCGCCCGGCACGCGATTTTCAAGACGGATGGCCCGGCGCCCGTTGTTAATGACGCGCACCGCGCAGGTACGGTTATCCCAGCCCCAGGTCGTATTCAGTGGAGCCCAGGTGCCCTCAACATAGCGCTTGTAGGAATTAATGGTCGGCGCATACAGGGCCATCAGCTCTGGCATGGCAGTCAGCACACCCGCCAGAAACTGCTGCATGGTCACTGACATATGGCCCTCGGCCTCTTCATCCCAGAAGAGATTGCGCTCCATATTCAGATCCCATAGACTCATGTGCGCATGCCCGCTGCTGCCATCTTCCTGATCATTCCACTTCGCCATGAAAGTGGCTGCATAGCCCATCTGATAGCAGATCTCCTTGACACCAGTTTTGAAGAGCATGGTGTAGTCAGCAGCCGTTACAGCGGGTTGATAGCGCAGATTCATCTCATACATGCCAGGACCATGCTCACGATTATAGCCCTCGATCTCAATACCATGACCACGCATCATGCGCGCGATGCGTCCGAGGAGGTGGTCATCGGCGCTAGCCTGGCTGATGGCATAGCAGTTCATCCCCGGGTTGAGAGGAGTCAGATTGGGGCCGAAATCCTTCTCACGCAGAGAGACCTGATTCTCGCGAAATAAGCGAAACTCCAGTTCAGCAGCGGCCGCGACGGAGAACCCAAGCGAGCGAGCACGCTCTACCAGCCGCCCCAGCAGATACCGCGGAGCAAGCGTCACCGGCTCACCATGCTCGGTCCACAGATCACAGATACAGGAGGCGACGTGCTCCTCCCAGGGAACCGGTGCAAAGGTGGTCAGGTCCGGGCGCATCACCAGATCAGCAAAGCCGCGCTCCCAGTTGCTAAATGTCAGGTTGGGCAGCACGTTCTCTGCAATATCCCAACCGAAGAGCACATCGCATTGCGCAAAACCATCGTCGAGCGCTTTCAAAAAATAGGCAGCATCGACTCGCTTCCCCCGGTAGACGCCCTCCATATCAGGAGCGCCGATTTTGACATACTCGATCTTCCCCTCATCAACAAGTTTCTGAATGTCGGCGAGATTCATCGATGTCCGTCCTTTCTCAGCAACTGAGGGCAGGCTCCTCGTTGATTCGTAGTGAACAGGTGAGCCAATCAGGCGTCTGTTGCAGAGTAGCATGCCCGGCCCATGCCGTCAAGGGCAGATGAGTACATATTCTGGGGCATCGTTCTCGACAGTCTGGAACAGCTATGCTACACTAGCAACAGTAACAGCGCCGGTGAACTACGATAGAACGGAGAGAAACGCTTCGATGCACAGAACGCCGTCCCAGGACGACGACCAGCGATATGATCCGCCCGCCTCTGAGCCCCGGCCAGGACAGCGTGGGGGAGCCTCCAGGCGTTTGCAGTCCCCAGAAGCGAACTCCTACAACCATTACCCACACATCCCCAAGAGGCGCGCCTCTCTCAATGCCGAGCGCCAGCAAGAAACTGGCCGGCTCTCCTCGCGTTCGGCCGAGCGCGAGATCTCACAGCGTGGCACGCCCCCAGCGGGGGCCAGAAGCAGCCGTCGCCTCACACCAGGACAGGAGCCGCCCACGCAGATCACTGCGCACATGCGGGTGACACAGGTCACACAGGCCACGCGACGTCCCCCAACGCGCGTAGCACCCTCAGCGCGGCCCACACCTCAACGCCGACCGGCCACCAGTGCACCACCTCCTACCTTCATGGACCGCCTCCACGATCTCAGCCATCATAAAGTGCTGCTGATCGCTTGTGCTGTAGTGCTGGTCATCGTGGTCTCCCTGATTCCTGTGATGACAGGTGCCCTTTCGCTCCATGGCAGCACGCAAGCGGGGAGCCACTCCAGCAGCAGCACTGGCGGCTCCAACTCCATCCCTTTGAATCCACATCAGCTCGTCATCACTGCTGTGGATACGGACCACCCACCGCCACCGGTCCTGGCAACCGCTGCCTACCTGATGGATATGGACACAGGTGCCACGCTCTATGCCTATAATCCTTTCATGCACCTGCCCATGCTGAGCACTACCAAGCTGATGACCGCCCTGCTCGCCGTCGAGCATGGCAATCTGGATCAGCAGATCACCATCACCGATGCACTCTACCAGGACGTTCAGCGGCATATCTCTGCAGACAGCAGCCTCTTCGGTCTGAAAAAGGGGGAGAGCTACACGCTGCGCGATCTGCTCTATGGACTGCTGCTCCCGTCCGGCAACGACGCGGCGGTGGTCATCGCCGACGTGATCGGCGGCAACTACCAGCATTTCGTGACGATGATGAATGAGCGCGCTCTGCAACTGGGCATGTACGACACACATTATATGAATCCCAGCGGTCTGCTGGCTACTGGCCACTATTCGAGCGCACATGACCTGGCGATGCTGGGTCGCTATACGATGAACAATCCGGTGCTCCATCAGGTCGCGGGCACGCATATCTATCACATCCCCAAAAGCGCCCACCATCCCGAGCGCTACCTGGTGAACGGCAACCAGTTTCTCTGGTGGTACCCCGGCGCCGACGGAGGCAAGCCCGGTTGGGACGGGGCAACGGACTTCGTGCAGGTCGTGTCATGCACGCGCAACCACCATCACCTGATCGGGGTGACGATGAACACAAAGGACTGGTGGACGGACATGCGTGACCTGATGAACTGGGGCTTCGACGACTTCCACTGGATTTCGCCCTACGATGTCGATTTCCAGCACCCCATTCCCTATGATAACGAGTGGGACTACTTCGTACGCGATAAGAGGACCAACACCATCCCAACGGCTGACAACGGGCGCTACTACATCTATACGGGCTACAGCATCTCTGCTCCAATTCTGAGCTACTTTGATAAGAACGGCGGGCTGAACAGCTTCGGCTTTCCGACAAGTATGCCAGACTTCTCGCAGACGCCACTGGTCAGCCAGCATTTTCAGAAGGCTTCTATTCAGTGCGACCTCACGAGCAAGCAGTGTAAACGTCTGTAGGGGCGTGATTGATCATGCCCCACCTGCCTCACCCCATCATGCCCCTTTCCCCCGCCATCACGATCCGTCGGAGGACCTGGGCTGGATAACGAGGGCGATCGGCACGGGCGCGAGCGAATCAATCGCCACCTGCTGGCCTCCTGCATTCAGGTAGAGACCCGTTGACGAGCCACCGTCCAGGTTGAGGGCGACGCTCACCCCCAGATCGGAGGCCAGCAGGAGATCGTCGAACTCATCCAGCGAGAAAGCAGCTCCCGGGCTGATAATGAAGAGCAGCCGCCCCTGCTTATCCAAGGCTACCGCCGTGCGACGATTGCTGGAGGCATCCGCGTTAAACTGCGTGCGTTTGCCACCGGGGAGCACCAGCATCGGCGATGACTGGGTGGCTTCTCTGAGCTGCTCGCCGGGATTGTAGGGGAACTGGCTCAGCGAGCGCAGATGAATCTGGCCGCGGGCATCGACGTAGAGCATGCCACCAAAACCGCTGTACGAGGTTCCGTAGACCTGGCCGTCGGAGATCACCAGCCCGGTGGCCTGGCCCTGGTCGTTAAAGTATCCACCGTTAATGACAGCCAGGGCCTGTTTCTCCTGCTTCATCCAATCACTGATGAAGAGCGGGCTGGCGGGGCGGTAGAGCACGCGCAATTGAACGCGCCGGGGATCAAAGCGGACGATTGTCAGTGTATCCTCATTGCCGCTCTCGCCCTTCCAGTGCTCATAGCGCAACTCCACACCGGATTCCAGCTTGATCCAGGTATTGAGGGGCATCAGCGAGGCGTTGGTCGAAGAGGACGTGGCCGGGGATGGCGTTCCAGCCCCGGTGATACTGATGGGAAGATCACAGGCTGTCACCAGCCAGCATCCCAGGATAAGAGAGAGCCAGGCAGAAAGCCATCTTCTCATTCTCAGGAGCATGGAGCCATTTCCCTTCCTGCCGCGACAACAACATCACAATCGAGAGCGGACGCCGTCATAGCCAGACAGGCCAGCACAATGAAAGGCCCGTCTGGCACAGCGCTCGAGCGCAGCCCGTCAGCGGGGACCAGAGCAAGCATTGACATGCATCGACAGGCACACAGCGGGGAGGCCTGTGAGAGACTAGCGCCGCCAGGGAGTGGCCTCAATGGCCGAGACCGTCCCCTTGAACTCCATCGCCAGCTTGAAGGCAGCATCATGTGCCGCCTGCTCGGCCGAGTCATCCAGCGGAGAGAGGTCGATCGCGCCATAGCGACGTTCGAGCGCGCGTCTGATGAGCAGATCAGTGAACCAGGGATTCTTGGGCAGCACTGGCCCATGCAGATAGGTGCCAAAGACATTGTTATACATCGCGCCCTCATGTCCATCCTTCCCGTTATTGCCCCAGCCGGCCAACACCTTGCCGAGAGGCCGGGCACGCGGTCCCAGATAGGTACGCCCACTATGGTTCTCATAGCCCACGAGCACCTGCCGGCCTGTCTCCGGGAACTCGCACTCCAGCGCCATATGCGTCATGAAGCGCGTGCCGCCACCTTCGGTGTACAGATCAAGGATGCCCACACCCTGCAACTCCGGTCCCTCGAACGGTTTATAGTAGTGGCCGAGGAGCTGATAGCCAGCGCAGACCGCCAGGAAGACCGTGCCGGCCTCCGCTGCTTCGCGCAACGAGGCCGCCTTGGCCTGAATATCGCGCGAGGCCACCTCCATCTCACGATCCGCTCCGCCGTGGAAGAGAATCAGATCGTACTGCGTGAAATCGGGGGTCTGGCGAACGAAAATCTGGTCGATTGCCGTCTTAATCCCACGCCACTTGCAGCGTTTGACAATGGCAAAGAGGTTGCCACGATCAGCCGCCACACTCATCAACTGCGGATAGAGATGCCCGATGCGCAGCACCAGACGTGTATCCTTGGCTTGCTCACTCATATCTGCTTACTCCTCCCAGAATGGTTTGACCCAGCCGCGCTTCTGCATGATGCGACGCAATTCGTGTGTGGGGGTATAGCTTGCCATGATGTAGAGGGTACCACCCGGGCCAACCTTCTGCAGCGCAGCATCCAGGGCTGCCTCGCGCTCATGGATAATACTGATGTGCTCCCTGGGCACCTCAGCGTATTTGAGGCGCATGGCCAGCTCCTCGGCCTTGGTTCCGCTGCAGATGACATCGACGACCTGCGGCGCAACCTCCTCCAGATCGACATCCCAGAGCCAGGCGAAATCCTCGCCATCCACGACAGTGTTGCTGGCGACCACGAGCAGGCGCTTCTCGCCCGGATGCTGAGCGATCAGACGCAGCACCAGATTGAAAGAGGTGGGATTCTTCACAAAGGCCAGGTAGATCGTCCGATCGCCCGCCTGGATTTTCTCCAGCCGGCCAAAGGCCGTGCGAATATTGCCCAGCGCGGCGGGCACCCTTTCAATGCCAAAGCCAGCGGCAATCGAGGCCGCGATAGCGGCAGCGGCATTGTAGACATTGTGTACGCCCGGCAGGGGAATGGTCAGATCCAGATCGCCGAGCGGCGTTCGCATCTTCACCTGCGACGGCCCGTCGCCCTGAGGATCCAGGTGGATGGAGGTAGCGGCCACATCCAGTGCCGGCAGCGTGTAGCCACAGTTGGGACAGCGATAGAGGCCCAGGTGCGAGAGATAGGCAACCTGGTAGACCAGGTCCTCCTGACAGTGAATACAGCGGATGATATCGGCGGCATGTTCTGGCACAGGGCGACCGACATCGGTCGTCTGCAGTCCGAAATAGAGTTTTCTGGCCCGCGCCTGCTGGCCAAAGTTAGCGACCTGTGGATCGTTGCCATTCAGCACGATGGTTGCTGATTCGGGCAGCGTCTCGAGCAGCTTATCGAGGGCCTTCGCCACCGAATACAGCTCGCCATAACGGTCCAGCTGGTCGCGGAAAATATTCGTAATCACCACCACATCTGGCTGAATCTCCGGCATGGCCACGGGCATCGTTCCCTCGTCGATCTCAAAGAGCAGCACATCGCTATCCAGGCGCCCGAAGACATCGGCGAAATTGACCGCGACCGAGGTAACCCCCTGGAGCATATTCGAGCCGGTGCGGTTATGAGAGACACGCCGGCCGCTGGCATCGGCGATGGCGGCCGTCATACGCGCAGTAGTAGTCTTGCCGTTACTTCCCGTAATGACGATCTTTCTGGCGGAGGTGGACGCCATCACAGATTTGAGGACATTGGGATCGATGCGCCGTGCGATCATCCCCGGCAGGCTCGTACCACCACCGATACGAAAGAAGCGCCCTGAAGCGCCCGCCAGCTTTCCGGCGGAGATCGCCAGAGCGAGCCGTGCGCGGCCAGGCAATGAGGGCGCCCCACTGCCATTTTTCGGGTTATCTGCCATAAGAGAAGAGCCTCCCAGCACTCAACGCGAATAGTTCATCGTGAGCAGTATAACAAAGGCAGCTCAGAGGGGCAAGTGCGATAGGTCATCTTACTGCAGTGTGCTGGTTCATAGGAGCCCAGGCTGGCAATGATGGGGAGGCTGGCCTGGTTCGGTCCAGTCCCGGCAGCGCGGGACAAGTGCTCGCGAGGGTCCCGCCAGCAGGGTGCTCAGCGGGGCGGGAACCAGCGTCAGAGATCGGTCATCAGCAGCGCTTGCATATCTTGGATCTGCTCGTTGAGGCGCTTTCTGGTGGCCATTTCGGGTCGGGGATCAAAATAAGAAACTCCATCTCACTGATTCAGCACGAGACTATAAACACAGAGGTATAGTCCTGGAGTGATCTGAACGCAGCAGTCTCTAGAATGCGCTGCTCCAGGAACGACAGAGCAGCTTCATCAGCGGATCGATTGCCTTCATCTGGCATTTTCCTGATCAGAGAGCATCCACTTCTCGACGGGCCAGTCTGGGACGAGTTCGCTGCGTCTGGCAGCCCAGAGACCGTACTCGACAGAGATATCACAACCTTTCCATGTACGCCCCAACTGCTCTGCAACCAGCGCGGTAGTGCCGGAACCCAGGAAAGGACCCAGGAAAGGATCAACGACGAGATTGCCCTGGCAAGAAGACGCCAGTACCATTTTTCGGAGCAATTCCTCGGGATTCTGCGTCGGGTGGGGAGTCTGCCTGACCCTATCCAATCCTTTGTAGCATACTACGAGCCAGCGCTCTCGACCAGCCTCCCTGTCTGCTTTCCTATGCCCTATGGACGACCTCCGGGCTCCCTCCCTTCCTCCCTCCCACTCTCCCCATTGGCTCCATTGAGATTGCAAGAGATGCCAATCATTGGCTGTGGTGCTGCAACCGATTCCATCCTATTGTTGTTACAGGTAATAGAAACATGTCAGCAGGTTCTCCGGCGTCAGAGAACCCGCGATCGTGCCTCGAAAGGAGGGCATCGTGGATATCCTTCTGCTCTTGCTCGTCATCGTTCTGCTCTTCGATATCGCTGCCCTGCGCTGGGGAGCCGATAGTCGCGACGGCCTGCATAGCCCTGAATGGCAACGGCGTAGCGCCTGGTTCCTCCCGGTGGACCACGCCCGCACCGCTGCCAGCCGCGGCTATCTCTACCTCTACCGTCGCAGTAGCACTTCCTGAGGTCCTGAAGACCACCTGTCCTGACCGCAGGATATCATGCCGCAGAACGGCGCCATCGTCCCCCATCTTTTGCAGGTGGGGGATTTGTCGCACCAGCCCCTTCAACGGCGGGCTGGACGCAGGACTGTTGCACCGCTCACAGCCCCGGCCATCCTGATCGCGGCTCGGTGAAGTGGAAGAGAAAACAGGGCATCCAGCGTGGATGCCCTGCGAGCGTTCAGCACATCAAAGCGGGCCTGCTAGAGGAGTCCGACGCTCTTCAGCCAGTTGGTCGCCACCTGAGTGATCGCCTGCGAGCGCGGCGTGCCACTATTGACAGCCTGGGTCACCTGGCGCTGCAGATCAATACTCACCTGTGTCGTCAGCTTCGGCGCCAGTGGATTGAGGGCGGTGGCAATGCCAGGGGCTTTCTTCAGCGTATCGTCGCGCACGATGGGGGCCGGATTATAGATCGGGAAGGCGTTCTTGTCGTCCTGCAGAAGCAGAAAGCCATTCTCGTCAATCAAGGCGCTGGTGGTGTAACAGACATTGAGCTGCGCCTGGTTCTGCTTGACGGCATTGAACGTCAGAGCCTCGTCAAGTACGATCGTCTTCTTGAAATGCACTCCATAGATCGACTCCATCGTCTGCAACGGTTGCTGGCCATCCGTCGGGGTGGCTACCGTCAACTGTGAGGCGACCAGCGGCTGCAACTGGGAGAGCTTTGTCACATTCAACGTGCTGGCGGCGCTTTTGGGTGCACAGATCCCATAGGTGTCGTTGAGTGGAGCCACATCAAGCCAGGTAATCTTGTACTTGCTCTCGTAGCCCTGCTTGACCAGCTCATAATCCTTCTGCGGGTCATGGGTGGTCTGTAACCCCAGCCGCTGCAGGCCTGTAGCAGTAAACTCAGGATAGAGATCGATGGCTCCGCTGGTGATAGCATTGAAGACGACGTCGTTGGTGCCCAGCGCGGGCTTCTCGATGACATTGAAGCCGGCATGCCTCAGCAAGAGTGTATACATCTTGGTCAGCAACTGTGCCTCAACGTCGAGCTTTCCGCCCACCGTCAGAGTGATCTGGCTGTTAGGCGATGAGGATGAGCCAGAGCCAGAGGTGCTGCCACCACAGCCAGCCAGCAGGAAGAGGGCCACCACGGCCAGAAGGAAGAGCGAGCGCACTCGCAATGCATTGAGCAAAGAAAGCATTGTGATTCTCCTATCACTATTCAGCAAAAAAGACGCCTTGTTTACACCACCAGTATAGTCAGAGGGGCTGTGCGGTCTCCCCGCAGACCCGAATCGCCTCCTTTCAAGCCCTGGTCGCCTCAGCCAGAGACAGCTCCTGTGAGCGCAGGCCGGCTGGCGTCAGGGCACGCTGCAACCAGCCCATGAGCAGCTCCACCAGCATCGCCAGCACAGCCACAGGCAGCGCGCCAGCGAGAATCTGCACCGTCTTAAACTCATAGAGGCCGTTGACAATGTATTCACCGTAGCCCCCAGCGCCAATGATGGCAGCCAGCGTTGCTGTGGCCACGATCTGTACAGCCGCTGTGCGCACACCGGCCGCGATGATAGGGAGCACCAGCGGAGCCTGAATGCGGACCAGAATCTGCCGGGCATTCAGGCCCATACCACGGGCAGCGTCAATAATGGCCGGCTCGATGCTGCGAATGCCTGTGTAGGTGTTCAAGAGGATCGGCGGAATGCCCAGCACCGTCAGGGCCACAATTGTGGGCTTAAAGCCGATGCCTAGATAGGGCAGGGCTGCCGCCAGAAAGGCGATGATAGGAATGGCCCGCATCAGGCCGCTGAGATTGACCGCCACAAAAGAGAGCAGGGGATTGCGTGAGACGCTCACACCGATCAGGACCCCCAGCACGATGGCCAGGACGATCGAGACACCACAGACCTGCAGGTAGGCGATCGTGTGGTCCAGAAAAGCGTTGGCGGGATCAGTGATAAACTGCCACAACTGTACGAGCAGCATAGCTCTATCCTTCCTGAAGGAGGCCGCCGGCTAGGAAGCCAGGGCCACCGCGGTACGACCCCGATCAATCGCCCGCTGCACCAGTAAGAGCAGCGTATCTGCTACCAGTGCGAAGAGCGCCAGCAGAATAGCTCCCGCGAGAATCGTATCGTAATCTCCCAGCGGGATGCTCTTGAAAATCAGGTCGCCCAGGCCTCCCTGATCAACGAGAGAGGCCAGCGAGGCGATGCCGATGGTGGTGACCGTCGCAACGCGAATCCCTGCAATAATCACGGGCATAGCCAGCGGCAGTGTGACACGAAGGAGAATCTGAGGCCGACTCATGCCCACGGCACGCCCAACTTCGATCAGCAGCGGATCGATGCTGCTCAACGCTGCCACAATGTTACGCACCAGCACCAGTTGAGCGTAGAGTACCAGGGGAATGACCACCGTTGCCAGGGAAAGTTGCGTAATCGTGACCAGGACGCCGATCAATGCCAGTCCCGGAATGGTGTAGAGCAGGCCCATCAGCGTGATCACAGGCAGGCGCAGACGGCGATAGCGTACAATCAATAGCGCCAGCGGAAAGGCGATCACCAGTGAGATGAACATGCTGATGGCAACAATGGTCAGATGCTGCAAGAGCAGATTAGGTATACTGCTCGGATCGGATAAATCATAGCTTGAAGGGCTGAGCAAGTAGCGCATAGTCTCCTCTCACACAGAGTCTCACGGATCAGGTTAACCATCGCGGGCCATGCGTACAACACCAGGTGCACTGAACGGCTCGGCTCGGCTCGGCTCGGCAGAAGACGGAAGATCCTCTGCTGCTTAGATGGTTGTTTCCTCTCGCGTACGTTCGCTTCTCTGGGCTGCTGCGATGGCTCGATTAATGGCCGACAGGGTGATACTGCCGATCACTGCCCCTGTGGCCTCATCGTAGACAACCAGGAGCTGAGCACCGGAAGCGATCAGGAGCATCAGCGCCTCAAGCAGGGTTGTTGACGAGGAGCAGCGGGGTGCGGACACAGCTAGAGCAGAGGCGAACTCGCTCTCCAGAGCGCTACTGACAGGGAGGTACTGGAGCTGTCGCTGAATATTATCAGCCCCCACCAGCCTGGTGACAAATTCGTCCGCCGGGTGCAACAAGAGATCAACGGGGGTGCCGATCTGCACCAGGTGACCCTCCGACATCACTGCAATCTGATTGCCGAGCCGAAAGGCCTCCTCAACGTCGTGCGTCACGAAGAGAATGGTCTTGCGCATTTCGCGCTGGATGCGCAGCAGCTCCTCCTGGAGATGCTCGCGCGTAATGGCATCAAGGGCCCCGAATGGCTCATCCATCAGAAGAATGGCTGGGTCAGCCGCCAGCGCACGTGCCAGACCCACGCGCTGCTGCTGGCCTCCGGAGAGCTGACGGGGGAAACGTTTACGGTACTCGGCGGGATCGAGTCCGACGAGCGAGAGCAACTCATCCACCCGGGCTTCGATCCGCGACTTTGACCAGCCGGCGATCTGAGCTGTAATGCGCACGTTCTCGGCAATAGTCATGTGAGGGAAGAGACCGACTTGCTGAATCACATAGCCAATGCGCCGGCGCAGGAGGATGGGATTCTCATTGAGAATGTTATTGCCATCGATGTAGATGGCACCGGCACTTGGCTCGATTAAACGATTTACCATGCGTAGGAGCGTGGTCTTCCCTGAGCCAGACGTTCCCAGCAGCATGCAGATGGAACCCTCTTCGACCTCGAAGCTGACTGCATCGACGGCCGGTCGGCTCGCGCCTCGATACTGTTTGCTCACTTCCTGAAACGCGATTCGGGCCATGCCGTAACTCCTCCTTTGCATGCGCTCCAATGCTTCGTCTCCCTGAAAGGTCGGCGAGACGGCTCCCTCGCCTGCCGTCTGCTCAGGGAAAAGGGCGTGAAGGCGCTGGCCCTCACGCCCTTCCTCTTAAACGAACCTGCCTCATTATGTCACATCACCAGCGCCATGTGCAATGTCCAGCAGCGGCTCTACTGCACGTTGACCGTCAGATTCATCATATAGGCGCAGGAGACCCCCGCCTTCAGGCGTGGGGAGGAATGCGCCCCCTCCTTTCTGTGCTTGACCATCGCCTGACATATATGATATGCTATGTGCATGGATAGGACGATCGTCGTACAACTCAACCCG
>JBHOQN010000094.1:0-11173 GCA_042408965.1 Ktedonobacteraceae bacterium
GCAGCGGTTGTCAGATCGATGGCGCAGCGCTCAGAGGCTCGGAGAGCCCGCCTTTACGGGCGCTCCTAGTCAATCTGGAACACCATCCCTAAGAGGCGTATCGGTTTCTTCATCTGCATACAACCTCCTTTCGGGATTCCATGCAAAGCCTTCGCCTTGTGCCAGGGTCTGACCCTGGAAGGGTTCCTCGCCAGGAACACTCTGATTATACCATTCTGTTTCACAGAAGTCAAGGCAGTCCTTTGCAAGAAAGAAAGCTTGTTGAAAATTTGCAAAATCAATGTCAGGTTACTTGTCACGTTCTTTGCTCTTCAGGACCCTGAGGCATCGTTGGGAAGGTGACACCTGCCATATCTTCTCTCGGTGCTGGATCAGCCTGGCAGGCGTACTCACGGCATCCGCCGCGAGCAGAGCGTATAGATCAGGTAAATACCCGACGCAATATCGGGTATTTGCCGGATTTGCAGACGTGTTCGCCAGTCCTATGCTATATGGAGAGAAGTGTGCCAGGTTTGAAGAAGAGCGCTGCCATCTAGCCCGACTGGGCAGATAGAGAGAGCCTTCCCTGACGATGTGAGGGGGGCCTCTGGCAACGTTCCTGGCTATCATTGAGAGGCTATGGTTGTTATGGAGCAGAGACGTCTACGTTATCTCTGGCTGGTTCTGACCGCTCTGGCGCTGGTGAGTGTGTTCCTGGTGGCCTGTACGCGGCCTGGCACAGCCAGCACCACGGCTTCGGGGTCCAGCAGCAGCAGTAACTCCTCTTCGTCGAGTAGTACGAGTGGAGCCAATACTGTGCAGATGGACGCCGCCAACTTCGCGGTTCCCTCTATTACCATCAAGAAGGGGGATATGCTCACCCTGGTTGATACAGTGGCTGTACCGCATATCATTCAGAATGGCTCCTGGGTCAATGGGACGCCCAAACCTGCTGTTGAGGCTGGTGCTCCGAAGGTTGATGTGCAGTTCAGCGGCAACGATACGAAACAGATCGGTCCGTTCACGACTGCAGGAACCTTCAAGCTCTATTGCACGATCCACCAGGGGATGAATCTGACGGTGATTGTGAAGTAGAGCCAGGTGGCCATCTGACGGCTCGTGAGGTCCGGGAGGCATGCGATGCGCTGCTTGCTCGCGCACCCCGGTCCCGGTCGTTCCTGGTACTTCAGGATTTTGCAGGTAGGAATGTTGGTGGCTCTATTAAACAGTTTTTGGTGCCTGACGTATTATAGAAATGGAGACTATGAATGAACCTGGTGGTGGTGCGGGGAATGCAACCTATTTCACCGGCTGGACGTATTATGTGAGGAGCCAGCGCTCTCACCTCTCCGGGTGGAGAGCAGAGTATCCAGGTAGGTATATGCGAGTGGGTGCAGGTTCCCTGTAGGTGATCGTTTGTACAGAGAGTCTCCTGGCTGATATTTCAGAGACTTTGCACAATCGAGAGGTGGCACGCCATGTCGACGTTAACTGCAACTGAAGATCCCAAACTTCATCGCGCTCTGGAGCTTCTGGGTGGCTCCATCGATCCAGAGATCGAAGAGTCCTATGCCTCGCTGGAGGAGCGCATTCTTGCTCAGGCTCTGGAAAATGTCGAGCTGGCCGAACGGCGTCTGCGCGAGATTCAAAGGCTGGTGGGTGATCGCGACGGCGTTCTGGCCTGAGTGCTCCATCTGCGCTGAAAGACCCTGGCCAGCCACTTTCTGACGCGGGGTGCTTTCGGTTTGACGGCGCAAGCGGGGTCGCTCTCGCACGTCACCTATCCCTGAACGCTTCTCTTCGGCTGCACTCCCCCTGATCATCCTGGATAAGATATGCGCTCCCTTGATTGCGGCGATGATGCCGGTCCGCCTGTAGCCGGTTGTTTCGTAGAAGCAGGCGGTGCCGGCATCGGTCTCGTCCGCGAAGCAGTGACCCTGCGTCTATCCCGGAAGGAGCACCTCCATCTGATCCTGTCCACGCTGCCAGTTCATGCTCTCCAGGTTGACCCCTCCCCGCATTACGTGCTCAAAGTGGTCCAGGATACGGTGATCATCGTCAGCCTGCCAGCCATCGGGATGGGGGAGCAGGTGGCGGCGCATGAAGAGTTGTGCCACGAGGAGCTGGCGTGTCCCCTGCTGATCTGTCTCCTTGAAAGCCACTTCAGCCTGCTCCAATAGGAGGCTGGCAATTGCTGTCTGAGCTAGGCGCTCAACCAGGCCACGCAGCGGCAACTGGGTGCTCTCCGGCTCCTGCGTACTCAGCTCGTCGACGCGCCTCCTCAGGCGGTGTAGCACCTGCTGCAGCTCCTCGAGGGTCCCCGCGAGAGCCGGATGATGCAGTCCCCGCAGTCGTGTCTGCAGCCAGGCGAAGAGCGTCTCATGGCCGCGCTCACGCGCCATCACGCGCGCCACGTCCAGCACAATCACGTTACTTGATCCCTCCCAGATCGAGTTAACGATCGCGTCGCGCAGCAGGCGCGAGTTCACCCAATCCTCAACATAGCCATTCCCGCCGCGCATCTCCAGGGCTTCCAGCGTCAGGTGTTCGCCACGTTTGGGAATATAGTACTTGCAGAGCGGTGTCAGAATGCGCAGCAGGCGCCGATCCTCTTCGTGTCCCTGGTGGTCCACACGCTCCAGGATCGCTGCTGTTTCAAAGGCCAGGCTGGCACAACCTTCGACCTCAACCAGCAGCTCGACAAGCTGGTGTCGCATCAGCGGGTGGTCTGCCAGGCGCCGCCCGAAAGCGATGCGGCCCTGAGTGTGTACAACAGCTTCGAGTAGACTGCGCCGCATGGCTGCCAGAGAGCCGATAGCGGCCCAGATGCGTGTCAGGTTGATCATCTCTGTCATCTGGACAAAGCCACGCTCCAGTTCTCCCACCTGATAAGCCAGCGCCCCAGTGAACGTGACCTCTCCCGTCGCCATCGAGCGGGTGCCCAGCTTTTCCTTCAGACGGTTGATGCAGTAGGCGTTGCGCTGGCCACTGGCCAGGGTGCGTGGTACCAGAAAGAGTCCCAGGCCGCGTGTGCCAGGAGGCGCCCCCTCCGGACGGCCCAGGGTGAGGATCAGGTCTGCGGAGACGTTCGAGCAGAACCACTTATCTCCCCACAGCTCCCAGGCTGGCTCTGTCTCTGCGTTCACACTACGACGACGCGCCACTGTGCTCGTGAGGCCGACATCTGAGCCGCCCTGTTTCTCGGTCAGAAACATTGCTCCCTGCTGAAGTTCGTCAAGGCTCAGCGCGGTCAGTCCTGGCAGAAAGCGCTCTTTGAGCCAGGCGGCTGCGTAGCGCTCCAGCACTCGCGCCAGCGCGTCCGTCATGGAGACAGGACAGAACACACCGGCCTCGGCCTGCATTCCCAGGTAGGCCAGAGCGAACTTGACCGGCTGAGGAACACGGCCTGGCCAGCCCAGGACCCCCGGGCGGTGGGTGCAGGCTGCGATGGCGAAATCCTGATAGGCGATGCGCTCCAGCTCGTGATAGGCCGGATGAAAGATGACCTCGTCCACGCGGTTGCCACGGCGATCAAATTGACGCAAGACTGGACCGTGGCGCTCAGCAATGGCGGCCAGCTCGTCCATGTGCTCCGCAGCTACTGCTCCCATGTTGCTGAGGATCGGCTGAGCGCGCTGGTAGTCTTCGGCCGTGAGATGGTGCCGTAAAAGCCGCTGCAGCACAGGATCGGTGCTATAGAAGTTGAGGCCCTCGGTGGTGGGCATGAGGTTCTCGGCTTCATCGTGCGACATACGTCATCTGCTCCTTTCTGCTCCAATGCCTGCTGTACAGTGTAGCATATCAGCCTGGCTCCTGATCGCCGTTCGGTTGGGAGGGATCGGAAAACAGAAGGGGTCTACTCGGCTCTCTGCGCCAGGGTTGTTGACATTGTTTCTCTGCAATGAATATGCTATCATCATAGAAGAAACTATGCAGGCTCAAAAGTTGCTGCAGCGGCCGTAAGGCGGAAGGAGTCCGAGTGATCATGCCAGAGAACCCGGCTGCCTCTCATCAGCCAGAGAATTCCTACGTCATCGATGCTGAGAGCGCCTCTGAAATGGCGCGCCTGATGCACCAGGATGCCTTAATCACCCAGAGCATGGGAGGAGTCTTTCCCGAACGCTCATCCCTTGTGGGGGTCAGGGATCTCCTCGACATTGCCTGCGGTCCCGGTGGCTGGGCGCTGGAGGTTGCGCGTCAGTATCCAGAGATAGAGGTCACGGCGATCGATATCAGCCAGACAATGATCACGTATGCTCGTGCCCAGGCGCGTGTGCGTAAGCTGACAAATATCCAGTTCTGGGTCATGGATGCCCTCAAGCCGCTGGATTTTCTTCCTGCCTCCTTCGATCTGGTCAATGCCCGCCTGATCTTTGGCTTTATGACTCCTGCTACCTGGCCCGCGCTCCTCGCTGAGTGCCGCCGTGTGCTCCGTCCGGGTGGGATCGTTCGCCTCACAGAGATTCTCGACAACGGCGTGACCACCAGTCCCGCCTGCGAACGGCTCACGGCTCTGGCAGCAGAAGCCATGCGGCTGGCAGGGCGTTCCTTTGCCCCTGAAGGCCGCCATTTTGGAACACTGCCGATGTTACCGCGTTTACTGCGCACTGCCGGCTTTGAGCAGATTGGCTTGCGTGCCCATGCGCTCGACTTCTCGGCGGGCACTCCTCTGCATCACTCTACCTACCAGGACCTTGCCGCGCTTTACCGCCTGCTCCAACCCTTCCTGGTCTACACTGGCGTGGTGACTCCTGATGAGTTTGAGACGCTCTACCAACAGGCCATGACAGAGCTGCTCGCAGAAGATTTCTCGGGCATCGCCATCTTTCTGACGGTCTGGGGTGAGTCGCCTGCTCAGTCTTGAGGACATTGGAACCGTTTCGCAACGGCAGCGGTGTACGTATCTCCTCTTGACCCGTGCCAGAGATCTTCTTATACTTAGCACCACAGTTGAGAGGAAAAAACCCCAGGTTGCTGCAGGTTGCTACCGATGTCTATCTTAGAGAAGCATAATCGAGGCGTTCTGTGAAGATCATCATTCGCTGGCGTCCGCTTGCTCTTGCGGGCCTGGTTTTGCTGGGTCTGGCTCTGCGTCTCTACGGGCTGAACTGGGACGATGGCAATAGCTTTCATCCCGATGAGCGCGAGATCATGTTTCACGTGACGGCTATTGCGCGACCTGCCAGTCTGGCCCAGTTCTTTGATGCGGCCCACTCGCCGTTGAATCCGCAGTTCTTCGCCTATGGCTCCTTTCCTATCTATCTGCTGGCAGCGCTAGGCAACGTCTTGAGTCACTTCTTCCCGGCCCTTGGCTCCTTCGCCAATCTTACCCTGGTCGGACGCGGTCTCTCAGCACTCTTTGACTGTGGCACCATCCTGCTTACGGCTCTGCTGGCCCTCCGACTGGTCGAAGACATCACCATCGGCCGGAGCCGGGCCTGGTGGGTGGCTCTGCTGGCGGCCTCCTTTGTCACGTTCACACCCCTGCAACTGCAGCTTTCACATTTCTACGCTGTCGATACAATGCTGCTCTTTTTTGTGACCTTCACCGTGCTGGCCTGTGTCTCCCTGGTTGATAGTGAGCGACCTCTGCGCTGGGCCTTCATGGCAGGAGCTGGTTACGGCCTGGCGCTGGCCACCAAGTTTAGCGCGGCCCCCCTGATTGTGCCGCTGCTGGTCGCCTGCGGCTTGCGCTGGTGGCGTCGCAACTCGTTGCAGGGCTGGCTGGCCCTACCTCTTGCGCTGGTGGTGACGGTGGCCGTCTTCTTTCTGGCCATGCCCTATGCCTTTCTGGATGCCAGAGATTTCGTTCAACAGGTCTCTTTTCAGGGCGACCTCGCGCGCGGCCTGATCGATCTTCCCTATGTGCGGCAGTTCGCTGGCACTCTGCCCTATCTCTATGAGGCCGAGAACATGTTTCTGTGGGGCATGGGTGTTACTCTGGGGCTGGCCGCCTTCGGTGGCCTGCTCTGGCTCCTCTGGCGCCTGATAAAGTGGCGCCGCTTTGATGCCTGGCTGGTTCCTCTCTCATGGATCGCTGTCTATGGCCTGATTACGGGCAGCTTCTATGTCAAGTTTATGCGCTATATGCTGCCGCTCTATCCCTTCCTCGCGTTGCTGGCGGCTGCTGGACTGCTGGCTCTGCTGGAGTGGAGCAGGCCGCGCGTTGAGGCGACAGGGGCTGCTCTCGACAGGACGCGCCGGACGAGGCCGCTGCTCACCGCTCTACGCACAGCTATGATCGTCATTGCCCTGGGAGGGACAGCCTTTCAGGGACTGGCGCTGCTCAATGTCTACAGTCAGCCGAATACGCGCGTCATGCTCTCGCGCTGGATCTATGCTCATCTCCAACCAGGCAGTGTCCTGACATATGAGCAATGGGATGATCCTATGCCCGTGGCAGTCGATGGACATGACCCGAGCATCTATCGCCAGGCAACCTATGTGGATGCCAGCGGCCAGCAGCAGACCGGGCTGGATCTCTATGGGGATGATACACCTCAGAAAGCCTGTCTGCTGGCCAACCTCTTGCCAACAGTCACGGCCATCACCATGCCCACGGACCGCCTGGATAAATCAATACCGCGTCTGCCGACCCGCTATCCGCTGACGATTCGCTACTATCGACTACTCTTCAGCGGTCAGTTGGGCTTCCATCTTGCTGCCCAGTTTGTCGTTCGTCCCCACCTGTTCGGGATCACACTCGACGATAGTGGAGCTGATGAGAGCTACTCCGTCTTCGATCATCCTGTGGCGCGTGTTTTTGTGCGCGACCAACCCTATCCATACACACCGCAGCAGCTCTTTGCTACTCTGATTGCCGGAGTGCACTGGCCCATGCCCGTCAGTAACGTCAGTTGCACCTTTGCGGCGACCTGAAACGATCTGCGAGGGTCCTGATTGGTCCTCCCTGGTTCGCCCCGGACTCCCTGGTGGAAGGAGATATCCACGATGGGGCACGGAGGAACAGAACCCCTGGCTCGTTCGTTAGTTATGAAGGTACGAACCTGTTTGGGTGAGGGCGATCCGCTTCCCCAGGCAGGCGAAAGAGAAGATCTGATGGAGAGGACCTGCCGCGAGCGATGCCCTCCTCCCTATCGGTTTAGTTTGTGATCAGAGAGGATCTATGCTTGAGTTGTTACAGATGTGGGGCCTGGTTGAGATCCTGGGCGTTCTCTGTCTGCCGTTGACGGTGGCAGTACTCCATAATCTTCCCGACCGCGGCTGGGCCTTCAGCAAGGCGCTCGCAATGGCCCTCTTTGCTTTCTGCATCTGGCTCCCCTTGATGCTGGTACAGGCTCTGCCCTTCAGCCGTCTCTTTATCGCCTGTGTGCTCCTGATTCTCCTGGTCCCAGCTATTTTTGGATATATACGCACACGTCAGACCATCCTGAAGTTGTTGCGTGCTGATGCAGGCTATATTCTGGTCTGTGAGCTGATCTTTCTCGGCATGGTCTTCCTGCTGGGCTGGATTCGCTCCTATGGGCCCGATATCCGCAACTTTGAGATGTTCATGGATGAGGGCTTCATTGCTGCCATCATGCGCAGTACGCATCTCCCACCCAACGACATGTGGTATGCCGGCTTCTCGATCAATTATTACTACTACGCGCATTTTACCATCGCTGTCCTGGCAAAGCTGCTCGGTCAGTCACCCTCCATCGCCTTTAATACGGGTATCTCCACCTTCTTCGGGCTGACGGCTGTCAATCTTTTTGGCGTCACCTGCAATATCGTCGCCTGGGCCAGGCATCTACGCCGCGGGGGAACCACATGTGATGAAGAGGTATCTCCGCCTGACCAGAGCTATCCACGTCTGAGTATGGCCATCCCTTATGGCCTGTTGACGATGGTCCTGGGGTTGATTCTGGGCAATCTGGCAGCGACGCAGCAGTGGTGGCGCGATCACGGGGACCTCAGTCAGTTCGACTGGTTCGCCCCTTCGCGTGTCGTTGACCGAACAATCAATGAGTTCCCTGCGTTCAGTTTCCTTCTCTCTTGCTTTCATGCCCATGTGCTGGCACTGGCCTTCACCATCGTTGCTATCGCACTGGCTTTTAACCTGCTCCTGGAGCGCGATGGACGTGGCCTGAGGGCTTTTGGCTATGGCTGGCGTCTGCCGCTGACCCTTGGAGTGACAGCCTTGCTGATCGGTGCACTCTTCACGATGAATGGCTGGGACTATCCGACCTATCTCGGACTCGCCCTCGTCTGCATTGCCTTGCAGCAGTGGCTTGCCCATGGGAGGCGCTTCAGTGGACGCCTACTGGTGGATATCGCCGCACCTTGCTCTCTGCTGGTGATCTTCTCCCTGCTCCTCTATCTCCCCTTCTATCTGAACTTTGTCTCTCCTTCGCAGGGCATCGGGGTTGTTGGCCCCAACGACCGCTCGCCGCTCGGCCAGGAGGTGCTGATCTACGGCCTGTTTGCCTTTATCTTTCTCTCCTTGCTGATCATCAGCATCATCCGCCTGCCCGTGTTTGCGGACGGCGAGGACTCCGAGGCTCCCCACTGGTCCGAGCGCTTCAGCGTTGAATTGCTCAGCTTCTGGGTGATTGGCATGCTGGGGCTGATGGCCTTTCTCTTTCTACGCAACAGCGGCACCTTTGTCGTGGCGGGTGTGATCGCCGCCGTGGGCGGGGTCCTGACGCTGGCGCATCTGCGTAATCGCGCGCATGCCTTCGTCCTGCTGCTTGGCACGCTGGCTTTTGCTCTGGTGGCCGGCTGTGAGATCCTCTTTCTGCGCGATGTTTTTGCAGATAGCTATCCGCGCATGAATACGGTGTTTAAATTCTATTTTCAGTCCTGGGCTCAGCTATCGATCGCCTGTGGCGTGGCGCTCTACTTTATCCTCGACGCCTTTCGCCCGGCTGAGCGGCTGGCCTCCCTCCAGCGTTTCCTGCGCGAGGGGCTGCAGGTTGTCTGGGCTGTGGTGCTCTGTCTGCTCCTGCTGGCGAGTGCAGTCTATCCTGTAGCCGGCAGCTACGCGCGTACCAACCATTTTGCCCAACGCACCAATAGCCTGGATGGCCTGGACTATATGGCCCAGACTGATCCAGGGGATTATGCCGCCATCCGCTGGATCAACAGTAACATCAGTGGGGCCCCGGTCATTCTGGAGGCCATTGGCCCTGACTATAGCGACTATGGCCGCGTCTCGGTCTTTACTGGGCTACCTACCCTGATGGGCTGGGTTGGCCATGAGTATCAGTGGCGTGTCCAGTGGCTGCGCAACCCCCTCTACCTGGATGACTTCAATCGACGCAGCGCCGACGTCGATACGATCTATACTAATCCTCAGGCCAGCGTTGTCCAGGCGTTGCTACAGCACTATCACATCGCCTATGTCTATGTCGGGCCGCTCGAACTGGCGAAATACCCGGTGATCAATCTGGCGCGCTTTCCCTCTCTGCTACAGGTTGTCTACTCTGCAAAGGGAGTTACGATCTATAAAGTGATAGCTGGTACCTGACAATAGCGCGAGCCTGGACGAGGAGTTTGACCCTTGAAAGGATACGAGACTCGACCGCTTGCTAACATCAGCGAGGACGGTCGGGCAACTGCAGAGACCGCAGCGCTGCACGTCGAGACCGCGGCGCCTCAGCCTGCGCAGAATCGTCGCTGGCGGCCCTCTCGGAGCCAGTTGATCGAGTGGATGGCCTACGGCGCGGTGGTGCTGCTGGCAGCGTTGCTGCGCTTCTGGGGCCTGGGCGATCGGCCGCTGCACCATGATGAGAGCCTCCATGCCTACTTCTCGCTGCAGCTCATGCTCAATATCTTGAGCTATCACTACGATCCGTTGCTCCATGGGCCGTTTCAGTTCCATCTGATGGCGCTGGTCTATAAACTGGCGCAGCTGGTGGGGGCGCCGGATAACGGAGTCAATACGACGACGGTGCGGCTGCTGGCGGCGACGCTGGGAACGGCGCTGGTGGGGCTGCCCTACCTGCTGAGGCGCTCGCTGGGGAAGGTGGCGGCCTGGCTGGGGGCGCTGCTGCTGGCGGTGTCGCCGAGTCTGGTGTACTACTCGCGTTTTGCGCGCGAGGATATCTATATGGCCTTTTTCACGCTGCTGCTGGTGGTGGCTGTGGTGCGCTATGCCAGAGAGCGGAGACCGGGCTGGCTGGTGCTGGCCTCTCTGGCGCTGGCGCTCTCGTATGCGACGAAGGAGGCGACCTTTCTGAGCATGGCGGTCTTTGGCAGCTATGGGGTGGGGGTGCTGGTCTGGGAGCTGGGAGCGAAGCTGGAGATGAGGCTGCCGATGCAGGAGCAGCCGGGGGAGCGGCCGCGCTGGCTGCCGCGCACGTGGGCCCCGCTCTTCCTGCTTCTCTATGCGTGTATCGCTGCGATATTTGCTCATTTTCTGTTCGCCTGGTTACATAGTCTGTCCTTCTATATCACAGCTCATCAGCAGACTTCGGATGCCTTTGTCGCTACCCTCAAGGATAAGACGGCGTTGCTGGTTCCCTGGCTGGGGGTAGGACTGGGCCTGCTGGTGCTGGGCCTGCTCCTGCGTGAGATGTTTGGGGGGGAGCCGCCGGAGGGGAGGCGTGGTCTGGCGCGCCGGGTGGATCTACAGCGGCAGCCGCTGCTTGATAGCCTGGTGAGCATGCCCTGGACCCACTGGTTTTTCGCCATTCTGGTCTTCTGGGCCATCTTCCTTGTGCTCTTTACCGTCCTCTTTACCAATATCCGGGCCGGTATTGGTGATGGTATCTGGGGAGGACTCTACTACTGGATTGAGCAGATTGCGGTGGCGCGGGGGGGGCAGCCCTGGTATTACTATCTGTTGCTGATCCCGCTCTATGAGCAGATCGGGGTGGTATTCGGGCTGGTGGGGATCGTGCGCTGTCTGTGGCGGCCGACGCGACTGCGGCTCTTGCTGGTCTACTGGTGTGTGGGGAACCTGGTGATCTACTCGTGGGCGGCGGAGAAGATGCCGTGGCTGACGATCCATATCACGATGCCGTTGATGCTGCTGGCGGGAGTGGGGCTGGAGCCAGCGGTGCAGCGGCTGCTGAGGTGGGGGGAGCAGTGGTGGCGCCGGAGGAGGGAGCGGGTGGAGGAGAAGCAGGAGGAGAGCCTGGCACTGGGGGTGGTGGGAAGAGGGAGGAAGGCAGGGAGAGGGGGGCTGGTAGGAGCGGGAGCGACGGTGCTGGCGGGGCTGCTGCTACTGATACCGACGCTACAGAAC
>JBHOQN010000095.1:0-8833 GCA_042408965.1 Ktedonobacteraceae bacterium
CCTGTGGCTATGTAGCAGACCGTGATGTGAACGCTGCCAAGAATATCTTACGGGCCGGGGCACGGCCCTCAGGGACGGTTCCCGATGGGGAACCGGACGAACTGAGAAGCCCCCGCCTTTAGGCGTGGGGAGTTGTCACAATACCTACTGGATTCGCTTCCCCTATGGTGAGCAGACCTATGAACAGGCTGTCGCCAATACGCGCACCCTCTTTCGGGCTGCACAGGCGGCCGGCGTCAGGCGCATCGTGCATGTGAGTATCACCAATCCCGATCCTACCTCCCCTTTCCCGTACTTCCGCGGCAAGGCTCTCCTTGAAGAAGCCCTCCGCGAGAGCGGCCTCTCCTATGCCATCATTCGCCCAACCGTCATCTTTGGCCGCGAGGATATCCTCATCAATAACATCGCCTGGTTGCTGAGGCACTTCCCCCTCTTTCCTCTCTTTGGCTCTGCGACGTATCGTCTGCAGCCGATCTACGTTGAGGAGATGGCTGATCTCGCTGTCAACGTCGCCCAACACTCGGAATCATTGATCATCGATGCCGCAGGACCGGACATCTTCACCTTTGAGGAGCTGGTCCGTCTGATAGCGTACGTCCTGCATCGCCGTGTCTGGCTGCTGCATGTGTCATCGGGGCTGGCCTTTGGGTTGGCCAAGCTGATCGAGCCGTTTGTGGGAGACGTGCTCATCACGCGCGAAGAGATCAACGGCCTGATGGCAGACCTCCTAGTCTCATCGGAACCGCCGACGGGAGGAGTCCATCTCGCCGACTGGCTCGAACAGAACGCGGACCAGGTCGGTCGCCGCTACGCCTCGGAGTTGCAACGTCACTATCGCTCGTAGCCTGGCCGTGCCTGCAGCCCGGCTGTCGTCTGCAGTGCGCGAATCCTGCCGCCTCTGGCCTCAGCTCTCACCCGTGCGCTGGCTGCGACCAGGCAGCAGCGAAAGCCCATGCTGCACCTGACGGATCAGGGACTCCAGATCGGTGTCCGCGCTCGCGGCCGGGGCCGCCGTGACCGATCCTGCGGCTGGTTCTGGCGCCTCGGGCGTCTCCTCCGGGGGACGTACAGCCGGATGCGCCGCGGGCTGGGCGGAGGTCGCTGCAGTGGACGTGGGTGCCAGTCCTTCCACCTCTGGCGGGCGTCCTGTCACGCGCACCAGCGGCTTCTCCTGACCCGGAGCCGGAACCGGTGTCTCGTACGCCGAGGCGCTGCCCGCTCCCGCTGCCAGTGTTGCTCTTACTGGGGGATGACGGCGGTTGCGGTAGTGTAACAGGCCACCCAACAGACTGAAGAGGAGGAGTCCACCGATACCGGTAGCGATCGCCAGGGGGAGGATCTGGCCCAACGGCGGCTCCGCTGGTGGTGCTGAAGGTCCCGGCTGCGGCGTCGATGGAGCTATGGTTGCCGTGGCCGTGGCTGAAGCCCCATTACCGCTGGACTGCACCGACGTCGGCGGATGGGTTGGCGTCGCCCTCGCGGTTGCCGTTGGACCGGGATCGGGATGAGGGATCGCGTCAGGAGTAGCCGTCACCATCTTCGGCGGGACTGCCACCGTGGTAATCAGCAAGGCGAAGCTGGCGCTCATCACCGGCGGCGAGCCACCACCTGCGCTCGCCTGCACCTGAACCGCGCCGCTCAGGTCCGCTGGAAGCGTGAACGGACTGCTGAAGGCACCCAGCACGTTGGAGGTCACTGTGCCCAGGGTGATCACTGCCCCGTTCGCCGGTCGCAGTACCAATGTCACCTGTGTGCCGCCCGGCAAAAAGTTCGTTCCGCTAATCGTTACTGTCTGCCCGACCTTCACTGTCCCTGGCGCTACAGCGATAGCTGCGGCCGCGCTGGAGAGCAGCGTGTAGCTGCCTGCCTGGGTGACAGTCCCGCTCCCTCCGGGCTGGGCGCAGATCGCATAGACCCCGATCGGCGATCCTGTAGGGATACTCAGCCAGCCGCTAAAGCTACCATTTTGCACCGTCCCTGGCTGCGTGAGGCTTGCCGGCGTATACCCGTTCTCACAGTCCTGCTGGCTGTAGCCAAAGGTCACGGCTGTTCCGTTCGTCAGTTGTGTCCAGCCTGCTCCGCTGACCGTAATCACCGCACCCGCTGGCCCCAGCGCAGGTGTGCTGCTCAACGTGCCTGTGTCTCGACCCGCGGCCTGCACGCCGCCACCGCTCAGGCTGATCAGCAGCCCCCATGCCAGTAGCACCAGTCCCACCCTGCTCCTTCGCGTCAGCGTTCCCCATGCAGAGTCAGTGCATCCGTGGCGCCCGTCCGCTCTGGACGGCGTCTCTCCCCGGGACCAGCGCTGCCATGTATTCGATCGGTGTAACCTGCTCGCCATACCTGACCTGCCGCTCCAGTGCTCAGGCCTCCATCTGCCAGGCAGACCGTATGTACCCCCTGTTCTGCAGACCTGATGCCACGCGCGTAATCTGGCGTTTCATCCGCTTCCAGTGTACGAGGATATACCCTCGTGTGTCAAGAGAACACGTGTCCCTGGGCCGGAAGGGCCAGGCTTCGACCAGCTCGATCGTTACCTCGTAGCTGACGGCCCGGCGCTCCCCATGGCGCCTGCCGTGCCTGCTGCAGGCACAGAGCTTCCACCGTCTCCGCGTAGGAGTGGCAGTGGACCGCGATGGGTGCTGGTACCACGATACTGCTCTCCGCTCTCCTCGCTCGCCCGGCCGCCCTGGGTCCGCAAGACCGTTGGGAGGGTATGGCCGTCCTCCTGGAGTGCCTGCCCGCCCCCCGGATTCAAGCGGGACTTCTCTGGAGAAGAGGGTTCGCAGGCCAGCCAGCTAGACCAGGATGGCCAGGTTGGGCAGTGGGAAGACGAATCGCCCGACCGTGGTGAGGGAATGCTCCAGACGTGCCGGTGCTGTGGGCACGTGAAGACATGCTAAAGGTCAGTGCAGGGCTTCGGCCAGACGGAATGACCTCTGTGAGAGAGTGACGGAACGGATGGATGAAGTGGATAAAGAGATGATGCAGCCAGGGAAATGAGCACTGCTGAGTACAAAGAACAGATCATGGGTGGGCGCAGAACTACTGTCTGTCGCGTCTGGCAGACGGCGACCATCTCATTTCGAGGTTGCATCCTTGAGAGGGGGAGCACGTATAGCGTGCTCACCTTGTGCCAAGTATACTCAGCCTTCCGGGAAAAGTCAAGGGCTGGTCTGTTCTGGAGTCCTATCGGGTGATCCGCTCCCCTGGCTATCGCATCACACGGAGTGCCTGCGCCGGTATTGCGTAGACGAACCTCCTGTGCTATCATCTTAAAGGGTGTAAGCGTTGTATAGATACAGATGGATACAAGACTTTCTAGAAGAAAACTTCAGGTGGCAGCTTCGTCAATATTTATACAAGTAGGAGGTCAGGTCCCATGGATACTGCGCTATTACTGCTCGACTGGATAGGGAGAGTCTCAACCGTCATTGTCATCTGCAGCCTCGTTCTCGCTCTCTATGCCTGGTTCAGGGGCATTCTGCCGGTCCTCTACCGTCTGGGTAAGGGCCTAGTTGACCGACGTGTCGCCATCTGCGCTCGCGGAGACGCCCTGCGCAGTCTCGAGAATCTGCTCATTGACTCGGGCCTCTTCAAGAAGCAGAATCTCATCGACGTGCCCGACCCCAAGGATCTGGGCCGGGTCGAGAAGGCCAGTATCATCCTTGTCTTCTGGAAGGACTGGCGGGATCACCTCGATGACGTCCTGCGTGCTAAACGAGACAGCACTGCCCTTGTCGTCTATGCGCCGCAAGAGGATGGTCGCATTCCCCCGGAGCAGATGAAGCGACTTGATGGACAGCGCAACACTATCGTCACCAATTTCCGTGGCCGTCTTCTCAACGATCTCGTCACGAGCCTGATCACCACCAGAGTGTGATAAGACTACGGGAGCGCGCATCAAAGAGACAGCGCTCCCTGCTCCTCTCGCCTGCACCGCCCCTGGTCTTCTGGTACAACCGTACGGCGCCAAGCTGCTCCCGACTGTTTCTCTCCCTCCTCCTTGCTCACGAGCGAGTCTTTCTCTGTTAGCGGTCCTATTGTGCGCTGTTCAGTTAAATATACAGCGTCTTTTTGCGTTGTACTAAGTGAACGGCATGCTGTCAACAATCAGACGACCAGAAGGAGAACAGCGAGAGATGTTAAGCAACTCGTCCAGCGGCTGCCGTCCGGTGCTGCGCCTGGCGCCAACGCCGCTCGAAAGATGGCTTGACCTGCTCGCCTGGCTGGCCTTGCTCATCATTCTGGGGCTTGTCGCCTGGGGGCTGCTGAGACTGCCTGCTATCATCCCAGTGCATTACAGTCTCGATGGACCCATTCACGCTGACGCCAGCGGCAGTAAATGGATTCTCCCGCTCTTCCTTCTGCTGGCGCTGGCCGTCCACGCCCTGTTGACTTCGTTTAGCCAGCGCCCCCATCGCTTCAGCTATCCAGTGGTCATCACGTTGCAGAACGCCGAACGTCAGTACCGTCTCGGCCTTCGGCTGCTGGCATGGCTGCGTCTCTCTATCAGCCTCCTCTTTGTCTATCTCTCCTGGATGTTCATCCAGGGGGCCGTGAGTGGCCTCAACAGTTGGATCTTTCTGGGGTTCATTCTCTTCGCCCTGCTGCCGTTGTTCCTGGTCATCGTCTACTTCTTCAACGCAGTTCGTCTGCGTTGAAAGGGGGATGAGGGAGGAACCATCCTCGCTTAAGGCAGAACGCCGCCTGGTGGCAGAGGTTTGAGCCAGCGATCGAGGAAGGCGTAAGCGGCCTCGCGTGCCTCTGATGGGAAGATGTGCCCGCCTTGAAAGACCAGATAGCGGAAGCGGTCCTGTATCCCCATCTCGTTGTAGAGGCTCTGCGCGTAATTGACCATAAAGTAGACGCCGTCGATGGGCAGTTGTGTGTCCTGATCGCCGGCGATCATCATGAAGGGCGTTGGTAGGAGGGCGCCCAGAATGTCGTCCATATCGGCGACATCCAGCAGCCCCGAGATGCTGTTGACCAGAAACTGATTGATGCCGTCACGCAGCATGGACTTGATCAGCGTTAGCCCGCAGGAGGCTACTCCGACCTTGATGCGCTCGTCGTACCAGGTCAACCAGAGTGCCTCCAATCCTCCCAGCGAGTGGCCGATGACTCCCAGGTTGTCCCTATCGACCTCGCTCAGCGTGCAGAGGAGGTCCACGCCGCGTGACAGATCGTGTAAGTACTTGGCCTGTAGCGAGGAGCCTTTGAGCAGGCGTCTGGTAAACTCAAAGCGCTCATAGCTTTCTCCGGCGAAGCTCGCGCGGCGGCGGCGCAGGTCCTCCGAGGGACGACGTTCCTCATAGCAGAGCAGATCTGGACAGAGCACCAGGTAGCCACGTAGGCAGAGGTCGCGCCCATAGTAATACATGGTGTCACCCGCCAGACCAGCCACTTCCGATTTGCCAAGCTCACACTGCTCTGTATCTCGATGGATAGCGATCACTGTCGGCCAGCCCTTCTTCGGCTGCTTCTTGTTGGGCTTGAGGAGCCAGGCTGGCACAACCTCGCCTGGCTCGACCATATATGTCACACGTATGCGCGTGCAGGCTCCTTCATCGATTGGCTCGTCGAACACGGCTTCCAGGGGCACCTTTGCCGGGAATCGGCCCAGGCGAGCTAAGAGCTTCTGGCGCAGAATACGATTCTCCATCTCAGTCTCCTCTCTTCTTACTGCGCTGCCCATCAGATCAGGTACCATGAGCGCGGGCCCGGGTGGGATGTGGCGCAAGCGTTGTGCGCGTAGTGGTGCAGGATCTCTCTGCCCGCCGAACGGCAGGCCGGGGGCGCCCTCAACCCTTCTCAGTATCACCTGACCGAAGAATTTCTTGTATAGCAAATAGACGTGTGGATTGTCTGATGCGCATATTGTAATCTCCTGGTTGGAGAAATGCAAGTCCTGGCCTGTTTCCCATCTGCCAACCCACCTTGTCAGGGAGGCATGGCTGCTGTACTGTATTACTCATGGGGCTGGAGAGCAAGCAGCCACTGATCAAGAGAAGGAGTGACTGGTTATGTCTGCTGATGCGCAGACAACGAAGCGCATGGCCGAAGAGCGTGCTCCTGTTCCTGACGAGGAGCGCGAGGCGGCCATCGTCGTTGATAGATTTGTGAAGCAGTATCAGGGGCGGCGTGTGGTGGATGAGTTGAGCTTCAGCGTGCGGAGCGGTGAGGTATTTGCCCTGCTGGGACCAAACGGAGCAGGCAAGACCACGACCGTGGAGACGCTGGAAGGCTATCGCCGGCCCGATGGAGGCAGGGTGCGCGTACTGGGACTTGATCCGCTGCGGGAGGCGACGCAGCTCAAGCCGCAGGTGGGGGTGATGCTGCAGCAAGATGGCCTCTACCCCGCGCTGCGTCCGCGCGAGGTGCTGCGGATCTTCGCCGGCTATTACCGTCGGCCGCAGCCTGTCGATCGGCTGCTGGAGCGCGTGGGCATCGATCCGACGACGAAGACGCCCTGTCGACGGCTCTCTGGCGGCCAGAAGCGCCGTCTGGCGCTGGCGGTGGCGCTGGTGGGCAATCCCCGGCTGCTCTTTCTGGATGAACCGACGGCCAGTATGGACCCTCAGGCGCGTCTGGCGACCTGGGATATCATTCGTGACCTGCGTCAGCAGGGGGTGACGGTGTTGCTGACGACTCACTTGATGGATGAGGCCGAGCGCCTGGCCGACCGCGTGGCAATTATCGATCATGGTCGTCTGATTGCGCTCGATACACCGGCCAGGTTGACTGGTGTACAGCAGGCCAGTGTCGTCCGCTTTTTGGCTCCGGCCGGACTGGATTGCGCGGCTCTGGCGGCGCTACCGGCGGTGCGCCGCGCCGAGGAGTTGCGTCCGGGCAGCTACCTGCTGGAAACTGAGCCCCAGGCGATGCCAGCTGTGCTGGCTGATCTGACGGCCTGGTTGCGGGACCGCCGGGTAACGCTGAGCGAGCTGCGTGTGGGTCATGGCTCGCTTGAGGATCTCTTCCTGCGTCTCACAGGCGTGGAGATGCGCGAGTAAGCTGGATGGAGGATTGCTGTATGAGTGTCTTGCTTGATGCGCAGACGAGCCGCCCGGCCCCTTTTCTGCGCCAGGTGAGGGTCCAGGTTGGTGCCGAGTTGCTGCTGACCTCGCGGCGCGGTGAGAATGTGCTGATTACCCTGATCGTCCCGGTGCTGCTGCTGGTCTTTTTCTCTTCGTTGAATATTCTGCCCCTCGGCAGAGGGGCGGCGATCAATTTCCTGCTGCCCGGCATTCTGGCGCTGGCGATCATGGCTGCGGGCATGGTCAATCTGGGGATTGCCACAGCCTACGAGCGCTACTATGGGGTGCTCAAACGCCTGGGAGCGGCTCCCTTGCCGCGCAGCGCTCTGATCCTGGCCAAAGTGATCGCTGTGCTGTTGCTGGAGGTGCTCCAGGTCGCCTTACTGATCGGTGTGGCCAGCCTCTTCTATGGCTGGAGACCTGCTGGCTCGCTGCCGCTGGCGATTCTGGTCCTGGCCCTGGGCACAGTGACGTTTGCTGCTCTGGGCCTGGCAATGGCGGGCGCTCTGCGCGCTGAGGTGACCCTTGCCGGAGCGAATGGCCTCTACCTGCTCTTCCTGCTGATCGGAGGGGGTATACTGCCCCTGAGCCATCTGCCGGCGCCGCTGGCTCTGCTGGCGCAGTATCTCCCTGCAGCGGCCTTTACACAGGCGCTCCAGGCCGCTATGACCGCTGGAGCGGTCTTTCCGGGTGCTCCGCTTGTGATCTTGCTGGTCTGGATGTTGCTGATCCTGGGAGTGGCTGTCAAGACCTTCCGCTGGGAGTAGTCTCGGCCCGTCTGGCCCGACCTTGCCTGGCCATCTGGGGAATAAATGCCGTTCCTGGAGCGTTCCTGGTAGGTGGAACACCCCTCAGAGTGGGTGACCCGCGGAGGCGAGGTACTGCTACTCGCTCTGAGGAGCGCTTCTGCACGATGCTTCTCTGGCAGCCTGCTGGTGGGTGTGGCTGGCCCGCTGCTGGGGACGCAGGCTGCAAAGCAGGCAAGAGCGTGTGAAAGGGGGTGAGCGTTATGCTGAACATCATGCGCTACGATCCTTTCCGTGAGGCGATCAGCCTGCGGGACGCCATCGATCGGCTTGTTGAGGAGAGCGTTGTTCTGCCTGCCTGGCGCCTGGAAGACGCACCGGTGGCGGTCCCCGTCAATGTCCGCGAGACCGAGCAGGGCTACCAGGTGGTGACGCAACTGCCTGGCGTCAAGCCGGAGCAGATCGAGTTGAATCTGAGTGGCAACACCCTGACGCTCAAGGCTGAGGTTCCGCCTGAGGAGAAGGAGGAGCAGCGTGGTCAGTGGCATGTGCGTGAGATCCGCAGCGGCAGCGTTGCTCGGACGCTGACCTTCCCGAAGGGCATCGACGCCGCCAGGGTCACGGCGCACTATGAGAACGGGGTGTTGACCGTCGAGGTCCCATTTGGCTCCGAAAGCAAGCCGAAGAAGCTGCCTGTCAAGGCCGCCTGATTAGCTCTGTGCGGGGATGAAGATATAAAGCACCCTGCCCCATCCCCTGCGGGGCAGGGGCTCTTTTTTGGGGAAAGTGGAAGAGGGGGCAGACTGGCTCTCTCTGTGCGTGTTTCTGCGCATACCTTCCGCCATACCTTTGCTCGTATGTACCTGGAACGAGGAGGTGAAATTTATCAAACCGCGCCGTAAAACCCTGGGCTTGAGCCCCAGGGATATCAGGCGCGTTCCTGTTAAGGTGGCCTGGGCGGCGGGGTAAACGTGTCGCTTGACAGTATATGGCTTCATGCTGTATACTATTCTCATGAGTGCACTAACGTACAAATCGAATCGGAAT
>JBHOQN010000096.1:0-12454 GCA_042408965.1 Ktedonobacteraceae bacterium
CCTGTGGCTATGTAGCAGACCGTGATGTGAACGCTGCCAAGAATATCTTACGGGCCGGGGCACGGCCCTCAGGGACGGTTCCCGATGGGGAACCGGACGAACTGAGAAGCCCCCGCCTTTAGGCGTGGGGAGTTGTCACAACTATACCCTCGATCCAACCTCCAGCGTCATCAGCCTGGTGACTACCTACTCCGGGGTGGGCATCGTCACTGGCAGCGGCGGCGTGAGCACGCCCACGCCGACCGTCGGCTCAACACCGACGGCGACCCCCACGCCGGTGTCTACACGGACTCCCGCGCCCACACTGACCCCTACGCCGACGGCCTCCTCCTCGGCGAGCTGCCGCGTGACCTATACGGTGACGTCGCAGTGGTCTGGTGGCTTCACGGCCAGCCTTGCTATCACCAATACTGGCTCCACGGCCTGGAGTTCCTGGACCCTGGCCTTCTCGTTCCCTGCCGGCCAGACAATCACCCAGATCTGGAACGCCAGCGCCAGCCAGACGGGTGGCGCGGTCACAATCACCAACGCCTCTTATAACGGCGCCGTCGCGCCGGGGGCCAGCGTCAGCCCGGCTCCGGGCTTCAACGGCACCTGGACTGGCAGCAACCCGAACCCGACCGCCTTCATCCTCAACGGCGCACGCTGCAGCGTCGCCTGACCTCGCCGGGTGCTCTTCCCGGACTCCCGGAAGCGGCTCCCTGGTTCGCTGGCCCCTGGCCCCTGGCCAGCGAACGCCTCCGCGTGCTCCTGTGGCAGCGGGCCGCGCTCCTGCGCACGGCGCCCACTCTCCCGCCGATGGACCCCTTTCACGCTCTTCCTTTATACCCACAATATGGGCGATTTCCTTTAGAAAAATATGAGAATTTCCTCATATTTTTCTAACGAAACTTCAACGGCCCTATGGTATACCTGAGGTTGGAGGCCGCGAGCGGCGCCTCCTGAGTGAACTCTGTGCAGAAGGAGCGACACCATGTATGAGAATCCTCCACCGTTCTGGGGTGAGCCATATGCTACCTATGGTCCTGCTAGCAGCTACGGCCCTGCTACCAGCTCCTGGGGCGTCCAGAGCATGGGGGGCGATGGCGCGCCCTCTCTCCAGCTCTCTGGCAGCCAGGAGCGCGAGAAGATCAGGCCGCCCAGGCCGCCCGCCAGGATGCCCAGAGAGCGCGCCCTGGCGCTGGCCCGCACCCTCAAGCGCTGGCTGATCGCCGCCTCTCTGGTCGGCTTCGGCACCTTCAGCGGCCTGGTCGCTCTGCATCAGGCCGGACAGAGCGCGCAGGCGTCCTCGACGACGCCCACCTCTTCGTCAACCTCGTCTTCATCGAGTTCCAGTAGTGGCACACAGACCTGGTCGCGGCGGCACCGTTTCTTCGACCAGCAAGGGGGCAATACCTTTGACCAGAATCAAGCATCCAGCAATCCCTTCAGCGGCAGCGGCGTCTCCTGAGTATGCGACGCCCGCAGGCATGCAGCGCGGCAGCTTTCGCGCCATGGGCACGACCATCAGCTACCTGCTGCCGGCCACAGAGGTCGCGACGGGTGCGAGGCTCATCCAGGCCCTGTTTGCGGCCTGGGAAGAGACCTTGAGCCGCTTTCGGCCGGAGAGCGAGCTGTCGCGCCTCAATCGCAGCGTGGGCCAGTTCGTGGAGGTCAGTGAGCTGCTCTTTCTGGCGCTGGAGCGCGCGCTGGAGGCGGCCGAGGCCAGCGAGGGCCTCTACGATCCTGCGCTGCTGGAGCAGCTCGCAGACCTGGGCTACGATCGCACCTTTGAGGAGGTGCCGCGCGTGCTGGCGGGGCGGGACCGGGAGCCGGAGGCGGCGCGGGAGAGCAGGCCGGGCGGCGCCTGGCGGGCGATCACGCTCGATCCTGTGCGGCGGCGCGTCCGGCTGCCGGCGGGGGCCAGGCTCGACCTCGGCTGCATCGCCAAGGGCCTGGCGGTCGACGCCTCCCTGGCGGCCTTGCGCCGGCGCGGCATCATCCCGGCTCTGGTCAATGCCGGCGGCGATCTCGCCGTGGAGGGCCTCCCGCCGGGCTGCCCGCATTGGCCCATCGCCGTGCCGGCCCGCGAGGGGGGCTGGACGCTCCCTCTGCTCCGCGGGGCCATGGCAACCTCTGGCATCGCCCGCCGCCACTGGTGGCGCGCCGGCCGGCTCTACCACCATCTGCTTGATCCCCGCAGCGGCCTGCCCGTCGAGCATGCCCTCTGGTCGGTGACGGTGGCCGCCGAGCGCTGCGAGCAGGCCGAGGTCGCCGCCAAGGTGGCCTTTATCCTCGGTCCCCAGGAGGGGGCGGCCTTCTTGCGCCGTCTCGGTATCGCCGGTCTGCTGGTCGAGCGTGACGGCACCTGGAGCAGTGTGGACCCCTGGCCGGCTGCTCTGATGCGCCCCTGGCCATCAACAGGAGCACAGGCAGGATCGCATGGGGCGAGAGATGTAGCGCCGTTCGACGGCGGTACGCGAGAAGAGGGAGAGAGCGCGTGAATAGCCTCTGGGAGAGTGTCACCTGGAATGTGGCACGGGCGGGCGGCTTCACGGCCTACCTGCTGCTGACGCTGGCGGTGAGCGCGGGGCTGGCGCTCTCGACGCAGCTCCAATCGCCGGCTCGCTGGCCGCGTCTTGTGAATAACGAACTGCACAATTTCCTGACCCTGCTGGCCACGGTCTTTCTGGGCCTGCATATCCTGGCGGTCTGGTTCGATCCCTTTACCCACTTCGGCCTCAACGAGCTGCTCATCCCTCTGGCGAGCCACTATCGCCCGCTCTGGATGGCGCTGGGCATCTGCGCCCTGTACCTGGGCTGCGCCATCGGTATCAGCACGCTGCTGCGCCCACTGATCGGCTACCGCTGGTGGCGCCGCCTGCACGTCCTGACGCTGGGCCTCTTCGCTCTGGCGACGCTGCACGCCATTGGCAGTGGGAGCGATACCCAGACCTGGTGGGCGCTGGCCCTCTACGGCGGCAGCCTGCTCGTGGTGGGCCTGCTCCTCTGTCGCCGCCTCTTCTTCGCGCCGCGCAAGCAGCGCCCGGCCCTGGCGCGCCAGCCCGCGGCTCCCGCAGCCGCCAGGCAGCGCGGCCTGAGCGCACCGGCCACGCGGCACGGGGGCAACACCTCCCCGGCAGACCCGCGGACGAGCTGGCCGAGCGGCCCGCTGCAGAGCAGCCGGCGCTGAGGAGCGCGCGGCGCCTCCAGGACGGCCGCCTGTGGTCGATCTCCATCTGGTGAGCGGGCGCGCCGCGCTGGCCCGCTCTCTCTTCGTCCTGCTACCTCTTGACGGCCTTCACTTTATATTGTAAAGTACTTTGTAAAGAAAAGAGAGCAGGCATCTGCAGGAGGTCAGCATATGAACGATTCAACCGCCAATGCCAGGGACACGCTGGAGATGATCGCGCGCGCCGCCACGCGCACGCGGCGGCTGGAGGCCTTTGAGGGCTACTTCTTCCTCGTATGGGGCGCCTTCTGGTCTGGGGGCTTTCTGGCCACGCAGTTTCTGCGCGGTGGGCTGCTGGCCGGCGTCTGGGCGGCGCTCTTTGTGGCGGCCTTTGTCCTGGCGACGGGGCTGGGCATCAAACATCGCTGCCAGGGGACGATCCGTTATTCGCCGCCGATCTCGCTGCTCGGCCTGGCGATCGCTATCGGCTTTGGTCTCTGGCTGCTCCTGGCGCGGCCGCAGAGTGGGCAGGCCATTGCGCTCTGTGGGGTCTGTCTGATCTGTATGGCCTATGTGGTGATTGCGCTGGTGCAGCGGCGTCCGGGGCTGGCGGCGGCGGCCGTGCTGACTGCTCTGCTGGCCTTGCTGGCTTACACTGTCTTCTTCCCCTTCTTCTGGGTGAGCCTGGCTCTGCTTGTGGGGGGCCTGCTGGCGGGCAATGGCCTGGTCCGTCTGCGCTGGCTGCGGGAGTCTGAGCATGGCGCTGAATGAGGTGATCCATCAGCCGATCCGTCTGCGGCTGATGGCTGCTCTGACGACCCTGCCGCGCGGCTCGCAGATCGAGTTCACGAGCTTGCGGCGCCTCCTCCAGCTCACTAATGGCAACCTGAGCGTGCATCTGCGCCGCCTGGAGGAGGCCGGCTATGTCTGCCTGAGCAAGACCTTTGTGCAGCGCAAGCCCTGTACCTATGTGGTGGCCACGGAGCAGGGCCGGCGAGCCTTCCAGGCCTATCGGGCCGAGCTGGAGCAGCTCCTGATGGCCCCGGAGGGCGTGGTCAGCTCGGCCGATGTCCATCCCCACGATGCGGCCAGCCCGGCCGATGTCCATCCCCACGATGCGGTCAGCTCGGCCGATGTCCATCCCCACGATGCGGCCAGTCCGGCCGATGTCCATCCCCACGATGCGGCCAGCTCGGCCGATGTCCATCCCCACGATGCGGCACAGACGGAGGAGGAGGGCTGACCCCGCGGCGGCCCTCCTCCTCTGTTGAGTTGACAGGGGACGCGCGCGCCTGCTACACTCCCAGACAGATGTCTCTGAACAGGAGCAATGGGGCGGTGTAGCCGGACGCCGACCGCGGGCGCAGGGCCGTGCTGCTCTTCGGCGTGAGGCCAGCCGCCTCGCGTCGTCTGAGAAAGGAGCGCACATGCTCGGCAGACCGCAGGGGCCGCTGCTGCCAACCCCGACCCGTGACAATCCTCTGATGTTCATGGTCACGCTCTGCCTGACGATCACGACCGTCATCGTGCTTGGCCTCCTGCTGCCTGCCGTCCCTTATCATCGGGCCAGCGGGATGGCCACCTTCCTCCTCGTGGCGCTCATCGTCAGCCTGAATCTGGAGCAACCCGATCGTACTATCACGCCGGGAGGCTATCTGGTCTGCATGCTGGTCTATCTGGCTTTCGCCGGCGTGGCGCTGCTGGCGATTATCGCCGGGGACAGCCTCCTGCTCCTCGTGACTCCCTGGATCGTGGTGCTCCTCTCACTGCTCTGTGCCCGTGGAGGCAGGCTGCGCTTCTCGCGGCGCCTGCTGCTGGGGAGCGGGATCGTGCTCTTTCTGATGCTCCTCGCCATAGCGGATCTGCAGGGCCTCTGGTGGCAGCCGCTGCTGCTCTCTCTGGCTGCCTGCCTGCCGGTGCTGCTGGCGGTAGGCTGGCGCTACCGGCGGAATCGGCGCCAGGGGGCGGCCATCTCCTCTCTGGTGGCCGGCCTGGCGGGATTCCTCTCCTGCAGCCTGATGGCGGTCGGCGTGGGTCAGGATCGCCAGGTGGAGCGTGGCATGATGGCAACGTTCCTGGCGATCTTGATCACGGCTCTGGGTAACCTGATGCAGAGCCTCAGAGGGCGTGTGCTCATCTGGTCCTGTGTGCTGCTCCTCCTGCTGGGCGCCTCTTACCTCTTTGCGGCCCACACGCTCCTCAATACCTGGCTGGCCCTGGGAAGCGGCTTGCTCCTCCTGGGGGCCTTGCTGGGAGGCTGGCGGCTGGAGATCTCGCGCCCTCGCCTGATCTACCGTCCGCTGCCCGCCGCTGACCTGGATGCGGATGATGAGGAGCTGTTTTTTCTTGAGGAGGAGATGCCGGTAGACGAGCCGGAGGAGTCCTGAGCCGCTCTCTCCTCTGCGCGCCGCGCCGCCGCCCTGACAACGCGCCGCACGCAGACTGCCCCAGCGGAGGCGCTTGCGCCTGAGCACGACGGCTGCCGGGTCGGCGGACATTCGCTGCAGCGCGCTCGGCCGGGATCATCCTGCGGAAGCGCTCGCGCCGCCCTCAGCGGGCCGGTCGCTGCGCGTAGAGCGCGTGGAAGTTGCAGAAGCTCTGATATTGCTCGCATTCGAGGAGCCAGGCGTTGGCCAGGCGCTGGTACTCCTCAGCGCTCGTGCCCGTCGCGGAGACGACCAGGGGCATGATGGTCTGGTTGCCGGCGGCGAAGTCGGTGCGGGCCATCGTGCCCAGGCGACCACCCCAGTCGCCGATGGGGATGGAGATCACGTGTGAGGTCACCTGAATCAGCCCCGCCTCGCGCATCAGCGTCTCCAGGCGATGGGCGACGGTCAGATCAATGTTGCGCGTGTTGCAGGCGGCGACGATCAGATCGAGCATGCGTTTGGTGGAGGGCCCCGGCCGCTTGAAGAGCGGATCGACTTCGACGATTTCGATCCAGCCGCCGGGCCGCGTGACGCGCACCAGATCCTGGATCACCATCGGCCAGTGCTCGGCCGGCAGGGCGAAGGCTAGCAGCCGCTGATGAACAAAATCAAAGCTGCCGGCTCCGAAGGGCAGGCCTTCGAGCAGGTTTCCCTGGCGGAAGGTGCAGTTGGGCGGAAAGATGACGCTGGAACCCTCCAGCACGGGCAGGTTGAGATCGATTCCGATCAGATGGGCCTCCGGGAAGAGCTGCGCCATCTCGGCCAGCCAGCGCCCGGTGCCGCAGCCGACGTCGAGGATGCGCTTTGGCTCTACGATGGGGGCTAGGTAGTTGCTGCGCAGCGCGTAGCGCAGCATGTAGTGCTGGAAGTCGAGACGGTTGATTTCGCGGTCGTCTTTGGGCAGCATGTAGGGCGCGTTGCCGCTGGTCTCGTCGTGCCTGGCCTGCCCGTCTGGTAGCTGGTCTACGTAATTGTACTGTCTCTCTGCTTGCTTGCGTGGTGCTCCGGGTTTCTTGCGAAACCACTTCATTGGCGTTCTCCCGATCTACCTGTTTCGTGAGAGGAATCGTGTCGTTCTCGGTTCGTGCCTGGATTATATGTCTGGATGGAGCCTGCTGTCAAAGGCGGTTGTCTCTCCTCGGCCGGCCTGACCGTAGGTAGCGCAGGCCGATGGCTGGCCCGCTGCCTTCCTCTCGCCCCTGGCGGAGGAGCGGGGCCTCTCTACGGGAGGCTCCTCAGGTGCACATAGGGAATGCTCCCGATGGGAGGCACCTGAGGTGCACATAGGGGGGCCTCCCAATGGCGCACGGCTGCGCGTGGGCGTATACTCAGGGCGCGGCATGGCCTGGCGGGGGGGACGGCGTGTTCTCTCAACAGTCTGTCAGCCGGCCATGCCAGCCCTGTATGTTGCAAGGAGAGGTGTTCACGTGGGAACTATCATGACCATGCAGCTATCGCGCATCAACTGCCAGGGGTGTCTGAGGCGCGTGGTGAAGGCTCTGGAGGCCCTGCCTGGCGTGGAGGTGTTGGAGACGACGCTCGCGACGCGCAGCGTGACGGTGCGCTACGATGAGGCACGGGGTGCGTGGGCTGAGATTGAGGCGGCCCTGGCGGCCCTTGGGCGCCAGATCGAGCACTGCACGCCGCATGAGGAGCGGACCTCGTCTGGCTCTGGCGAGGGGGCCGCGTGCTGAGGCCGAGCTGGCCCGGTCCGGCTCAGCTCAGACCCACTCAAACCCGCTCAGACTCGCTCAGCGCGGCCCGCACTGCACTGGGCCGGGCTGAGCCGGGCCGGAGCGCATGGGATAGAGTATGCCCCGGGGTGGGGAACATTGCCCCGGGGCGCGGCGTTTTCAGGATAGGCATTGATACCGGGTATCCCCTCGAGGGGTCTGAAGGAGGCTCTGAGATGGAACTCTCTCCACGTCTTCCCATGAAGGGCGGGATCTGGCGCCGCGCGGGCGCGCTGCTCGTCGGGCTGGTGCTCTGCCTGCTGGTGGCGTTGAGCGCCTGTGACGCTGGCGGCGCGCAGACGCAGCAGGTGCACTATCTTGATGCGAGCTGGCCTGTCCTCTACCACGATTTCAGCAGCCTGAAGCGAGCTGCTGATCTGGCTGTTGCCGGGAACATCGCTGGCATCGCGGCGCAGACGGTTGATCAGGGCATTCCCTACACCGATTTCACTTTCAGCGTCAGTCAGGTGCTCTATAACCCTCATCATCTGACGGTCGGGAGCCGCCTGGTGATTCACCAGACCGGCGGCGTGCTGAACAATCAGCGCTTTGAGGTGCAGGATGATCCTCTCTTCCAGGTCGGTGAGCAGGCGGTCCTCTTTCTGCACCAGTTCAGTCCCGGCCACTACTTTGTGGTCGGCGGTCCGTCTGGTCGTTTTCGCGTCTCGAACGGTCTGGTGGCCCCCATCAACGGCGAGGGGATCAGGCTCAGCCAGCCGCTGCCCATGACGCGCTTCAGCGCGCAGGTTCAGCAGGCCTGAGCGCCTGGCTGAGCTGGTCGGCGGCCCCGGCCGGGCTGGGCTGCGCCGGGGCTGGAGCTGCCGGGCGTGCGGGCCGGCCGCCGGCGGGCTACGCGGATCGCCAGAGGAGCGGGCCGCGCAGGGCCAGGGGGCCGGCGTAGCGCCCATCTGCTCCCCCTGGGCTGGGCGCCATGAATGGCTCCCCTCTGTACGGGCGCGATCCTTATCGCGCCCCTTCCTCTTCGCGCGCCCTGGGGGCGCCATGAATGGCGCCCCTACATCATGGACCCCATCCGTTCCGTACGGGCGCGTTCCGGGGGGCGCCATGAATGGCTCCCCTCTGTATGTATGGGCGCAATTGATGTACGGGCGCGATCCTCTTCGCGCCCCTTCCTCTTCGCGCCCCATCTCCATCGGTGCTCATGTAGGCGGCGCGATTGATATCGAACATTGATTATGATACGATTGAGCACCGTACGGGCGCGATCCTCTTCGCGCCCCTTCGTCATCGCGCGCCCTGGGCTGGGCTGGGCGCCATGAATGGCGCCCCTACTCTTCGCGCCCTATCGCGTACGGGCGCGATTTATGCATGCATGGGAGATGGATTGTGGAACGATGGAAGCACTCCTACGGAAGACATTCAATCCGCTTGAAAGACTATGATTATCGGAGCCAGGGACTGTACTTCATCACGATTTGCACCTACAAAAAGATCTCTTTCTTCGGCCAGGTGACCGGGGGCATGCTCGAATTGAACGAGTACGGTCGGATGACGGCGCGGCTCTGGCAAGCACTGCCAGGGTACTTCCCGGATGTCGCACTGGACACCTACATTATTATGCCCAATCACCTGCATGGGATCATCGCTATCACACAGGAGATCAGCAGCGTCCTACCCGCTCACCCGCCGGGCTCGGATGCCCCCCTACCGCCAAACGCAGGCTCTCTCGGCCAGATCATCCGCGCATTCAAGGCGCGAACGACTCGCCATCTGCGCCAAAGGGGTTTGGAAGAATTCGCCTGGCATCGCAACTATTATGAGCACATTATTCGCGGCCCTCGAGATCTTGAACGCATCCGACGCTATATCATGACGAATCCTGCACGGGCGCGTTGAGGATGGCTCCCCTCTGTATGGGCGCGTTTGATGTATGGGCGCCATTGATGTACGGGCGCGATCCGGGGGCGCGTTGAGATCGCGCCCCTTCTTCTTCGCGCGCTCTTGGGGGCTTGGGGGCGCCATGAATGGCGCCTACATCATGGACCCCATCCGTTCCGTACGGGCGCTTTCCGGGGGGCACGATGAGGATCGCGCCCCTCTGTACGGGCGCGATCCTCATCGCGCCCCTTCCCCATCGCGCCCCTTCCTCTTCGCGCCCTACGATCCCAGGAGGCGCTGCAACAGCGCGCGCGTCTCCGGCAGCGGCTCGATCCCCAGCTCGTCGAGTAGCACCTGCCGACACTGCTGATAGCAGCGCAGCACCTCGCCACGCCGTCCCAGCGCCGCCGCGGCTCGCATCCCCTGACGATAAGCCTCCTCGTCATAGCGATCCAGCCTCAGCAGCACCTGCACCCGCTCCAGCGCCTCCTGCGGCTCCCCGACCTCAAGCGCATACTCCGCCAGCCAGCCACACATCGTCCGGTAGATCCTCAGCGCCTCCTCACGCGCAAGCTGCGCCCACTCGGCATAGAGATCCTCACTCAGCAAGGGACCGGTGTAGAGCTGACAGGCGCGCCGGTAGTACTCGGCTGTCGTGCCCGCCTGGTCGGCGCGCCGGCCCGCCTGGAACAGCTCGTGGAACTCGGCGAGGTCGGTATGGACGCCAGCGGCCGGATTGAGCAGATAGGTCCGCTCCTTACAGAGCACGTAGCCTGCGCCGGGCGCACGGCTGTAGTGCTCGTTGAGCGAGCAACGCAGGGCGCTGACGGCGATCTGCAGCTTGTGGCGGGCTGTCTCGGCCTCCTCATCGGGCCAGAGATCGGCCAGCAGCGCATCAATGCTGGCCTGGTGATTGGCCCGCGTCAGCAGATAGCGCAGCACCGCCTGACCGCGGCCGCTGCGGCAGAGTACCACTGGCGGGCCGTCGCGCCGAAAGCGCCGCACGCTGAACTGGCCAAAGCAGGTCACATACAGGGAGGGCAGCGTCGCCTCTCGCTCTTCTAGCAGCCCGGCGGCCACGGTCGCGGCCGCGGATGTGGGGCGCCCGTCGGCATCCGGGCCGTGGGGCTGCACGACGAGGCGCACGAGCGCGGACGCGCCTGGCTGGCCCTGGCTCTCAGCGGGGGCGCCGCGCGGCAGCGTCCCCCGGACGAGCTGCTCCCTCAGCAGCGCTGACTCATCGGCCGGCGGCTCGTCAGCCAGATAGGCGCTCAGCGCGGCAAGCTGCTCCTGCCAGGCCTCACGCGCCTCTGCCAGCGCCTGGCTGGCTTCGCGCAGGAGGCGCTCGACCTGTGCAAAGCGAACGGCGATCTCCTGCAAGCTGTCGAGCAGGGTGTCGAGGGTGCGCTTCCTGGTCGGGCACATGCGGCGGAGCGCCTCCAGGCTGTCGTCGAGGCGGCCCTTCACCAGGCAGGCCAGACCATCCTCGATGGTCGCGTGCAAGAGCAGGGCTTCCCCCTGGGCAGCAGCCGCCGCGGGGTCCTGCGGATGAGAGAGCGTGGCCATCGTCCTACCTCGCATCTGAACGTTTCTCTAGAGGGAAACGCGCGCTACCCTCGCTTTTCCAGGATCGATCAGTACGACGGCAACGGCAAGGAATCGGGGCGCCCGCTCGCTGCCTCCCTCTGGCTCCTCTCATGCAGGGGAGTCCTGCCGGCCGGCTGTTGGCGCGCAGCCGTCGGCAGGACTCCCCCTCTTTGCCATGGAGAAAGTGGAAAGGGAATGCTACGGAACGTCTCCCCGCATCCCTACGGGCGAGTGGGCGCGACGCTCCGCCTGCTCCGCTCGTCACGCCCATCGCGTTCGCCGCCGCCCGGCAATCGCCAGACCAGCACCACGCGCTGCCTCCGTTCCCCCTCGTACAGCCAGATCCTCATCATGGCCGCCTCTACCAGATCGCGGCTCAGCCGCCCGCAGTGGGCCAGCGCCTGATAGCCGCGCTCGTACTTCCCCACCATCTGGCTCTGTCCTCTACAGAGTACCTCTACCTCGTACTTCATCCGCACGACCCTCCTCTCCTCAATCACCGTAGCGGCTCATTATGTATGCGCTCCTTTCTCTGAGATTCCTCCTCCTCCTTCTCTCCCACCCTCTCCTCTCCCAATTAGCCGCTCTCCCATCTCTAACAGGCGCTTTCCCCCTCGCTCTACCCTCACCCGAAATGAATCCATCTGTGGCTCCTCCATCAATACACGCAATGTCGTCTCTAAACAGCGCTCGCACCCCGCTGTCAGTACGATCATATCTCCCGTCTTCTCATCATGACAGACGATCACATAGGGGCCTTCACCCCCCACCGGCGGCTTGTTCATCTCTTTGCCTCCTCTTACTTAGGACCTATCAGATCACATAGGTCCTATACAAGGATATCACATCCAAGATATGAAATCAAGTCCCTCTATATTATACATATTTGATTGAATATATCTGGACAAGCGACTTCCTTACATAAATGAGCCTCTGTATACTCAATCTAGATGACTGTGAGGAACTAATGCGTCTAAGACGGCCAAGCTGATAGGTATACACGAACAGGAAGATTTTGAATGTATCGCCTAAGAGTCAAAGAGGTTCTTCGTGAGAAGGGAGTGACGCAAACATGGCTCGCTCGCCATACGACCCTGACCGAGGCGATGGTCAGACGTATGGTGCGTGATCCGTCCTACATTCCTTCGGTTGCTACTATGGCCAAAGTAGCGAAGGTTCTGCAGGTCCACATCGATGACTTGATTGAGGAAATCCCAGACGAGCCGCCGTTTGCCCGTCACGAGCCGGAACCGGAGGCACCGTCATCGTAGGGGCGCGAAGAGGATCGCGCCCCATCGTCATCGCCACCATCGTCCCATCGTCATGGCGCCCCACCGCGCGCCATTTACGTATGTATCGGCGCCATCGGGGGGGCGCCATGACCGGGGGGCGCCCCCATGTACCGGCGCGTTCCTCTTCGCGTGTGCCCCATTCCCTTCCGCTCCCCCTGGGCTGGGCGCCATGAATGGCGCCCCTACGGGCGTACGGGTACGGGCGTACGGGCGCGATCCTCTTCGCGCCCCATCCTCATCGCGTTCCCCATTCCCATCGCCACCATCATCGTACGGGCGCGTTCCTCTTCGCGCCCCATTCCCATATGATCGCGCCCCATCGTCCCATCGTCATCGCGCCCCACCGCGCGCCATTTACGTATGTATCGGCGCCATCCGGGGGCGCCAATCATGGCGCCCCCTACGGGTGTACGGGCGCGTTCC
>JBHOQN010000098.1:0-4638 GCA_042408965.1 Ktedonobacteraceae bacterium
GGCAGCTCCAGGCGATCCCGCTTCTCCTGCTGCAATGGGGATGACGGGGACGACCCGCGCGGGCCGGCCGGCCGCCGTGGGATGCCAATGGTCATGGGATTCCTCCTTTCCAGACACATAACTGCTCTGCATACATCAATCAAGATGGCAAGCATCGTCGTCCGCTTGTTAGTTTGTCAGGTAATAAGAGATCATCGAGAGACTGATCGATTGGAACGACAGCATGGTCGATGCACTCCCTTCCTCTCTGTGCCTGGACTGTACCAGATACCATCCTGAGATGCCTTGCTCCTGATGACCAGGATCTAAGATCATGAACCAGTGCACTTCACCAATAACGGTAACACTGCTCTTCCCCTCTTCTCACAGACATTCTGTGATGATGAACTCCCAGTTCTGCTTGAGGCGTCTTGACTCTTGCCACGGCGCTCCCTCCTCGCATATACTGGCAATGGTGTTCGTGAAGTGTCTGTGTTGCCCGCGGATGGAAAGGAGTGCCTGACGGCGATGACTGCAACGTCTGATGCTCGCATGGCTGGCCATGAGCAGGCTGGCGCAGCTCCCTGGTGGGTCCTGCTTGGCTATCCCGCCTTTGAGGCTGGCCCCGATGGCCTGCCGCGCCCAGGCCAGGTAAGCCGCTACTACCGGCGCTTGAAACGACGTCCTGACGGCAAGCGCTGGACGCAGGCCGACCTGGCGCGTGCGCTCGGCGTCACGGAAAGGTACGTGAACTTGATGGAACATCATGATGAAGGCTTCGATAGTTTCTCGCGACGGCGATTTCTCGTAGAGATCCTGGCGATTCCCCCCGTGTTGCTGGGCCTGGCAGAGGTCTCGAAGCCAGAGCACGCAGGGGCCGCTCCACAGCAGGCTCCGGCGGTCATCAGCCGTCCGGCCTTTGATGTGGAGCAGGCAGCTCATCGCTTGCAGACCTTGAACCTGCAAGGAGATCGGAGCACCGCTGGTCCAGCCCTGCCGACGATCCAGCAGACCCTGGGCGCGCTCTATGAAGCGCTGCCCTTTGCTCGGAGTGATCGGCCTCAGCTCCAGCGTTTGCTGGTGGGCTACCACACACTGGCGGGGTCGGTGCTGCGCGATGAGCAACAGCCACAGCAGGCATTAGATCACCTCAACAGAGCCGTGAACTGGGCGGAGTCCTTGCAGCACCCGACATGGGTGGCCTTTGCCCTCTATCGACGCATGACGGCGCTGATCGAATGTGGTCAGGCTGGGCAAGCGCTGCAGGACGAGCAGCAGGTGCGACGGCTCCTGCCTCGCCTGCCAGCCGATTTGCGTGTTGCCCTGCTGCTGCGCGGGGGATTGGCTCAGGCGCAAGCAGCGGTCCCGAGCCAGTCCGGGTTGGTGCTGGCTCACCTGGATGAGGCGGCTGCCTGGCTGAGCGAGGCCCTGACGAACCCAGGGGATGAGTCGTATCATCTTCCGCTGACTAGGGAGCGCTTTCAGATCGATCGGGCAGCGGTGCTCCTGGCCCTCAACTGGCCACGGGAGGCGTTGGAGAGCCTGCCAACTCGGCAGATGAACGGGATGACCCGTGCGAATGTGTATGCGGATCTGCTGGCCGCGGAGGCCTATGTGCGCCTGGGTGAGTATGAACAGGCCGCCACACTGGGGCTGGAGGCGCTGCCGCGAGCGCGTGCGATCCGGAGCCAGGTGAATCTGGCGCGGGTGCAACGGCTCTACGAGCGGCTGGCGACCTCGCCCTTTGGCAGTGCGCCCGAGGTGGCTCGCTTGCGTTTGCTGCTGACCCATCCGCGGAGCCGCTGAAAACCTCTTGGGACGGTAGGCCGGCGTACGAGATGGCGCCGGCGCCGGCCCGCTTTGCTGCGCGGGCTGGCGGGCCGGGGCGGGATGAATCGGGATTGACGGGGGCGCGATGAATCGCGCCCGTACGAACGTACGAACGGGCGGGGCGGGCCGCCGGCGAAGGGAGCCCGCACGGATTGGGAGAGGCCAGCCGTCGAGGGAGCCCGTAGGGGCGCGATTCATCGCGCCCTCTTCTTATGCCCCGCCGCCAGCGTGCCGTCTGGCCCCCGACGGTCGCCGGGTCCCATCCTACCGCGAGTGACGAGGTGGGCGGAGACAGGGGCGCGATGGATCGCGCCCGGACGAACGGCAGCTCCAGGCGATCCCGCTTCTCCTGCTGCAATGGGGATGACGGGGACGACCCGCGCGGGCCGGCCGGCCGCCGTGGAACGCCAATGGTCATGGGGGTCTCCTTTCTATACTGATCATGGCTCTGCATAAGGGGCGCGATGAATCGCGCCCCTACGAACGGTACGAACGGCAGCCCCAGGCAATCCTGCTCCACCTGCTGCGATGGGAATGACGGGGACGACCCGCGCGGGCCGGCCGGCCGCCGTGGGATGCCAATGGTCATGGGATTCCTCCTTTCCATATGCATAACTGCTCTGCATACGTCAATCAAGATGGCAAGCATCGTCGTCCGCTTGTTAGTTTGTCAGGATATCTGGTTGAAAGTGCTGCACCGCTTGGCGAGCGGTCACACAGGCCGGATATGACACTGCTGCCAGTACGCATAGGGGCCGTAATCGGCTCCAACTGCCAGCGATTGTAAACCTGTGGCCATTGTTGTCCCTTCCTGAAGACTTGTGTTCACATCTATGCAAACGGCTCTCAATGGAGTACACTAGAAGCGTTATGTATCTCACAGGACCTGCCTGAGGAAGAGTATAGAGAAGGAATGCATGAAAATACAGGTACGGCTTGTGGAATTTCTTGTATAGCTTGCTTTCTGACGAGGAGGAACAAACCGTGTCGTCACAGCACCAGAAGGTCGTCTCAGCTGCCGGGCAATTTCTCAAGCGGTATCGTCAACAGCATAGATTGACGCAAGAACAACTCGCTACTTTGCTTGACGTTGAACCCCGAACTGTACGTGCGTATGAAAATGGCGAGCGGCGCCTCACCAACATTCGAGACCTCTACCGCATTGCTGATCGGCTGGGGGTTGATCCGGAACAACTTGGTCTCCACAGGCAACGACCTGCCCCTCAGACTTCCGAGGAGGTAGAGGAACTTCTGCAACATGCCTGGAACTTGATGGAAGAAACCCGTTTAAGTGAGTCACGAGCGGTCATAGAGCAGCTCATTCAGACCATGCCCTCTGGGAATATGTCGCTCTTATTGCCGATCACAAAAGCGCTTTATGCGGCAGGCTATATTGTCTCTGAGGGAGTCAGATCCCAGGAGTCGTTGCAGGCTATACACTACTACCGACAGATGGAAGCTACCGCGCGCCTTCTCGAGGATGATACCTTGATCAATCTAGCCCTGACTTACCAGGGGGATATGTATCGGAGACTCGGGGCTCTGGCTAGAGCTGCTAGCTATCTGGAGGCGGCGCGAGACACTACACCGAAGGCAGTTGAGATGGTGCGAGGGAATGGCCTTCAACTATTAGCCCGTGTGTACCTACGTCAGGGACGAATGCAGGAGTTCGATCGAGCTATGAAAGAAGCGGAGGCCATTGCTCATCGACTTGATCCAACCTCTCTCAGCATCCCTCTGCACTATAACCTGACAGCGGTCTATGAAGAATACGCACGGAGCTATGCAGATTTGGGAAAGATAAAACCAGCGCTCTATTACATTGATGCTGCGCAGGCCCAGCTCCCCAAGAATCGCTTCTGGGAGCTGGTTCTCGAGACCGCGCGGGTCATTGCGCTTGTCAAGGGAGGAGAAATAGAAGAAGGCATAGCCCTCTCTATCCCTCTTGCCCAAGAAATTAAGCAAAAGGGTCTTTTAAGGTTTTTAGATAGACTATATCTTATAGATACATATTTACAAGATTTAGAAAATAAAATAGGCCGTAGTAGAAGGAGGCTTACTGAGGCACTGGAGATGAAGGCCATCGATTACTGAGACACGTATCGGCTCATAGGAGCTACGGATGACCAGGTATAATGGTTTTGCATAGGCTGCTCTAGAAGAGGCAGCGTCGAGGAGCTGGCGGGGCTGGGCGACGGGAGCGAGGACGTGACCGCCCAGGAGGCGGCGCAGGGCATAGTGCTGCAGTTCGAGGCGGTCCTGTTCCTCCTGCGAGCGGGGCAGGACGGAGGGGTCGGCGAGCCGTGGTGCGAAGGGGTACGAACAGGCGGGGCGGGCCGCCGACGATGGGGGCGCGAACCATCGGGATGGACAGGGGTGCGATGGATCGCGATGGACGGGGGCGCGATGGATCGCGCCCGGACGAAGATGAATCGCGCCCGCTGCCGCGGATGAGCCGGAGCGCGAAGGGGAACGCAATCCATCGGGATGGACAGGGGCGCGATCCACCGCGCTCAGACGAACGGGAGAGGGCACCCGTAGCCCGTAGGGGCGCGATTCATCGCGCCCTGTTCTTGTGCCCGGCCGCCAGCGCGCCGTCTGGCCCCCGACGGTCGCCGGCTCCCATCCTGCCGAGAGCAACGAGTCGAGCGGAGATGGGGGCGCGATGGATCGCGATGGATGGGGGCGCGATGAATCGCGATGGACAGGGGCGCGATGAATCGCGATGGACAGGGGCGCGATGAATCGCGATGGACAGGGGCGCGATGAATCGCGATGGACAGGGGCGCGATGAATCGCGCCCGTACGAAGATGAATCGCGCCCGCTGC